>NZ_JBKBXB010000022.1:0-31306 GCF_046313975.1 Hyphomonas sp. | reverse complement strand
CCTTGTCATCCCGGCTTTCGCCGGGATGACAGGAAACCGAGTTCAGGAAAAACCCACCGGCCGGGCACCCCCGCGTCCGGCCAGACGTGCTGCGCTCAAACTCGTGCGCCCCAGGAGCAAAGCGAAGCGCGCAGCGGCTCCGCGCCAGTGGCGCGGAAACAACCGCGAGCAAAAACAATCAAAGACTGCTCAAAAGATGCCCGCCATCGACGACGAGTGTCGAGCCGGTCATATAGCTGCCCGCCTCGGACGCCAGCAGCAGCAGCGCCCCGTCGAGTTCCCGGTAGTCGCCGAACCGGCGGAAGGCGACCCGCTTGCGCATCGCTTCGCCCGCTTCGGAATCCAGGTAGGCGTCATTGATCGCCGTCCTGAAATAGCCCGGCGAGATCGCGTTCACGCGGATGCCATAGCGCGCATTCTCCAGCGCCATATGCCGCGTCAGGTGGTCGACCCCGGCCTTCGAGACGCAATAGGCCGTCGTCATCAGCTGCGTCCGGTGCGCCGTGATCGAGGCGATGTTGACGATCGAGCCCTTCACCTTGGCCTCGATCAGCGCGTTGGTCGCATGCTTGCCGACGCGCCAGACGCCGGTGAGATTGGTATCGATAACGGCGTTCCAGTCTTCCTCGCTCTGCTCGCGGAACCAGCCTTCGCGCGACATGCCGGAATTGTTGATCACCACGTCGCAAGGCCGCCCGAGCGCCTCGCGGACCGAATCAAACGCCGCCCGGACGCTGCCATCATCGGTCACATCCATTTCGACCGCGAGCGCCTTTCCGCCCCCGGCTTCGATCTCCGCGGCCACTTCCTCCAGCTTGTCCATCCGCCGCGCGGCGACCACAACGGTCGCGCCTGCCCCTGCGAGAACCCCGGCAAAGTGGCGGCCCAGACCGCTGGAGGCCCCCGTCACCAGCGCCGTCCTGTTAGCCAGACTGAACAAGCTCATGCCCTTTACTCCCAAAATTTCTGTTGCACTGCGCAAGGTTTAACCTAATTCAAGGCGCCATGAAGATATCAGTGCTCAAAGAACGGCGACCCGGCGAAACCCGCGTGGCGGCAACTCCGGAGACAGTCAAGAAGCTCGTGGGCCTCGGCCACACGGTCACGGTCGAATCCGGCGCCGGCACGGTCGCCGGCTTTCCGGACGGCCCCTTCACCGAGGCCGGCGCCAGCATCGCCGCCTCCGCGGCCGATGCCGCCCGGGGCGCAGATATCGTCTTCAAGGTCCGCCGTCCTTTGCCGGACGAGGTGGCCGCGCTTCCCGAAGGCGCCGCCGTGATCGCGCTGATGGAGCCCTTCGCTTTCCCGGCCGACGAGATCGCCGCGCTGAACGCCAGGAAGATTGCCGCGCTGTCGATGGAGTTCACGCCCCGCATCACCCGGGCCCAGTCGATGGACGCGCTGTCGTCGCAGTCGAACCTCGCCGGCTACCGCGCCGTGATCGAAGGCGCGCAGATCTATGGCCGCGCCATGCCGATGATGATGACCGCTGCCGGAACGGTCGCCCCGGCCAAGGTATTCATCATGGGCGCCGGTGTTGCCGGCTTGCAGGCCATCGCCACCGCCCGCCGCCTCGGCGCGGTCGTCACCGCCAACGACGTGCGCCCCGCCGCCAAGGAACAGGTCGCCTCGCTCGGAGCCAAGTTCATCGCGGTCGAGGATGACGAGTTCAAGGCCGCCGAAACCTCTGCCGGCTATGCCAAGGAAATGTCGAAGGAATACCAGGCGAAACAGGCCGCGCTCACCGCCAGCCACATCGCCAAGCAGGATATCGTCGTCACCACCGCGCTGATCCCGGGCCGCCCCGCGCCTGTTCTGATTACGGAGGAAATGGTCAAGTCGATGAAGCCCGGTTCGGTCATCGTCGACATGGCCGTCTCCCAGGGCGGCAACTGCCCGCTCTCGAAAGCCGACGAGATTGTCGACGTGAACGGCGTCAAGGTCGCCGGCTTCTCGAACCTGCCCGCGCGCCTGCCGGCGGACTCCTCCTCGCTCTACGCCAAGAACCTGCTCGCCTTCATCCCGCTGATCACCGGTGAAGGCGCAGCGCTTAATCTCGATACGGACGATGAAGTCGTCGTCGCCATGCTGCTCACGCGCAATGGCGCAACTGTCAGCGAAAGGCTCAAGTGATGAAACGCACCCTTTCCCTCGTCGCCCTCGCGGCGCTCGCGCTGCCGGCCCATGCCGAAGCGGGCGGGATTGAATCGACGGTCTTCCTCGCCGCCATCTTCGCGCTCGCCTGCTTCGTCGGCTACTATGTCGTCTGGTCGGTCACGCCCGCGCTGCACACGCCGCTGATGGCCGTCACCAACGCTATCTCCTCGGTCATCGTCGTTGGCGCGCTCGCGGCTGCGGCCGCACACGGACTGTCGCAGGAAGGCTGGGTCGCCAAGATCCTTGGCGCGGTCGCCGTCATGCTCGCCAGCGTCAACATCTTCGGCGGCTTCCTAGTCACCCAGCGCATGCTGGCCATGTACAAGAAGAAGGGTCAGTAAGCCGTGGAACAATTCCAATCCACCTGGGCGCCGCTTCTCTATCTCGTCGCCGGTATCCTGTTCATCCTCGCCCTGCGCGGCCTCTCCAGCCCCGCGACCAGCCAGAAGGGCAACCGCAACGGCATGATCGGCATGACGATCGCCGTCGGCACGACGCTTGCGCTTCTCTGGAACCAGCTTGATCCCGTCACCTGGGGCCTGATCATCGGCGCCGTCGCCATCGGCGGCACCATCGGCGCGATCATCGCCCGCCGCATCCCGATGACCGACATGCCGCAGCTCGTCGCGGCCTTCCACTCACTGGTCGGTATGGCCGCCGTCCTCGTCGCAGCTGCCGCGCTCTACGCGCCGGACAGCTTCGGCATCGCCGAGCTGTTCATGACGACGGGTGATCCGTCCACGAGCAGTTACGCCGTGAACGGCATAAAGACCGCCTCGTTGATCGAGCTTGGCCTCGGCTCAGCCATCGGTGCTCTGACATTTACCGGTTCGGTCATCGCCTTCGCCAAGCTCAACGGCAACATGAGCGGCGCGCCGATCCTGCTGCCAGCCCGCCACGTCCTGAACCTCGCCCTCGGCGCAGGCATCATCGCGCTGACCGTCATCCTGATCCTGTCGCACGGCACGGCGCACTGGGCCTTCTGGGGCCTCACCGCGCTTGCCCTGATCCTCGGCATCACGCTGATCATCCCCATCGGGGGCGCCGACATGCCGGTCGTCGTCTCGATGCTGAACTCCTATTCCGGCTGGGCCGCCGCCGCGCTCGGCTTCACACTCGGCAATTTCGCGCTGATCATCACCGGCGCCCTCGTCGGCTCGTCCGGCGCGATCCTGTCCTACATCATGTGCAAGGGCATGAACCGGAGCTTCATCTCGGTCATCCTTGGCGGCTTCGGCGGCGAGGATGCGGCCGCGGCCGGCGGCGCGAAGGTGGATCGTCCGTACAAGAAGGGTTCCGCCGAAGATGCGGCCTTCATCATGAAGAACGCCTCGAAGGTCATCATCGTTCCCGGCTACGGCATGGCGGTCGCCCAGGCGCAGCACGCGCTGAAGGAAATGGCCGAGAAGCTGAAGGAAGAAGGCGTCGAAGTGAAATACGCTATCCACCCCGTCGCGGGCCGGATGCCGGGCCACATGAACGTCCTCCTCGCGGAGGCGCAGGTGCCTTACGATGAGGTGTTCGAACTCGAAGACATCAACTCGGAATTCTCCGCTTCGGACGTCGCCTTCGTCATCGGCGCCAATGACGTGACGAACCCCGCCGCGAAAACGGACAAGACATCACCGATCTACGGCATGCCCATCCTCGATGTCGAGAACGCCCGCACGGTGCTGTTCATCAAGCGCTCGATGGGCTCGGGCTATGCCGGCATCGAGAACGAACTCTTCTTCCACGACAACACGATGATGCTGCTCGCGGACGCCAAGAAGATGGTCGAGGATATCGTGAAGAACCTCTAGGCTCCCATCTTCCGCACACAGATAAAAGGCGGGCTCGCCAGGCGATGCCCGCCTTTTTTGTGCCCCCTCTCCGCAGATACCTGCGAAGGCAGGTATCCAGCGCACTCAAGAACTGGACCCCAGCCTTCGCTGGGGTTTCCGGTTAGGTCAGGAGATGGAGCGGCTCTAAGCGCTTGCCGCCCGCTCGCCGAACACCACGATCTTGTTCTCCACATCATGGCCGATATCCGCGCGGCCAAGATAGGCAATCCCGCCCCGCGCGCACCAGTGCGTGACGATCTCCTCCTCGCTCGCCCCGAAGTCGATATCGTTCACCGGAATCGCCCCGCACCGCCCGAGCCGTATCCCCGCCACCTTCTTCACTTCCGGGTTCGACGTGATCGTGAACATCATCCGGTCCAGCCGGTAATGATACTCGCCCACATCCTCCAGCATCAGCACATGGCCGCTGAGGTCCGGCAGCCAGCCCGTGCCGATCAGGCTCGCGAACACCGAAATGTTGAAGGCGGCATATTTGCCCGGCGCGCGCGCCGCCGCATCGATTCCCGCCCCATCATCCGTACCCGTCAGAAAGCCGAGCGACCGGCGCACCGCCGCCTCGCCGCCCTCGCGCAGGATGTCCGCCGGCATCGGCCCGTGCACGACGCGGCCGATCCCGTCGCGGGCAAGGCGCGCCAGCAGGCTGCCCGCATCGCTATATCCCAGATAAGTCTTCGCCCGCGCCGCCTCGCCCAGATTCCCGAACGCCGTATCGAGGATCCGGCACGCGCCATACCCGCCCCGCGCAAACCAGACCGCGTCCAGCGAAGCATCATTCGCATACGCCTCAAACGCCGCCGCCCGCGCAGTATCCGGCCCCGCAAAATGCCCCTCCCGAAGGAAGCATTGCGGATGAAACACCAGCTCCGCGCTATCGCCCGCCAGCGCGCTGACGCGCTCCGCCAGCGACCTGTCAATCGCCCGCCCCGGCCCGACAATCCCGATGCGTGTCACTTTCGCGCCCATGTCACTCTCCCGGATGTGCCCGCGCAGTTAAACCGGCATTCCCCGAAAATGGGAACGGGTATTGGTGCTGATGCAGACCGCTACAAATCAATGACGAGTACCGAAAAAGTAAATGATGGAAGTCTTATCGAGCAAATCAAATAGGTCCGATGGGAAACCAATGTTTGCGCCGTCAAACGGTTCTGCCTACACCTAAGCAATAGGAAGCCTCTTCTCAGCTCGAAAAGCCATAGATCGGCATCTTTCTAAAACCCAAGGAGAGAGATCGAAACTATGTTGGGCAGATTCGTTACAATATTCATTACTGTGATGCTTTTGAATCAGCTTTTATTCTTTGGGTTCTGCTTGCGTCCGGATTGCTTGGCTGCCGCCACACCGCATGTACTAGTCATCACAATAGTCATTGGGCTTGCTTGGGGTAGAGTAAGCGAAACAAGTTACAAGGCGCCAGACAATTCTGAAGTTCGGCAATCATTGGACGAACTACTATCCAACTCACAACGAGGACGCCTGCAAGAAATTCCCGAAGGAAGCCTAAAAATATTGATAGGTGTCGATCACTACCAGTACCTAATTGATTGCTTGAAACATTCTAAGGTACGGCTAATCATCATGTCCGGCTGGCTGAGCAAGCATGTAATGGATGATGCATTTCTCAAGCTAGTCTCAAAAAAGCTACAGCAGGGAGTGACGATATACATCGGCTACGGAGCTCAAGACGCACAAGGATACCACAAGTATTTTGAAGGAACAAAGCAGGTGTTGGATTCACTGCGAACACTCCTGAAGAAATATCCGGATCAACTCTTCGTCGCGAACTTCGCCACACATGAAAAGCTTTTGGTTGTCGATGATCAAACAGTGGTTATTGGTTCCGCAAACTGGCTTTCCAACAGGCAATACAAGAATTCTGAGCGCAGCGTAATAATCTCGAACTCGGAATTTGCTAGTTCAGAGGCAAGTCGCGCAATCGCTGTCGTTAAACTGTTCCGTGTCGGCGACTAACCCATTTGTATTCTCGCTTCTTATCGGTGCCGTGATGCGCCTTCGAAAATGCCTGCTATAGAACGAGCCTAATGACCGAAATGAATCGCTATTTCTTCTGCGGCATCGGCGGCTCCGGCATGTTGCCGCTGGCGTTGATCCTGCTCGACCAGGGCCACATTATCGAGGGCTCGGACCGGTCGCTTGACCAGGGGCGCACGCAAGCGAAGTTTGACTATCTGCTCAGCAAGGGCATCCGCCTTTATCCACAAGATGGCAGTGGCGTAACCAGCCCGGAGCAGGTCGTGGTCGCTTCCGCCGCCGTGGAAGACACCGTGCCCGATATCGCCGCCGCGCTTCGCGTCGGCGCCAAGCGGATGAGCCGGGCGGACATGCTGTCGGCCCTGTTCAACGCCGCGCCGTTTGCGATTGGCGTGGCGGGCACCAGCGGCAAGTCGACCGTCACCGGCATGATCGCCTGGATCCTCCACCATGCCGGCAAGAGCCCGACCGTGATGAACGGCGCGGTGATGAAGAATTTCCGCACGCCCGAGGCGCTGTTCTCCAGCTCTCTCGTCGGCACCAGCGGCGTCTTCGTCTCGGAAGTCGACGAGAGCGACGGCTCTATCGCTGCCTATAATCCCCGCGTGGCCGTGCTGATGAACATCGCGCTCGACCACAAGACGATGGACGAGCTGCGCGCCCTCTTCGGCGGCTTCGCCGCGCGTGCGCAGGATGTCGTGCTGAACCTCGACAATGTGGAGACGGCGCGTCTCGCCGCGGACTTCCCCGCCGCGATCACCTACAGTCTCGACAACCCCGCTGCGCAGCTCACCGCCAGCGAGATCGCCCCCGCGCCCACCAGCATCACATGCTCCGTACACGACCGGAAAGCCGGCACTTCCGCCACCCTCCGCCTCGCCACCCCCGGCCGGCACAACGTCTCCAACGCCCTCGCCGCCATAGCCGCCGCAATGACCTGCGGCGTCACACTCGAGGGAGCCGCCGCGGCGCTTGGCGAATTCTCCGGTATCGCCCGCCGGTTCGACATTGTCGGCACGGAGAATGGCGTGACCGTCATCGATGATTTCGGGCACAATCCGGACAAGATCGCCGCCACCCTGCGTACGGTGAACCAGTTCCCCGGCCGCGTCCTCGTCATGTTCCAGCCGCACGGCTTCGGCCCGATCAAGAAAATGCGCCGCGAATTCGCGGAGTGCTTCGCCGAAAATCTGAAAGCGGAAGACATCCTCCTGATGCCCGAGCCCGCCTATTTCGGCGGCACGGTGGACCGCTCAGTCGGCAGCGCAGACCTCGCCGCCGATATCCGCGCCCGTGGCCGCAATGCCGAAGCGCTCGGCGACCGCGCGGCCTGCGGCGCGCGCCTCCTGGAGCTCGCAAAGCCCGGCGACCGGATCCTCGTCATGGGCGCGCGCGACGACACACTGACCGTGTTCGCACAGGAATTGCTGGCGAAGCTCAACGGCTAGTCTGCGGCTGGCGGCAGCCCGACGAAACTTGCAAGCACGTCCGCCTGAACCCGGAAAGCCTCCGTATCCGGAGCAACCAATTCGACATGACCGGTCGCAGGCACGACGATCAGCGAAGCTGTGTCCCCCGCCGTCTCGGCTTTCCGCGTCAGCCCGTCGCCGAGCAACGGCGGCGCGATCCGGTCGTCGCTGCCATGAACGCTGACGAAGGGAACGCCGACCGGCAGCAACCGCGCCGGCGAGGTATCTGCAAGCGGGTCCGGCCGCAGCTCGCTCACCGGGCCGGTCAACTGGTCGTAGATGGCATCGAGGCAGGATGGCAGGGTGACTGGACGGGAGGCTTCAAGGTCCGCCAGCCCGCCGGAGACAACCACACCCTGGAAGCGCAGCGGATTGCTGACGGAAAGCTCGCTTGTCTCCGGCAGCTGGCCACGCGCCGCCAGCCACAGGATGAGGTGACCGCCCGCCGAATGCCCGATGCCGGTGACGCGCGAGAGGTCGAGGTTCAGCCCGTCCGCCCGCTCGAGGAGTTCATCGGCCGCCGCGCCAACATCCCGGAACGTTCCGAGGTATCCGCCACCGGGTTCATCAACGCCGCAATACTCGATGTTCCAGACCGCCCATCCGCGCTGGCGCAGACCCTCAGCTATCCAGTTCATCAGTGTACGGTCGGCAATGGATTTCTGCCAGCAGCCGCCATGCACCATCACGACAACCGGGTGAGGCCCCTCGCCCTTCGGCACCCAGAGATCGGCAATATCCGTGGGCCCGTCGCCCCAGAGGATCTCGACGGAAGGTTCCGGCCGCGGTCGGCTCGTCAGGTCCGGCCAGGTCATCAGGGCGGGCGGCGTTTCAGGCATCGCAGGCTCCGGCGCCACGGCCTGCGGCTGGCAGGCGGCGAGGATAGAGGCCGCCGCGATCATCGCCAGATGTTTCCACACGCCCGTCTCCCTTGCCGCCAGCCGCTTGCCCGCTACTCTCGCAGGTTCGCAAGCACAGGCAAGCCAGTCAGATGTTTCAGGTTCCGAACTGCCAGGATGACGCCCTCGCCCTCGACCGCGGCGATCCGCTGGCGCCCGCGCGGAGCCATTTCGAGATACCCGGTGGAACGATCTACCTGGTCGGCCACTCGCTCGGCCCCCCGCCTGCTGAGGCGCGCCGGAAGGCGGCAGCCGCGCTCGATGCCTGGCAACGCGACCTTGTGCGGGGTTGGAACTCGGCCGGGTGGATCGACCTTGCCGAGCGGATGGGCGCGCGGATCGCAGGGCTGATCGGCGCGGAGCCGGGCAGCGTGGTGGTGACGGACAATGTGTCCGTGAACCTGTTCAAGCTGGCGTCTGCGGCCCTCGGCCTCGCCCGGCGCCCGCTGCTCATGATCGAAGAGGATGAGTTTCCGACCGACCAGTATATCGTTGCGGCGCTAGGCCGGTTGCAGCAGGCCGAGCTGCGGCGCGTGCCGACCGGCGAAGGAATTGCCGCGCTGAAGGAAGGCGGCGTTCTGATCAAGAGTGTGGTCAATTACCGGTCGGCGGAGATCACCGATATGGCCGCGCATGAGGCTGAGGCCCGCAGGAACGGCGCGCTGATCGTGTGGGACCTCAGCCATGCAACCGGCGTTCTGAACCTTGCCCTGTGCTCCCACGGCGCGCAACTCGCGGCGGGGTGCACCTACAAATATCTCAATGGCGGTCCCGGCGCGCCCGCCTTAGTGTATGCCTCGCCCGAGATTTCCGGCAAGCTTTCAACGCCCCTGCCGGGCTGGATGGGCCATGCGGCACCGTTCGCGTTTGAGTCGCACTACGCGCCCCGCGAGGGCGCCGCGCGGTTTGCCAGCGGCACACAGCCGATCCTGTCGCTGGCGTCGCTGGACGGAGCACTGGATGTCGTGTGCGGGCAAGCGCCGGAAGACATTCAGACGAAAGCCCGGAGGATGGGCGCCATGGCGATCCGCCGGGCAAAGGAGATGGGCCTCGAGCTGCTCTCTCCGCAGGATGATGCGCGGCGCGGCGGACATGTCAGCCTACGGATCACTGATGGCTATCCGGTGGTGCAGGCCCTTGCGGCCCGCGGCGTGCTCTCGGATTTCCGGGCGCCGGATACGGTGCGCCTCGGATTTTCGCCGCTGTTCCTGACCTATGCGCAGGTCTGGGAGGCGATGGATATCCTCGGCGATATCCTCTCCACCCACAGCTGGGATGCGCCGGAATTCCACATCCGCGCAAAGGTGACCTGATTACTCAGGCAGCTGATCAGTCCAGCGTATGCCGAGCTTCGACCGGATGAGAGACCGGACCTCATCATAGCGCGGGCCGAAATCTTCTGCCGCCAGGATGATGTCACCGACGCCGCCGGACTGGTACTTGATCACACGGGTTGCAAACGAATTGATGCCCCGGAGCAAAGGGTTGTAGGCGGAAAAAATTGTATCTGGGTCTTTCAGTGAAAGGACGATCGTCAGGCCTGTTCTGGGGCCGCCTATATTGGAGCTACCGCTGGTTAGAAGCGCGGCCTCAGCGCCCTCGGAGATGTCGCTCCATCGGATTAGCCCTGGCGAAACATCGCCCGGCTCATAGACGAAGCCTTCGTCCGTGGCGACAAAAACCGGCAAGTTGCGAAACGCCCGAAGCGTGAAAGCGACCAGCAGGAAATGCGCAACGATGTAGAAGAAGACCAGCGCCATCAATGGCTCCACCTCCCAACTGGCAGGACGCAGATCCGCCGTGCCCGGAACCAGCACGATGGCATTGAGACCCACCACAAAGAACACGGCCACCAGTGGCAGGATGAAGCGGGTTGCAAACCGTGGTGGATAAATCGCGATGAGCGGCTTTCCGGTTTTCCTTCGCTGCCTTGCGCGCGAAAACTCGATAAGAATGAACTGCCAGATGAGTGCGACAAGGACGATGAAAAATATGCAGAGGACAATGATCGCGAAGGGATCAATTGCGCGATCAACAGACCCCCAGACAGCCTCCGTCCAAAACCGGTATCCGCCGAACACGTCGGCGAGGAATGCCAGAAGCATCACGGCGGCCATGGGATAGAAGACCCACTGCAACACAGTGAGAATCTTCAACTGTCGTTTGTTCACGCAGCAACCCCAAGGTTCGTAGAGTTATGATCTTACAATGATTTTTAATGTTGTCGATGATCGAGAGATCAGCCGGAGACGCGGGGCCGACAATGGCCAAGGAATGTGATTGACCCAAATTATTATTGGCACTACTAGTGTCATTATAATTTTCAGGATCGACCGGGAGCTCTCATCGTGCAGGTTTTCAGAACGCCCGAAACGCAATTCGTCAGTCTGTTCGAATATCCCTTCGCACCGCTCTATTCCGACGTGCGCGCGGCAGACGGCACGGCGCTGCGGATGCATCATATCGATGAAGGCCCGAAGGATGGGCCCGTCCTGCTCTGCCTGCACGGCCAGCCTTCGTGGAGCTATCTTTACCGCCGGATGATCCCGCGCCTCACGGCGGCGGGCTTCCGCGTGATCGCGCCGGACCTGATCGGTTTCGGCCGGTCTGACAAACCAACGTCCACGGACGATTATACCTATTCCGGCCATGTCGACTGGCTGGGCCAGTGGCTGCGCCAGCTCGACCTCAATCACCTCACCCTCGTCTGCCAGGACTGGGGCGGGCTGATCGGCCTACGCGTTGCTGCCGAGCAGATCGAGCGGTTTGACCGGCTGGTGATTGCCAATACCGGCCTGCCGAGTACGGCGATGATCTCGGACGAGATGTCTGCCTTCCTTGGCCAGATGTATCCGGCCGTGCCGGTGCCGGATGCGGCGATGGTGCGCGAGCAGTTTCAGGCAGGCGGGCCCGGCGCCTTCCTCTACTGGGTAAAGTATGCCGCCGAATGCCCAGACTTCTCCATCCGCGATGTCTTCGGACTGTTGTCGGGCATCACGGACGCTCGGATTCTTGACGGTTATGTTGCTCCGTTCCCGGATGATACGTTCATTGCCGGTGCACGGAAGTTTCCGTCGCTCGTGCCGCTGCTGCCGCATCACAAGCCGGACCGGCTCGCCAATGACGCAGCATGGAAAGTGCTGGAAGCGTTCAGGGGCCGCGTGCTGCTCTCCTTCAGCGACGGCGATCCGGTGACCAAAGGCGGCGACGCCATCTTCAAGGCGCGCCTGCCGGGCGCCGAAGTGGTGACCATTGCAGGCGGCGGACATTTCCTTCAGGAAGATGCCTCAGAAGCGTTCTCAGACGCCACCATCGCCTTCATGCGAAAACCCTGAGGGGAGACGAATATGATCAAGCGTATCCTGCTGATTTTGCTGGCTGTTATCGTCGCGGGCGGCGCGCTCGCCTGGTTCAATCGCAAGGAGCTGATCCTGTTGATGGTGACGCGCGCGGATCGTCCGCCAATTGCGGAAAACCGGTCTGTGCCGTGGCAGCAAGGCCCGGCGGAAACCTCCGTGCCGCTGGAGGAGCGCCCGCCGAACATCGTGTTCATCCTGCTCGATGATCTCGGCATCAACGACCTGACCGTGCTCGGAGACGGCATCATCCCGACACCGAACATGGACGCACTGGCCGCGCGCGGCGCGATTTTCACCAACGCCTACTCCGGCACCGGCACCTGCGCACCCTCACGCGCCATGCTGCTGACGGGGCGCTATCCGACACGCACAGGATTCGAATTCACGCCGACGCCGAACAATATGGGCCGCATCGTGACGATGTTCGCCAATGACCGTAACAACGGCCTGCCGGATACCGTGTATGATCGCGCAGCAGCCGAAAGCTCGCCGGACTTCCAGGACCAGGGCCTTCCTGCGGACGAAGTGACGATTGCGGAAGTCCTCAAGACACGCGGCTATCACACCGTGCATATCGGCAAATGGCACCTCGGCAATTCAGGCGAGTTTCATCCGAACAATCAGGGCTTCGACGAGTCGCTGCTGATGGAAGACCTGCTGCACCTGCCGGTGGATGATCCGAACGTTGTAAACGCCAAGGTCGATTTCGATCCGATCGACAAGTTCCTGTGGGCGCGCGGCGATTTTTCGACCTCGTACAATGGCAGCGACCGGTTCCGCCCCGGCGGCTATCTGGCGGATTACTGGACGGACGAGTCGCTGAAAGTCATCGAGACAAACCGCAACCAGCCCTTCTTCCTGTACCTTGCGCATTGGGGCGTGCACACGCCGTTGCAGGCAACGAGGGAAGACTATGAGGCCGTTGGCGAGTTCGAGCCGGACCGCCTACGGGTGTATGCTGCGATGCTGCGCTCGCTGGACCGCAGCGTTGGCCGGATCGTCGAGAAGCTGGAAGCGGAAGGTCTTGCCGAGAACACGATGATCATCCTCTCGAGCGATAATGGCGCGCCAGGCTATGTCGGCCTGCCGGATCTCAATGCGCCTTATCGCGGATGGAAGCTGACGCTCTTTGAAGGCGGCATCCGTGTACCGATGTTTGTCAGCTGGCCCGGAAAAATTCCGGCTGGCACGCGCATCGATACGCCGGTCGCGCATATTGACCTGATGCCGACGATTGCCGCCGCTGCCGGCGCCGCACTTCCGGCGGGCGTGGAGATTGACGGGCAAGACATCCTGCCGGAAGCGATGGGCACGGGCTCAATCATCAGGCCGGATGATGCGATCTTCTGGCAGAGCGGCGCGTATCATGTGGTGCGCGCGGCCGGCTGGAAGCTGCAGGTGGATGGCAACCAGGGCAAGACCTGGCTGTTCGATTTGACGACGGACCCGACGGAGAAGACCAATCTCGCGGCGTCCAATCCGCAGAAGGTTGCCGAATTGCAGGCCCTGCTTGACCGGCACCATGCCAATGCCCGCCCGCCGCTATACCCGTCCACGACGCGCTCGCCCATAGCCCTCGACAAGACCGGGGAGGACAAGGCGGCGCCCGAAGACGAGTATGTGATCTGGCCGAACTAATCTGCGGGCGGCAGGTCGCGCACGATCCGAAAGCCGATATGGCTTGAAGAAAAATCCGCCTCCTGCGGATGGCGTGCGGCCGGGCGGTAGCGGCGGCAGTAATTGTCCGCACACAGATAGGAGCCGCCCTTGATGGTCTGCGTGCCTTCGCCAAAGGGTGTTTCCGTCCACTCCCAGACATTGCCGATCATGTCATAGAGACCAATCGCGCTGGCCGGGAAGCAACCTGCAGGCGCGCGGCCCGCGAAACCGTCTGCGGCAGAGTCGCCCAGCGGGAAAACGCCCTGCCAGGTGTTTGCGATCAGCGTGCCATCGGCCTTGAACGCGCCGGAGACCGGCACCGCCGGATCGGCAAGACCGAGACTTGCGGCATATTCCCACTCAACCTCATCCGGCAGGCGCCCGCCCGCCCATTCAGCATAGGCGCGCGCATCCGCGAGTGAGACGTGAATGACGGGGTGCAGATCACGGCCTGCAATGTCCGACCCCGGACCTTCCGGCGTGCGCCAGCTGGCGCCGGAAACCAGGCGCCAGGTCTCGGCGGGGTTCGCGCGCTCGCCCGGCATCAAGAACACGGCTGAGCCTGCACCGGCGCGGCCATCCATCACGCCCTGCTCGGCTTCGGTGACATAGCCTGTCGCCTCTACGAATTGTGCGAACTCGAGATTGGTCACTTCGTGATCGAGAATTTCGAAACTGCTGACATGCAGGGTCATCTCGGGCGCTTCTTCGGCATAGAGTGCCCCGGCACCTTTGACGAACTGGCCTTCCGGCAAGCGCACGAAACGGCCCAGTGTATCCGACGTTATGGCGCAACCTTCCGCAAGCGGATCAATTATGGGCGGTTTCCCGCATCCTGCCAGCAGGAGAGCCAGGACCAGGGCCGCGACAGGCCTCATGGCGCAATCAGGCGGTCCAGGGTCAGGCGCACCACCGCCGATGCCTCTTCAACCGGCATCTGAAGGTCCTGACGCAGGCGGCGCCAGGTCTGGAAGCCCAGCGCCGTGTCGATGGCGGCAAAGCGGATGGGGTCGCTCAATATCTCGTCCGGCAGGTGCACTTTGAGCAGCTCCTGCTCCATCGCGAGATTGCGGCGGTACTCCTCCATTAGGAATTGCGAGCCGAACCGGCGGATGTTGGCAGAGACGCGCACCGGGAAGATGCGCTCATAGATTTCGATCCGGCGGCCGCAATGTTCACGCAGGCGCTCGCGCCAGTCGGTGCTCGAAAACGGCGTGTTCACCAGCGGCATGATCTCGGCGGAGATCCGCTCGGCCATCTCGACATAGAGACTGTCCATGTCCTCGAAATGGCGGAACACCGTACGCAGGCCGACGCCGGCACGCTCGGCAACTTTCGCCGCGCTGGGGCTCACATCGCCTTCGCGGATGAGTGCAAACAGGGCATCAATGATCTGCGCCCGGCTGCGTTCGCTTCGCTGGCGGCGGCCATCGGATTCCTCCGTCTTGTTACCGGAGCCGTCAACTTGCCCGGACTTCAGGTCGGTCATTCAGTAGGCCTTCATCGTGTTCACGGCCGTGCTTCCGGCAGGCAGCGACCAGATGATGCCATCCACCGCCACGTCCATCGGCCCGCCGAAATGTGCTTTGGCGTCCTTCATGAACAAGGCATTGAGCGCCCGCGAAGGCAAGGGCGGAATTGTGTGATAGTAAACGAGTTGACGTACGCCCGCCGCTTCAGCTGCCTTTGCCGCATCTTCGGGCGTTGCGTGGTAGTCGAGGATATCACCGAATATTGCGGCAAGGCCGGGCCGGTTTGATTCGACCGCAGCTTCGCGCATGGCGATAACCATGCCGGCATGAAGCGCATCATGGAACAGGATATCGGCGCCTTCCGACACGGCGACGAGATTTGGTGAATAGATTGTGTCGCCGCTGAAGGAAACGGCGCGGTCCTTGTAATCAACCCGGTAGCCGAAAGCGGGCTCCGCAGGTGAGTGATCGACCTTGTAGGCGGTCACCGTGACGCCGTCCTGATCGTAGACGACCGCAGATCCTCCCGGCCCCGCCTGCATCGCAATGGCGCGCCCTTCGCCGCCATGCCCGGAAGGGTTTGCGATCTCCGGCCCGTGATGCGCAGCGCGGTAGGTGCCATCGATGCGGTAGGCCGCATCAAAACCTTCAACAACCTCCTCCACTCCTGCTGGCCCATAGACCGGCAACGGCGACGTGCGCGCGCCATTGATCCATGCCTGCATCATCATCTCGCCAAGACCGTCCATATGATCCGAGTGCAGATGAGTGAGGAACACCGCATCGATCTTGCCGACAGGATAGGCCATGCGCGTCAGCGTGCGCACGCCGCCGGAGCCGGAATCGAAGACGAGGTGCGTGTCTCCTGCGATCACCGCCATGCACGGGCCGGCACGCAGGGCGTCTGGCATCGGCGTACCGGCGCCGCAGACATAGACATGCAACCCATCGGGCAGCGCGCGGGCCGTGTCGCGGCCGATGTTGCGCTCGACTGCGCGGGTGAATGCCATCTCAGCCAACGGGATGCGGAAGACATGATACCCGCCAGCCGTCAGCGCGGCGAGAATTGCGATAACGATCACACCCGTGCGGAGAAGTCGCATGCTCAGCCTCCCGCTTTCAGCATCATTTCGAGGAATGCCGATTGTGCGCCGGTTTGCGGCAGCACCGTCTCGATATTGAGCTGACCCTTGAGACCGGCGGAGCGGTGCACCGCAATCTCTCGCCACTCTTCCGAAAGCGACATGCGCACCATCGAGGCGCGGTCCGGGTACATGGCGATGGCGACCTCGTCCCACAGCTCCTCGACCTGACCGAGAGCGAGGAAGGTGACGTCGCCCGCAAAAACGCCGCGCCCCCCGAACTTCGGCAAGAGGTCCGTCACCGCGCGGCCGTAGATCATGTACGCGTCGCGGCCGGAAAGGTCGCAGGCGCGGCCGTCTTCATACTCCGCCTTGTCCTTGAACTTCAGGAGATTGACCATGAAAATCGGGCCATCCGGCCCCTTCTCCAGCATGGCCTGAAGGCGCGATGGATCTTTCGGGAATACTTCGTTGATGACCTGCATGCTTGTTCCTCCGTAGCCGGATTAACTGGATATCCGTTTCAATTCGTCCTCGATCAGCCACAGGCGGTCCTGACCCCAGGTGATCACGTCGCCAACGCGGAAACTGGGCACGCCCCAGACGCCGAGCTGCATCATTTCTGCTCGGTTTGCTTCGGCTTCGGCACGCCAGCCTTCTGTGTCCAGATGAGGCTTGGCAGCGTTCCAGTCGAGCCCAGCCATCTCCACGATCTGGCGCATGCCGGCATCGCTGCCCGCGTCCACACCCTGCGACCAGACGGCGGCGAGGAAAGCATGGCAGTATTCAAAGCCCCGGCCCTGCCCGCGCGCCCAGGGCAAAAGCGAATAGCCGCGCTCCACCGGGCGGCCTACGGGGTCCGCGATCTTGCCGAACGGAATGCTGAGACGCCGCGCCTCGCGGGCCGTGTCGAGCGTGATGTAGCGGCCCTTCATGCGCGGCACCGGCAGCCCGCGCATCACCATCGGCAGCACAAAGCGCAGCTTCAGCTCGGCGCCATAGGCATCGGCCAGCGCCTTGGCGCGCAAAGCGGAAATGTATGTGTACGGACTGCGGAACGAGAGATACCAGTGCAGCTCCGCGCCCTGGGCGCTTCCTGTACCGGCAGGCGCCAGCGGCGGTGCGAAGATGGCCCAATCCGGCGCGTTCTGCTTGCGGGCGCCGATTTCAGCAAGGCGCGCTTCGAGATAGTGCAGCCGGTCAACGCCCCAGTACCACTCACCTGAATAGTGCAGCGTGGCGCCGAGATAATGACCAAGCTCTTCGCGCCTGGCACTGCCCGCAGCCAGCCGCGCACCGGTATCTGCTGCCGGCGCGGCCGTAAGTGTTCCTGCCCAGAGCGCTTCGCCGATGCTGGCCGCATCGGCGAGAAAGCGGCCGGTGTCGATTGCAGCGGCCATCGCCGCGTTTGCAGCGGCGATGGCCTCAGCGGAGGGCTGCGCGCCGGGGTCCTGAAAGGAGAGCCCCGCACGTTTCGCAAGGCGCGCCGCATCCTCGCGGGAATAGGCTTCAAGCCGCGCGCGCTCCGGCGCGGCCCAGTCCGGCGGCGGGGCGGCGAGATGGATAGTCAGGTCAAGATCGTAGCGTGCCGCAAACGCCGGCAATACCTGCGTCATAAGGTGCGCATACGGATCACCGGCATCGTGGAAATACTCCATGACATGTGCGGCGCCCGATGAAACACGCTTCTTTTCCTGCATCGACCGGCTCCTGGTCAGGCGCTGCTCGCTCGTGAAATAACCCGCGAGGCGCGAGACAAGCGCAGTTTTCAGGGACATGCCCGCCTCCTCCCGAAGCTATATTATGGCATTATTAGTGCCATAACAATGAAGGCAGTTCAAGTCCCCCGGAAATCAGCCGCCCGTGCGCCGTTTCCGGCGGCGAAACAGCAGGACGAGACCGGCAATCAGGGCAACAAGCCCGATGCCCGCCCCTATGATGTACGGCGTGTACTGCGCGCGCTGGCGGGCGAGCGTATGCCGGGTCACCTCGGCTATGGAATCATAGCCCTCCGGCACCTCCAGAAGGCCGACGCGCGCGCTGTAATCCGCATACTCCCGGAACATGTCTTCGCGCACCTCCGGCAGCGAGGCGGTCAGATCGATCACCTCGCCGGGGTCCTGCGCGATATTGTAGAGGCGCCACTGCCCGTCGCCGTGAGGCTTCTGGTTGCGGGTGAGTTTGTAGTCGCCCTTCACCACGGCGACGTTTCCGGAAACCTCGATGACGATTGCCTCCTCCGGTCCGCGAACGGCATCAACCGAACCCTGAAGCAGCGGCACGAGATTTTTCCCGGTCATCGGTTTGGCATCGCTGAATGTATCCGGAGCGTCTGCCATCGCCAGCAGGGTGGGCGCAATGTCGGTGACAAAGGTGCGCGCCTCGAGACGCAGGCCTTCGGGAATGCCGGCGCCGGAGACGATGAGCGGCACGCGAACGCCGCCTTCCGCGCCGAGGAACTTGAACTTGTCGAAGGGCGAGGCTGCGGCCATCGCCCATTCCGGTCCGATGAAGCCCCAGCTGCCCTTCTCGCCCACGCCTTTAAGATCCAGATGATAGCCGTTCATCCTCATCCAGAATGCGAGGCGCTCATCCGTATCCCCGCGCGACGGCTCCGGACCGTTATCGGACGTGATGATAAAGACCGTGTTGTCCAGCTGACCGGTCTCGCGCAGGTGCTCGACCAGCCGGCCGATGTGGAAGTCCATGGCCTCGAGCATCGCGGCATTGGCTTCCATGCGCGCAGCGTAGAGGCGCTGCTCTTCCGGCGTCAGCGACGACCAGGACCGCAAATGCGCCGGCATGTCGGCAAGCGGCGCGCCTTCCGGAATATAGCCGAGCTGCTGGGCCCTTTGCCACCGCGCCTTGCGCGTCTCGTCCCAGCCCGCATCATATACGCCCTCATATTTCTGAATGAACTCGCGCGGCGCCTGCACCGGAATGTGGATGGCCTGGAAGGCGAGATAGGCGAAGAAGGGCTGGCTGGCATCGCCTCTGCCGAGATATTCCACCATCTTGTCGACAATGAACTCGGACGAATAGAAATTGTCTGGCAGCCCCGCCGCCTTGCCATCCTCATACCATGGCGCATCGGCATAGTAGGGCATGTAGGATTTGTCTTCGAAATTGTCCGCGCCGGAGGCATCAAGCGCGAAGGAATGGTCGAAGCCGTGCGCACTTGGCAGGTCGTCCTTGCCGCTGCCGAGATGCCATTTGCCGGTCATCAGGGTGCGATAGCCTGCCGGTTTCAGCCGGGTTGCAAGTGTCAGGACTCCGGGCTCGAGGCTCATCGTGTAGCCGGGCTTGCCCTCGTGTTCCTTCGGCAGCACTTCCGGAATGGTCGCCACGCCCGTCAGGTGATTGTCCATGCCGGTCAGCAGCATGGCGCGCGAGGGCGAGCAGAGCGGCGAGGTGTAGTAGTGCGTGAACATCGCGCCGCCGCTGGCCAGCGCGTCAATGTTCGGCGTGCGTGCTTCGCCCCCGTAGATGCCGAGATCCATGAACGCGGCATCATCGATCAGCATGACCACGAAGTTCGGCTTGTCCGCCTGCGCATCCGCCGGGGCGAACGCCGCCAGGCCGAATGCCACTGCCGCCAGTGTGCGCTTCATGTCCGCCTCCCGAACCGATCTGTTTTCGTTGTGGCAGGCATCGCGCCAATACGCGGCGGGATCAAGGGGAAGATCGGATTATGCGCGAACTGCCCCGGCCCGCCTCAGGGCCGGATCAGGAAGGCGTGCATGTTATCATTGGTGAAACGGGTCAGCCAGTTGCGCAGCTCGAACCGGTATCCTGCACCCTCAGCCATGCTGCGCAGGCTGTCGATCGTGAAATAGTTGAGATGGTCTGGAAACCGGAATCCGCACCAGTCCACACCGCGCACCACGCGGTTCACGGTCGCGAAGTTCGGCACCTTCACATAGATCACGCCGCCTGGACGCAGCTTGGCAAAACAGGCCTGCAGAACGCTGCGGGGGTCCGCCTCATGCTCCAGATAGGAGCGCATGATGATGCCGTCGAAAAATCCGTCCCCGAACTTTGCCAGCCCCTCGAGGGCCGGCGCGTGGATCACATCGCCGCCCCGGGCGCGCATCAGGACCGCAGCTTTTTCGGCCGCGGCCTTTTCGATCTCGATCCCGTAGGGTGTGAAACACTCCGGCACGTTGTTCTTCACGCCGCAGCCGACATCCAGGACCCGGCCCGAGGGCACCTTCTCGCAGATGTATTCCCACTCATTATCCCGCGCGATGTGCAACCGCCAGCGCGTGCGGGTGTCCAGCCAGCTGACAATCGGCTGTTGCTGGCGGCGGCGTTTCTTTTCCTTGGCGAATTGCTGGGTCCAGGCGAGGTCTTCGGACAAAGCCTCATAGGTGGGCGCCGAATTCAGGAAGACAAAGCCGCATCCGTTACAGCAGACCGTGGTCCACCCCATCCGGCTGTAGTGCGGCAGCGCCGTATGCGCGTCCGAACGGCAATCCGGGCAGATCCGGGGCTGTGCCTTCACCTTCTGGGTCTGCATGTGGACGCCTCCCTCCCGCCGGCCGGAAAAGACCGGCCGCTGAGGCTGCCGCAGGCCCGGCAGCCTAAGGCTGGATAAACGGCCCAGCTTGCGGCAACCTGTCAGCCTGATGAGCCGTATCCTTCTCGTTGAAGATCACACCTCCCTCGGCGGCACGATCGTCGAATACCTGCGCCGTGGCGGACACACCGTGGACTGGGCGCAGACCCTCGCCGATGCGCGGCTCTTGCTCGCGGATACCCGGTTTGACCTGTTGCTGCTCGACCTCGGCATGCCGGACGGGGACGGCCTCGGCCTGCTCGGACAGAAACCGGACGGCCTGCCTGCCCTGGTCCTGACGGCGCGCGGCGAGTTGAACGACCGAGTTGAGGGGCTGGATCGCGGCGCTGAGGATTACCTCGTCAAACCCTTCGACCTAGAGGAGCTGGGTGCCCGATGCCGGGTTCTGCTGCGCCGGGCGGGGAATGTGTCAGCCACGAGGGTGACAGCCGGAAAGGTCTGCTTCGATCCGGCAACCCAGTCGCTGGACTGCGAGGGACAGGAGTTTCCCCTCTCCCGGCGCGAGCGCCAGCTCCTCGTTGCCCTGATCCTCAGGGCCGGCAAGGTCTGCACGCGCGCCTATCTCGAGAACCAGCTGTATGATCAATCCGAGCCGGTAACCCCCAACGCGCTGGAGACGACCGTATCGCGGCTGCGTCACCAGCTGGAAGCGCAGGACTGTGGACTGAACCTGCGAACCATCCGGGGCGTCGGATATCTTCTGGAGGCCGTGCATGACATCCGCGCCGACTGACTGGTCACTGGCCGGGAAATTGCGCCGCCGCGCCTGGGCGGCGATCAGCCTGATTTCCGTATTCATGGTCGCCGTGGTCGGCCTGCACTATGGAACCGACGTTCCGGAGCTGCGCCATCGGAGCCTGCATATGCTGGGCGAAAAGTTCGCGCGCGATGCCCAGCTCGCCTACCGCCGCAATGACTGGAACATCATCAACAAGCATCACCGCATCTTCCGCGAGCATGCTGACAATTACACCTGGGCTGTCCTTGATGCGGCCGGGCGCGTTATTGCAGCCTCCGAAGAAACTCCGCCTGCTGAGGAAATATGGATTGCATCCGGGCCATTTCCGGATGTCTGGACGAGTGAAACCAATACGGGCGGCTGGATCGGAGGAAGGTCCTTCACCGTAGACGGGTTCACCGGCCATATCGTCATCGAGATCCGGGAGGATACGGCGGGCTTGTTGCCCATGCTCATCGTCGGCGAAATTCTGGTGCATGTAGTCCTGCCCATCGCGCCCTTTGCGCTACTTCTGTTCATAGGGCTTGAAGCCGCGCTGCGCATGACGATTGAGCCGCTGAAGCGATATTCTGACGCTGTATCCGGGGTTGAGCCCGGCAACCGGCTGCAACCGCTGGACCTGAATCTCACGCCCGCCGAAGTGTCGGGAATCGTCCGTAAACTGAACGATACGATCGACAAGCTGAACAGCGCGACGGAGAGAGAGAAAACCTTCATTGCCCAGGCGGCCCATTCCCTGCGCACCCCTCTGGCGGCCCTCAAGGCCAGGCTGGAACTCGACGGCGGCAATGCGCCGGCGGAGGTGCTGAAGGCCGAAGTTGACGCGCTGATCCGCTTCGCCAACCAGCTCTTGATGTCGGCCAACGCGGAGAAGCTGGTCGTAAACCCGGACGCCCTTGCGGACCTGTCCGATGTCGCGATCAGCGTCGTTGCCCGCCTGACACCCAGCGCGCTGGTTTCCGGAATAGACCTTGGTGTCGAGGGCGCAGATGCGAGCGTACCCGTCACCGGCAATCCGGATGCGCTGGCGCAGGCCCTGTCCTGCCTGGTCGAGAATGCGCTGCAGAGCACTCCCAGGGGCGGAACGGTGCTCGTCAGGGTATCCTCCGCGCCGCCCCGTCTTACGGTGACCGATACGGGGACGGGATTTGTGTCAGCGGCTTCTGCCGCCCGGACGCTGCCCGACAGCCAGTTCGGCCAGGAGGTTCGTGCCGGGCTCGGCCTGCGGATCGCGCGCCAGATCGCCAATGCGCACAAGGCGAACCTGCATCTCGGGGACGGGACCAGCGCGGGCGCGGCCGTCAGCCTGAGCTTCCCGGAGCCGCAGCAGCCGCACGCCTGACCAGCGCTTCGAACTCGACACTGCAGGAGAAAATGGTGTGCCGGTGAGGGTGAAGATGAGAACACATATCAATTGACTGTGTTTCGTGCCGAGCTGAAGACTCGCCGTATGGGACAGTTGCCCTTTCCGGCCACAAGTCCGGGATAACAGAACCTTCTCTGCAACTACCCGATGGTCCCCGACGTTGTTCCATTGTTCGTGACCGAAACGTTGTGTCCGTTCTTGCGGATGCAGTAGCCGGCTGCGCCGCCTGTCCCGCCCGGCGCAGGCGGGTTCGCCCAGCCCTGGCCGTTTGTGCCGGCAGCGCCATAGTTCCCTCCGGCACCGCCATTGACCCCGCCATTGCCGCCCCAGCCGCCTGCACCGCCGCCGGAGACGGTGCCGCTCCCGCCATTGCTGGCGTTCCAGTCACCTGCACCGCCGGGCCCGTTGGGCGCGCCGCCGCCCCCGCCGCCGCCGCCGCGATATTCCGGCTCCGGCCAGCCTTCCTCGACGCTTGAGGCGCCGCCTCCGCCGCCCCCGCCGCCGCGCACCTGTGCCCCGCTCTGGATCGTGATCGTGATCGGATGACGGCAATAGACGGCGTCGCCGCCCGCACTGCCATTGCCGGGCGATGGCCCGCCTGCGCCGCCCGCACCGCCGCCGCCCCGGACGATGCCGCCAGTCTTGACGACCAGCGCCAGACTGATCGTGTAGGGCGATCCGGGCCAGGTCCCGGTATCGATAGCGATACCTCCTGCATTGCCGGTGAGGGTCACGCCATTGCTGACCTCGAACACGACATTGGCGTTCATCGCGCCGTTATAGCCCGCAGTGTTGGCGAGGGTGCGCAGGTTGACCGGGCCGGTGCCGGTGACCTGGATGGTCTGGTTGAACGAAGGCGTGTTGACCGTGACGGTCGCCTGCGCCGTGGCCTGGCTTCCGAGGGCGCCATTGACGGTGAGCGTGTAGGTTGTCGTGGCCCCTGGTGTGACGACAATTGAACCACCCGCGACCGGCGTGACGCTGCCGACGCCGTTGTTGATGGAGGCGCTGGTGGCATTGGCGCTGGTCCAGGTCAGGGTCGTGGACTGGCCGACCGTGATCGTAGAGGGTCTGGCAGACAATGTGCAGGTCGGCGGCGGCAGGACCGTGACGGTTGCCGGGGCGGTTGCAGGCCCGAACGGTCCCTGCGCCGTGATCGTATATGTGGTGGTCGCAGACGGCGATACCGACACCGAACCACCGGCAGTCGGCGTGACAGTCCCCACTGTCGGGCTGATGGCCGCGCTGGTCGCATAATTGGTTGTCCAGTTCAGCGAGGAGGATTGTCCCTGCAGGATCGTTGCCGGGCTGGCGCTGAGCGTCGCCTGCACCGAGTGCGGCGGTGTCTGGCTGAGCGTGGTGCGGTTGCCGGCGGCGTCGTAGTCATAGGTGATCGTGGCGCCGTTGCTGTAGGTGACGGTCTTGACCCGTCCGAGCGCGTCATAGGTGTAGCTGACCGTGTCGGCGAGCGCGGTACTCCGTGAACTGAGCAATGCAGCACTGCAGGTGCCAGCCAGTATCTGGGCGAGGAAGCTGCGTCTTGCGATCATCCCTCATGCCTTCCCGGGTGAATTAATTGCAGCAAACTCGCTCGATGGTTGACTCCATCAGAAATAGATAATTAGTGTCCGTGTCAAGGTTGAACCGGAAGGGGTGATCGATGGTGTCGTTTCGGACATGGTCTTCTGGTTTTCTTGTCGCGCTGGCGCTGTCTGCCGGGGCTGCGACAGCGCAGATCCTTCCCTCGATGCGGTTCGAGCGCGGCGATCTGGTCTCACCCGCCGCCGCTGAAACTTACTACGGAAATTCGACGACGCGGACCTCGTCGTTCACGGGCGTTTCCGGATTTGAAGGCCGCCCGCCGGAGATCGTCGAACAGGCCCGTGCGCTGAGCAATGACATCGACCTGATCTACGAATATGTCCGCAATCACATCGATGTCGAGTTCGCCTATGGCCTGAGAAAAGGCGCGCTAGGCGCGATGATTGACCAGTCGGGTACGCCGTTCGACATCAATGTCCTGTTCGTCGAACTGGCGCGTCAGGCAGGGTATACGGCGCGCTACCGGATCGGGTCGGCGACGCTGACGGCGCAACAGTTCCAGGACTGGACCGGGCTTACGTATGCGGCCTCGGCCTGCCGGATGCTGGCCTATGGCGGCATCCCGGCAGCCGTCAACGGTGTCTCTCCGGCTGACTGCAACATTTCTGGATCGGTAACGGGAGTTGTCATCCGCCATGTCTGGTCCGAGGTGCAGATTTCCGGGACCTGGTATGTGTTTGATCCCAGCTTCAAACCGCAGAGCTTTGCCGCGCGGCGCAACCTTGAGACGGATTCGGGGTTTGTGTCCGGCGCAGCAGCAACGCAGGCGGGAACAGGGATTTCGAGCGGAACCAGCAGCGGCCAGGCCTATATCCAGAACGTCAATACAGCCAATCTCGACAGCTACCTCGCCGCGCGTTCGACCGCGCTGCTGACGACCCTGACCTCGAACGCCTTTGCGGCAGACATGCGGGATGTGGTCGGCGGTCCGGAGATTGTTCCGGTCTACAAGCCGTCGGGCGGGTTCCGGTCGACCTCGACGCCCTACACATCTGTCGCCAGTCACACGATCACCGGGGATATTCCCGATCAGTACCGCACCGGGCTGCAAATTGCCGCGACGGTGCCGTTCGGATCATTCAGCCGGCAGCTCTGGATCGATGAAGTCTACGGGCGACGCCTGGAATTTGATTCCAACTTTGATGCAGACCATATCGATGATCCGTCGGACTATTACGATCTTTCGTTCCGGCTGGAACTTGACGATGTTGCGCTGAACACGCTCACGGACATCTGTCCGGTACAGGGACCGGTCGGATGCAGGCTTCCGAGCTTCAATTACCAGGCAACGCTGACCATCAATCATCCGTATGCGGCAAGTTCCGGTACTTATGCTGATCAGGTCATTACCGGCAATGGCGGCGGTGCTGTCCCGGTCGCGATCGCTCATGGCTGGGGACAGGTTTCGCCGCGCCTTGCCGCGAAATGGGGCACCGAGCGATCTGAGGACAAGTCCCTTCCGAACCGGGTCGCCGGGTTTTATCAGTGTGATGCGCCCGAGACGCTGTGCAATCCGCCCTATCCGTCTCCGGCAGGGGATGTCAGCCGGCAGCGGACATCCGCGAACTGGCTTGCTCAGGTTTCGGCCATGCTCGCCCTTCACGGCCAGATCGGTTCGGCGGAAGTCCAGCACCATCACAGCGTGGGGCTGGTGCAGTGGCAATATGGCATGCAGACCTTCCAGGTCGGATCGACGGGGCCGTATGACTATGGAATCTCTGACCAGCAGCTGGTCATCGACATCCGGTCATCGGTCAGCGCCTCGCACCGGTCCGGCGACCTCAACCGGGAACGGGCGGTCTCGCGTGCGATCGCGCTGTCTGCCGCAACGCTCGAAGGCTCGATTGTCGAGCAGCTCCAGGACATGCCGGATGCCGCGTCAACGACGGCGCGGCTGGCCTGGTCGAACAATCCGGATGAAGACAATTGCAGCGGCGGCCCCCGCAGGTTCTTTGACTTTACTGGCGCGTCAGGTGGAACCGTTTCGGGTCTCATGCTGTTCGAGGGATTTGCGTCAGGGTGTTCAGGATCACTCCCGATCAATCCGACCACACGGCAGGCCGTCAAGGATGCAGCAGCCGGGATCATTTCGCAGTATGTGGGGGCCGGGTTCTTAGTCACGAGTTCCGCCGAGTCCTTCATGGGGCCCGGTGCGCGCCTCGGTCTGATGGATTCGACGACAGTCTGTGGGCCTTTGGGGTGCGCAACAACAACATATTTTGACCCAAGCCTTCAGCGGGGAACGGCTGTTGTCGCAAACAAGTTCGATGCCAATGGAAATGTGCTCGAAGTCGCGCACGCGGTCGGCATCCTGGGGACAATCAGCAAGGGCGGTGGCGGTGCGCAACCCGATCTGATGGCAACGACGTTCGATGCGCGCCGCGCGGCGGATGTCCTGAAGGACCGGTTCGTGGACCGGACGGCCGCGCTCGGTGTCAACCTTGCGAACGGGTCTGTGGGGTACACCACGCCTGTGCTCCTGTCGGCGGGATCAGGCGATGGCGCGCCTTACAGGCTTGACTACTCGCTGACCTATCAGGCTTCGCCGGTATGTTCCGGCCTTTTCGGGCCGTGCACGGGACCGAAACAGGGCGGGTGGACGCATAACTGGGACATCCATTTCACGCTCGGCGGGTCCGGTATGGAAGCAATGGGTGCAACGAGCCCGCTGGTCGCCACCGACACGATCCTCGCGTTCATGGCCATGCAGGACACGTTCATGCAGACCGGGACGGCGAATATGCGCCGGGATGTATACTCGGCGATGATCGCCGACTGGTGGCGCCGCCGGATGGTCGGCAATGTCGCGACGGTCACACGCGGATTCCAGGGGCAGCAATATATCCGCCGTGCGGACAATACATGGATGCCGCCGGTCGGGGCGCCGGGCGTGCTGACGCAGGTCGGCGCGCGCAGCAAGGTCCGGGACGTGTGCAGTCCGGCACCGGCACAGATTCCGGCCTATCCGGCGACGGCGCGGCGCTGGGATTTCAGCAATGTCACATTCAGCCTGCGCAATGCCGGCGGAGACGTGATGAATTTCGAGCCGTGGAGCTCCGGTTACACGATTGACCCGTGCGCGAAGATCTACGGGTTCAACATTGCGAGCTGGAGCTGGCCACAGGGGCCGACGCTGAGTTTCACGGATGACGGCACGGGCACTGTCGTCAGCCTGACATCCAGTCTTGGCCGGACTCTCCAGGTCGCCGGAAACACTGGCAGCATTGGTGGCCGCTCGACCGCGATCAATGGTGCCCAGACAGAGATCACGGATGGCGCGGGAGCTGTCTGGAAATTTGCGCGCACCTCGCCCGTGGCGCGCTCCGCCACACAGCGGCCTCGTCCCTACGGGCAGATGTATCGCATCTTTGAGCCGGTGAACCTGACCCAGCCCGCGCTGGAATACACCTACGATGCGTTGGGCCGCGTGAAAGAGGCGAAGGATGCCGTAGCCCTGCAGGCCACGCGCGACCCCTATCAGTTCTTCATCGGGGACGGGGCGCGCAGCCGCAGGCTCGATCCGGCGGGGGGCAACTATATCGTCTACTATGACACCAACGGAAATCCCGTCCGCTACATCGACGAGATCGGGCGGGAGTTTGCAGCCGAGTATGACGGGCGCAAGCGCGTCACGAAGCGCATCTATCCCGAAGGCGACAATGATGTGTTCGCCTATGACACCAGTGACAATGTCACCGGTCTGACGCGCAATGCCAAGCCGGGCTCCGGCCTCTCGCCGCTGACGATCAGCGCGGCCTACAATACGGCCTGGAACAAGATTTCCAGCCTGACGGATGCGCGCGGCAATACGACGACGTTCACCTACCATCCCTCCGGCAATGGCGCAGGAGAACTGGCAACGGCGGTGCGGCCCGCAGTGGGCGGGCAGAGCCCGACCTATACGTTCGGCTATAACGCCATCGGACTTGTGACGTCCGAATTGGACCCGACCGGGCGCACCACGACGCATGCCTATAACGGGTTCGGGGACCGGACCTCAACGACGGTGGCTACTGCCGCCATCGGCGGCCCGGCGCTGAACCTGACCACGACGTTCACGCCGGACAGCTGGGGCGACATCGTCACAGCGGTCGATCCGCGCGGCAATGCGACGACGACCACCTATGATACGGCCCGGCGCCCCACGGTGGTGAAGAACCATAATGGCGGCAGCAGCGCGGCGCTGCTGGCGGCGAGCCGGACGACCTACGATCTTCTCGGACGTGTGACGAAGACAGAAGGCGGTACGGCCTTTTCGGGCACAAACATCATAGCCTGGCAGACGCTGGAGCAGAAGACCTATACGCCGACGAGCCAGGTGGCGACGGTGGTCAACGGCGCGGGCAACACGACGACGACCACTTACGACGCGCTCGACCGCGTTCTGGAGGTGACCGATCCGGTCGGGCGCAAGACGCGCAACGAGTACGACGCGGCGAGCCAACTGACGCGGATCATGCGGGCCTATGGCGATCCGCTGCAGCAGGATTATGCGCGCTATACCTACACGCCGAACGGGATGCAGGCCTCGGTTCGGGATGCGAACAATAACCGCTCGGTCTATGTCTATGACGGGTTCGACCGGCTGTGCCGGCTGTATTTCCCCGTCAGCACGCTGGGCGCCAATGCGGCCAATACCGGCGGGATCGCGGAAAGCGCGCTGACCTGCGCGAGCGGGGGCACCAGCCCGGACTATGAGGGCTATGGCTATGACAACAATGGCAACCGTACCAGCCTGCGCCTGCGCTCGAGCGAGACGATTGCGTTCACGTTCGATGCGCTGAACCGGCAGACGGTGAAGGACATTCCGGGCGGGACGGCGGCGGATGTTTATACGGCGTATGATCTGGCGGGGCGCGTGCTGTCGAGCCGGTTTGTGTCCACGGGCGGTCAGGGGCTGATTTACACCTATGATGCCGCCGGGCGGATGCTGAGCGAGCAGAGCACGATCGGGACGACGCGGACGCTGAGCTATCTTTATGATGCGGCCTCGAACCGGGAGCGGATCACCTGGCCGGATGCACAGTATGTGACGTACACATACGATGCGCTGAACCGGGTGGACCTCGTGCGCGAGAGCGGGACGACGACGCTGGCGGATTACAACTACGACACGCTCGGCCGGCGGGCGACGCTGACGCGGGGCAATGGGGCGGTCACGACGTTCAGCTATGACCTCGCCTCGCGGCTGACAGGGCTGGGGCTGAACCTGACCGGCACGGCGAATGACCAGACGTATGGGTTCAGCTATACCGCTGCGAGCCAAGTCTCGCAGCGCACGTCCACCAACGATCTCTACACCTGGGCGACGCCGGCCGCGAGCAAGGCGTACACCCGCAACGGGCTTAATCAGTATACGGCGGTCTCCGGCGCGACATTCAGCTATGACCTGCGGGGCAACCTGACCTCGGACGGGGCCCGCATGTTCGGATATGACTATGAGAACCGGCTGACGGTTGCGGGCGGCTCTGCCTCGATGTCGCTCGTCTATGATCCAGCAGGGCGGCTGAACCAGACGATATCCGGCGGCAGCACGACGCAGTTCCTGTATGGCGGCAATGCTCTGCAGGCGGAGTATGATGGCGCGGGCACGCTGCTTCGGCGCTATGTTCATGGTCCGGGCATCGACGAGCCGCTGGTCTGGTATGAAGGCTCAGGCCTCAGCGACAGGCGTTACCTGATCGCAGACCGGCAGGGCAGCATCATCGCGGCAGAAGGGGCAACGACGACGCGCTACACCTACGGACCTTATGGCGAGCCGGACACCTGGGCCGGCAGCCGGTTCCGCTACACCGGGCAGATCGCCCTGCCGGAAGTGGCGCTCTATCACTACAAGGCGCGGGCGTATGATCCGGTGCTGGGCAGGTTCCTGCAGACCGATCCGGTCGGGTATGCGGATGACCTTAACCTGTATCCATATGCCGGAAACGATCCGCTCAATATGGCCGATCCAAGTGGTCAGTATAAAGAAACTGAGGCCGGAAGAAAGCTCGCTGAAGGACTAGGGAAAGCCGTCGCTACTAGTCAGGCAGATAGTGTCGCGCCAGGTCCGGCTGATTTAGTGGCGCTTGGGATAGCAGCAAATGCGATCGCGAAAGCAATCTATCAAGACAAACCAGCGTTCACAGATCACAGTGATGACAGCTTGGGGCCAACAATAAATCTTGATACCAACGTGCTTATCAACATTATCGACAAACCAGGAAGCCCTCAAGCCGAGGCGGCTACTGCCGCTTTAGGAGATCGTAGGCCTTTTGTCTCTGAAACAGCTTTGGAAGAATTTACTGCTGGAGGAGGTAGTGCGGCCGCGCTCGCCCCATTTCTAACTGCTCGAGGTGGCGGACTTTCGCCCCCTGCAAATCAGGACGTTGTACTTGGTTTGATGCAGTCGGGTTTAAGTGCGAACGATGCGAAAATTGCTGCTGCCGGACTTGCCGGTGGGATGAAGACGCTAACTAGCGATTTCAAGTCGTTCGCGAAGCGCGCGCCGACCATAACTGAATTATACAAAGTTCCGTAAGCATTCAGGAGTAATTTGTGGGAGCCTTTAGCAGACTTCGAACACTTTCCCCCATCTCTGGGCACAAAATTGTAGTACAGTTTAAGCATGGAAAAGACTTTCAACGTGAGTATGAAATTGGGCAGGTGATAGAGCCTTTCGCGGATGATTCCAGCGAACAAATAAGAGTACTTGCTGGTGGCATTGAACCGCCGTGCTCACCAGAGGAGCCAGAATACTTCAAAGTTATAGTGAAGGGTGGACGCATATTGGGCATCGAACCCATAGATGAGGCTGAGCACGATAGAATTGAGGGAATTTTTTGACAGCGGCGCTGCGGGGAGTGAACCGCGCCGGGTTTGCCGGAGGCCATTTTCTTTGAGATGACCTGAGCCCCTCGCCTCCCTCAGTCATTTCGAGGAAGTGTTCACTTGTGAGTTGCGAAGCTATTAATGGCAATTGATTTGACACATGACCTGAGACCCAATTGGTCCCGCATTTGAATGGAGAGTCTGTCGTTACGGAGACAGACGATGCGGAAGAGTAAATTTACCGAGGAACAGATCATCGCGATCCTGGCGGAACAGGAGC
>NZ_JBKBXB010000021.1:0-53994 GCF_046313975.1 Hyphomonas sp. | reverse complement strand
CTGGGCCTATCCCGGGCAAGAAAATGGCTGGGAAATGGTGTCTTTATCGAAACTCGGATCATGGTATCTGCTGATGATCATCAGTTTCGTCCTGGTCGCCACCGTGCACCGGGGCAGGGGAGGCAAGAACAGTGAAAATCACGAAACTCCTCGTCGCGAACCGCGGTGAAATCGCCGTCCGCATCTTCCGCACCTGCCGCCGCCTCGGCATTGACACCGTCGCCGTCTACTCGGACGCCGACCGCGCCGCCAAACACGTCCGCGAGGCGGACGAAGCCGTGCACATCGGCGCTGCCCCCGCCGCCGAAAGCTACCTGCGCACAGAGGCGATCCTCGCCGCCGCCAAACAGACCGGCGCCAACGCCGTCCACCCCGGCTACGGCTTCCTCTCCGAGAACGCGGCCTTCGCCGAAGCGGTCGTTGCTGCTGGCCTCATCTGGGTCGGCCCGCCGCCCGCTGCTATCCGCGCGATGGGCCCGAAGGATGAAGCCAAGAGAATTGCTGAAGAAGCGGGCGTGCCCGTGCTCCCCGGCTATCGCGGCGAAGCGCAGGATGCGCGTACACTGACGAAAGAGGCCGAAAAGATCGGCTACCCGCTGCTCATCAAGGCCGTCGCCGGCGGCGGGGGAAGGGGCATCCGCCAGGTGTCCAAGGCCGCAGACCTTGAAGCCGAACTGATCAGCGCCGTGCGCGAAGCCGAAGCCAGCTTCGGCGATGGCCGCGTCATGCTCGAAAAACTCGTTGAGCGCCCGCGCCATATCGAAGTGCAGGTTTTCGGCGACCAGCACGGCAATGCTGTCCACCTGTTCGAGCGCGACTGCTCCCTTCAGCGCCGCCGCCAGAAAGTCATCGAGGAAGCGCCCGCGCCCGGCATGCCCGCCGATGTCCGTGCCGCGATGACCGACGCTGCCGTCAAGCTCGCAAAAGCGGTCGGCTATCAGGGCGCCGGGACGGTCGAATTCATCGTGGACGGATCAAAGCCGCTGGCGAAGGACACGTTCTGGTTCCTCGAAATGAACACCCGCCTGCAGGTCGAACACCCGGTCACCGAAATGATCACGGGGCAAGACCTTGTCGAATGGCAGCTAATCGTCGCCTCCGGCGGGAAAATCCCGCTGAAACAGAAAGATATCGAGCTCTCGGGTCACGCCTTCGAAGCCCGCATCTGCGCCGAAGACCCCGCCGAAAACTTCCGTCCCGGTGCCGGCCTCATCCTCGAATTCGGCCTGCTCGAAGAACCGGACGGTGAGTTGGTCCGCTGGGACACCGGCTTCGAAACCGGCGATCGCGTGCCATCGAACTATGATTCCATGATCGCCAAACTGATCGTGTACGGAGAAACCCGCGAGGCCGCGCTCGAAACCCTCACCGACACGCTCGCCCACACCCAGCTCTGCGGTGTGCCGTCCAATGCCGGCTTCCTGCGCCGCTGCGCGCAGTCCGCAGAATTCACCGCCGGCACCCACCATGTGAACTGGATCGGCGAACATATCGACACGCTCGCCGCCGCGCCGGACGCGCACCGCAACGCCTCCCTCCGCGCCGTTGCCACCCTCCTGCTCGAGGATGAAGACGACTACACGCCCTGGGCCATTAATGATGGCTTCCGCCTCAACGCGCCGCCCCGCCGCCGCGTCCTCCTCGCCGCTGATGGCGAAGCCGCGCTCATTGATGCTGATGCTCCGGATGCGGACGAAGCGCCGTTCCCCCTGATCACCGATCTCTCGCCCCGCCGCTTCGCCGTTACTTCCGGCGGCGACACCTTCCTCATCACCATCCCCGAATTCAGCGCCGACGCCGAAGCCGCCCTCGGCGGCAACGCGGTGAAAGCTCCGATGCCCGGCAAGGTGCTCAGCGTCACGGCCAAGGCCGGTGCGCAGGTCGCCCGCGGCGACGTTCTCGCCGTCCTCGAAGCCATGAAGATGGAACACGCCCTCGCCGCGCCGCGCGACGGCATCATCGAGTCCATCCACGCGACACCCGGCCAGCAGGTCTCCGAAGGCGAGCTTCTGGTGGCCCTTGTGGAAGAATAGTCCGATACGCCCCCGGCCCTAGGCCGGTCCTGCGACGATCAAATCATCATGCAGATTCGCAATCTCGCCGTCGGAATATCCGATGTCGGAGAGAATTTCGTCTGTGTTCTCCCCAAGCGCGGGCGCGCGTACGGGCGCAATCCGCTCGGCATCTGAAAACGCAATCGGGTTTCCGGGCGTCAGGTAGGTGCCGATGCCCGGATGCTCCAGCATCGAGAACATTGGATTGTCCGTCGAGATATCCGGGTCCTCCTCCACCGCCTGCTTGAAACTGCGATAGCGGGACCATGTGACCGAACGCTCATTGAACACGGCCTCGAACTCGTCAATCCGCCGCGTATCGAAGAAGGGCTTCAGCACCTCGCTGATCGCGTGCCGGTGCTCGAAACGCGCGCCCTCGCGATTGAGATTGGCGCCGAGGCGCACGGCAAGTTCCTCGAACGCCTCCTGCGTATGCGTTGCGGCCTTGATATTATCCCACTGTCGCTGCGTCAGGCCGACAATGATGATCCGCCCGCCGCACTTGCACACGAAATCCTGCGCATATGCTCCGTACAGTGAGTTCCCCATCTTTGGCCGGTCATAGCCGTTCACAGTCACCTCGCCGATGATCCCGAGATTGCCCAGCATGGCCAGCGCCATGTCCTTCAACGCCAGCTCCACGATCTGCCCGTTACCCGTCAGCCGCCGGTGGCGCTCCGCCGCCAGGATGCCCAGCGCCGCCTGCTGCCCGGTGATACAGTCCCAGGCCGGCAGCACATGCCCGACAGGCTCCGTAGAATCCTCCGGCCCGGTCGCCATCGGAAAGCCCACAGCCGGGTTCACAGTATAGTCCACCTGCGGCCCGCCGCGCCGGTCTCCGGTCACCGACATCATGATGAGGTCCGCCCGGTGCTTCTTCAGCTGGTCATAATCCATCCATCCGCGCACGCGCAGGTTCGTCAGGAAAATACCCTTGCCTTCGCCCGGCTGACAGATCAGGCGCGTGACGATTTCCTGCCCGCGCGGCGTTGTCATATCGACGGCGAGACTTCGCTTGCCCTTGTTGAGGCCCGCCCAGAAAAGACTGCGCCCGGATTTCGTCACAGGCCAGCGCGCATTGTCCAGTCCGCCGCGGATGCGATCAAACCGGATCACGTCCGCCCCCATTTGTGCCAGCGTCATCCCGGCCAGCGGCGCGGCGACGAAGGCCGAGCCTTCGACAATCCGCAATCCTTCGAGGATCCTCACCATAAATTGTCCTCCCCGCGTGCCGGTTTCCGGCTCCACGAGAAAGTAACTAGAGCGTTTTAAGCCTTCGCCCAGTCGAGGCGCGCCTGCATGCAGGCGGCGTCCTCGCCATTCGCCGTGAACAGGTCCACTCCGCCGCTCTCGCTCGTCCGCCCGCAGACGCTCGCCGCATCAAAATCGAACAACGGCCGCAGGCCCCTGAAGCTGAAACTCGCCGCCTGTCTTCCCGGTTGCCAGCGCCGCGCGGCCTCCATCAGCAGGATCGCCTGCAGCGGCCCATGCACCACAAGGCCCGGATATTTCTCGGTCTCCATCGCATAGGTCCGGTCATAATGGATGCGGTGTCCGTTGAAGGTCAGCGCCGAAAACCGGAACAGGAGCACCGGATCCATCGCCACCGGCTCGCGCCACTCGCAGGCACCGACCGGCGTCGGCTCGGGTGGGGAGAAAACCTCCGGGATCGGCATGTAGACGATGTCCTGCTCCTCGCCCATCAGTTCGGCCCCGCCGCGGGACCAGGCGTGGCGCACCGTGACGAACACCATCTCGCCCGAGCGGCCGGTCTTGGAAGACACTTTCGCAATCGTCGAAACCTTGGTCAGCTCATCCCCGATCCGGACCGGGGCGTAAAAGCTGCACCGGCTGCCGGCCCACATACGGCGAGGCAGGGTGATCGGCGGCAGGAACCCGCCGCGCTTGGGATGCCCGTCCGGCCCGACACCCGATGCGCGCACCACTGGCAGGAAATAAAGCCAGAGCCAGAGAGGCGGCAGTTCGGCCCGTGGCCCGAAATCGTCCGGGTCCTGGTCCAGCGTCGCCGCCAGCGCCCGGGCGGGTCCGGGGCCTAACGTGTCTATCTGCACCTCTGTGCGGCCAACCCAGCTCTGGAGCGCGTCATTGTCCATGCACACAAACTAGAGCAAACGCGCGCCGGCTCAAGCCGAAAGCCGACTCAGCTCAGCTCCAGCCCCGGCATGCCGCCATCCTCGCGCCAGGCTTTCAGGATACGGAAATACGCGTTCGGCCCTTCGCCATAGGCATTGTTCTGCGCCGCCCGGTCGCTGGGTTTGCCTTCATTATTGTAATAGCCGGGTGTGCATTCCTCAAGGAATTGCTGGCGCATGATCGCCTTGGCGATGATCGTCTGCACCCACTCTTCCTCCGCCGCCGCGCTCGCCTCGAACGTGCCTGCCTGACGCGCCTTCGTCTCGCTGAGGATATAGCCGATCTGCTCGGCCTGCTCGGCCAGCGAGTGCGGGTAATTCGCCGTAAAGCCCGCCTGTCCCGGCCCCATAAGGAACATGTTGGGAAATCCGTGTACGGCCAATCCATGCAGGCTGCGCATGCCGTCGGCCCAGTAATCCTTCAGATGCACGCCGCCGCGCCCGACCGGATCATACCCCGCCCGCCGCGTATAATCCGTGCCCACTTCAAAGCCGGTTGCATAGACAAGGCAGTCGATCCTGTAGGCCTTGCCATCGACGATCACGGAGTCCTCGGTGATCTCGTCGACACCCTGCCCATTCGTATCCACCAGCGTCACATTCGGCCGGTTGAATGCGGCGAGATAGCCGTCATGGAAGCAGGGCCGCTTGCAGAACTGGCGATACCACGGCTTCAGCTTCGCGGCCGTCTCGGGGTCTTTCACCACCTCGTCCACGCGGCTGCGCACCTGTTCCATCTTCTTGAAATCGGCAAGCTCGGCGAGTTCCGCCAGTCGCTCCGGCGAGAGGCCCTGCTTGTCGCCCTTCGAGGCAATGAACAAGATGTTGCGGATAATGTCCGTCCACCCATCATTCACAAGGTCCTCCGGCTCATAGCCGCCCGAGACCAGTGTATTGAAATTCTCCATCCGCCGGCGCTGCCAGCCCTCGGCCAAGCTCTTCGCCCAGCTCTCATCGGTCAGCCGGTCGCCGCGCACATCGATGGAGGAGGGCGTGCGCTGGAACACATAGAGATGCTTCGCCCCCGCCGCGAGATGCGGCACGCACTGCACAGCGGTCGCGCCCGTGCCGATGATGCCGATCACCTTGTCACCGATCTTGTCCAGCCCGCCCGCGCTCGTCCCGCCGGTATAGGCATAGTCCCAGCGGCTGGTATGGAAACTGTGGCCCTTGAATTTGTCGACGCCCTTGATGCCCGGCAGTTTCGGCCGGTTCAGCGGTCCGTTCGACATCACGACAAACTGCGCGGTGAACCGGTCGCCCCGGTCCGTCTCGATCGTCCAGTAATGCGCCTCGTCATCCCAGCTCATGCCGGTGATGCCGGTGCCGAGCAGGGCGTTTTCATAGAGGCCGAAATGCCGCGCAATGCGGCGCGAGTGTTCAAGGATTTCCGGCGCCTTTGAATATTTCTCCACCGGCATGTAGCCGGTCTCTTCCAGAAGCGGCAGGTAGATATAGCTCTCGATATCGCATGCCGCACCCGGATACCGGTTCCAGTACCATGTGCCGCCGAATTCGCCGCCCTTCTCGATCATCCGGATGTCGGAAAAGCCTTCCTTGCGCAGCTTCGCTGCCGCCAGCAGGCCGCCGAAACCGCCGCCGATCACCGCCACCTCGACATGATCCGTCACCGGTGCGCGTTCAACACGCTCCGTGTACGGGTCTTCCAGATAGTGCGCGAACTGGCCGGCGACATTGACATATTGCTCATTGCCATCCTGGCGCAGCCGCTTGTCGCGCTCGGCGCGGTAGCGGGCTTTCAGCTGTGCCGGGTCAAAGCCAAGGTCAAGCGCACCAGTATCGGCCATCGGGTCTGTCCTCCGTCATCGCGGCCGGGCGGCTTACCGCGCCCTGTGTCCGCATCTCGGCCAGAATCTACCTTCGATCCGCCGCCCGCAACAGTCGTTACCCGGCGTCAGCCGCCACCGCTGTTGCGCGTGAAGAACTGGAACAGCGCATAGCCGATGATACCGCCGGCCGCGCCCAGCCAGCCGATCCCGCCGCCTGTCTTGTCCGGCCGTGTCTCGGTGTGCGGCTGGCCCATCTCTTCCAGCGCGCGGCTGAGCTCAGCCTTCTTGCGCTCCTCCATGGGCAGGCTCTCCACGGCAATCTGGCGCCGCACGCGCACCAGCCAGTCATTCATCTTGCGCACCCAGACCTGCGTCACCGGCTGGCGCGTCCAGCCGAAATAGCCGTCCAGCGTGTCGAACAGGTCCAGCGTCAGCCAGTCCGGCCGGCGCAGCTCCGGCGGGTCCAGATTGAAACCCGTCCGGTCACAGAGGAAGTCGCGCACGCGCCATTGCAGCGTCTGGTAATCCTCAATGCCGGAAACCTCATCTGCCTCGACAATCGCCATAACGCGCTTCACGGGGACACCGAAAGGCCCGCCCGTCAACACATCCACCAGCGCCGCCATGGCGCGGTTCACAGCGATGTCGTAGTCTTCTTCCTCTTCGGAATCTTCCTCGGGCGGATCAACATGGTCAGGGGCGGTCACCAGCTCTGGCGCCGGCTCTTCCACCAGAAAATTTTCCTGCACGGCGTAAGATGCAGAGAGCACCTCCTCTTCGGCATCCTCCTCCCACGCCTCCTCATCCGGCGCGTCGCCATATTGTTCGCGCCACCGCGCTTCGCTGCGGGCCTGTTCGAACGCAGCGCGCAGAGCCATGAAGCCTGCACGGTCGTCCTCCGGCCGCGTCAGTTTCAGCCGCTCGGCGTAGGCGCGGCGCACATCCGCTTCCGTCGCCGACTTGCGGTCGAGGCCCAGCAGCCGGAACGGATCAGAAGACATCGCCGCCTTCATAATTGACGATGATCTGCTCGATCTGCCGGCGTGCCTCATTGATCTCGCGCGTGTCTTGGCGTCCCAGTACCGCTTCGAACTCGGCTATCAGCCTGCCGATGGACTGGCGCCGGTCGCCGAGGGAATTTTCATACGCCGCCTTCATCCGTGCGATCAGCGCGGCATTCTCCTGCTGCTCGCGGGGGTGGATCTTGATCGCCGACAGCGCCTTCAGCCGCTTCTCGATCTCTGCGCGTGGCAGGCTTCCGGGATTGCCCTCGATTACCAGCCGCTCGGTCTTGTTCGTCGCGAGCGGCCGTGCCTCCACTTCCAGCACGCCGGATGTGTCATAGGTATATCGTACGTCCACGGACTTGTCGTCCTTCGGTCCGCCACGCAGAGGCACATGCAGCGTGCCGATCAGGATATTGTCTTTCACATACGGGCTCTCGCCCTGATAGATCCGCAACACGATTTCAGTCTGGTTCGGATGCAGCGGCGAGATGATGTCGGATCTCGACACCGGCACCACCGTATTGCGCTCGATCATCGGCGAGAAATGTCCGTGCTCGAACTTCCCTTCGCCGACGCCGATCGCGGTCTCGAAGCCCAGCGTGAACGGGCACACATCCGTCATCACCACATCGTCCAGCGCCTTGTGCCGCGCGGCAAGTCCCGCCTGCACCGCCGCGCCCAGCGCCACGACATGATCGGGATCGATCGAGTATTCCGGAAACCGTTTGAACAGCCGCGTCACCAGCTGGCGCACCGCGTGCATCCGCGTTGCCCCGCCCACCGTGATGATCCGGTGCAGGTCGTCGGCGCGCAGGCTCGCATCCGAAATCGCCCGCTGGATCGGCAGGCGCAGCCGCTTGAGGATCGGGTCGGTGATCTCGTCGAACTTTTCGCGCGTGATGCTCACGGCCCGCGCCTCGCCCTTCAGGGCAAACTCCGCCTTCGCCTCCGGCGCTTCGGTCAGCGCCACTTTCATGCGCTCCGCCAGCGCGCGCAGCCGCGCCCCGTCCTCGCGGCTCACATCTTCCGGTTTGATGCCCAGCTGCCGGCCCAGCTCCAGCGCCAGCATGTCGGTGAAGTCCTCCCCGCCGAGAAACGCATCGCCCGCCGAGGCGCGCACTTCCATAACGCCGGAAAACATCTCCAGGATCGACACGTCAAACGTGCCCCCGCCAAGGTCTACCACAAGAAAGGTCGACTCGCCCTGCCGGTTCTGAAGGCCGTAGGCGAGCGCGGCGGCTGTCGGCTCGTTGATCAGCCGGTTCACCTTCAGGCCCGCAAACTCCGCCGCCGTGATCGTCGCCTTGCGCTGGATGTCGTTGAAATAGGCCGGCACCGAAATCACCGCCTCGTCCACCGCGTGGCCCAGATGCGCCTCCGCATCCGCCCTCAGCGCGCGCAGCACGAAAGAGGAAAGCTCCTCCGCCCGGAAACTCTTCTTGCCGAGCTTCAGCTCATGCTCGGTGCCCATGTAGCGCTTGAAGCGCGCCGCGGTCAGCTGCGGATGCGTCAGCAGCCGGTCCTTCGCCGCGCGCCCCACCAGCAGCGTACCATCCTCCGCATAACCGACTGCCGACGGCGTCAGCACTTCGCCAAGGCTGTTGGGGATCAGCTTCGGCCCCTCATCGGTGAACACCGCCACCAGCGAATTGGTCGTGCCAAGGTCAATGCCGATCAGGGTCTTGGAAGGCGTGGTCATGGGGGAGGAATATCTGCCGCGGTTGAACGTTCAGCCTTAGCGGCTAGTGCCCGGCGCTCCAAGCCCTGCCTTAGCCCCATTGCCAAACCCGGAATCCCGGGGAGGTTAGGGCGGTTCAGAATTCCGGAGCCTTCTCCATGCGACTTTTCCGCATCCTACTGCCATTGCTGCTGCTCGCCGCGTGCTCGCCTGCGGCAACAGAGACAGCGCAGGCGCCCGTGGCCGGGGCGGACGCACTAGCGCCTGAAACTCCTGCCACTCAGAAATCTGATGCGCCTACCCAATACTGGGGCGTGAAACCCGGTGAGGCGCTGCCCATCGTCTGGCAAGACCTGATGCCGCCTGGGGCGGAGGAAGAACTCATCCGCCAGATGACCGAGTTCTACGACGCGCTCGAAAAGCGCTATGGCGAAGGCTTTGTCATCGAGGAAGGCGGTGCAGACGACACCATGCCGCAATTCGGCACCTTCGACGTGGCCCACGAGCTCGACGGCCAGCTCGTCCGCATCCCTGGCTATGTGGTGCCCCTCGATGGCACGGAGCAGGGGCGCTACACGGAGTTCCTTTTCGTGCCCTATATGGGCGCCTGCATTCACTCGCCGCCGCCGCCGCCCAACCAGATCATCCTCGTGCGCGCGCCGGAGGGGCAGGCGATCACCGACATCTGGATTCCCTACTATGTCGAAGGCACGCTTTCGACCGGCGAGTTCCTGAACGACACCGGCAACGCCGCCTACGCCCTCGACTTCAAATCCCTCGAGCCTTATCCCATCCCGGAGCCCTGAGAGCCGCCTACACAAATCTGTCGCACGCCGGTGCCAGTAGGGTCACGCACGAGGAGAGGAGCGTCATCATGGACAGTTCGGAAAACATCACTGCCAACCCCCGCATCGCTGCGGGCGCGGAGACCATCTCGACTCTCATCGAACGCCGCCTCTCGCGGCGCGGCTTTCTCGGCGGCCTCGCCGCCGCGTCTGCGCTTGCCGCGTGCGCAACCCGGCCTGAAGGCGACGCTGCCTTTGCGGCGCAGGAAGAGGCCGGCGTTTTCCGCTTCACCGAACTCGCGCGCGGCCTCGATGAAACGCACCACGTCGCCGAAGGTTACCGCGCTGACCTGCTGATGCGCTGGGGCGACCCACTCTGGGAAGACAGCCCCGCTTTCGATCCGCTGAACCAGTCCGCCGCCGCGCAGCAGCGCCAGTTCGGCTACAATAACGATTTCATCGGCTTCGTGCCGCTTGATCCGTCTGAGGACGGATCGCCGCGTGGCCTTCTTTGCGTCAATCACGAATACACCTCCACGAACCTGATGTTCCCGGGTGTCACGAAGGGCTATCCGGCGACGGTCACACGCGAGATCGCGCTCACCGAAATCGCCGCGCATGGCGGCACCATCGTGGAAATCCGCAAGGGCGCGACTGGCTGGCAGCCGGTGATCGGCTCGCCGTTCAACCGCCGCATCATGGCCGATACGCAGATGGATATCCACGGCCCCGCCGCCGGCCATCCACGCCTGCGCACGACAGACGACCCCTCCGGCACGCTTGTGCTCGGCACGATGAACAATTGTGCCGGCGGCATCACGCCCTGGGGCACCTACCTGATGGCGGAAGAGAACATCAACGGAAACTTCCTTGGCAAGCTGCCGGAAGGCCATCCGGAGGCGGACAATCACAAGCGCATGGGCGTGCCCGGCGGCTGGTATCAGTGGGGCCGCCATGTCGACCGTTTCGATGTCTCGAAGGAGCCCAACGAGCCGAACCGGTTCGGCTGGGTCGTCGAGGTCAACATCGCTGACCCCACGTCCAAGCCCCGCAAGCGCACCGCGCTCGGCCGTTTCAAGCATGAAGGCGCCGAAACCGTACTCGCCCCCGATGGCCGCGTGGTCGCCTATATGGGCGACGACCAGGTGTTTGATTACGTCTACAAGTTCGTCTCCGCGCGCGCCTATGTGCCGGGCGTCACTGGCTTCGAGGATAACCTGCTGGATGAAGGCACGCTGTACGTCGCCCGGTTCGATGCCGATGGCACGCTCGCCTGGTTGCCGCTCGTGCACGGGCAGGGGCCGCTGACGGCGGAGAACGGATTTCATTCGCAGGCGGACGTTCTGATCGAAACACGCCGCGCGGGCGACCTTCTCGGCGCAACGCCGATGGACCGTCCCGAAGATGTCGAGGCCAATCCCGGCACAGGCCGCGCCTATGTGATGCTCACCAACAACAAGGGCCGCAAGGCGGATGATGTGAACGACGCCAATCCGCGCGGGCCAAACCGGTTCGGGCACATCATTGAGATTGTCGAACCGGGCGGCGATTTCGCCTCCGAAACCTCGCGTTGGGAAATCCTCGTCAAGTGCGGCGATCCCGCCGTCGCGGAGGTCGGCGCGGTGTGGAACCCGCTCACGACCGAAAACGGCTGGTTCGCCAGTCCGGACAATTGCGCCATCGACGCCTCGGGCCGACTGTGGGTCTCCACCGATGGCAATGACGATACCGGCGCGGCAGACGGCCTCTGGGCGCTGGAAACGGAAGGCCCCCGGCGCGGAACCGGAAGGCATTTCTTCCGTGTGCCGGTCGGCGCCGAGCTGTGCGGCCCGCGTTTCACGGCAGATGGCGAGACGCTGTTCGTCGCCGTGCAGCACCCCGGCGATGGCGACGGTGCGAGCTATGAAGCGCCCACTACACGCTGGCCGGATTTTGGTGACGCCTCACCGCCGCGCCCCAGCGTGCTGGTCATCACGCGTGAGGGCGGCGGCCCGATCGGCGGCTAGCGGCGCAGCAGAACGCGCTTGCCCGCGTCGCCTGTCAGCTCCAGCGCGCCATCCGCAAGGATGGCCCAGCTGAGCTTGCCGGTCAGCGCTGCCGTGTACCGGGTCTCCTGCGCATTCAGAGCTTCACCGAGACAGGCGCGGCGCGTCATGGCGAGCGGGCCGAGCGTCACGCTTGATCCGTCAGCGGAATATGTGCCGCTGAAGCTGTTGCAGCCGCCCGAGCCGGAAACACGCCGGTCCGCGCCGAAGGTCAGCGTCAGGCGCGAATTGTCGATCACGCCGCCGCGGTTGATATCCTCAACCACCCAGGCTGCGCCCTGAAGCATTGCCGGGTCGCCCGGCACGCTGTCCTGCACAGGCCGCGCGACAAATCCGATGCCGTCTGCGCCTGTAAGGACAAGGTTGCCCAGCCCGTCAATCGTGAAGCTCGCCGCGCCATTGAGGATGGAGGCGAACTTCATTTCCTGCCCCATGATGCCATCGTCCATGCAGGCCATCTTGGTCATGCCAACGTCGGAGAAGGTGAGCGCATCGCCCGCCTGCTCATAGCTGCCGAAGAAACGGTTGCAGCCTGTCGAGCCGCTGATGCGGCCATCGTCGCTGAAGGCAATCTCCGGCTCGCTTCCGGCAACAACGGCCGTGCCGCCCATGCCGTCTACCTTCCACTGCGTTCCCGCGAGCGGAGCTGCGTCCACCATCGGCGAATAGGCCGCGACCATCACCATGACGATCTCGCCGATGTCATAGGTGCCGGTGCCATCGGCGGCCACGGGGACGATATGGGCGGTGTCCGTGGTCCACAGCAGCGTGTCATCCGCGCCGCTGATCGAGGCGCGCACGGTATAGGTCATGCGCGGATCGAACGGGACTTCCGGTGTCAGCGTGAAATTGCGCGGCACGCCGCCATCGTCGAGCCGCGCAGACCAGGAGGCGAGATCCACAGCCGGCGTATCGGCGCGCGAGGTATCCTGCAGCACCACCTTGAGCACAGAGCCCGGCGGCGCAATCATCCGCTCAGGGTAGGTTGCGCTTCCGGTCACAACCGTGGTCGCGGCAGGCATGAGCGTCTCCGTTGTCGAAGCCTTCGGCGTATAGCCGGGGATCAGGCAGCAGGCGCTGACACTGCCGAGCGCAAGGGCGGCAAGTGGCGCGGCGATGCTGCGGCGAAGCATATGCATGGGCATGTCTGATCTCCTTGATGGTCCAGGCTCGGGGTTGCCTATCGCCGGCATGTGACAAATTCGAGGCCGCAGTGCGGGCGCGCGTCCGGCTTGCGCACGTCTCTGCGGGGAATAGTCGTAACTTTTAACGCGAAAGGGTGTGTCATGTGATTGACAGATTGGCCCGCTGCTCTAGCTGTTGTCGGGAGTGCTTGTAGGGGAGGCGCTTGATGCCGGAACGCTATCAGATCAATCTGAACCGGGGCCATTGGTATGACCAGTTGCCGCCACGCATCCGCGAGGATGTGGAGCGCAGCGCGGTGCGCCTGAAGTTCAAGCGCGGCAAGCCGCTGTTCCGGCAGGGCGATCCGGTGAAGGGCCTGTTCGGCTTCCTGTCCGGAGAGGCGCAGGTGATCGGCACGACGATTTCCGGGCAGGACATTCTCGTCGCCATGCACCGCGCCGGAGACTGGACCGGGTTCCTCGCCTGTCTTGACGGGGGCAGCTATTCAATGACCGTGACCGCCTCGCAGCCCTGCGAGGTGCTGCACCTGCCGCTCGCTGCGGTGCAGCGCATCTTCATGCAGGACGTGGCGAGCTATGCCCTGCTTGCCGCGCCGGAATACGCGACCCAGCGGGCGGTGTATTCGCATGTGGTCGAGCATCTGTCCTTCACGCCGCTGCAGCGTCTCGCGCGGCGGCTCGTGGACCTTGCGGGTAGTCCGCATGCGGAGATAATCACCTCGCGCACGATCATGCCGATCACGCAGGACCAGATCGCCCTGTCGATCATGTCCTCGCGCCAGTGGACCAACCGCCTGCTGCAACACCTGGAGAAGGCCGGCCTGATCGCCCGCGGCCGCAGCCGCATCGACATCCTCGACCTGCCGCGCCTGACACAGCTGGCCGTCTACGGCGAAAGCGGTTTCATGTTGCCGGAAATGACCAACGCGCCTGCCGAGGCCTGATCTGGCCTAAAGTTCCACGGGCAGCTTCTTCGCAGCACCGCCCATCGCATCCGCGAGCGTCGTGGTGTCGAGAATAGCGCGGGTGGCATCGGCCACCTCTGCAAACACACGGCGCAACTTGCACGCCTGCTCGCTGGCACAGTCGCCACAGCGCCGGTAAGCCATCTTCGACAGGCAGGGCAGCGGCGCGAGCGGCCCATCGATCAGGCGCAGCACTTCCCCGAAGGTGATCATCTCCGGGCGGCGCAGCAGGAGATAGCCGCCCGCCTTGCCGCGCCGGCTGACCACGAGGCCCTGACGCTTGAGGTCCAGCAGGATCTGCTCAAGGAATTTTCGCGGGATCACTTCCTGTTCGGCAATCTCGCTGATCTGCATCGGCTCTCCGCCGGGTGCGCCCGCCAGGGCGAGCAGGGCCCTCAGGGCATATTTCGATTTCTGCGAGATCATGCCGGATTCCTTCGTGGCAGCGGTCTGCCAGAGTTCAGCGTTTCTAACAAGAAGACTCATTCAGTCGGGTTAACATACAGAAGAATAAAGGAGATTTGTCTGCATTTCTCAAGCCTGAACTGTGCCTTTCAAAATTCTAACTTTTCAATCACGATAAAATAAGTCGTGTATGGAGGCTCAGCTTCAGGAGAGCCTCATGTCACCCCCTCACCACGCCCTGCTGGGTATTGCACTCGGCGCGCTCGCGCCGGTCGCAGCGGCGCAGTCCGTTCCTGCTCCGGATGTTTCCTCCCCGTCGGAGGAGGCGGAGCTGCGCCGCGAAACGATCACGGTCACAGCGCGTCGGGTGACCGAGGAGCTGCAGGATGTCCCGATTCCGGTTTCGGTGCTGACCGAGAGCTTCATTGCCGAAACCGGCGCGTTCAATGTCGGGCGCCTGCGCGAGCTGGTGCCGACGCTGCAATTCTACACCACCAATCCGCGCAACACGGCGATCAACATTCGCGGCCTCGGCGCGCCTTACGGCCTGACCAATGACGGTCTTGATGCCGGCGTTGGCCTCTACATCGATGGCGTATTCCTCGCGCGCCCGGCTGCAACGACGCTGGATTTCATTGATGTCTCCCAGATTGAAGTGCTGCGCGGCCCGCAGGGAACCCTGTTTGGCAAGAACACGTCCGCCGGGGCGATCAACATCTCGACGAAAAAGCCTTCTTTCACACCGGAAACCGAAGTCGAGCTGACCTATGGCAATCTCGGATTCATCCAGGCGAAAGGCTCCATCACCGGGCCGATCACGGGCAAGCTGGCGGGACGGCTTTCCTTTTCCGGCACCCAGCGGGATGGCACGCTCTATAATGTCGCCGAACGCAACGACATAAACGACCTCAACAATCTCGGCATCCGCGGCCAGCTCCTGTTTGACGCGTCGGAGACGCTGGAAATCATTCTTGCGGCGGACTCCACGCGCCAGCGCCCGAACGGGTATGCGCTGGTTCCGGCAGGGGTCGCGCCGACCTTGCGCCCTGCAAATCGTCAGTATGCGGCGCTGGCGAACTACTTCGGGTATTCCCCGCCGAGTTTCAACCCCTTTGACCGATTGACGGACGCTGACACCTATCACCAGTCCAATCAGGATTTCGGCGGCGCATCGCTGACCGTGAACTGGGATATCGGGCCGGGCACCCTGACGTCGATCACGGCCTGGCGCCTGTGGAACTGGGGCCCTTCAAATGACCGGGATTTCCTCGGGCTTCCGATCACCACCGTTTCGGCGAACCCTTCCGAGCAGACACAGTGGACGCAGGAGTTGCGCTATGCCGGCGACCTGAGCGACAATCTCAGCTTCGTGGTTGGCGCCTTCGCCTTCTCGCAGGAGATCAACTCGACCGGCAATCAGGAACAGGGCGCCGCAGCGGCGCGCTGGCTGCTCAGCCCCACATCGACCGGGTGGGACACGCCGGGCCTGCTCGATGGATATGGTCAGACGTCTGACATTCAGTCCGAGAACACGAGTGCGGCGCTCTTTGGCCAGCTGGAATGGCAGGTGACCGACCGGCTGCGTGTGCTGCCGGGGCTTCGCCTGAACTATGACGAGAAGAGCGTTGACTATGACGCGCAGGTCTATGGCGGACTGCAGACCAGCAATCCGGCACTGATTGCGCTGCAGCGGTCAGTGCTGGCGCCGCTGGCCTATCAGGCCTCTGCTGATGACACGAACCTCTCCGGCCAGCTGACGCTCGCCTATGCGGTGACCGAGGACGTGAACGCCTATGCGACCTATTCGACAGCGTTCAAGTCGGTCGGCCTGAATCTGGGCGGCATCCCGAATGATGCGTCCGGCGTGCCGGCGGTGGAGCTGGCCACCGTCAAGCCGGAGGATGTGAGACATGTCGAGGCAGGCCTGAAGACCGAGTTCTGGCCGGGGGTCACCGCAAACGTCACCGCCTACCGGACGGAGATAGAGGACTATCAGGTGCAGGTGGTCAATGCGCAGGTCGGGGTGCTGCGCGGCTATCTTGCCAATGCGGAGAAGGTGCGTGTGCAGGGGGTCGAGTTTGACGGCCGCGCGCGGATCAATGACCATTTGAGCGCCTATGCCGCGCTGGCCTGGACCGATGGCCAGTATGTGTCCTTCCCCGATGCGCCGCCGGCGCTGGAGGATACGGGCGGACCACAGGCGGTGGACATTTCCGGCTCGCGTCTTCCCGGCATTTCGGAATGGTCCGGCTCACTTGGCGGCGAGGCGCGCTGGAATGGTGGCCTGCTGGGCCGGGAGGGGGAATATTTCACGGCGCTGGATGTGTTCTTCCGGTCGGACTTCTCCTCAAGCCCGACGGAGTCGCGCTACCTGTCCGTGGACGGATATTCGGTGCTGAACGGCCGGGTCGGGTTCCGCTCGGCGAATGGCTGGGATGTGTTCCTGTGGGGCAAGAACCTGCTGGATGAGGAATATTTCGAACTGCTGGCCGCGCAGCCCGGCAATTCGGGACTGTTCGTCGGCCAGCCGGCCGATCCGCGAACCTATGGTATCACCCTGCGGGCGAAGTTCTGACGCAGGTCAGAATTTCCGCTGGGCCGGTTTCGGCCCGGGCACGAACATCCGGCCGATGAGGATCAGTCCGCCGGCGGCCAGCAGGAAGCCGGCGGTGAGGCCGGCAACGTTCATCAGCACGCGGGCATAGCCGAGCGCGCCGGCATCGATGAAGGGGTAGGGGTAGAAGCCATCGAAGGCGCCGCGCAGGAGGGCGTAGATCGTGTAGCCGAGCGGCCAGACGATGATCTGCGGAAGGGCGGTGAGGGTGAGGCCGCGCTTGTCGTCGAAGGCGAGCCAGGCGAGGACGCTGAGCGCGGGCGTGGCGGTGTGCAGCAGCTGGTCAGCGATCAGCTGCCAGCCTTGCGGGTCCCAGAGGCCGGCGAGGAGGAGGTGGTAGATCACCCCGACCATGGCGATGTAGAGCGTGACACCCACGCGCGTGTTGGCGCCTGCGAGTAGCCGGCCGGAGGCGCTGTCGGGAGCGAGGGCGGCGACGGTGTTCACCACCGCGACCATCAGGTTCGTCAGGATGGTGAAGAAGGCGAGGTAGCGCCAGACCGCTGCGAGGGGCGTGTCGAAGGCCCCGCCGGTGAGCAGGATCCAGAGCTGGATGCCAAGACCGGCCCATGCGGCCAGGGCGATCAGCGCACGGACGATGCGTTGCGCCATGCGTTACTGCGCGGACTGGCAGGGCAGCGCGGCGGCGCGCCCGCGGGCGAAGTGGAGCGTGTCGCTGCCCGAAGGGTCCATGAACTGCTGCACAAGGAAACGGCCGGTGGAGAACTGGTTGACGCCGTCAACCGCGCTCGCGGTTTTCGGGAGCTTCACCGAGGTGCCGTCGCCGAAGGTGACATAGGCCGCGCCGGCCTCGATGGCGATGGTGAGCGGCTCGCCCTGACAAGTGTAGCGTCGGCCGGAAGGCGTGATCATCACGCGGGGGATGCCCTTGGCGAGCTCTTCAGGGTCGAAGAGCTCGAGGGAGAGGCCGGTGACCTCGCCGCGGTCCGGAATGTCGATGTCGCCATCAGTGCTGCGCAGGATGGCATAGCCGTGCTGAAGGCGGGCCTTCAGCACGAGATCGCCGCCGGGTATGAGCTCATAGGCTGGCAGGCTGCCGGTATAGGCGACCGGACCTGCGCCGCTGGCCGGGAATTCTTCGTGCAGGATCACATCACCGTTTTCGGCCGGGCGGGTGAGGTCGCGGATTTCGAGAATCAGGCGGGTCGTGGCGGGCGCCTCGATGCCGGACCAGCGCGCTTCGCCCGAGAGGGTGAGGCCCTCAGGCGGTGCCTCCATTTCCGCCTCCGCGCCTGGAGGGGAGTCTGGCGCGGAAACGGGCGCCGCCTGCTGCTGCGGCGCGGGGGAGCAGGCGGCGAGACAGAGGTAGCTCGCGCCTGCCAGACGGGTGACCAGACGCATCAGTGAGCCTGGGTGATCTCGGCTATGTCGGCGAGGGTGACGGTGCCGCAGGAAACGAGGACGCCGGAATATTCGATGCCGCCGACCGGGGCGGCGTAGTTCACCTCCTCGGTGGTGATGGCCATCGTGGCCATGCCATCGGGGGCCTTGGGGATGAGCTTCAGCCGCAGCTTCGGCGTGGCGGAGCGGTCGAGTGGGCCGGTCTGCCAGTCGAAGGTGTAGCCGCCGGTACGAACGTCGACCTTTCCGGTGACATGGAGCGTCGGGGTCGCGTCGGGACCCGGCATGAGGTTCACCCAGGCGGCCCAGTCACGCGATTCCAGCACATCACAGGTTTCGGAGGCGGATTCCACGATGACGACGTCCTCCTCGACGATGACGGTGACGGTTTCGGCCCCTTCGGTGAGGGCGGGGGTTTCAACCTTCGGCTTGTGCCAGGGCATGTACTGGCACCCGGCGAGGGCGAGGGTGGAGGCGGCAGCGGCGAGGGGGAGACGGGGGCTGAACATGGGAGCTTCCTTCCTGAACCTGAGTGAAGAAAACACGGAGTGGCGGAACAATCTGTCAAGTGTGTGACAGTGGGGGCGGGGGCCCTCTCCGCAAACCCTGCCGGGCGGAAACTGTTGCGTTCGCGGGGCCTTGCGCGCGGGGGGAAGCGCGGCAGGGCCGCGAATCCTGCGATCGAATGCGACCGGGTATCCGGCGGGGGTATGATGCCCGCATGACGAAAGCAAACCCCTCTCCCGACCTTCCCCGCCGGCGCCTGCGGCCCGGCAGCAACCGCGCCAAGGCGCAGCTGCGGCTCCTGTTCCTGCTCGGCTGGTTCGTGCCCGATATCGGCCGGCAGTTCGGCATTGCGCCGTCCACGGTGTACCGGCGGCTCGACGTGTACGGCCTGAAAGAGCCGGAGGCGCCCGGCGAGCGTGACCGGCTGGTGCGCGAGGAGGCGGGCGCGATGCTGGCAGACGCGCTGATGGCGGGCGATGCGCGCGCCGTGAAGGAGCTGACCGCGCTGGTGCAGAAACTGAAACCCGAGGCGCCGGCAAAGACCGCGCCGCAGGAAAGCAAACCTGAGAAAGTGAAAGATGAACCGTACACGGAAGACTGGCGCGCCATGGTCGCGGCCGACATTGAGCGACTGGCAGGCGTGGAGCCCGCAATGGCGGGAGGATGCGCGGGAACAAGTCCGTCAACGGACATTCCACAGGCTCGAGCCCGCGAGACAAAATCTGCTGGCGGCGCACAAGTTCCTGCTGGAGGCGCGCGATACACAGGCTCCGCCGCCGGGCCTTTCGCGGACATGGTTGTTAACGGGCGGACGCGGCGCGGGGAAGACGCGGGCGGGGGCGGAATTCGTGCGCTGGGCGGTGCTGCAGGCGGGCTACCGGAGGGTGGCACTGGTGGCGCAGACCTTTCACGATGTGCGCGAAGTGATGGTGGAGGGGCCGAGCGGCCTGTTGGCGACGGAGCCGGACCCGAAGCAGCGCCCGGTATGGCAGCCCTCCCGCCACCGGCTTGAATGGAAGAATGGCGCGGTGGCTTATGGCTTTTCGGCCGAAGACCCGGAAGCGCTGCGCGGGCCGCAATTCGACCTTGCCTGGGGCGACGAGGCGGCGGCCTGGGCGAAGGGCGAGGCGGCATGGGACAATCTTCAGCTGGCGCTGCGGCTGGGACCGCATCCGCTGGCGGTGGTGACGACCACGCCGCGGCCCGTGGCGCTGATCCGCAGGCTGATGAAGGATCCATCAGTTGTGGTGACGCGCACGCCGATGGCGGAGAATGCGGGCAACCTCGCGCCGGGATTCGTGGAGGCGATGTGGGCGGCCTATGGCAACACGCAGCTTGGCCGGCAGGAACTGGACGGGGAGCTGATCGACGATCCGCCGGGGGCCTTGTTCTTCCGTGCACAGATTGATGCGCAGCGCGTGGCGGACGTGCCCGAAATCATGGACGACCGGATCGTGGCGGTGGACCCGAACATTTCGGCGCGGCCGGGGGCGGATGCGTGCGGAATCGTGCTGGCGGGGGTGAAGGACGGCGTGGCGTATGTGCTGGGCGATGCTTCGGCGCCGGGCCTTGCGCCGATCGACTGGGCGTGGCGGGCGGTTCGGCTGGCGGAGCAGGGCGGGGCCTCGGCCATCCTCGCGGAGGCGAACCAGGGCGGCGACATGGTGCGCGAAATGCTGGCGATGACGGGCACGCGCCTGCCGGTGCGGCTGGTGACGGCGCGCCTCGGCAAGCGCGGGCGGGCGGGGCCGGTGGCGGCGCTGTATGCGCAGGGCCGCGTGAGGCATCACGGCACGCTGCATGCGCTGGAAGACCAGATGTGCCGCTTCGGCGCGCCGGGATTCGGCGAGTCGCCGGATCGGGTGGATGCGCTCGTGTGGGCGATATGGGCGCTGATGCTGGAGCGCGCAGGGCCGCGGGTGAGGGTGGTGGGGTGAGCGCTTCAGCGCGGGCGGCGGACATCAAGGCCGACGAGCCGCGGGGCGACAAGACCAGGCGTTCCGGGAAACGCGCGTTACGACGGAGATCGCGGGCGCGGGTGTTAGTGGACTGGTTCGGAACGCACCATGAACATATGGTTGCGGGAAGCCCGCGCTTCCCATCAATCGGAGAAGGGTTGAGGCCGAGTGCCGATTGACTTCGCGACCAACCCGCGCCAATGGGTGCCATGTCGAAACACACCACACCGAAAGCCGCCGTGGACGCGCTCGAAGCGCTCTACGCCGAAGCCGTCTCCGCCCTCACCGATGCCCTTGGCCGCTTCCTGCGCGACGGCACCCCGCCCGATGGCGAAGCCCGCGCCGGCGGCGTCTTCTGCTACCCGCAGTTGCGCGTCGTCTACGACCCCGAAGGCCCGCCCCCGCCCATTTCCCGCTCCTTCGGCAAGTTCTCCGAAGCCGGCATCTACATCACCACCATCACCCGGCCGGATTTCTTCCGCGACTACCTGATGGAAGTCCTCACGCCCCTGATGCGCGACTATGATGTCGAGGTGCATGTCGAGCGCTCGACTTCCGAAATCCCCTACGCCTATGTCTGGGATCCCTCGCAGGCCGCCGGGCTCGAGGAAATCGCCCCGGCCGAACTCGTCCGCTGGTTCCCCTCCCCGAAGCTCACCCTGATCGGCGATGAAGTCGCCGACGGCGAGCCCTTCGAGGCTGGCGAGGAACGCCCCCTCGCCCTGTTCGATGCCCAGCGCGTGGATTTCTCCCTGAAGCGCCTGCAACACTATACCGGCACCCCGGTCGAGCATTTCCAGAGCTATGTTCTGTTCACGAACTATCACCGCTATGTCGACGCGTTCTGCGACTGGGCGCTCACCCAGCTCGGCGGCCATACGCGCTACACCTCATTGTCCGTACCCGGAGGGCTTGAAATCTCGGCGCCCGACGAGCACAGCCGCGCCGCCATCGAAGCCTCCCCCTGGCGCCGCTTCCAGATGCCGGCCTACCACCTGCGCGCCGCCCACGGCCAGGGCATCACCCTCGTGAACATCGGCGTCGGCCCGTCCAATGCCAAGACGATCACGGACCACCTCGCGGTCCTGCGCCCGCAGGTCTGGCTGATGGTCGGCCATTGCGGCGGCCTGCGCCATTCGCAGTCGATCGGCGATTATGTCCTCGCCCACGCCTACCTGCGCGAAGACCATGTCCTCGATAGCGTGCTGCCGCCCGAAATCCCGGTGCCTCCGATCGCGGAGGTTCAGGTCGCCCTCGCCAAGGCCGCCGAGGAAGTCACTGGCGAGAAGGGCGAAGCCCTCAAGAAACGCCTGCGCACCGGCACGGTCGTCACCACCGACGACCGCAACTGGGAACTGCGGTTTACGGCGTCGGCGCGGCGCTTCAACAAGAGCCGGGCGGTGGCGATTGACATGGAGAGCGCGACGATTGCGGCGAACGGATTCCGGCTGCGTGTGCCGTATGGGACGCTGCTGTGCGTGTCCGACAAGCCGCTGCATGGCGAAATCAAGCTGCCGGGCGCGGCGAACCGGTTTTATGAGCGCGCGATCGGCGAGCATATCCGCATCGGCATCCAGACGCTGGAACGCCTCAGCCTCGATGGCGGCGCAAGCCTGCACAGCCGCAAGCTGCGCGCGTTTGACGAGCCGCCATTCAGGTAGGGGGTGCCTTCACCGGAGCTTTCCGGACCTGCACCGGAACGAAAAGCATGAACCGGGCCAAGGGCTGCTTGAACACAAGCAGGTAGGTGACATGAAGGCCGACAAAGATGAGCAGCAGGTTCCCGGCGACCTCGTGAACCTCTGACAGCACACTGTCTTCTTCGTGCTCATCATCGCGCTCGTCATCATCATCCTCGTCGTGGCGGGAGGCAGGCCGCTCTGTGCGCCGATCTGCGGTATCGGCGGCTTGGTCTGGCCGTTCGACACCCGGCTGGGACAGACCCAGAGTGCGGCCCCGGTCCATGGCAACACCGGTTCCTGCGGCCGTCACGAGACAGAGACCGATACCCAGCATCAGCGTGCGGCTGATTGCCGGATGCGCCATGGCGCGATTGAGTTTCAATCCCTGAAAGTTGGGATAAAACCGCATCAGGCCGGCCTGCCGCTCGCCGCCAACAGCCCAGAGCAGGCGCAGGACGATGATGATCGCAACGCCATATCCCAGCCAGGCATGAACCCGCCCGCTCTCCCCGGTGAGATAAGCCAGCAGCGCCAGCATGGCGAGGCTGGCATGGTAAAGGCGAATTCGGTTCATTACGGACATGGGCGGCTCACTCTTGCAACAGACATCAGGGGTCCTGCCCGGCTTGGGCATAACCCTGAATCGGATTAGGGGACTTGCCTTGCGGCGGGAATAAGTAGTTTCTCGAACCAGCCAGCACCGGGCAGGCGCAAGACAGCGAGGCGCGCAATGAGACTGAAGAACAGATCAACCCCGTGCCGGTCTCCGGCCTGATTGCAAGTGATACTCATGTCGTCCGTTGACTGGCCCGCCCTCAAATCCGCCGCCCTCGCTGCGCAGGGTCGGGCGTATGCTCCGTACTCGGACTATCAGGTCGGGGCGGCGCTGCTGGCCGGGAGCGGCGAGGTGGTGACCGGCTGCAATGTCGAAAACGCCACCTACGGCGCGGCATGCTGCGCGGAGCGCACGGCGGTGTTCACGGCGGTGGCGCAGGGGCTGACCTCGTTCCGGGCAATTGCGGTGGCGACCGGCGGGCCGGAGGCGGGCACGCCGTGCGGCATCTGCCGGCAGGTGCTGGCGGAGTTTTCGGATGGCGCGCTGGAGGTGCTGTGCTTCACCGACGAGGGCGCGGAAGCGCGCTACACGCTGGCGCAGCTGCTGCCGCATGCGTTCAGGTTGAAGTAGGGAGGTGGCCATGTGGCTGCGTGTTGGTCTGCTCGCTGTCGCTGCAAGCCTAACGGGAGCGTGCGCTGGCATGCCCAGCGGAATGGACGAAGCTGCGCTGATTGCCGAGGCTGAGGCGGCGGACCTGGCGGCGATGAAGGCGCAGAATTCAGGCGACCTCGAGACATTCGCGACCTATCTTTCGGAAGACTATGCCTACATCGACCTTTCGGGAAGCCGGATCGGCAAGGCGGCGATGCTGGCGCGCCGGGGCGAGGACAAACGCGGGGTCATATCCGAGACATCCAGTGAAGACGAGTCCGTTGTGCTTGCGCCGGGTGTGGTCATGTTCCGGGGACGGACGGATGCGGTGACGTCCTATTATGGCGGTTTACCCCGGCCGGGATCGACCCGCTATTCTGTCGTCTGGCGCAAGGAGGCGGATGGGCAGTGGCGCATGGTGGCCGCGCAGACGACGGACCGGATCAAGCGGGAATACGAGGTGAAGGTGCGCGCGGATGTGCCGGCGGAGCGGCTGGAATATCTGGCGGGCAGCTATGAGCTGGCGACCGCGCCGGCATTGACGCTGAAGCTGGAGGCGGCCGGAGGGCGCCTGCTGGCTTCTATCGACCGGCAGTTTGAAGGCATGGAATTTTTCCCCGAGAGCGAGACGGATTATTTCGCGACGGAGCGGCCGTTCGAGCTGCGTTTTGCCGAGGATGCGTGCAGCCTCGTGCTGGTGACGTTCGGGGCGGAGACAGCTGGCAGGCGGGTTGTGGACTGAGGCGCAGCGGGCGAGGGCAGCCTGATTCTGATATGGCGGAATCGCTTTGAGATTGCGCCCTCACCCTGACCCTCCGCTAAAGGGGAGGGGATCTGTTGCGCTTTGGCCGTTGGGCCCCGTTGCTCGGCGTGGCTTGCGCCTTGCCTGAAATTGGAGTGACGTGGGCGTCTTCGGCAGGAGGACGCCGGTGGTGGGAACTGTGGCAGAGACGGCAGGAGAGGACGCCCGCACGCGGGTGTTCCTCAGCTATTCGCGGCGGGACAAGGAGCTGGTGGGGCGCATCGCCGAGGGGCTCATGGCGGCGGGGTTCCTGCCGGATTTCGACCAGGCGGCGCATGACCCGGACAATGTCAGCGCGGGCATCTCGGCGGAGGACGAGTGGTGGAAGCGGCTGCAGGAGATGATCGCGGCGGCCGATGTGATGGTGTTTCTCGTGTCGCCGGATTCGGCCACGAGCGCGGTGTGCGACGAGGAGATCGCGTATGCCCGGGCGCTGGGCAAGCGGATCATCGCGGTGCTGGCGCGGGAGGTGGATTTTGCCAGGGCGCCGCCGCGGCTGTCGGCGCTGAATGTGCGGATTGATTTCTCGGGCGGCGGGCCCGGATTCGAGGCGGCGCTGAGCGGGCTGACGCGGGCGCTGGAGATGAATGTCGGCTGGCACCGCGAGGGGCGCAAGTATTTTGCGCGGGTGCAGGAATGGGACGGGGCGGGGCGGCCGAAGAGCCGGCTGCTGCGTGAGGGCGCGGTAGAGGAGGCCGAGCGCTGGGCGCTGGCGCGGCCGCGCAATGAGCCGGAGCCGGGCGAGCTGTTCCTGGCCTGGATTGCAGCCTCACGGGCGCAGATAAAGCGGGACGCGGCAGTGCGCGCGTTCTGGCGGCGGGTGACGGCGGTGTTCGTGGTGACGACGCTGGTGGCGACGGTGGCCGGGGCGTGGTTTGTCATCAACGGGCAGAGGAACCTTGGCCGCAGCGAGAGCCTGATGCTGGCGCGGACGTCAGATCAGTTCTATGGCGATGGTGACTATCTGCGGGCGCTGCACCTGGCAATTCTGGCTTCGCGGGATACTTTCCTTAATCCGTCAACGGATGAAGCGCGCGGGGCGTTTGCACGCAGCGTGCAGGCGCTGAAACTGGTTCGGACGATTGCGCTGGATGATACCGGCGCAGAAATGGATGCGGGTGTCACGCGGATGGTGCCGGCATTGGGCGGGCAACGTCTGCTGGTTTCGGCGACGGACAGCCGGGTGGACCTGTATGATGTGGACACCGGGCGGCGCCTTGCGGGGCCACTGATGTCTCCGGGGAAGGCTTCCAGCGAGCTGGTGCTGGTTTCCGGTAATGGTAAGCGCGCGCTGGTGATGTGGGCGGACAGGGCCTACCTGCTTGACACCGAAACCGGCGCGATCAGCGCCGAAGTGGCGCCGCGCGGTGAGGAGGCGCATTTCTCGGGCGCGGCGATTTCTCCGGACGGAATCCGCGTAATCCTGGCGGAGGGGCAGGACGGGCTCTGCAGTCTGCGCGACGGCGCAAGCGGCGAGGTGATTGCCGAACTTGGCGGGTATGGCGCGACCCAGGCGATAATGTACTCCGTAGACGGACGGGTGGCGATGACATACACGCTGACGGGCGTGTACCTGTGGGACGGTGTGAGCGGGGCGCCTATCAGCGCGCCGATGGAATTTCCGGAGGCGATTGCCCTGAAAGCGGTGCTGTCGCCGGACGGGCGCAGCTTGCTTGTCTCGGATGGAAACAGGACCCTGCTGCGGGATGTGGCGAGCGGTGCGGAGCGGCCCGTGCAGGCGGGCGCAATCGGAGTGCGGGAGGTTTACTTTGCGCCGGCGCGCAACCGGTTCGTGACGGTGGATTCCGGCGGCAATGTGAAGCTGTGGGCGCTGGATACCGGCGCGCAGATCGGCGAGACGCAGCGCTCCGATACAGGCGAGGGCAATGTGCAGGTGTCCGCAGAAAGCGGGCTCTACCTTGCAAAGTCCTATGTCGGCGGCGTACGCATCCTGAACCTTGAGACCGGCGCGCTGATCGTCGAAGAGGGCGTAGTGGGCGAGGAGACTTTTGCCGGGGCGCAGCTGTTGCCGGGGATGGCGTATCTTCTCTGGGATGGCAGGCAGGTGATCCGGCAGAAGATCACGGCGGCGATGCTTGATCCGGAGGCGGACTATTATGACGATATCCCGGACAGCCGGCAGATTGTGGTGTCGGAGCATCCGGGCTTCATCGAGTATATATCGGTTTCTCCGGATGGCATGGCGCTGCTGACGTACAATTCCGAAAATCAAGTGCACCAGTGGGACATGCAGCGAGGGCTAAAGACGGCGGGGCCGCTGGTCAATACGAGCTATTGGGCGTTAGAAGGCTATCTCGACGGCGGTGCGCATATCTTCACGGTCAGTGGTGACCGGATTCATGTCTGGGCCGCGCACGACGGTGAGTCGATGCCCGTACCCGAGGGGGTGATGCGCGGCGAGAGTTACAATACGGTTGTCGCGCCGCGCGGGACGCACATGCTGGCGGTTTCCGAAAGCGGCATCGGTGTGATCTGGGACATTGCGGCAGGCAAGACGGTGGGCGGCGAGGTGCTGCTGGGCGATGGCGGGTGGAGCGGCGTGTTTGACGCAGGCGGCACGACCCTGGCGATCTCGTTCGAGAATGTGATCCAGCTGATTGACCTTTCCACCGGAGAGGCCCGCCAGCCACTGATCGAGCTGGATAGCTGGGTGGGGCAGATGGTGTTTACGGAAGATGGGCGCCGGCTGGTGACGGCAGACGGGGAAGGCGCCGTGCGGGTGTGGGATGTGGCGAACCTTGAGCCGCTGGGGCCGGTGCATGGGCATACGCAGTTTGCGGAGCTGGTTGTGTCTTCAGCGGGCGAGCGGGCCGCTGTGTGGAGCGGCGCAGAGGCGCGGCTGGTGGATACGGAGACGGGCGAGACGGTGGGCGCGCCGCTGGCGCATGGCGCAACGGAGAACATCTTCAACACGCGTTTCTCCGCAGACGGACGGATTCTGGCAACCTGGAGCCGTGGCGAGCTGCGCGCCTGGGATGCGGAGACGGGCGCAGAGCGCATAGCGGCAATTGCGCTGGACGATGAGCTGCTGGACGTGGCGCTGTCGCCGGACGGCGCTCGGTTGATGGCTTTCCATACCGGATCCGTCCGGGTGTATGAAAGCCGTACCGGCAGCGAGGACGCGCCGAGGGTGGACGCTGCAGGCGTAACAGGCGGCGCGCTATCGCCGGATGCGCAGGTCGCCGTGATGTGGGATGGCGAAGGGCGGATCACGCTGTGGGATGTGGCGCGCGGCGTGTCCATCGGCAATCCGGTGGTGACGGACTTGCCGGAACAGCAGGCGGTGTTTTCGGGCGACGCGCGGAGGGTGATGCTGAGCGAGCCGGGCGGGACATTCCGTGTGCTGGATACACGCACGGGTGATGTCCTGGTCGAGTTCTATGACCCTTCGAGCGGGGAGGGCATCTGGAACGAAGCAGCGGGGCACTTGTTGAGCGTGGGGCTGGATGGGCGGCTGAAACGTTTTGACATTGCGCCGGTGCTGCGCACGGGCACGACGCGGGAGGATGTGGACTGGGCCTGTATGGCGAAGCTGTCGGGGAGTGTCGATGCAGACGGCGTGGTGGCCGTGCGGCGGCTGGACCGGGAGGCGGTGTTTGCGGCGCCGATCCTGCGCGGGCGGGAAGGCGAGGATGTGTGCGCGCCGGTGGCGGCGCCGTGGTGGGAGCGTGCGGCGGGGGCGGTGTTCGGGTGGGCGTTTCGGTGAGGGTGTTTCGCCGGAACTGTTGGTTTGCGGGGAGGGGGCGGCCCCCTCATCCCCAACCCCTTCTCCCATGGGAGAAGGGGCTTTGAGGTCAGGTAATTATTCCGATGGCTGATGTTTTTCTGTCTTATGCGCGCGTCGATCTGGCGAAGGCGGAGCGGGTGAAGGCGGCCCTGGAGGCCGCCGGGCTCAGCGTGTTCTTTGATGTCGAGGGGCTGGACGGGGGCGATGTGTTTCCGGATGTGCTGGACCGCGAGGTGAAGACCGCCGGGGCGGTGGTGAGCCTGTGGAGCCCGCATTCGCTGAGCCGGCCCTGGGTGAAGCAGGAATGTTCGATCGGGCTGAAGCGCAAATGCCTGGTGCCGCTGGCGATCGAGCCGCTGGGGCAGCTGGATGTGCCGGTGGCGTTCGAGGGGCTGCAGGTGATCGATTTCACCGGGTTTCACGCGCGCGCGGATACGCCGGAGTGGCGCCAGCTGATGCGGGCGCTGGCGCGGACGCTGAAACGGCCGGAGCTGCTGGGCGAGGCGCAGGTGGCGGCGGAAAAGCCGAAGCCGGTGAAGGCGGCAGCGAAGGGCGGGGGGATCAATCCGCTGCTGGTGGCGTTCGGGGCGCTGGCGCTGGTGGTGGGGGGCGGGATTGCGGCGGTGCAGCTGATGTCCGTCAACGAGGTGGCGAAGCTGGAGGCGCCGGAGGAGGTTGAGGCTGGGGTGGCGGCGGAGGCGGAGCCTGAACCCGAGCCGGTGAAGACGGCGTTTGTGCCGCCGGGGGCGGGGGTGACGCCGGTGCAGCCGGGGGTTTCCTGCGGGGATGTGGAGGCGCTGGTCTATTTCAATTTCGACCGGACGGACCTCACCCCGGAGGCGCTCAGCGTACTGGAAGAGGCGATGACGGCGGGGTTTGACTGCGTACTGGTGGAGGTGCGCATCGAGGCGCATGATGACCTGATCAGCAGCCCCTCCTATGCCGAGGGCGTGTCGCAGCGGCGGGCCGAGGCGGTGGCGGGGTGGCTGACGGCAAACGGGGTGGAGGTGGAGCGGATCACGCGGATCGGCTTTGGCTCGTCGCAGCCCTGGCAGCCGGGCGAGCGTTCACCGGCGAACCGGCGGGCGGTGGTGATGTTCGATTATGAGGCGCCGGGCTGGCTGGAGTGACCTCTGGTTGTTGCAGTTCCTGCACATTTCCCCTGCTTCCCACAGGGCGTTGATTACCATAACGTTGGGGCCATAACCGAGCCGGAGTGGGACGGATGGCCAAGGCGAAGCGGGGAGAAACCCCGGAGGCGGGGCTGGAGGGTACAGGCGGGGCGATTGACTGGAAGTCGCTGCTGACGCCGGCGCCGGTGTTGCCGCATGTGGTGGAGCTGTTGCCGCCGCAGGGCTCGCCGGTGGTGCCGCGCCGGATTGATGCGCATTCGGACGTGTATCTCGCCATCAGCGTGCTGTCTTTCTACCATCCCGAGGCGCGTAAAGGCCTGACCAAGCAGATCCCGCTGATCTTTGCCGATGCGACCTGGCGGCGGCCGACCGATATGGACCTGCCGCAGACGGCGGTGATGGGGCCGAACCCGGACGCGCATCCCAACATGGCCAAGCATGGCAATTATGCCTTTGGCGGGCGGACCTTCTTTGGCCCGGCGCGGTTTGACGGGGCGGTGAATGTGTCCATCGGGATGCACCTGTTCAAATCCAACGAGGCGGCGCGCAAGCTGATCGATGTGGCGCGGGCAGGCTCGAAGCTGATGCCGAAGGGCGAGATGCTGGTGCTCGGTTCGCTGGCCGGGGCGGGCATCGACGGGGCGCTGAAGGGGCTGAAGGAACTGTTGCCGGACAAGCAGACGCCGTGGGTGGTGGGGCGTATCCTGGAGCTGGCGACATCGGAGACGGAAGGCTTCCAGACCGGGACCTGGGCAACAGTGGCGGGCGGCGGGCCGAGGCCGGAGGGGCTGTATCTCGACCGGCATGACAACCTGCTGCGCGATGGCAAGGGCAAGCCGCTGCAGAAGCCTTACATCGTCTACTCGGTGGAGGCGACGGAGACCAATCCGGACCGGCTGCGCGTGGGCAATATTCCGCATGCGCGGGCGCGCCTGAGCGATGCGCACCGGCGCGGGGAGCGCGTTTCGGAGGAGCAGCTGCGGCGCCTGTTCGAGCATTTCTGCGATGAAGTGGAGATGTCGGACGACCTGACCCAGCGCGACCGCGACGAGATCATCGCGGATGCGGCGAAGCGGTTCGAGCGGATGATGGCGAAGCGCAAGGCGTTTTCGTTCGAGCCGGACGAGTCGATCCTGCCGGCGAAGGCGGCCTCGCCGGTGGCCGTGTCGGCGTTCCGGGCGCCGATGCCCGAGGAGGAGTCTGCGGGCGATGCGACCAAGGCGATCGAGACATCGCTGGAGTCTCTGAAGGCGGCGCTGAAAGACCCGGATGCGGAGCCGGATGAAGGCACACGGGGGCTGCTGGAGCAGCTCTATACGGCGGTGAGCGACTATGCGGCGCTGGTGCGCAGCAATCCGGAACGCTACCGGCCCGTCATCAAGGATGTGGCGAAGAAGATCCGGGACCAGAGGGAATTCAAGGCGCTGCTGCAGCTGGCGACGGCTGTGCGCGAGGGCGGGGCGGAGATCGGCTGGCTGAACTATTATGGCGCGGCCGCGGACATCGAGCTGAACGGGGCGCCGAGCCTTGAGGACCTGGCGCGGGCGGAAAGCGCGGGCGAGCCGCTGCCGGCGATGGCGGGCGAAGCTTTCCTGGCAAAGGCCATCGAGCTGGCGGGCAGGGATTTCGAGAATGATCCGGCGCTGTTGTCAGACTGCCTTGGCCTGCAGGGGCGCATCTGGAAGACGCGGGCGGTGCGTGCGCGCGAAGTGAATGAGGCGACACGGCTCGCGTTTGAACGTTCGTACACATACTATTCTCAGGGTGTGGCGGTGGGCGCTGATCCGCAATTCCATCAGGTGAACCTGCTGGGCCTTGTGCATGCCGCGGAGAAGCGCGGCATCGCGCTGGGCAAGAAGGGCGAGGCGGCCAAATGGGCGCGCGATATTCTGAAGCAGATCAAGAAGACGCCTGACACAAAGAACCCTTACGCCTTTGCCAATGCGGGCGATGCGGCGCTGTTCCTCGGACGGGAAGGTGACGCCGCAAAACACTATCAGGAATACATGAAGCGCATCAGCGGCAACCCGTTTGCCGTGAATGCAACGCGCCGTCAGCTGATTGAGGTGTGGGGGATCAATCCGAAGGGCAATACCGAGCTTGCGAATATCGTGCGCCTGATGGGGCATCTCGCGATGCGCTCGATGGCGACTGTTTCGGTGACGGTTGAAGAGATCGAAGCGCTGGCGGAGTCGGTGGAGCCGGAGGGCAAGACGCTCGAGGCGGTGCTGGGCGGACTGCCGGCGATACCGGCGAAGGAAATCCGCGAAGTGCTGAACCTCGCCCAATCTGTCGGCAAGGTGTGCGCGCCGAGCGGGCGGGCCGTGGGCACGGGCTTCCTGCTGCACGGGCGGCATGTGCATGCCTCGGTGGCGGACGAGTATGTGTTCGTGACCAATGATCATGTCGTGTGCGATGTGAAGGATCATGGCGGGATCGCGATCCGATCCCGCGAGGCGTGCATCTTCTTCGAGGACCTTGATCCGGACACGGTGTATCAGGTGTCGGAAGTGTTCTGGCGCTCGGATGTGCCGATGCATGACTGCGCCATCCTGCGCCTGCACCAGCAGCCGCCGAAACTGGCGATGGAGATCGAGCCGGCGGACAACCTGTTGCCGCGTGTGCATACGGAGGCGGGCAAGGCGGAGAGTGGCGGCGGCGGGCGCGCCTCGCGTGTGTATGTGATCGGCCATCCGAACGGACGGGGCCTCGAGATCACGTTCGAGCAGAACTTCATCATCGACCATGAGCAGCGCAATCCGGCGGCGAAAGTGACGCCGAGCCCCGTGCGCATCCACTACTACGCGCCGACCGAGCCGGGCAATTCCGGCAGCCCGGTGCTGAGCGCCTTCTCGCGCAAGCTGATCGGCCTGCATCATTCGACCACGGACAAACCGCTGGGCCGGGAGAAGAAGCCGAACGAGGCCTACCGCGCAAATGAGGGCCTGTGGATTCAGGCCATCCTTGCGGCGGTGCGCGAGGAGAAGGGCGCGGCGCCTGTGGCGGCGGGCGGTGGCGGCGCGGCGGTGAGTGCGCCGCAGCCGGCGCCTCAGCCGCAGCCGCAGCCCGTACCGCAGGCTGCGCCAAAGCCCCAGCTTGTGCCGCCGCCTCAGCCGGCGCCGAAGCCCGTGGCGCAGGCCGCACCGATCGCGACGCCGCCGATTGCGCCGGAGCTGGCCGGAGCGCCGCGGCCGGTGTTACAGCTCGAGACGGCCCAGACGGCTTCGGATTATCTCGAAGGCTTGCGCGAGGCAGACGGGCTGGAGTCCGGCGCGAATGCGGTGACGGCGTTCATGCAGCTGTCGCCGAAGCCTGTGGCCAAATGGCCGGTGCTGGCGGATCATCCGGACACGAAGCATCTGGCGCACCTGAAGGTGGACCTGAACAAGGGCATGAGTTTCGACCTGACCGGTGCGGCGCTGCGCAAGGCGCTGGCGATGGCCTCGACGCCGGTGAACCCAAAATGGGGCCGCAAGGTGTTGTTCGGGATTCGCGGCGCGCTGCCGAAGGCGGGTGCGGGTGAGGACCTGTCCGCGAGCTTCTTCCCGGCAGTGCCTATGCGCGAGATCGAGCCCAATCATGTGGATTATCACTGCACGCTGGGCGTGTGGGATACGCAGACGGATGAGGTGTTCGTGTGCCATGGCTCGACCGTGCCGGCGGTCGGATACCTGTGGAACTCCGTAAACGGACGAAGCGGGGAAGCGATCGGCAAGGGCAGCAACATGCTGGCGCCGGGCGTTTATCTGCATAAGGTGGGCACGCATGCGGACATGAGCTCGTCGCGCCAGCCGGGCGCGTTCCGGCAGGCGGCGAAGATGTGTGTGATGCGGCTGGCGGGCGAGCAGCTGTCTTTCCGGCAGGGCAATGTGCGGTGGGATACGTCCAGCGATGCGGGCGAGATCAGCATCTGGGACAATATTCACGCCGGGCTTGGCGCGCCGCCGGAATGGGGCGCGAAGCATTTCTCGGCGGGCTGCCAGGTGGTGCGCGGATCGGTGATGACGCGTGACAGCCGCGACCGGCCGACGGGGCACTGGCGGGCCTTCCGCGAGGCGGCGGGGCTGGCGCCGGACCCGGTGGTGACGGCGGCGGCAGCGGCGGGCAGGCCGTTCCCGGCGGTTTCGACTCCAGAGGATGGCGCGGGCTTTGCCTATGTGCTGCTGACGGCGCGGGAGGTGCGGATCGCGGCAGAGAACATGGATGCTCCGGCTACGGACCTTCAGTTCCTGAAGCTGCGCCGGGGCAGCCAGGGCGAGACGGTGAAGGCGCTGCAGCAGGCGCTGGGCGTGACGGAAGACGGGGATTTTGGGTTCCTGACGCAGCGGGCGCTGATCCTGAAGCAGCTGGAGCTGACTGGCGAGGCGGACGGCGTGGTGACGGCGGCGAATGCCGCGGAGTTCGGGCTGGCGTGATGCGCGAGCGGGGAGGGGCAGATGCCATTTGTGGACCGGTCAGCTGATACGAGCGGCCTTGAATCCCTGAGCGGGCCGGAGGGCCTTGAGGCGATCCGTGCACGCACGCATGTCGGACGCGAGCAGGCGCGGCGGCGGCTGATTGCGGTGGCGATCCTTGCGGATATGGAGAAGCAGGGGCGCACGCTGGCGGTGGTGGTGCGGCCCTATGCCTATATGCACCCGATCTACGGGCAGGATGTGACAATCGAGATTCCGCAGGGCTTCGTGACGGATTTTGCGTCGATCCCGAAAGCGTTTCATTTCCTGATCCACCCGTTCGGGCGCCATGCGCCGGCGGCGGTGCTGCATGATTTCCTCTATGCGCTGGGGCAGAAGAAGGCGCGCAAGCTGGCCGATGGCTTGTTCCTGAATGCGATGCGCGAGGCGGGCGTGCCGCCGATGCGCCGGTGGATCATGCACCGGATGGTGCGGACATTCGGCGGTGGCGGCTATGGCCTGAAGGATGACTGGAAGTTCGTGGACACGGAAACGGGCGCGGATGCAGACCCTCCGTACACGATCGATGGCATCAGCTGGGCGCCGGCAAAGCCGAAGCGGGGGAAGAAGGCGAAGGGGTAGCGGCGGAGCAACTGTTTTGCTCCCCCCTCCGTCTGCTTCGCAGACACCTCCCCCGTGAACGGGGGAGGAGGGCGTTGAGGCAAGTCAGCTGCAGCTCAGGGCAGCGCCGGTCCGGGGGGTGAAGATGATTTCGCGGATGGGGCTGCCTTCGGCCTGGCTGTCGAAGCGGACGACGGCGTTGTATTTGTCGGCGGGGCCGTAGGTGAGGCGCTGCTTCATGTAGTCGGCGCCCATCTTGACGAGCCAGCCGGCGATGGCGCTTTCGAGCTGGATTTCGCAGGCTTTTACTTCGCCGCCGGTGTTGCGGATCTGGGCGAGCCAGAAGACGAGACGCTCGCTGTCGACGGTCGGCACGGCCTGATCGGCGATGTGTTTCAGCGGCAGCGTGATGGTATCCGGCACGGTGACGGTGACTTTCTCGAGGCCGGCGCCGAGCGAGGAAGAGAGCTGCAGGTCGAAGGCGTCGTCCTCGGAATAGGCGAAGGTGCGGCGCGGCTCCGGCTTGCTGGCGACGGTCTGCACGAGGTCCGAGCCGGCGCAGATCATGTTGGTGGTCAGGCCCGTGGGATTGGTGCAGGTGGCCGGAATGTCGAACAGGCTGGCGAGCGGGCTAGTGGGTACCGAGCCGCAGGCGGTGAGCGCGGCGAGGGCGCCGGCGGTGAGCAATGTGGTTCTGAACATTTTACTTCTCCATCTCCCCAATGGGTTTCTGTGTCAGGGGTTTCTTGTCTCTAGCGGCCGCCGCAGGTGTCGGGTGCGGCGCCGCCGGAGAGTTTGGTCTTGAGCTTGTCGATGCAGTCGCGCGTCTGGCCGCCGATAGCGACAGTGGCCGAGCGCCCTTCGATGGTGGCGAGGGCGGCGGTGAGACGATCCGCCTGCGGACGGGATGCCCAGTCCGGCACGGTATTCAGCATGTAGAGGACGTTGAAGCGGCCGGTGGCCGAGAGGGCCTGCAGGCGCTCGCCTTCAAGCTCAGCCAGGAGGGTGTCGATGGTGGATGCGGCAGCGTCGCTGCGCAGGGCATTGGTGACCTGCTGGCCGGCATTCAGGCGGTTGGCGCTTTCCGGATCGTTCAGTTCGCGGACATATTGGGAAATTTCCTGCGCCGGGGTGAGCCGGGCGCGGCAGGAATGCTGGCCGGGGCCGAGGCTGGCGGCATCGCCGCCGATATCCGGGAGCCAGATTTCGACCCGGTCGCGCGGCAGGTTTTCCGCCTGATAGAGGCGCGCCTCAAGCGGCTGGTTCCAGCTGCCGATGCCGAGGCCCGCGATTTCGGCCTGCACGATGGCGGCGATGGCGGCGGCATCTGCGGCCTGATCGGGGTAATAATAGATGGCGCGGGCGTTGGGCGGATAGCCGCGCGGGGCGGCGACAAGTTCGATGCCGGGCACGGAGAGGCTGCGGTTTTCGCAGAGGCGGGCAGCGATGTTGGCAGCAGCGCGGCGCTGGTTCTCGGTGCGGATGTGCAGGAAGACGCGCGTGATGGCGCCGGAGGGGGCGGGGGTTTCCAGCAGGTCGTCAAAGCCGACCGACTTATCGCCGCCGGAACGATCCGGCATTTCGGGCGCGGGCGGGGGCGGCGCGATGGCGCCGCAGGCGGTGACGAAGGCATTGTCGTTCAGCAGGTCGGGGAAGCCGGCCTGAAGCTCGGCGGTGAGGATGGCGGCGGCGGAGGCGGTGTCGCCGGACTGGCAGTGCAACGCGGCGAGGCCAATGGCATAGCCGGCCCAGATTTCGGTGCCGGGCGTTTCGCGGGCGAGCAGGGCCTTCTGAACTTCAATGGCCTGGGGCAGGCGCTGGGCGCTTGTGAGCGTGCCGACCATCATGCGCCCGATGGTCTGGCGCGTGTTCTTCCAGGCATCGGATGCGGCCTCTGCCGGTTCCTCGGGGAGGAGGGCGAGCGCGGTTTCGAGTTCGTTGAGGGCGCGCGAATAGGCAAGTTCCGAACCGAAGGCGTCATCGGGGCGCGCTTCCGACATGGCGACCATCGCGGCGGTGAGCGTTTCGTTCAGCTGCAGCTTGATTTCCTGCTCGGCGGTGATTTCGACGAGGCGGATCTCTTCCTTCTCGCGCTCGGCGGCGATGGCGCGAAGCTCATTGCGCTGCTTGACCACCATGTAGCCGCCGATAGCCACCGCGAGGATGGCGATGGCGGCGACGGCGAGCTGGAAAATCTGCGCGAGGTAAAGCCCGCGGGCATAGGCGGTGACGGTGCGCGAGGCGGGACGTTCTTCCATGGTTCAACCGGCCCTTGGCGTGCGGAGGAAGGAGAGGACGGACGTGATGCCGCCCGCGGCGAGGAGGGCGACGGCGCTGTAGAGCTGGACCTGCGAGGCGAGGCCTTCGCCGCCGGCGATCAGCCAGGTTAGGAAGGTGAGTGCGCCGGCGCCGGTGAAGGCGGAGGGCAGGATCATCGAAGCGGGCACGACGGCGCCGCCGCGGGCGGGCCGGGCCTTGCGCGGGGCGGCGCGGATGGGCGCGGTGTCTTCGGCGATGCCGTCCGGACCCGGCGTTTCGGCATGGCGCTTCAGGTGTTTCACGACGACGGGCCAGTTTGGGTCTTCTTCCGGCGGGCGGGAGAAAACGTCCTCATACTGAACAATATTGTAGCGCGCCCAGAGGCGGACATCATCGACGCGGATGGGCAGGAGCTTTTTCTCCTGCAGGGCATAGGTCGCCTCGGCGCGCACTTCGCGCGATTCCATCGAGGCTTCGCTCCAGACGACGAGGACGACTTCGGCGGCTTCGAGGGCGCGCTGGATGCGCTCGTCCCAGTCGGAGCCAGGGGGCAGCTGGGTGTCCCACCAGAGGGTAAAGCCGTGGCGGGTGAGCGCATTGGCGAGTTCCGCCACGCGGTCACGATCCCGGCTGGAATATGAAATGAAGACCGGTCCCATGCGCGTCCTCTTCCCCCTCTTCTGGATACGCCAGAGAGGCGAGAGTGTCGATGGAGATTCAAGGGGTGGGGGCAGGTTTGTAATCTGTAGATTACAATCACTTGACAGACGCATCTGTGTGAACTATAGATTACAAATGATCGAAGTCCGGCAGTCCGAGACATTCATCGCATGGTTGGCCGGGCTGCGGGACAATAATGCGCGGATCCGCATTGCGGCGCGTATCCGCCGGGCGGAGATTGGCAATTTCGGTGACGCGGAACCGGTTGGCGAGGGTGTCAGCGAGATGCGGATTCACTACGGGCCGGGCTACCGCGTCTATTTTGTCCGTCAGGGTACGGAGGTTGTGATCCTGCTCTGCGGCGGCGACAAGTCTACGCAGGCCCGCGACATTGCGGTGGCAAAGGAAATGGCAAAGGAACTTTGAGATGGCACTGAAAACGACGAAGTTCGATATTCAGGATCACCTGAAAACCCCGGAAGACCGCGCGGCCTATCTCGCGGCGGCCTTCGAGGAAGGGGATGTCGAGTTCATCAATCTCGCGCTCAATGATATTGCGCGGGCCGTGGGCATGGCGGAAGTGGCGCGGATTGCCGGCGTGACGCGGGAGGGGCTGTACAAGTCTCTCAGCGAGAAAGGCGACCCGAAACTGTCGACACTTCTGGGTGTGGCAAAGGCGCTGGGTGTGCAGATCACGGTGGCGGCAAAACCGGCGGCCTGAGGTCAGGCCAGCGCGCGGGCGAGGGCGTTGATGAGGGTGTCCTTGCGGCGTTCCCAGTCGGGCAGGTTTTCCCAAGGGATCATCAGGGGGTGGGTTTTCTTGCCGGCATCCTTGACGGGACCGTGGCGCCAGCCGTCTGCGCGTTTCTGGGCGAGCCATTGTTCGTGTTGCGAGCGGCCGTCGGCGCCGCCGTTCTCGAGGGCGTGGAGGACGCTTTCGCGGGTCGAGGCGTGCATCCAGTCCGGCGCGTCGTCCCAGGCGGGGATGTCGTGCTGGCCGTGGGCGGCGGCCCAGCCGCGCAGGGCTTCGTGGACGGTGCGGGCGATGGCGTCGAGGCGGTCGGGAGGAAGGGGCATGGGGGGAGTGTTGGCGGTTTCGGATTGATCGGCAAGAGGGAGTGGCAGGGTCTCCCCCCTCCGCCCCTTCGGGGCACCTCCGCCGTGAACGGGGGAGGAGGGCGCAGCGTGCGGGATGCCGCGAGGTGACACAGGTTTGTCACTGGACGGGCGGGCGGGCGCGGATTAGGTCGCAAGGTATGACGACGCAAAGACCGCGCCTGATCGCGCTTGAGAATGTCCGCAATTTCCGGGATTTCGGAGGGTATGCCAGCCGGCATGGCGGGCGGGTGCGGATGGGGCGGCTGTACCGGTCGGGCCATCATGCCGAGGCTTCGGCGGAGGACCTCGCGAAGATGGACGCGCTGGGCATCCATGTGCAGGCGGACCTGCGCCGGCCGGATGAGCGCGAGAAGCAGAAGAGCCGGCTGCGCGTGCCGACGATCATCACCAATGATGGCGGGCGCGAGACCGAGGCGCCTCATATGCGCTTCCTGACGCAGATGAGCGTCGATGCGGAGGCCGCAGACCAGTGGATGGTCGAGTATTACGAGAAGGCGCCGTTCAAGGCGCATCACCAGGCGCTGTTCCGCGACTGGTTCGTGCACCTGGCCGAGGCGCCGGGCGAGGCGGCGGGGCTGGTCAACTGCGCGGCGGGCAAGGACCGCACGGGCATTCTGTGCGCGCTGACGCATCATGTGCTGGGTGTCGATGAGGCGGATATCCGCGCCGATTATGATCTGACGAATGCGGCGGTGGGCGTGGACACGCGGCTGCCGGAAGCGGCGGCGTATTTCAATACGATGCTGGGCAAGGATTATCCGGCGGAAGTGTTCCGGCCGTTCATGGGCGTGCACCTGCGCTATCTCGACCGGGCGTTTGCGGTGATCGAGGCGCGGGCAGGCTCGGTGCAGGGCTATCTGACGGATGTGCTGGGCGTGGATGACGCGCTGCAGGGGGATCTCAGGGCGAAGCTGATTGAGGGGTAGCGGCCCCGCTGCATTCGCCTTCTTCACGCCGCATTCATCTCCGTTAAGGTTTCGGTAACCATAGCCGAAGCGCAGAAGGATTCTGCCGCCCTTGCGATTGCTTGCGCGCGTTCTTGAGACGCTGGCGGATGCCGGCGCCAGTGTCCTCCGGTGGACGACGCGGGTGCCGGCTGTGGTGGTGCAGGGCGGGCAGCGGCGGACGTTCGGTGTGTTCCTGCTGGTTGTTTTCGTTCTGTATTTCGGGGCGCTGGCCTGGTTCGGGTGGCTGAACGGGGCGCTGCTGATCGACGGCAAGGCGCGGTGGAACAAGTTCCAGTTTGCCGACATGCGGGCGCGGGCGGTGGCCCTCTATGACCGCGAGGGGCGGTATTTCGGCATCGTGCATGCGGAGACGGAGAACGACCATCTCGGCGAGTTCGGGCGCGGGGAGCTGGCGCCGTTTGATGCTTCGCCCGATCACAAGGCGGTGCCGGTGGCGGAGGCGCCGCCGTATTTCTGGCGGTGTGTGGTGTACACAGAGGACCGCCACCGGGGCGAGTGGCGCAACCGGTACGGCGTGGACGCGCTGCATCTGGCGCGGCTGCCGGTGAGTTCGCGGGGCGGCTCGACCATCGAGATGCAGCTGGCGCGCTCGATGTGGAAGATGCATTCGAGGAATTCCGATCCGCTGGTGCGCAAGTATCAGGAGCTGAGCGCGGCGCCGGTGCTGAACCGCTACCTTGTGAAAGACGGCGATACGGCGGCGCTGGCGCGGTGGTTTTCGCAGCATATTCCGCTGGTGCAGGGCGGGGGCGACGAGCAGGGCAGCATCTATGGCGTGTATGCGGCGGGGCAGTTCCTGTTCGGCAAGCGCGCGGAGGAGCTGGACGCGGCGGAGCAGCTGGTGCTGGCGGCGGCGGTGCGCCGGCCGATTGCCTGGCCGGAGAGCGCGGAGCGGCGGGCGGGAATCCTCTATGACCTGATCGGGGTGGAGGAGGACATGCGCCGGGCACTCTTGTGCGCGAGCGACAAGGCGCGGCTGGCGGACGGGACGCTGGTGATCGAGAATGACCGGCTGAGGGCGCGCACGCGCCAGCGGCTGGCGGAGCTGCGCGCGCCGGCGAATGTGGGGCGTACCGACGCCGCGTTCCTGGGCGTGCTGCAGGCGAAGGGCATGATGGCGGAGCAGCCGCTGCTGGCGCCGATGCGGCTGGCGAAGGAGCTGGCGCCGAATGTGCAGCGCGAAGTGGTGGCGGAGCTGACGGACCTCTTGGCGGACCCGCCGGAGGCGGCGCGGGCGACGAAGGCGGTGGTGGTGGAGCGCAAGGCCGAACCGACGCGCCTGACAGGGAGCCACCCGTGGCGCGGCAAGGTGCGCGAAGTGTTCGTGACGCTGGACGTGGCGGACAATACCGCCTTCCGGGCGAAGGCGCGGGAGGCGGCGATTGCGCTGGGCGCCGGGCTGGAGGCGGGCGGGCGTTACCGGACGGGCGCGCTGCCGCGCCATGAGATCGGCGAGGATGGCACGCTGGCGATCCGCGAGGGCGATACGCCGCTGGTGATGGTGGCGGCCGATGCCGAGGGGCGGATCGTGCGCTATTACAATTCGGGCGCGACGACGGCTTATTCCGGGTACGGAGCGACGCGGCCGGTTATCGGCGGTTTCGGCAAGGGACCGTATGACCGGGCGAAAGAAACGCGGGCGGTGGGATCGGTGGCGAAGCTGGCGGCGGCGCTGCTGCTGGCGGAAGGCGGGATCACGGATGCCGGCCGGAGCGTGAGCAATGCGTGCATGGACGGGCTGCAGGACGGCTGCGCAGGCGCGAGGGTGCGCCCGACACCGGCGCGCGTGACGCTGCGCCGGGCGTTCGGATCGTCGCTGAACCCGGCGATCGTGAGGGCGATGGGCGAGGGCACGACGATCCAGAAGACGGTGAGCCTGATGGACCAGCTGGGCTTTTATCTGCCGGAGAACCATCGCAGCACGCCGGTGGCGACGAGCGTGGCGCTGGGCCGGTATGCCGGGCGGCCGCGGGCGGTGCACTGGCTGGCGGCGGTGGCGATGCAGGCCGCGCGCGGCAAGCAGGGGGCCGTGAATGCGCCCTATTTCGTGGAGCGCTACCGCCTGATCGAGCCGCTGGCGAATGGCGATTTCACCTTCCGGCAGGAGACGCCCGCGCGGGCGAGTTTCGAACTGGAAGAGCCCGTGAGCGAGGCCGGGGCGGCCTTCCTGCGCGCGGTTCTGAGCGAGCCGGTGTGTGACGCGAAGGAGGGCACGCTGCGACGGCTGAATGCCTGGTGCGCGGCGGCGCGCAAAGATGTGCGCGTGCATGTGGCCAAGACAGGCACGGTGCCGGTGCGCACGATCGGCGGCACGTTTGACGAGTCCGACTGGTGGATTGCCGGCGGGATCGAGTTTGAAGACGGGCGCGCCTATTCCTATGTGATTTCGTTAGGTGCGGGTTCGCCGCGCGGTGCCTTTGCCAGGGGTCTCGGGGGCGGGACGCTGGCACCGCTGGCGGATGTGTTGTTGCAGGATCTCCTGGAGGACGGACGTGAAATTTCCCTGGCAGAATGACAGCGGTGAGCGGCCATCCTCCGCAGGCGGAGGAGTGCAGGCGGGCGCGGCGATAGACGCAACTGCGCGGCAGATGAGCCGCATGGCGGCGGCGGCGAGGGCGTTGCCGATCTTCGCCTCGATCCCTGTGTTCAGCCTGGCGGTGTTCATCACCATCTCGTTCATCGGCACCTATACGGGCATGCTGCAGGTGCTGAAGTCCGGCGATAACAGCTTCGGCATCCTGGGCGTTGTCGGCGTGTTCCTGTTCATCTTCGCCACGACGCTGATCATGGCGTATTCGGTGAGCGAGGTGTTCCGCTCCGGGCGCAGTTTCTGGCCGCGGATGTCACTGGTGGCGACTTATGTGGTGACGCTGCTGATTTCGGTGAGTTTCGGCTTTGCGTTCTACTGGACGCAGCTGGAGGCGCGCTCGCAGGCCGTGGGCGATGCGGAGCGGTTCCTGACTGTGTTTGACCGGGAGATCACGGTGGCAGATACGCAGCTTGCGGCGACGCTGACCACTCTGACGACGCTGAATGCGAATTTCACGGCGCTGTCGGCGGCGGAGCGGGCGAGCGGGAACCAGTGCGGTGAGGTGTCTGGCGGCGGTGATGGGCCGCGCACACGCCACCTGGCGGCGCGGGCAGGCGAGATCAACGCGCTGGTGATGGCGCTGACGCCCCAGATAGAAGCGGTGCGGGCGGAAGCGGAAACCGTCCGTGGACAGATCGAACAGGTGCGTGCGCTGGGCGCGAAGACTGCAAGCGAAGTGACACCTGCGGAGCGCGAGCAGGTGTTCCGTTCGGCGGCCGGTGCGGCAAACAAGGCGGGCGCGACACTGGAAGCGCTGGCGACGAGCCAGAGCGTGAAGAACTACACCAACGACCTGCGCACATGGTCCGGCGAATATGCCAACCCGTCGCTGACGCGCGTGGAGGCAGGCACGGGCAACCGCTTCAAGTGCTATAACACGACGATTGCGAGCCAGCTGAACGGGGTTGCCTCTGATCTGGCGGCGCTGCCGATCCTGCCGATTTCGGACCTTGATGCCTATGCCGGCGCGGCAGCGACGCGCGAGGCGCTGGACCGGTTCTGGTACACGCTGACGGGGCCGGTGCGGGGCATCATCGACGGGCCGCGCACGCAGACGGAAACCGAGCGCGAGGACGCGCTGCGCCGTGAAGCGATCCGCGAAGTGCTGGCGCGGCAGGGCGAAGAGGTGCCGCAGGAGGATATGTCGAGCCGCGAGGTGAAGGAGCTGGTGGCAGCGCAGCAGGGGCTGAGGCGCGATGATGCGCTGCCGCTGGGGCTGGCGATCGTGATTGACGCGCTGCTGTTCCTGTCCGCGCTTTGGAGCCAGCCGGGGCAGAAGTTCGCGGCTTTCGCCCGGATGATGCGCGACCTGCGCGGCGAGAAGGAGCGCCCGCTGGCGCTGGTGAGCGGGGCGAAGGAGATTCAGAACAACGAGGATTTCAGCTTCCTGCGGCCCTACATCTTCACGATGTATGATGACGTGCATATCGCGCTGCCCGTGAGGGGGGCGCTGGCGGAGGAGCAGGAGTCTCAGATCCTCAGTACTCTGCTGATCGCCTGGCAGGAGGGCAAGATCGTCAAGCGGACATGGGTGTCGTCTGCGGCGATTGAGCGGCGGCTGATGGCGGCCGGCAGCCCGCTGATGAAGAAGGATGAGGCGAAGCCGGAGCCGGAAGAGCCCGCAGCAACACCCTACGAGGAGCCGGAACCCGCGAGGGCGGCTGGTGTGCCGGCATTCAAAATGCCGGAATCAAAAGCGAATTTCGTTGCTTACCGGTTCATGCCGGGGGCGTTCCAGCAGATGGTGCTGCAGGCGATGATCCCCGGTATGCCGGGCGAAGACGAGGCGGAACCTGTTGCAGATGCGGGAGATCGGCCCGGAGTCTGAAAGTATTAACCGTGCGGAAACGGATTCTGCGGAAGGTCGCCGGTGAAAGCTGGCGGCCTTTCTGCTGCCGGTGAAGCATGAGGCCGACCGAGATGACCCCGCAGACCGCCGCCCGCCAGACACCGATTTCGCTGCCAGACCTGCTGGGCAGGCTTGGGCGCGGCGAGACCGTTCAGGTGATTGCGGCGAGCCCGGACGCGCCGGTGGCGAAGGAGATTTTCGCCCGGTTGCCGGAACTTGCGGCGCGGGGTGTGCGGATCGAGGCAATCTTCGCCAGGGCCGGCTCGAACGCGCTGGTGCGGCTGGCGGCGGAACATGGCGCGCGGGTGCCGGTGCGGGTGATGGGCATGGCATCGCAGGGCGAGATTACCGAGCAGGTGAATTTCGGCGCAGCGGCGGTGTGGACCGGCAACAAGCTGAAGACTGCACCGGCAGCGTTTGTGGACGGCCTGCTGAACATGGCGGGTGCGGGCAGCGACAAGGCGAAGATGGCGGCGATGGCCTTCCGTGCGGTGTGGGCTGTTTCGGCGGCGGCAGTGTCTGTGGGCGCGCCGGCGAATGATGCTGCGGCTGAGGCCGGGCGGCGCAGGGCGGGGTAGGGCTCAGGCTTTGTCGAAGACGGTTTCCTGAGATACCTGCGCAGGCAGGTATCCAGAACGGTAAGCTTTGCGGTCGTGGCTCTGGACCCCTGCCTTCGCAGGGGTCTTCGGAGAGGTGGGGGTGTGGGGTCAGGCTCAACCCGTGCGGAAGGATTTTCGGCCGAAATAGGGGTTGGGGCTGGTGGGGGGTGTTTCGTCGGTGCCGTTGTCTTCCGCGGTTTCGGGAACAGTTTCTTCCGTTGCCGTTTCCTCCTCCGCCGGTTCGTCCGTGGGCGGAGCGATGGGGGCAAGCGCGGTGCGGATCCAGGCGATGGCGGCGCGGGCGGTGGAGATTTCGAGGTCCGGGACGGATTTGTCGAGGCGGCGGGCGAGCAACTTGGCCTGGTGGTGGGACAGGGTTTTCAGCTGGGCGTCGAAAATCTCATCGCCCACGGCGGCGCGCAGGGCGTTCAGGCTGTCCGTGGTCTGACCACCGGAGACGAGCAGTTTCTTGACGATGAGGCCGGCGGCGGCAGCCCAGTCCTTGTCGGCGACCGACAGGCGGCCTTCCTGCGCCGCGACGAGAGCCTGGATGGCCTTGAAGCCGGGGGAGCCGCCCGCAAAGCTCATGCAAGCTTCTCCCGCACTTCACCGAGCAGCTGTTCGACGATGCCGAGGGCGTCGCCCGGCCATTTGGCCTGCAGGGTTGGGTCCGGGCCGAGCTCGATCGGATTTGTGGCGAAGCCGGATTTCAGCGGCACGACAGTCTTGAACATGGCGAATTCGGTTTCCTTGGCATTCGCCGCATCCCGCATCGCGCCGAGCACCACCTGCTGGTGATTGGTGCCATCATAGCGCGTGGCCAGCACGACCGGGAGCGTCTCGATATCCCGGTTACGCAGATTCTTCATGATGTCGCCAGTGAAGAGGTCGAGGCCGAGGGTGGACATGAAGTCCGGAATGGTCGGCACGATGATCAGGTGGCTGGCGGCAAGGACGGTTTCCGTCATCACCGAGATGCCGGGCGGGCAGTCGAACAGGATGACGTCATAGTCGACCTTGAGCAGGTTCAGGTCGTCGCGCAGGCGTTTGCCGACCTGGTTCTGCAGGGCTTCCATCGCATAGCCCTTGGCGGTGAGCTCGAAGATCAGCTCGCGCTCGGTTTTCCGCAGGCGGGGCGAGGAGGGGATCAGGTCCAGCGGCAGGGTCTTGCCCTTGAAGGTGACGTCGCTGGCATTGGTGACGATGAATTCGGACAGGCGGCGCTGTTCGCCGGCGAAGAAATTCTCGAGCAGCCAGTCTGAGATGGTGGCGTAGTCGTTGATGGCCTGGAACAGGTGTTCGTCGCCGGCATGGCCGAAGATCAGCAGCGAGGCGTTGGCCTGGGTGTCGAGATCGATGACCAGCGTGCGCATTCCGGAGGCGGCGAAGGCTTCGGCAAGGCTGACACAGGTGGTGGTCTTGCCGACCCCGCCCTTGGAGTTGGCAATCGAAATGATACGGGCCGACATGGAAGGTTTGCTCTCTGTTTTCTTGTCCGTTCTTGCCTCGTCCTGATGGCAGATTTGGTCGCATAAGAAAACAGTTGCGCCTACATTTTCCCATTCTGCGGGATGAAAAAACCACAAGAATACAAAGGGGCATAAAAAATATCGGGCAAAACCGCCCGATCCAATCCGGTGGGGTATCCAGCGGGGTTAGCTTCACGGCCATCGACACAGCCGGAGCGAAGAGACCCCGACATGAACTGGACATGGCCTTTTGGAACGAAACCGCGTGAGGCGAAGGCGGCTGTGCCGCTGGCGCTGCTGAGTGAGCCTCGAGCGGCGAGCTGGGGCGGGCGCGATGCCGGCGCGCTGATCCGCGACGGCTATCTGCGCAACGCGGTGGCGAACCGGTGTGTACGGATGGTTGCAGAGGCGGCGGCCTCTATCCCGCTGCGCACGCAGCATGAGGGCGCCGCGCGTCTGATGCGCCAGCCGGGGCCAGAGATGGCGCAGGCGGGGTTTCTGGAGGCGGTGTTCTCGGAACTTCTGCTGACCGGCAATGCGTTCGTGGAGGCCGTGCGCCTGCCGGCCGAGACGGAGGTGGCGGCGCTGTTTCCGCTGCGCAGCACGGCGGTGCGCCCGCTGGTAGATGCGCGCGGCTGGGCCGAAGTCTGGATGATCCGTGGGCGGAATGGCCAGGAGCGGGCGGTGCGCCGCGACGGCGAAGGCTGGATGCCGGTGCTGCAGGTGAAGTTCTACCATCCAGGCGATGATGTGATGGGCCTGCCGCCGCTGGCGGCGGCACGCCGGGCGCTGGACCTGCACAATGCGAGCGCGGACTGGGCGAAATCGCTGATCGACAATGCGGCGAAGCCTTCGGGCGCGCTGGTCTATGGCGGCGACAATACCATGACGCCGGATCAGTTTGACCGGCTGAGGGAAGAGCTGGAGACGAACTTTGCAGGCGCGGCGAATGCCGGGCGGCCGCTGTTGCTGGAGGGCGGGCTGCAATGGCAGGCGCTGTCGATGTCGCCGGCGGAGATGGATTTCCAGGCGACGCGGGCGGCGGCGGCGCGCGAGATTGCGCTGGCGCTCGGCGTGCCGCCGATGCTTCTAGGGATGCCCGGCGATAATACGTATGCGAACTACCGGGAGGCGAACCTTGCCTTCTGGCGCATGACTGTCCTGCCGCTGGCGGCGCGACTGGCGGAGGCGCTGTCGCGGTGGCTGGACGGGGCGTTCGGGACGGATGTCGAGGTGAGGGTGGACCTCGACGCCGTCCCGGCGCTTGCCGCTGAGCGCGAGGCGCTGTGGGCGCGGCTGGAGGATGCGAGCTTCCTGACGCGCGAAGAGAAACGCCGGATTGCGGGGCTGGAGCAATGAGTTTCGACCGCAGGCTGACGATCGGGATCGTGCTTGCCGTGGCTGTTCAGTCGGCAGGCGTGCTGCTGTGGGCGGGCGCGGCGGCAGAGCGGGTTGAGACGCTGGAGGAGCGGGTGCGCGAGAGCCGGCCAGTAGCCGAGCGGCTGGCGCGCGTGGAGGCAGAGCTGGGCGCGGTGCGCCTGCAGCTGGACCGGATCGAGCGGAAGCTGGAGGCCCGCGATGCGCCGTGAGCCGATGCTGATCGAGGGATATGCGAGCGTGTTCGGCACGCCGGACCTTTCGGGCGATGTCGTGCGGGCGGGGGCGTTTGCGCGCAGTCTAGCGCGGCGGGCGAGTGTGCCGTTGCTGATCGGGCACCGGGCTGCGGCGACGGCCGGGCGCTGGGTGCGCGCGACGGAGGATGGCTATGGCCTGTTCGTCCGTGGACTGATCGAATGCGAGGCGGGGTTCCGCCTGATCGAGAGCGGAGCGCGGGGCCTGTCTATCGGCTTCTACGCGAAGATGTGGACGCCGCGTGTAAGCGGCGGGCGCGAGCTGATCGAGGTCGATCTTGTGGAAGTTTCAATCGTGGCTGAGCCGATGCACCGGATGGCGCGGTTTGATGTGAGGGGTGCCGGCGCGGCGCGCGCGGCATGAATATTCTGGTCTGCAAAGGAGAAGAAATGACCAAGGAAACCAAGGCCCTGAAGGGCGACACGGCCGAGATGATGGCGGTGTTCGAAGCCTATCGGGAGGCGAATGACACGCGCCTTGCCGAGATGGAGAAGAAAGGCGCAAGCGATCCGCTGACGGATGAACGCCTGGCGCGCATCGACCGCCGGCTGGAGGCGCTGAGCCTCAAGATGGCGCGCCCGGAAGCGGCGGCAGCGGCGAGCGTGGAGATGGATGAGCACCGCGAGGCCTGGACGCGCTACCTGCGCACGGGCGACGAGAGCGGTGTGGGCCGGCTCGACGTGAAATCGCTGAACACCGGGACGGGCAGCGAGGGCGGACATGTAGCGCCGCCGGAGCTGGACCGGCTGATCGAGGCGCGGCTGCTGGCGGCGAGCCCGATGCGACAGATTGCAACCGTGCGGCAGACATCGGCGGGCGTGTATCGCAAGCCGGTGGGCCTCGGCGCGGCGGCGGCCTGGGTGGGCGAGGAAGCGGCGCGGACGGAAACGGCTGTGACGGGTCTCGACCTGCTGACTTTCCCGGCGGGCGAGCTCTACGCCATGCCGGCGGCGACGCAGACGCTTCTGGAAGATGCGTATGCGGACATTGATGCCTGGTTGGCAGACGAGGTGGAAACCGCGTTCTCGGCGCAGGAATCGGCAGCCTTCGTGACGGGCAATGGCAACGGCAAACCGAAGGGCTTTCTCGACTATGAGCTGGTGGCGGAGGCCTCGCATACCTGGGGCAAGGTGGGCTTCGTGCCGGGCGACTTTACGGATGAGGATGCGGCCGATCAGCTGATCGATCTTGTCTATGCGCCGAAAAGCCAGTTCCGCAGCAATGCACGTTTCGTGATGAACCGGCGTACGGTGTCGGCCGTCCGTAAGCTGAAGGACGGGGATGGGCGATACCTCTGGCAGCCGGGCATTGCGGGCGAGGCGGCGACGCTGCTCGGCTATCCGGTGACAGAAATCGAGGACATGCCGGATATCGGAGAGGACAATGCGGCCATCGCCTTTGGCGACTTCCGCCGTTTCTACCTGATTACCGATCGGCAGGGCGCGCGCGTGCTGCGCGATCCGTTCTCGGCGAAGCCTTACGTCCTCTTCTACACGACCAAACGTGTGGGCGGCGGCGTGCAGAATTTCGATGCCGTGAAGGTGATGAAGTTCTGATTTATCAAGCGATCAACGAAGGAGAAACGACATGATCGAGAGTGTGATTGTGGCCATCATCCGCCAGGCGGCGGCGCTGACCAAGCCACAGCAGGACGAATTCACGACGAAGGTGGCGGAAGCCATCGCCGCGCTCATCCGGGGCACCGAGACAGGCATCGACAATGAGCTTGTTCGCCATGTGGGCCTGCCCATGGGCGGAGATATCATCGTGAAACTCCGGGACATGATCTGATCCCGGACGGGCCGCGCCGCTGAGTGCACGCGGGGCGGCCCACCTCTTCCTGACAAGGACAATTGAAATGACGGACCTGACGGTGATGACACCGCCAGACGAGGAGCCTTTGACCCTCGCGGCGGCGAAAGAATTCCTGCGCATCGGCAACGAGGCGGAAGACGGCCTTGTGACGGATCTGATCCGCGCGGGGCGGGCGCATGTGGAAGTGGCGAGCGGACTGGCGCTTGTCTCGCGGACGCTGAAGCGGCGCTGGACGAAGTGGCCGCATGGCCTTTTTCGTGGCGGCGTGAAGCTGCGGCCCGGGCCGGCGACGGCCCTGGTGGCGGTGGTGCGTGTGGACGGCGAGGGCGGCGAGGAGCTGATGACCGGGCGGTTCCGGCTGGAGGGCGGAAATCTCCGCCTGCGGCCTTTTGCGGCGCTGCCGGTGGTGCCTCTGGGAGGCGCGATCGAGGTGATGTTCGTGGCGGGGTATGGCGGCGCGGAAGATGTGCCGGAGGACCTGGTGCATGCGGTGAAGCTTTGGGTGCAGGCGGCGTATCTGGCAGGAGACCGGCGGGGCGGAGATGTGGCGGGCGTGACGGCGGCGATGGCGGCGCGCCGGGAGGTGCGGCTGTGAGCGCGGAGGCGAATGTGCAGGCCGCGCTGATGGCGGCGCTGCGGGCGGATGACGGCGTGGCGGCTATGTTCGGCGCGCGCATCTATGACGACGAGACGGAGGCGCCGGCCTTTCCGTTTGTGCGGCTGGAGCGGCATGAGTGCCGGCCCATTGGCGCGTCTCTCGGCGAGGCGAGCGAGCATGTGGTGACGCTGGCGGCGGCATCGCGGGATGGTGGCGTGCGCGAGGCCCGGGAGGGTCTGGCGGCGCTTCGGGCAGCGGTGGATGCGGCGGACTGGAACCTGCCGGAGGGGCGCGTTGTGCTGGCGCATGTGACCTATAGCGATGCGATGCGGCAGGCGGACAGACGGGCGTTTCGCGGCCTTGTCCGGATACGGATCATTACAGAGGAGGCAGCCTGATGGGCGCGCAGCGTGGGCGGGATATCCTGCTGAAGATTTCGGATGGCGGGGCGGGCTTCGTGACGCTGGCGGGCGTGCGGGCGAGCCGGATTGATCTGCGCAGTGCTTCTGTGGACGCAACCGGTGCGGACAGCCCGGATGCCTGGCGCGAATTGCTGGCCGGAGCGGGTGTGAAGACCGCGCGCGTGAGCGGGCGGGGCGTGTTTCGCGATGCGGCATCTGATGCGCGGATGCGCGCGGTGTTCTTCGCAGGCGAGACGCCGGTGTGGCAGCTGGTGTTGCCGGATTTCGGCATTCTGGAAGGCGCATTCCAGATCACCGAACTGAGCTGGAGCGGGGCGCATGATGGCGAGGCGGAGTTTTCCGTGGCGCTGGAAAGCGCGGGCGCGCTGAGTTTCGGGGCGGTGTGATGAACGGCGCGCGCGGCGAAGTGGGGCTGATGATTGGCGGGACCGAGCGGCGGCTGTGCCTGACGCTGGGTGCGCTGGCGGAGCTGGAGGCGGCGTTCGGCTGCAGCCGGATCAGTGAGCTGGAGGCGCGGTTGAGGGCGTCTTCGGCGGCGGACATGCAGGTGGTGCTGGCGGCACTGCTGCGGGGTGGCGGCGAGGCGGCGGAACTGGCGCGCGGAGACGCGGCGCCGGGCGCGGCGGCGGCGGCGATAGCCGAGGCGTTCCGGCGGGGGCTGGGCGCGTGATGTTGCCGTGGGGCGAGATGCTGCGCGCCGCGCGGGACGTGGGGATTTTGCCGGCGGCGTTCTGGCGCCTCAGCCTGCGCGAATGGCGCTGGCTGGCAGCGGACGGGCGGGCGCCGATGCGGGCGGAGATGGAGCGGATTATGGCAGATCATCCGGACATGAATGAAACAGGAGAGAGGCGATGACAGAAGGATTGGCAGGCGCGGCGGATGCGCTGGCGGCGGCGTTTGGCGAAGCGGGCGAGCAGATATCGGCCTCGCTGGGACAGGCGGCGCGCAGCGGTGAGCTGGATTTCAAGCGAATGGCGGACGCAATGCTGCGCGACCTGGCACGGGTGGCGGCAGAGGCGCTGATCCTGCGGCAGGCGCCGGGGGCGAATGTTTCGGCGAGTTTCAACTTTGCGCCGGGTACGGACGACCATGCGGCGCTGGGGCAGGGCGCGGCGATTGCCGCGATGCTGGCGCGCATGGTGCAGGGCGGAGGGCGGTTCCTGTGAGCCTGGCGCAGTTTCATGAGGTGAGTTTGCCGGCGCCGCTGGCGCTGGCGGCGAGTGGTGGGCCGGAGCGGCGCGTGGAAGTGGTGGCGCTGACGGGTGGGCGCGAGGCGCGCAATGCCGTGTGGGCAGGCTCGCGGCGGCGATGGGAGATCGGCAGCGCGGTGACGACGCTGGATGGGTTGCAGGCGCTGGCGGCGTTCTTCGAGGCGCGGGGCGGGCGGCTACACGGGTTTCGCTTCCGGGACCGGGTGGACGACCGTTCCTGTGCGCCGGGAGCGCTGCCTTCGATGCTTGATCAGGAGATCGGGACCGGCGACGGGGCGCAGACCGTCTTTGAGCTGACGAAAGCCTATGGCGACTGGCGGCGGCGCATCTGGAAGCCGGTGGCGGGGAGCGTAAGTGTGGCGGTGGACGGTGTTGCGGCCGCGGCGGAGGTGGATGCCGCGACGGGCGTGGTGACGCTGGCGGCAGCGCCGGCGGAGGGCGCGGTTGTGACGGCGGGGTTCCTGTTCGACTGCCCGGTGCGGTTCGATGTGGACCGGCTCGACATCAATCTTGAGGCGTTCGGGGCGGGGCGGGTGATCCGTGTGCCGCTGATCGAGCTGGTGGGGTGAAGCCATGAAGTTGATATCGGAAGAGTTTGCCGCCGCGCTGGCGAGTGGCGTGACGACAACGTGCCTGTGCTGGACGCTGACGCGGGCGGACGGGTTCGTGCTGCGCGCGACGGAGCATGACCGGGCATTGACCGTGGACGGACAGACCTATGCGCCCGATGGGGCGATCGAGGGCGTGCAGTTTGCACTGTCGCGCTCACTGGCGCCCGGGCAGGCGGAGGCGCGCGGCGCGCTAGCGCATGCGGCGATCACGGAGGAAGACCTGGAGGCGGGGCTGTGGGACGGCGCGGGCCTTGAGGTGATCCGTGTGGACTGGGAGGCGCCGGAGCATGTCATCGCGGTGTGGAGCGGGCGGATGACGCGCGTGCACCGGGTGGGCGCGGCGTTTGAGGCGGAGCTTGTGTCGCTGAAGGCGGAACTCGAGCGGCCGGTGGGGCGGGTTTATGCGCGCCGGTGCGATGCGGTGCTGGGGGATGCGCGGTGCGGTGTGGATGTGGAAGCGTTTCCGGGGGTGGCCTGCGATCACCGGTTCGAGACCTGCCGGGATGTGCTCGGGAATGCGGCGAACTTTCGCGGCTTTCCGCATCTGCCGGGTACGGACGTGTTGGTGGCGTGGCCGCCGGCGAGTGGGAATACGGGCGGGCGGCGATGAAACGGGCGGAGATTGTGGCGGAGGTGCGGGCTTGGATCGGCACGCCGTATTGCCATCAGGCGAGCCGGAAGGGCGCTGGCAGCGATTGCCTGGGGCTGGTGCGGGGCGTGTGGCGGGCGTTTTTTGGTGCGGAGCCGGAGCGAGCGCCGCCCTATTCACAGGACTGGGCAGAGGCCTTGGGCGAGGAGACGTTGCTGGAAACGGCGCGGCGGCACTTGCGGGAGGTGGCGCCGGGCGCGGCGCGGGCGGGCGATGTGGTGATCTTCCGTATGGGGACGGGTGTGCCGGCGAAACATTGCGGCGTGCTGACAGGGCAGGCGTCGGTGGTGCATGCGTATTGGGGGCGCTCTGTGGTGGAGACGCGGATGACGCCGTGGTGGCAGCGGCGCGTGGTGGCGGCGTTTGAATTTCCGGGGGTGGAGGACTGAATGGCGCAGGTTGTGTTTTCGGAAGTGGGCGCAGCGCTGGGGCGGAAATTTCTGCCGCAGGGGCTGAGCCTGCTCGGGCGGACGATTGGCGGGACCATGATCGGGCGTGCGGCAGGTGCTGCGCTTGGCGGGGCGATCGATGCGCATTTCGCGGCGCCGATGGAAGGGCCGAGGGTTGGCGAACTGGCGCTGATGGGCGCAGCGGAGGGCACGGGCATTGCCTGCGTGAGCGGACGGATGCGCGTGGGCGGGCATCTGATCTGGGCGTCGCGCTTTACCGAGCGGCGGCGGAAGGAACGGACGGGCGGCAAGGGCGGGCCGCGCGTGGAGACGTTCCGGTATTCGGTGAGCCTTGCCGTGGCGCTGGGCGAGGGGCCAGTACAGCGGATCACGCGTGCCTGGGCGAACGGGGAGCCGTTTGATCTTTCGGGCGTGGTGCACAGGTTTCATTCGGGCACGGAGGAACAATTGCCGGATCCGTTGATCGAGATGATCGAGGGGGCGGCGCCGGCCTATCGCGGGATCGCGTATGTCGTGTTCGAGGACCTGCCGCTGGAAGCGTTCGGGAACCGGATTCCGCAGCTTTCTTTTGAAGTGCTGCGCGGACCGCCGGAGCCGGATGGCGGGAGCCTTGCGGCGACCGTGACGGGCGTGAACATCATTCCGGCATCGGGCGAGTTTGTGTATGCGACGGAGATTGTGCGCGAGCAGCTGGGGCCGGGACGGGAGCGCCCACTGAATGTGCATGGCGGCGATGCGCGGGCGGATTTTCTCGTGTCGCTGGCCCAGATGCAGGATGACCTGCCGGCGGTGACGCATGTGGCTTTGACGGTGGGGTGGTTTGGCTCCTCGCTGATGGCGGGCGAGTGTGCGATCCGGCCGGGTGTGGACACGCGGACGCGGACGACTGTGCCGCGGGCGTGGAGCGTGGACGGGGAGACGCGGGCGGGCGCGTATCTTGTCTCGCAGGATGAGGAGGGCCGCGCGAACTATGGCGGGACGCCTTCGGATCATAGCGTGGTTGCGGCGATCCGTGAACTGAAGGATCGGGGGTATCAGGTGACGATGACGCCGTTCCTGTTCATGGATGCGGAAGGTT
>NZ_JBKBXB010000020.1:0-60294 GCF_046313975.1 Hyphomonas sp. | reverse complement strand
CGAACAGGAAAATCGAGTTCCACTCCCAGTTCGCCAGCAGGTGCGCCACCGCCCAGATCTTCACCGCCACCAGCATCGGATGCTTCAGCATCTTCCTGATATATCCGGTGGGCGTGTACGCTGCGGCCAGCGCAATCATCGCAAACGGCATCAGCGCCAGCACCAGATGCCGCAGTCCCGTGGGCGGATAACCGAGCCCCCCGGCCCCGCGCGCCTGCCCGTAACCCCACACCATCAGCGCAAAGCCGGCAATCGCCGCGAGACTGTAGAGCCCCATATACGGCCCCGCCCCCATCCGCACTTTCAGGTCCTTGCCCGGCGCCCGGCTGCGAAACGTCGTATAAAGGTGCGTCCCGAAAAAGATCAGGATCCCCAGGATCAGATACGTCATCCTCCAGCCCTCCCCGGCCGATTTCGCGGGAACTTACCCTGATTGGCCGGGCAGGCAAAGCGGTTGAAGCCCTATGCAGAGGGAGAGGGGTACTTGTTTTGGGGCTCAGGCGGGGTTGGCGTTTGGGGCTCTCCCCCTCCGACAGGCCGCGCAGCGGACTGACGGAGGGGGCTCTTTCATGTTGCACGCAGCACAAGCGCCCGGAGAGGCGGGGGCCTTCCGGGGGGTGGGTCTGCGATTTCGTCCGTGTCAGGAGGAGTCGAGGAGCTGTTGCCAGACCGGAGGGGCGGCCTTGGTCAGGGCACGGAAGGTCTCGCGGAAGTCCGGCATGCGCATGTTCTTGAGGCTCTCAGGCATGACCGGGCTGATGGGACAGGTGGCGGGACGCTCGCGGCGCACCCGGGCGAGGAGGCGGCGGGCTGCCGCGTCGGGGTCGCGGGCGGCTTCGGTCAGCGCGGCGAGGCGGGCTTCGAACTTCGCGTTGAGGGCGGCGAGGGCTTCGGCGGGGGTGGGTTTGGGTTTTGCGGCGGCGGGTGCGCGCGGCCTTGCGGGGCGGATGTCATCCGCAGGCGGAGTTTGCGGCGCGCGGGGCGCGGGATCGAACAGGCGGAAGAGAGGCGTGCGGGGTTTGGGCGGTGCGCGGTCCTGTGGCGCGCGATCCCCGCCTGCGCGGGGATTTGCCGGATGAGGGGTTCCGGGCTTGCGGGTATGGGGCGCCAGCTGGGCGGCCATCAGGAGGAGCATGTGGCGCAGGATGACTTCGGCAGGCTCGATGATCGTCTTGATGAACATGGTGATGGAATGTTCGCTGAGCGGGCCGCCATCGTCAGGCCGCAGCGCCTTCAGCATACGGATGAGCTCGGCGACCCGGAGACGGGCGCGGGTGATGAGCGTGCTGAGGAGCTGTGCCTGGACCATGCGCGGAGTATAGGCATGGTTCGGGAGGTGTTGCGTAAGTTTGCGGGGTTATTTTTCAGGGCATTGATTATGCGGGAGAAAATTTCCGCCAGGTGTTGCATAAGTACTCCGTAGACGGAAGGTCTGGATATCCCGTTCTGCTCCCAATCTTGTCATCCCGGCGAAAGCCGGGCTGACAGAGAGGAGAGGGCGGGAGTTGTTATTCCCCCTGCCGGATCAGGTCTCCGCCGGCGCTCGCCGCCTGAATCCGCCGCCCGCCAGCGGCTGCAAAAGCCTGCGACATGCCGCGATAGAAGGCAATCCGGTCCTCCGCCTCCGGACTGATCTGCACGGCGAGCTCCGCCCCGATCAGCGGCGCCGGCGTCAGCCCTTCATGCGCGAACTCCATGATGTCCGACCACAAGTCCGCCGGCAGGCCGCCGCCCGTCACCTTGCTCATCGCGCTGTCATCATCATTGCCGATCCAGATGCCGCCGACATAGGCCGAGGTGAACCCGATGAACCACGCATCGCGCCAGTCCTGGCTCGTACCGGTCTTGCCCGCTACCGTCCAGCCGCCCTTGATCCGCGCTGCCGCGCCCGTGCCGAACGAGGCATTCACCACGCGTGTCAGCATCGCGTTCATGTCGGCGGCATAGTCCGCCGCATACACGCGCGGGCCCTCCGTATCCGGATGTTCGTAATACACCTTGCCGCGCGTATCGGTAATCTTCGCCACCAGCCATGGCTCCACCAGCTTGCCGCCGGTCTGGAATGTGCCATAGGCGCCGGTGATCTCCCACAGGTTCACCTCCTGGCTGCCCAGCGCCATCGAAGGGAAAGGCTTCATCTCGCTCTTGATGCCAAACCGCTTCGCCAGTTCCGCCACGCGCGCCGGATTGGACTCGTTGCCGAGTTCGGCGGCCACCGTATTGGTCGAGCGCGTCATCGCCTCGCTCAGCGTCATCGGCCCGAGGAACTCGCCATTGTAGTTCACCGGATTCCATTTGCCGATGCTGATCGGGCGGTCGTTGAACACATCATAGGGCGAATAGCCGTCTTCCAGCGCCAGGGCGTACACGAACGGTTTGAAGCTCGAGCCCGGCTGGCGCTTTGCCTGTGTTGCGCGGTTGAACGGCGAGGCGCGGTAGTCCACGCCGCCGACCAGCGCCGCCACGCGCCCGTTCCTGCCCATCACGATCGCCGCCGCCTGCGTCGCCTTCAGCTTCGCGCCATCCTTCGCCATGCGCTCGCTCATGTGCGTCTGGATGCGTGATTGCAGCTTCGCATCGATCGACAGCGTCACCACCGCATCGCCCGGCACGCGCGGCAGGATGCGCGCCGCCTGCTCCGCCGCAACGTCCAGCACATAGCCGAGCTGCGGATCGTACGTTGGCGGAGTAATGATCGTGATCTCCGCCTCCCGCGCGGCCGTCTCCTCGGCGCGCGTGATGAACTTCATGTCGCGCATCTCGCGCAGCACATAGTTCTGCCGGTCCTTCGCGCCGGCAAGATTGTCGCGCAGGTTCAGCTTCGACGGCGCCTTCGGCAAGGCGGCCAGCAGTGCGGCCTCGGCAATCGTCATCATTTCCGGCGGCTTGCCGAAATAGAAACGCGAGGCCGCGTCGATGCCGTAGAGGCCGGATCCGAAATAGATGCGGTTGAGATAGAGCGACAGGATCTCGTCCTTCGTCATCTCCTTTTCCAGCTGCCGCGCCAGCGTGATTTCCTGCGCCTTGCGCTGCATGGTCTGGCGCGAGTCGAGGATCAGGTTCTTCACCACCTGCTGGGTGATCGTCGAGGCGCCGGACACCGTCTCGCCCGCCATCGTATTGGCCGCCGCGGCGCGCACGATGGCGGCCTCGTCGGCGCCGTCATGCTCGTAGAAACGCTTGTCCTCCGCCGCGATGAAGGCCTGCGGCACATGACGCGGCAGCGTCTTCACATCGATCGCCCGGCCATAGCGCGGGCCGCGCACGGCCAGCGTGCGGCCCTCGGCATCGACAAACTCGATGGCCGGCTCGCGCGCCATGTCCCACAGTTCAGCCACATCATTCGGCAGCTTCGGCATGCCCGTATGCAGGCTCTGCCATTTCCACAGCGCCCATCCCCCGCCCGCCAGAAGGATCAGGCCCACCGCGATCAGCAGGTAGCGCACCGCCGGGTTCTGGCGTTTCAGGAAGCTCGCCGCCGGAACGCGCACGACACGGGGCAAGGGCGGAGGCGTGGGAAACTGGTTGCTCATGGTGCCGGGCTTGTTGGGGGGCGAGGCTGAACCTGCGATGAAAGCCGGACGGTAACTGCAAGAAGATTACGGCAGGGTGAAGGCGCGGGCCCCGGCCTGTAATTATCCTTAGCGCCAGCCGCCCGCTGGCATGGTAGGCTGCCGGCCTGAATCAACCAGAGGACCTGTCCATGCGCCCGATCCTGACCGTCTTCGCCGCCCTCGCCCTCCTCGGCGCGGTCGCCTGCGAAAAGCCCGCCGAAACGCCCGTCGCGGCCCCGGTCGAACCCGCCGCAGAGGCGCCCCCGCCGGCCAAGCCCACTTTCGAGATCGACCCCGCCATCCCGATGGACGCCGATTCCATCGCCGATGGCCGCAACATCGCCGAAACGCACTGCGCCATCTGCCACGGCCTCGACCAGGACGCGAGCCTGCGCGCCGACGCCCCGCCGCTGCGTTACGTTCTGTCCATCTACCCCCCGAACTCCCTCGCCGAGGATTTCCGGAACGGCATCCATGTCGGCCACGAGGACATGCCCGAATTCGTCTTCGGTGACCTCGGCATGGACGTGCTGCTGGCTTACCTGATCTCGATCCAGGAAGCGCCGCCGGCGGAGTAGCCTCGACTACGCCATCCCCGGCCGCCAGGCGTCGCGGATGTGTGACGGAAGGCGGCCCGGCGCGATAGCGATGATGTCGTAGCGCCAGCCGCAGTCGTTGAAGCGTGGCCGCTGGGCCATCCAGGTTTCGGCGGCGCGCGCGATCCGCCGCCAGGCGCCGGGCGTCACCGCGCCCATCGCATCCTCCAGCGTCGCGCGTTCCTTCACTTCGATGAACGCGATCACGCCGCGCTTTTCCGCCACGAGGTCAATCTCGCCGACAGGAAGTTTCACGCGCCGCGCCAGGATCGAATAGCCCTTTGCGCGCAGCCACCAGGCCGCCAGCGCCTCGGCCCTGCGCCCGCGCGCCTCGGCAGCTTCACGCCGGCCCATCGCCGGCTTTCAGCTGCAGCGCGCGCTGGTAGACTTCGCGTTTCGGAAGCCCGAGCGCCTCGGCGACCGCTGCCGCCGCCGCCTTGGTCGGCATCTCACTCAGCGCGACTTTCAGCGCCGCGTCGACATCCGCCGCGCTCGCCGCATCCTCCGCAGGCGGACCAACCAGCAGCACGATCTCCCCTCTCGGTGGCCCGGCGGTCTCGTAATGTGCCGCCAGTTCCGCGAGCGATCCGCGCCGCGTCTCCTCGAACAGCTTGGTCAGCTCGCGCGCCACGGCCGCCTCCCGCCGCCCCAGCACCGCCGTCAGGTCGGCCAGTGTTTCGGCGAGGCGCGGCCCGCTCTCATAGAAGACCAGCGTCGCCGGCACCGCCCGCAGCGTCTCGATGGCGCTGCGGCGCGCGCCCTGTTTCGGCGGCAGGAAGCCCGCGAACAGGAAGCGGTCGCTCGGCAGCCCGCTCGCCACCAGCCCGGCCAGCAGGGCCGAGGCCCCCGGCACCGGCCACACCTTCACCCCTGCCTCCAGCGCCTCATGCACCAGCTTCCAGCCGGGGTCCGACACCAGCGGCGTGCCCGCATCCGAGATCAGCGCAATCCGCGCCCCCTCGCCCAGCCGTTTCAGCAATCCCGGCCTGCGTTCGGCCCCATTATGGTCATGATAGGGGCTCAGCCGCGCTTTAACCCCGTAAGCCGACATCAGCTTCGAGGCGACCCGCGTGTCTTCGGCCAGCACTTCCTCCACCGCGCCCAGGATATCCAGCGCCCGCAGCGTGATGTCGCGCAGATTACCGATCGGTGTGGAGACAACATAAAGACCCGGCGCTACAGCACCGGGCTGTTGCCCGCTTCGCGCCGCGCTCATAGACTCGTCGCTGGCGGGAATCGCGCCGGTGCCAGAAGGATCAGAAGATGACATCGCGTTCACCATCGCTCAGGAAGACCCTCGCGCCAAGCCTCGCCCTCGCGGCGCTGCTGATGGCGGCGGCCTGCGCCTCCTCGCCCACAAGGCCGCCCGTGTCCATCGGCACAGGCCAGCCGCGCGTCGATCCCGTCACCGGCGAGGAGATCACCGATCCCTCGCAGATCGCCGAGGAAACCGGCACCGGCGCGTTTGGCAAGGATGATGGCGGCCTGACGCCGGACTTCATGTATGGCCGCGATGTGAAGCGCGCGGCCGTGCTGCTGCCCTTCTCGCACCCCACCGCGAATGTCCGCGCCGAGGCCGAAGCCATGCTTGCGGGCATCGAGCTCGCCCTGTTCGAAAACGCCGGCACCGATTTCCTGATCCTGCCGAAAGATACTGCCGGGCGCGCCTCCACCGCCGAAGCCCGCGCCGACGAGGCCATCAAGGAAGGCGCCGACATCATCCTCGGGCCTCTCTTCGGCGCCGAAGTCACGCCCGTCAAAAATGCCGTCACCCGCAAGCAGATTCCCGTCATCGCGTTCTCCAACGACCGCACAGTGGCCGGCGGCGGCGCCTATCTCGCCTCGGTGATGCCGGAGGAAGAAGTTGTCCGCATCATGGGCTATGCCGCCAGCCGCGGCATCCGCACCTTCGCCCTGCTCGGGCCGGACACGGCCTATGGCAAGCAGATCGACACCGCCATGCGCGCCGAAGCCCTGAAGAATGGCTGGACCGTCATCGGCACATCGCTTTACGACCCCGCCGCCAGCGCCTCCACGCAGGTCTCCGGCATCGCCCGCCTGATCAATGCCGAGCGCGCCCAGGTCGGCCTGATCCTGCCGGAGCGCGGCAACAAGCTCCTCTCGATCGCCCCGCTCCTCGTCGTCAACGGCGTCGACCCCGGCCGCACCAAGTTCCTCGGCACCAGCCTTTGGGACGACGCCGCCATCTGGCGCGAGCCGGCCCTCGCCGGCGCCTGGTTCGCCGCCGTCGATCCCGACAACATGACGGCCTTCAAGGACACCTATCGCCGAGTGTATGGCCGCGCCCCGACCGACCTTGCCGCCGCCGCCTATGATGCCGCCGCCCTCGCCGTCACACTGGCGGGCGAAAACAACATCAAGCATGGCGGCGTCACCGATCCGGACGGTTTCATGGGGGTTAACGGCCTGTTCCGCTACCGCCTCGACGGCACCTCCCAGAGGGGCCTCGCGGTCAAGGAAATCCGCTCATCGGGGGCATCGGTTGTCGAAAAGGGGGTTACCAGATTCCCCCCCGGCAGTAGTTAACCCGCCGCAGGGGTATGCACCCTTGGCCCTTGCGCCGCGCCCCAACTCGCCCCAAATCACCCGCCACAGGGCGAGTTATCCGGTATTGGCGGCGACTTCATGAGCAAGCGCGACTATTATGATGTCCTCGGTGTGGACCGCAGCGCCGACGAAAAGGCGTTGAAATCGGCCTATCGCAAGCTGGCGATGAAATATCACCCGGACCAGAATCAGGGCGATTCCAGCGCCGAGGAGAAGTTCAAGGAAGTCGGCGAAGCCTACGCCGTCCTGTCCGATCCGCAGAAACGCGCCGCCTATGACCGTTTCGGCCATGCCGCTTTCGAGAATGGCAGCGGCCCCGGCGGCGGCAGCCCGTTCGGCCAGGGCGTCAATCCTGAAGACATTTTCCAGGACCTGTTCAGCCAGGTCTTCGGCGGCGGCTTTGCCTCTGCCGGCGGGCGCAAGCGCGGCGGCCCGCAGCGCGGCGCAGACCTGCGCTACGATCTCGAGATCACCCTCGCCGAAGCCTGGGCCGGCAAGGAAGAAACCATCCATGTCCCGCAGGCAGTCGCCTGCAAGGGCTGCGAAGGCTCCGGCTGCGCCCCCGGCTACAAGCCGGACACCTGCGAAACCTGCGCCGGCCATGGCCGCGTACGCGCCCAGCAGGGCTTCTTCACGATGGAGCGCACCTGCCATATCTGCCAGGGCCGCGGCACCGTCATCCGCAAGCCGTGCAAGACCTGCGGCGGCCACGGCCAGGTCAAGGAAGAGCGCAAGCTCTCGGTCAAGATTCCGGCCGGCGTTGAAAGCGGCATGCGCATCCGCCTCTCCGGCGAAGGCGAGCCCGGCACCGGCGGCGCCCCGAAAGGCGACCTCTACATCTTCGTCGAAGTGGTCGACCACGACATCTTCGAACGCGACGGGCCGAACCTCTATTGCCGCGCCCCGGTGCCGATGACCACGGCCGCCCTCGGCGGCGAGATCGACATCCCGACCATCGATGGCGGCAAGGCGCGCGTCGCCATTCCCGAAGGCGCCCAGACGGGGCGCAAGCTGCGCCTGCGCGGCAAGGGCATGCCCAGCCTGCGCGGCAATGGCCAGACCGGCGACCTGTATGTCGAGATGTTCGTCGAAACCCCGCAGAACCTCACGGCCCGCCAGAAGGAACTGCTGCGCCAGTTCTGCGACTGTTCCGGCGCCGACTGCCACCCGGAAAGCGAAGGCTTCCTCGGCAAGATCAAACGCTTCTGGAACGGCCACGAAGGTGACGAGAAGCGCCCGAGCTAGATAATCCGCATACGGATTTTTTGACGCCCGGCCTCCAACCTTTCTCACCAAGGGGGAGCTTGTCGCTCTGTGGGGCAAAACTCATTCCTCCCCGAACGCAACCTGTCCCCTCACCCTTGTGGGGCTTGCGAGGATCAGAAATCGCACCGCGATTTCCCGAGCTAGAGCGTGGGGGAGCAACGCGCAGCGGCGCACCTGCCCCCCACCCGCCATGCCCACCCGCAAGGCAGGCATGACGCCGCCTGACCCGGGACAGGCCTCCCGCCCGTTTGACAACGTTGCAATTCGTGCCTTTGTGGGGTGCCATGACGCAGCGACACCCCAAACCCGCCCCGATCAGCCTCAGCTGGGCCCAGGATTTCCTGCGCCAGGAGGCCACCCGCATTGATGCCGACCCGCTGACCAACTCGGTCTTCTCCCTCGCCCAGACCCTGTTCCGGAAGCTCGAAGCGGGCGAGGCGACCCTGCCGGCCCTCGCCGCCCTGTCGCAGGAGGTCCACCTATCGCTGATCGAGGCTCGCGCGAAATCCTTCCGCGAGCGCCATGCCGGCGCCGACCCATCCGCCGCCTGGGCGCCGGTGCGCGCCCGGCTCGAAGCCGCCGCCGCCGAAGGCCTCACCGCCTTCCGCGCCCTCACCGAAACACCGGTCGGCGGCATCGTCTTCACCGGCCACCCGACCTTCGCCCTCTCCGAAGACCTGCGCGCTGCGATGGCCGCCTTCGCGGTGAAACCCGACGCGCCCCGCCGCAACGCGTTGAAGAAACTCATCGGCGCCGACATTCGCGGCTGGAACCAGTCGATCACGCTTGACGGCGAGCACCGCGAAGTGCAGGCCGCGCTCGCCCATGCCGCCGCCGCGCAGGCGGCCTATGCCGGCCTCGTGCTCGACGTGGCGCAGTCAGCCTTCCCGAAAGACTGGCGCGCCCTTCGCCCCGTCCTGCCGACACTCGCCAGCTGGGTCGGGTATGATCTTGATGGGCGTACGGACATTCCGTGGTATCGCTCCATCGCCTTCCGCCTCGCCGAGAAGGCAGAGCAGCTCAGCCGCTACGCCGCTGAACTCGACGCCCTCCTGCCGGCCAATGCACCCGAAAGCCTCGCCGCCCTGCCCGGCCGTCTGCGCCAGGCGAGCGGGCTTGCCTGGAACCACACCCAGCTTTTCTCCCGCGAGCTCTCCGACCCGCAGCTTCTGGTCGATGCCGCCAACGAGCTGACCGCGGAGGACGAGCACCGCCTGAACGATGTGCGCGAGATCACGGACGTGATCGACGCAGCCCTGCCCGGCCTCAGCGACAAGGCCGCCCGCAAGCTGATGATCCTCCGTTCGCAGATGGACGCGCAGCAGCTCGGCACCGCCCGCATCCACCTGCGCGTCAATGCCGCTCAAGTGCGCACCGTGCTCGCGCGCGACCTTGGTCTTGAGACCGAAGACCGCCTGCTCGGCCGCGTCGCCCTGTCGGAACTCGCGCAGAAAGCCCGCCGCTCGAAACCCAAGGCGGTGAATTTCGCAGACCTTTTCCGCGAACAGTCCACCGCCCGGCGCCAGTTCATGCTGTGCGCGCAGATCCTGAAACATATCGATGCCGGCTCGGTCATCCGTTTCCTGATCGCCGAGAGCGAGAACCCCGCCACCGTGATGGGCGCACTCTACCTCGCCCGGCAATACGGCGTCGCCGGCAAGCTCGATATCTCCCCCCTGTTCGAGACGCCCGAGGCGCTGGAAACCGGCGGGCGCTTCATCGAGAGGCTGCTGGAGGAAGACGAGTTCGTCGCCTATGTGAAACAGCGCGGCTATCTCTCGATCCAACTCGGCTTCTCTGATTCCGGCCGCTTCATCGGGCAAGTCGCCGCCTCGATGGCGATCGAGCGGATCCACAACCTCATCCTGCGCGCCCTCGCCGCCAGGAAGGCGAATGTCAGCCTGCTGATCTTCAACACACACGGCGAATCGATGGGCCGCGGCGCCTGGCCCGGCACCTTCCGCGAGCGGTTCGACCATCTGCTCACCCCCTGGACCCGCGCCGGAAGCGGTGCGCGCGGTGTGCCTGTGCTGCATGAGGTCAGCTTCCAGGGCGGCGACGGCTTCCTGCATTTCGCTGCGCCGGAACTCGCCGAGGCCACCTACGCCGCCTGGTGCGACAGCCGCCTCGCGCCCGCGCCGGCAAGGGTCGACGACCCTTTCTATACGCGCACAGATCTCGTCTGGGACTTCTACCGCTCGCTGCGTGCCTGGCAGGAACGCCTGTTCGGAAATGCAGACTACGGACGATTGCTCGGCTCCTTTGCCAGCGCCCTCGTGGTGCGTGCCGGCTCGCGCCAGAAACGCCGCAGCGGCGGCCCGGTTGGTCCCGCCGCCCTGCGCGCCATCTCGCACAATGCCACGCTGCACCAGCTCTCCATCCCCGTAAACACGGCCGCCGGCATCGGCTCATCCCTGCAGCGCGAGAGTGAGCGCCTCGCCAACCTCATCCGCGAAAGCCCGCGCCTGCGCGGCCTGATCCTGCTGGCCAGCCGCGCCCGCGAACTGACCAGCCTGCCGGCCCTGCGCGCCTATGGCAGCGTGTTCGATCCCGGCGTCTGGGTCGCCCATGCCCGCCTCGCGCCCGCAGACAAGGCCGCCGCCTACCGCTCGGCCTATTATGTTCTGCGTACGGATGAAACCGCCGTGTCGATCGCGCGCATCGCCAATCTCTTTGCCATCGACCTTGGCCGGTTCGACCGCCTTCTTGCGCAGGTCGAGGGCGTGCCGAGCGCCGAGGCGCGCCATGAAGGCCGCATGGACATGCACGTCCTGCATGCCATCCGCCAGGCGCTGATTATGCGGGCTATCGCGATTGCCGGATCCATCCCGCGCATTTCCGAACGCCATGATGTCAGCCAGCGCGACATCATCCGTATGGTGACGGAACTGCGCCTCGCAGAAGTGATCGAGACGCTGGGCCGCATCTTCCCGCGCGATGACCGCGACGATGATGCCCTCGGCCGCCTGACAGAAGAAGGCTCCGGCCAGACCTCAGGCTATGGCTATGACCGCATCCATCAAGGCATCATCGCCCCGCTCGATGAGATTGACCGCACCCTGCACGGCATCAGTCTCGCCATCACGCACGCCTATGAGGCGTTTGGCTGAGCTCAGCGCCTGTGGTCGAGGCGCGTATCGCGCGCCATCAGTTCAACGCCGAAGCCTTCCGTGACAGAGTCCGGCAGGATCAGGATCAGCCGGTTGTGCCGGCGGTCGAACTGCACCTTGAAGGAAGAGAGCAGGTCCAGCCCGATCACCATGAGCGGCTCCTTGTCCATCTCCAGCATCTCGAACAATTTCGGATCGCTGACCAGAAGATCGGCATTTAGGAAGTTGAAATCGGCAATCTGAACCTTGCGCGCCGTCGCCACGCGCACCGACGCATCGCGCCCCGTCGCGCCCTGCAAAAGAACGGTCTTTTCGAAATTGGTGCGCAGCTCTGCATGCGCGGCAAAGGCCGAGTTGACATAGGTGAGGTTCGATCCGGTATCGATCAGCGCCTTGCCCTTGCGGCCATTGATGCGGATGTCGATGAACATCAGCCCGCCTTCCACCTTGTACGGAATACGGTCGAAATAGTTCGAGATCGGACGATCCGGCCGCCCGTCATAGGCAGAGATGAGGTTGGTGCGGAAATCGAATTCGAGAATGTCGCCCGGAAAGGCGGATGAAGGCAGCACATTCGCCGCCGCGCCCGGAATCTCGAGGTCGCGGTTGTAGGCCGCCTCGACCGCGCCAAGATTGACATTGCCCGCGCGCACGCTGGCAAGGCGCACGATGGGATAGTCCTTCGCGCCGTTGACGCCGAGAATGTTCACCCGCGCCGCCTCCGCGCCCGGTGGCCGGATGCCGCTCTCGCTGGCCGAGCGCGCATCGACCATGGCAAAGGTCGCCGCCGTGTCGACCACACCGGTGGTGGTGTGCTGGTTGTTGATGACGATCGGCACGACCATGTGTTCAAGATCGCTGATCTGGAACGGCACCACGAGCCGCTCGCTGGCCCCGGCAACAGCGGCCCAGCCTGCCAGCAAGGCCGCGGCGATCAGCGCCTTCCCGGTTATACTCCAGCCTTGTGCCATGAGCGTTTCTCCCTCCGGAACTATGGCACACTTCCCCGGCGTCAAAAAGCGCCCGCCGGGAGGGGCCCGCCTGACCCGGCGTCACGGCTTTCGCTTACGCTTACGTTCGCGTAAAGCAGGCTCACCGAAGCCCGCTCGCCCCGGGAAAAATCTGACAAAAGGGAGTTCCAAGATGGCTGACGCCTTCATCGTTGATACCTGCCGCACGCCGCGCGGCGTTGGCAAAGTGGGCAAGGGCGCGCTCGCCCACATGCACCCGCAGCACCTTGCCGCCACCGTGCTGAGCAACCTGCGCGACCGCAACAAGCTCGACACCGAAACCGTCGACGACATCATCTGGGGCACCTCCAGCCAGCGCGGCGCGCAGGGCGGCGACATGGGCCGCATGGCCGCGCTGGATGCCGGCTATAACGTCAAGGCCTCGGGCGTCACGCTCGACCGGTTCTGCGGCTCGGGCATCACCACGGTGAACCTCGCTGCGGCGCAGATCATGTCCGGCATGGAACAGTGCGTCATCGCCGGCGGCTGCGAGATGATGAGCTACACGGCGGCCTCGGCTGATCCGAAAACCCCGCCGATGATGGACGCCGGCAACCTGCGCCTGCGCGAGAAGCATCCGCAATCGCAACAAGGCTGCTGCGCCGACGCCATTGCGACGCTGGAAGGCATCGACCGGGAAGCTGTGGACCAGCTCGCTGTCGTTTCCCAGGAGCGCGCCGCCCGCGCACTGAAGGAAGGCCGTTTCAACAAGTCGGTTGTTCCGGTTTACAACGTGGACGGAACACTTGCGCTCGACCATGAAGAATTCCCGCGCCCCGGCACGACGATGGAGAGCCTTGCGGGCCTGAAGACCGTGTTCAACATGTTCTGGAACATCCCGGTCGATGACAAGGGCACGACCTATGGCAGCCTGATCGAGAGCCGCTACCCGCAGCTCAAGGGCAAGATCAACCATGTCCACCATGCCGGCAACTCCTCCGGCGTCGTCGATGGCTCGGGCGGCGTGCTGCTCGCTTCGGAAAGTTACATGAAGAAGCATAACCTGAAGCCGCGTGCCCGCATCGTGGCGACTGCCAACATGGGCGACTGCCCGACGCTGATGCTCAACGCCCCGGTTCCGGCGGCGAAGAAGGTGCTCGAGAAAGCCGGCCTGACGGTTGACGATATTGACGTGTGGGAAATCAACGAGGCCTTCTCGGTCGTCGCCGAGAAATTCATCCGCGACCTGAAGCTCAACCGGGACAAGGTGAACATCAATGGCGGCGCAATGGCCCTCGGCCACCCGATCGGCGCCACCGGCTCGATCCTGATCGGCACCGCCCTCGACGAACTCGAGCGGTCCGAAAAACGCTACGGCCTCGTCACCATGTGCGCCGCCGGCGGCATGGCTCCGGCCATCATCATCGAGCGCCTCAGCGCCTGATTTTCCCGCGAGGAATAAAAGCCAAGGCCCCGCCGGTTCATGCCGGCGGGGCTTTTCTTATGGGGCGCGGGCCGCTATCGCTCCCGCGATGATGGACCCGATTGTTTTTGAGACCTTGCTGCTGGCGATCGAGCGCGAGGCTGTGCCCCTGCCGGAAGCTGGCCCGATACTCGTGCTGAATGCCGAGCCGGGGCCGTGGCTGACCCGGCTGCCGAAAGACCGGCTTGTGCTGCGCACCAGCTACAAGCCGCACCATGACGCGCTGAAAGCCGCCGGGTTCAACGTGCTCGCGGTCGACTCCGTGGAGCTGCCCGAGGCGCAGCTGACGATCATCGTGCCGCCGCGCCAGCGCGATCAGGCACGCGCCGTCTACGCCCGCGCCATGCTCGCCGCGCCGGAAGGATCGACCATCCTCGCCTGCCTGCCCAACACGCTCGGCGGCAAGAGCGGGCAGGATGCGCTCGAAGCGCTCAGCGGCAATTCCGACAGCCTGTCGAAACACAAGTGCCGCGCCTATTGGTGCGTGAAGCACGCCGCCGATGTCGATGAGGAACTGGCGCAGGACTGGATCGATTTCGATGCGCCGCAACTGATCGAGCCGGGCCTGTGGAGCCGGCCGGGCCTGTTCAGCTGGGACCGGATCGATCCCGGCAGCGAGATGCTGGCCGACAGCGTGCCGGAATATACCAAGGGCATCGGCATCGACCTGGGCGCCGGCAACGGCTTCATCAGCCGCGAGATTCTCGCCAACTGCCCGCAGGTGGAGCGGATGGATCTGGTCGAGGCCGAATACCGCGCGATGATCTGCCAGGAGCAGACGATGGCGCCGCATGCCGCGCGCTGCACGATGCGCTGGGCAGACGTGCTGAAAGACCTGCCGCCGGCAACCTATGACTTCGCCGTGATGAACCCGCCTTTCCATACCGGACGCGCCGACAACAACGAGCTGGGCCGCAGCTTCATCCGCGCTGCCGCCGCCACGCTGCGCAATGGCGGCACGCTCTGGCTGGTGGCCAACCGGCATCTTCCGTATGAGGATGAACTGACCCGCTGCTTCAAAGCCGTCGAAATGATCGAGGATGATGACGGCTACAAGATCATCCGTGCAGATCGCCCGAAACGGTTCAAATGAACGATACGCGCAAGCTCGCGAAATACCTGGCGGGACTCGGCTATGGCTCGCGCAAGGAGATGGAGGCCGCGATCGCGCGCGGCCGCGTGAAGGGCTGGGGCGAGGACGTGCGCTTCGATGGCGAGCCGCTGGACCCGGCGCCCGGCATGGTAGTGATGATGCACAAGCCGGCAGGCTTCACCTGCTCGCACGCCGATCAGGGCCGCCTCGTCTACGATCTTCTGCCGCCCCGCTATGTAAAGCGCGACCCGAAGCTTTCCTCCATCGGACGGCTGGACGCAGAAACGACGGGCCTTCTTCTGTTCACGGATGATGGCGCCCTGCTGCACCGGCTGATCTCGCCGAAATCGCAGATGACGAAAGTATATGAAGCCCGGCTTGCCCGCCCGCTGGAAGGGCATGAGGCAACCCTGTTCGCCTCCGGCACGCTCACCCTGCGCGGCGAGGACAAGCCCTGCCTGCCCGCCATGCTGGAAGTCACCGGCGAACGCTCCGCCCGCCTGACACTGACCGAGGGGCGCTACCATCAGGTGCGCCGCATGTTCGCGGCGGCCGGAAATCATGTCGAGGCGCTGCACCGCTCAGCCTTCGGCCCCCTGCAACTTGGCGCGCTGGCGCCGGGCGAGTGGCGGCTTCTGACGCCGGGAGAAGTGAGCCTCCTCTCGGGCTGATCGGATCAATTTTTGCGGCCTGCCCCAGCCGATATTAACCAGTCCGGGGTAGAACGGCTAATTCCTTTCAGTCCCGCTCCGACTCCGGCCGGGCGGAAAGCCCGGACAGGTGGACGTGCCAGAGCGCAGCAAGACCCTTGCGGTTCTCCACAGCCGCAACACGCCTTTCGGCGGGCCGCACCATATGGTGTCGGTGATCGCTGCGCATCTGGCAGACCTCGGCGTGAATGTCATCCACATGCACGGCCCGGCCGACTATGCGCCTGCCGATGCGCTGTTCGTGCATATGGACCGGTCCGTGCTGCCGAAGCGGATCGCTGCCTTCGCGCAGCGCTATCCCCGGCATATCAATGGTGAAGCCCTCGACATCCGCAAGCGCAGTTACGCGGATGGCCTCCTCGAGCGCGGCGACCGGCATGATGGTCCGGTGATCGTGAAGTCCGACCTAAATTATGGCGGGGCACCGGAATTCACGAACTGGTCATTGTTCGAACGCATCCGCGCCAAAGCCATGCGCCTGCTGATCCCGCAGGCGAAGATCCGTATCCTGAGCAAGTCCGACTATCGCACTTTCCCATCGCTCTCGGGTGTACCGGGCGCCTATTTCGGCGCGGGCAATGTTGTGCAGAAACTGATGCTCGAAAAGGACGGTGACAGGAACCTGCTGCGCGAATACATTTTTCTCGGCGACCTGCATTACGAGAATATCGAACGCTCAGCCAGCGAGATCATCACCGAGGATGAGCATGTCTCCTGCCTGCCTTTCACGCCGCATCCGCGCCTCCTGGAGATGCGCCGCCACCTGAAGCTCGACTATGGCAAGATCGACTATGTGATGGTGGACGGCGCGCCGTTCATCTTCGACGCCAACAAGACTCTCGGGCTCGGCGAGAAAAGCGGAACATCGGAATTCGGCGAGGGCCTGAACCAGATGCTCCGCGCCTTTGCCGGCGAAATCCACCGGATGCTCGAGGCGTGATCTAGCCTGCCGGGGTCCGGCCCAAGCGCCGCGACAGGAATGTCAGGGTGGCCTGTTCGATGCCTTCGCCCCGGCCGGTCAGTTGCCACAGCGCGACATGCGCAGCGACGAATGTCACCACTCCGGCGCTCGCAAGAAGCGAGGCGGAGAGCAGGTTGCCGATGAGATCATCCACAGGCGCCGAGACACCGGCAGCGCGCAGCGCCAACACCGCAGCAGTCATCGCCAACGCCGACAATATCGTCCGCCCAAGGACGGACACCTGCGCCCAGCGGGACAGCCCGGTGATCTGTGCCGCGACATGCACGCTCATCAGGTACCAGAGGAAGGCGGTTGCCACACAGGCCGCCAGTGCGCCAGCAAGCCCGGCAAAATGGATCGCGGCCAGCATCATCGGAATGTGGATCAGCAGCGAGATCACCTTGTAGCGGAACAGCGCGCGCGGATAACCGAGCGCATTGGCGAGCGCATTGCTGAGGCCCGCGATGAGGTAGAGCGCGGTGGCCGGGGCGATGAAGGCGAGTACGAGGACCGCGTCTTCCCAGTTCGGACCGAGGGCAACGCGGATGATCTCCGGCGACACGAGCGCCATGCCCGCGCAGACCGGCAGGATTACCGCAAAGCCCATGTGCAGCGCCTTGAGATAGGCCGTCTTCACGCGCTCCATGTCATTCTGGATGGAGGCAAAGGCGGCAAACAGGGTCCGCTCCATCGGCGCGTAGAGTACGAGTTCCAGCCGCTCGCCGAACTGCGAGCCGACCGCAAAGGCGCCTAGGCGGGCATTGCCGGCCATCCGCCCAAGGAAGAACGTCGTCGCCGCATCGCGGAAACTGTCGGCAATGTTGCCGAGCCCGATCCAGAGAGAGAATCCGAAAAATTTCCGGAACTGGCTGAGGCTGAATCCCGGCAGCTGCGGGCGCAGGATGTAAGTGAAAACGGTCGCAACCAGCGCCGCCGAGACAACGCCCGCCGGCAGCGCCCAGTAGCTGCGTGTCGCAAGCGCCACCCAGACGATGACGACAATCGAGGCGATCTTGGCGAGCACATCGAGCAGCGCTTCGCGACGGAAGTCCATATCGCGGATGTACTGTTCGAACCAGGAATTCCTGAGCCCCGTCACCAGCGGATAGGCCGCGAGCGCCATGACCAGCCCGGCGATCCGGTCATCGCCGATCAGCATCGCGACCGGCCAGGCGGCCGCGAGCATCAGGAGCGCGACGATGACGCCTCGCAGGACGTTGATTGTCCAGGCGGTGTCGAAATCTGCCTTGGTGGCGGTCTTCATCTGCACCAGCGCCGCGCCGACGGGCAGCTCGACCACCGCGCCGGCAATCGCAAACACGCTCATGCCGATGGCCATCAGGCCGAAATCCTCTGGCATCAGAAGATGCGCCGCAATCAGCGTGCTGGCGAGGCCGAGCAGGTTGCTGACGAGCCGTCCGGCCAGCAGCCAGGATGTGCCCCGGAAGATTTTCTCGCCCAGCATCGGGCGCCCTACTCCACCGGCTGGCCGAGCATGCGCGCGGCGAGGGTTTCGGCATATTGTTCGATGGTCGCGTGGCCGAGAATCCAGGCGCGGTTGGCGCGGCCCATCTCGGCGCAGGCGGCCGGATCGCGCGCAAGGCTGTCCATTGCGGAGGCCAGGCGCGCCGGATCGCCTGCGGGCACGCGGATCAGCGAGTCGAGGCCGGTATAGTCGGCAAGACCCGGCGAGTCGGTGACAATCACCGCCTTGCCCATCGCCATGCCTTCCAGCAGGCCGGTTACGCCCGCCGCATAGGGCACCGCGTTCAGGGGCACGACCACGAACTTCGCCGCCGCATATTGCGCGCGTAGCTCTGTCCAGGCCATCCGTGTACGGTTTATGGTGAGGTTTACTGGCAGGCCGGTATCCTTCGCACCTTCCTTTGGAAAATAGCCTGACGCCTGCACGCGGATGTTTCCGCCATATGACTTCGCAGCTGCCGCCAAGGTGGCATAGTCGCGGTTTTCGAGACCGCAGGCGAAGGCATAGTCACCGGGGGCGACATCTGCGGCTTTCGCCGGATCGAAGAAAGCCGCATCCACGGAGTCGAAAATGAAATGCACCTTGCCGACCGGCAGGCCCGCCTTGCCAATCAGCACATCGCGCTGCAGGCGCGAGACCGTGAACCAGCCGCCGACGCGGCGCGTGCCGAGGAGGCGCGCGGCGAGCTGCCATTTGGGGCTGTGGCTTGCGTGGATGACCGAGAACAGCTCGCCCTTCCATCCGGAAAGGCGCAGGAGCGGCAGCAGGCGGAAGGCGATATCCTCGCCCGTGGTGAACACCGCGCGCGCCTCCCTGCGCATCGCATGCACGGCGAAAGCGGCCTGCATCGACGTGTTCCGGCCGGCAAGCCTGCGGGCAAAGCCTTCCGCAAGATCGTCTGCCGAAGCGTACCGGCCCGAGACCAGCTGGCGGATCAGTTCGAAATCCCGGCGCGGCTCAAGGTCCGGATCAACGTCCCGCTGCGGGACATTGTTGCGCAGGACGACAAGGTTGAGGCCGGACATGGGCAGGAATTCCGTAGCAGGCGCAGGAGTGCGCTCCGGGCCTGCAATATGGCGGCCATCCGCCAAGCCTTGGTTAACCGGCTGCGGCGAGGCTGAACGTAGCGTTGGCCCGGGCAACCGGCTTGCCGTCTGCGTGCACGAGACAGCTGGCAAAGCAGAGCGAGCGGCCGGTCTTCACGAACTGCGTATCGGTGGCGAGCCATTGGCCGAGCCGGGCCGCGCCGAGATAGTCCGTCGACAGATTTACGGTCACGAGCCCCGCTGGCGGCGGCTTGCCGTCTGCTGCCAGCGCGGCGACACAGGATAGGCCCATCGCATTGTCTGCCAGCGAGGCGATCAGGCCGCCATGCACCAGCCCGCGCGAATTGCAGTGCGCCTCCGCCAGCCACAGGCCGATGGACACCTGCCGCGCTTCCGTCTTGGAAAACAGCGGCTCCCAAGGATCGGTGAATCGCGATTTGCGGAAATGGGGCGCATAGCCTTCAGGAGGAGCAGGACCGGACATGACAGAAGCTTCCCGTTGCAGACCCCTCCGGTCCAGACCTCACGCCGGGGCAATCTCCGGTCGCCTGGCGGCTGTGCAAGCGGATGATCCACGCCCCGCGCCGCTGCGTATCAGCACGCAGCCAATCAGGAGATTTCGATGCGGGCCACCCTGCTTTTCGCGGCGCTTGTCAGCGCCAGCCTTCCTGCAGTCGCACAGGCGCCTAAGCCCCCCGAGGGCTGGCAGGTGACCCTTGGCGCGGGCGGCCTACACGCCCCATCCTATGAGGGCGATGACGACTATGCCGTCTCGATCCTGCCGAACGTCCAGCTCAAGTATTCCGACACCTTCTTCGCCTCTGTACAGGACGGCATCGGCTACAACTGGCTGCAGACGGACCAGATCACTGCAGGCCCCATTGTCCGGGTGAAATTTTCCCGTGACGAGGACGGGGACCAGGCCTTTGCCGTGTCCGGAGGCGGAACGGACGACCTTCTCGGCCTTGGCGATGTGGACACGAGTTTCGAACTGGGCGGCTTCCTGCGCTACCGGAATGGGCCATGGTCAGCCGGAGCGGAACTGCGCCAGGCGGTTTCGGGCCACGAGGGGCTTGTCCTCGACCTCAACGCTGGCATGGGCGGCGTGATTTCCGGCTTCGGTCCGCCCGTCATCTGGTCGGCGGGGCCGCGCTTGAAGATTGTCGATGACAGCTACACAGCCGCCTATTTCGGCGTCACGCCGGCACAGGCAGCCGGGTCCGGCCTGCCGGTTTACGAAGCCGGCGGCGGGGTCAGCAGCTATGGCTTAGGCGCGCTGGGAATACTTCCGCTGGACCGCGATTTCAGATGGTCCGTCGTTGCCTTTGCCGGATATGACCGGCTCGCCGGCGATGCAGGCAACAGCCCGCTGGTGACCCTCCGGGGGGACGCTGACCAATTCAGCGCCGGCCTTTTCCTGAACTATACCTTCGACTGAGGCGCAGAACGGGGGCGGGCGCCGCACCCGCCCCCTAGCTTGTCCGCGGACCAGCCGCTATCTCCCCGGCCATGGCCCAGCCCCCGCTTCTCACCCTCACCGACGTGCGCCTCTCCTTTGGCGGCAAGGCGCTGTTTGAAGGCGTGACACTGTCACTGTCGAAGGGCGAGCGCGCGGCGCTGGTGGGCCGCAACGGGGCGGGCAAGTCGACGTTGATGAAAGTGGTGTCCGAGCGCATCCTGCCGGACACGGGCGAGGCCTGGCGCCAGCCGGGCGTGACTTATGCCTGGGTGGCGCAGGAGCCGGACCTCGCCGGCTATGCCACCGTGCTCGACTACGCGTCCGAAGGCCTTGACGGCGCCTACATAGCTGAGGCCGAGCTGATGGAATTCGGCGTCGATGGCGGCGCTGACCCCGCCACGCTTTCTGGCGGCCAGCTGCGGCGCGCGGCGCTGGCGAAGGCGTTCGCGAAACAGCCGACGATCCTTCTGCTGGACGAGCCGACCAACCATCTCGACGTGCCGATGATCGAATATCTCGAAGGCCGGCTGAAGGCGTTCAACGGTGTCGTGCTGGTGGTCAGCCACGACCGGCGCTTCCTCGAGAACATCTCCACCAACACGCTCTGGCTGCGTCAGGGTAAAGTGCTGAAAAGCCCCGAGGGCTATGTGAAATTTGATCAGTGGGCGGAGCAGGTGGAGGAGGAAGACGAACGCCAGCTGCGCCGGATGACCACTCACCTGAAGGAAGAACAGCACTGGCTGGCGCGCGGCGTCACGGCCCGGCGCAAACGCAACCAGGGCCGCCTTGCCCGCCTGCGCGAACTGAAGGCCGAGCATGCGCAAGTGCGCACCGCGCTGAATGATCGCAAGGCGACCGCCGGCATCACCGCAGACGCCGGCGAGGCGATGAGCAAGAAGGTGATCGAGGCGAAGGGGCTTTCGAAAACCTTTCAGACCCCGGACGGTCCGTTGGTGGTCGCCAAATCGCTCGACCTGCGCATCCTGCGCGGCGACCGGATCGGCATCATCGGTCCGAACGGCGCAGGCAAGACGACGCTGGTGCGCCTGCTGCTCGGCGAGATCGAACCGGATGCGGGCACGCTGTTCCATTCGAAGACGCTGCAGGTGACCTATCAGGACCAGACACGCGCGACACTGAACCCGCAGGACACGATCTGGGAAGCGCTTGCGCCGATGGGCGGCGACTCGATCATGGTGCAGGGTCACCAGCGCCATGTGGCGGCCTATGCGAAGGACTTCCTGTTCAAGCCCGAACAGCTGCGCCAGCCGGTCGGTGCGCTTTCCGGCGGCGAGCGTAACCGCCTCGCCCTCGCCATCGGCCTCGCGCAGACATCGAACCTGCTCGTCATGGACGAGCCGACCAACGATCTCGACATGCAGACGCTCGACCTGCTCGAAGACATGCTGCTGAACTATGAAGGCACGCTGATCCTTGTCAGCCATGACCGCGCTTTCCTCGATGCGACAGTGACGAGTTGCCTCTCGCCCATTGGCGGGGGCGAGTGGGTGCAGACCGCCGGCGGATGGAGTGATGCGCAGGAACAGCTGAAAGGTGTGCGCCGCAAGGATGCTCCGAAGGCGGAGAAATCGCGCGGGCCTGCCCCCGCCGCGCCGAAACCGAAAGCCGCTTCGAAACTCTCCTTCAAGGACGAGCACCGGCAGAAGGAAATCGACGGCTTGATCCCGAAGCTGCAGGCGGAGATTGCCCAGCTCGAAGCCGATCTCGCAGATTCCAGCCTCTATGCCCGCGATGCAGCGGCGTTTGCGAAAAAGTCCGAACGCATCGGCGCAGCGCGCACGCAGCTCGAAAATATCGAGATGGAATGGCTGGAAATCGAGGAAAAACGGGCCAGCCTGACCGGCTGAGCCCGCCTCATCAAAGCAAACGCTTCGTTAACACGCCTCGGCTAAGGTGCCGCCGGATAGTTTCCGAGGAGTGTTCCATGCGCCTTGCTGCCCTGATTGCCGCCACCGCCATTCTTGGCCTCGCGGCCCATGCCGACGGCGTTGCCAAACGGGCTGTGAAGTCGCCTACCGTCTCGCCGCTCGAAGCGACGGACGCCTCCTATGGCCCTTCGAAAGCCCCTCCGGGCCACGAAGTTGGCCGCTACCGCCACGGCGCCACCTATTCTGTGGTCGATGCCGACTCCGCCCTCGCCTGCCAGGCCGCCTGCGGCGATGACGGCGTGTGCCAGGCATGGTCTTACGTTGCTGGCTACGGCTCGGCCGCGGCGCGCTGCGAACTGAAACAGGGCGGCGGCAAACCGGAAGAAAACCTGCTCGCCATCTCCGGCGTCTCGCCGCGTGTCGACGCCGTGATCTGGGGCACCTCCGCGCCGCCGGAGCCTGCACCGTCCGACCAGCTGGTTGGCGAAGCTGTCGTCAGCGAAGCCGGCGAGATTGCGGGCGCTTACTAAAGCGCACGCTCCTTCGTTGCCGTAAAACGGATGCCCGGGTTTTTCTCCTGGGCATAGCCGACATCCCAGGCATTCTTCGCAAGATAGACCGGCGAGCCGTCAAGGTCCGTGCCGGAGGCTGATTTGTTCTTGTCGAGGAATTCTTCCAGCTTTTTCGGATCGTCCGAAGCCATCCAACGCGCGACATTGTAAGGCGCCGGCTCGAACATAACTTCGAGATTGTATTCCGCCGTCATCCGCTCAATCATCACTTCGAACTGCAGCTGTCCGACCGCGCCGACGATCATGTCCGAGCCGATGGCCGGAATAAACAGCTGCGTGACGCCTTCCTCGGCGAGACTTTCCAGAGCCTTGCGCAGGTGCTTGGCCTTCATCGGATCTTTCACGCGCGCGCGGCGCAAGAGTTCCGGGGCAAAGTTGGGGATGCCGCCGAACTGAATATCTCCGTTCTCGGACAATGAATCGCCCACGCGCAGCTGGCCGTGGTTGGGCACGCCGATCACGTCGCCGGCATAGGCGGTCTCGGCAATCTCGCGGTCCTGCGCCATGAACATCAGCGGGTTGTGGATATTGAGCTGCTTGCCGCCGGTCGTCTTGAGACGCATGCCGCGCCGGAATTCGCCTGAGCAGAGACGCAGGAAGGCGACGCGGTCGCGGTGGTTGGGGTCCATGTTCGCCTGGATCTTGAACACGAAACCGCTGACGAACGGGTCTTCGGCGTGCACCGAGATAACCTCGCCCTTCTTCTGGGCTTTCTGATCGCGCGGCTGCGGGGCGTGGGAATGCAGCGTGCGGAGCAGTTCCGCCACGCCGAAATAGCGCAGCGCCGAGCCGAACACGACCGGCGTCATGTTACCTTCCCGGAAGGCCTGAACGTCAAACTGCGGCAACAGGCTGCGCGCCATCTCGACGCCTTCGCTCATCTCGGCAAAAACGTAGGGGTCAAGGTTTGCTTTCAGGCTTTCGGCATCTCCCGAAATCTCCGTGGCCGGACCAATGCGCGCGGGCTCGCCGGGACGACGTTCGAATTGCAGGAACTGGTTCCGGGCAAGGTCCAGCATCCCGGCGAAGCGCTGGCCGCTGGCTGCCGGCCAGTAGAGGGGCGCGGTGTCGAGCTGCAGCTTGTCCTGAACCTCGTCGAGCAACGCGATCGGCTCCAGCGCCTCGCGGTCCATCTTGTTGATGAAGGTGACGATCGGGATGCCGCGCATCCGGCACACTTCGAACAGTTTCAGCGTCTGCGGCTCGATACCCTTCGCAGCGTCGAGCACCATGACGGCGCAGTCAGCCGCCGTCAGTGTACGGTAGGTGTCTTCGGAGAAGTCCTCGTGGCCCGGCGTATCGAGCAGGTTGAAGACATAACCATCGAACTCGAAGGTCATCACAGAGGCGGAGACCGAGATGCCCCGGTCGCGCTCGATCTTCATCCAGTCAGACCGCGTGCGCCGTGCCTCGCCGCGCGCTGCAACTTCGCCTGCCGCGCGTATGGCGCCGCCGGCCAGCAGCAGGTTCTCGGTCAGCGTCGTCTTGCCGGCGTCCGGGTGCGAGATAATGGCAAAGGTGCGCCGGCGGGCGGCTTCAGTCACATGCGACATAGGTCAAGGTCTCTCTTCGCCGGAGGCCCTAACCGATTTGGTCCGCAGATTGAAGAGGTAGGCTGAATCAGGCCGCGCGGGGCCAGATCTGCTGGATGCCGGCATCGCCACCCTCGGCGAGGCGGGTGCGGACGGCTTCGAGGATCGATTCCGGCAGGATGGTCAGGCGGGGCTCCGAAACCTGGCCCTCGTGCACCGGGAACAGGGCCGCGTTCGCCCCGGTCTTGGCGATGATCAGGGCGGCAAGGTCATTAATCAGGCCGTCGTCCGGGCGAATGCCGCTGTCCTGGCAGGCCTGCAGCTTGCCGCGCGCCAGCTCGATCGCCTCGCGTGCCCGCATCGCGTGCAGGTCCTCGAAGCCCAGCAGAGCCCCCCGCTTCAGCAGGTGCATCTCCGGTGCCTCGATCCAGGTCACCCTGTCATTCAAAAGAAACAGCATGGTTGCCCGCCCCATTTATCCCAGCGAATCGCAAGGTGGGGTCAGAGGGTAAATCGCCGGTTAAAGCTGCCCGATGTCTGAAGGACTTACTGCTGAGGGGGCAGGATGACGATGTCGTACTCGTTCAGCAGCTCGGTCGTCTTCGCGTTTGGTGTGCAAGCTACTTCATACGCCTTGGTAAGGTCCGTCACCTTTGCATCGTGCGGCTGGGCTTTCACCACCAGCGCATCATACCGCCCCTTGAGCACGGCCATGTCGGCCTCAAGGCCCATCACTTCCTGCTGCTCGCTCGGCGTAATCTCGTAGTTGTAGTAGTAGAGGTAGTCATACAACTCGTTGATCTGCTGCTGCTTGGAATTGTACTCGTTCGTGATCGTCGTGATCTCAGTGAGCATAGGCCCGAGAACACCTGCCTCCGCTCTCAGCGCGGCTTCTGCCTCGGTGCAGCCCTGCGCCATGGCCACCGCCGGCGAGCCGGCAACCATCAGCAGGCTGAGCGTGAATACATCCGTTCTCATGGTGCGTCCCCTTGCCGGTCCCTCCCGGCTTGTCGTTGATCAGAGCTGAAACCGCTTCAGCTTTCAACCTTTTCTGTCAGAAACGTGCGCCCTTCCCGGTCCTCGATCTCGACGATCCAGAGGTCGCGGTCGCGGGCCTTCGCGCGCTGCACATAGTCATCCACACTCGCCTCGTCCGGGCCGACGCCCTGCATCACGAGGTTGAGGAAAATGCGCTCGCCTTCCATGTCCGTCGACGGAGCGTAGACGGCCGCTGTGCCGTCAAGCCGCGCTACCTTCAGCAGCACATCCCCGCGCTCGTCATCGCCGTGCTGCAGCACATAGGCCGGTGCGCCGGCAAGCTGGGCTCGCCGGATAAGGGCATCGGTCCACAGGCGGGTGGGCAGGCGGTCCATGGCGCCAGACTCCTCCTCCCGTGCCTGCGCGTCAAGCGTTTGTCAGATGCAGGAGAGGCTCGCGTCGGCGATGGCGAGGATGGCGTTTTCGGCCTGATCCGGCTCGAGCCCGGCCAGGGCTTCGGCCACGGCGTCATCACCGCTGATCACGGCCACCGCCATCTTGTCGAAGGTTTCCGGATCGAGGCGTTCCTGCATGGTATTGGCAATGCAGGTGCATTTCTGGTGGCTCTCGCCGGCATTGCGGCAGACCGCCACCATGTCCGCCTTGGGACCGCCCACCACTGCGTCGCATCCGGTGAGAACTACAGCGGCCATCGCGGCCAGCAGGGCAAGTTTCATGATCGACCCCTCGTCATTTTGCCCCGCGATGCTGGCATGGAAACCCGGCGGATTAAACCGGAATTTGCGCGGCACGCCTACTCGGCCGCGTCTTCCAGCGGGGCGATGTCGGCCTCGGAGGCACGCGGCAATGTCACCTCCACTCGGGTGCCCTTGCCGGGCTTCGACTCGATCTTCAGCGCGCCGCCGTGGAGTTCGGCGAAGCGGCGCACGACGGATAGGCCAAGACCGGTGCCTGGCTTGGCACCGGTGCCCTGTGCGAAAGGTTCGGTGAGCTTGGCAAGGTCTGCGGCAGCGATACCGGCGCCGCGGTCGGTGACCGCCAGCAGGGCGGCGCCGCCTTCAATGCATGTCTCGAGGATGACGGTTTTTCCGCTCCCGGAATACTTGATCGCGTTGGAGACGAGATTCTGCCAGATCTGTCGCACAGCGCGCGCGTCGGCATCGGCCCAGACCTCGCCTTCCGTCATGAGCTTCAGGGTGACGCCGATACGGGTGGCCTGCCCGTCGAGCTGGCGGATGACGGATTCGGCAGAGGCGCTGAGGTCGATCGGTTCGGGGTCAAGGCGCGGCTGGCCGGCTTCGGCGCGGGCGAGATCGAGAATGTCATCGACAAGGAGGAGAAGGTCGGTGCCGCTCTCGTGGATGATGGCCGGATAGTCCGCATACGGTTCAGGCATCGGCCCCATCAGTTCGGCCTGCATCACTTCGGCATAGCCGAGAATGGCGTTCAGCGGGGTTTTCAGGTCGTGTCCCAGCGAGGCGAAGAAAGCCGTCCGCGAACGGAGCTTTTCCTCAAGCTCGGTGATTGCGGCCTCGGGCGGGCCCGTTACTTCATCCGGCACATCGACGAGCAGCACATGCCAGCCGCGCGTATGGCGCTCTGCCAGCAGGCGCACGCGCTGGCCGGAGGCGAGTTCCGCGCTGATCAGGCGGCGCCCGGCGCGGCCCGGCACCAGGACCGGGCCTTCGCCCTTGGCGAACAGGCTCTGGAACGCTGCGCCGGGACGCAGGGTGACGAGGCCGAAACTGTCGCCCTGCACGCGGCGCAGGCGGCCTTCGCTGCTGACATCGGCCCAGCAGATGCCGGTAAGGGCGATGGGCGGGAGCGCGGTCTCCGGCTTCGCCGCTTCGGCGGGGGCCTGCACGGCGCTGCTGCGGCGGGACACGAGGTGCCAGACCATCAGCGCAGCCAGCACCAGGCCGGAAAAGGCAAAGGGCGCCGCCAGTTCCCGCGCGCCGGGCGGCGGCGGCGGAATCCAGCCCGGCAGGGTGGCGAGGAACACACAGAACAGGGCTGCCGCAGCAAAGATGCCCGCCTCGGCCGCCATTCTTGGGGCGCCGGCCAGCAGGGCTGCCAGTGGCGCGGCGAGAAGCAGGACGATCAGCGGCGAGCCTCCGCCCCCGGTCAGTATGATGGCGGCAAGCCCGGTCATCGTCCAGGCGATCACCGGCAGGCCCCGGCGCAGCGAGTCTCCGGCATCCGCGAAGGCAAAGCCGGCCGCGCCCGGAATCAGCGTCATCACGGCAGCCACCAGCACGGAAACCGCCGGGGCGCCAGCAATCCCGCCGGAAACAGCAGCTGTCAGCCCCAGCGCCACCCAGGCGAGGTGAACAAATTGTAACTGCTTTAGCGGCGGTTCCGGAGCCAAGTCTTAACACCCCATAGAGAATTGTTAGGCAATGCTGCCGCAGTCAGGTGTCCTGCCTGCTGTATTTGTAATGCGCAAATCGCACAAGGCATGGTTCCCCATGCCGGGAAGTTGGGGCATCACTATCGCGCGTGGCGTGAGGGAGTTCGAAATGAAAGCTTCTGGGGTGGTCGCAGCACTTGTGTGCAGCATCGGGTTTGCGTCGGCAGCATCGGCACAGAAGGCCGATCCCTTGTCTGAAAAAGCAGCGGTTTATGTGAGCTACGTCTCCGAGGCTTCGGCTCTCGATGGCCGCTCGTTCAAGAGCGCCGGGGAGCTGAACGAGGTGCTCTCCTCCATCGGCAGCTACAAGGGCGACCAGATCGGCACCGGTTGGGTGGCGTATTCGTCGCTGGTGGCGGCGAAACAGCCGGAATTCCGCAAGTCCGTGCGCGAAATGACCGCCAATTACGGCGCTGATGTCACGTCCGCCAACATCAAGGACCGCAAGTGGAACGCCTCCAAGCTGGATGGCGGCGATGCGGCCCTGAAGGCGGTGCTGCAGGCCACCGAGGCCGATTTTGCAGCGTTGCAGAACTCTTCCGACCATATGCGCGAACAATACTATGTGCTGGAGAAGCACAGCTGGGGCAAATCGGTCATTGCCAAGAATGACAAGAACCAGCGCATCAGCAAGATCACCGGCGTGCGCGCCGGCGGGCGCTCGATCGACCCGAATCTCGTGACGCAGGTTTCGCAGAGCCGCGGCCTGTTGTCGGACACCAATGCCGAAGTCATCACGGCGGCGGCTTCCGGCCTGAACGAGGCGGCCTCGGCGATCAAGCTGCCGGCGATGTTCCAGCCGGCGCCGAAACCTTCGGTGCAGAACGCCAATTTCTCGACCGTGTTCAACGAAATCCCTCGCGCCATCACCGGCACCGCCTCGCTCGACATCATCGCGCATGAGGCCGGTGGCACGATGCCTTCGACGGCGCTGATCGAGGCCGAACTGGCGCGTCCGACCAGCAACCTGTCGATCATCAACAACAAGCTGGTGGGCGATGTGCTGAACCTCGACGCCTGCGTCGCGGCGACCCGCGCCGAAGCCGATCTCAGCCCCTGCGTTGCCGCCACCACGCGCGACATCAAGGAAACGCTGAGCCAGACCATCCGGTAGGCCGTCCAGAAACCGTCCACACACCTTCTAGACTCTCTCCACCTTTTACCCCGGCCGTCTCTGGACTGCCGGGGTTTTCTTTTGGTTTTGCACACGCGATATGGATGCAGATGAGCATCACCGAGACCGCTGCCGAGATCCGCGAAGAGTTTGCCTGGCTGGAGGACTGGGAGGCGCGCTATGCGCACCTGATCGACCTCGGCAAGGCGAACCCGCCGCTGGCGCCGCATGAGCGCACGGAAGAGACGCGCGTGCGCGGCTGTGCCTCGCAGGTATGGATGGTGACCGAGCTGGCGGAGGGCGGCCTGATCGTGCGGGCGGAGTCCGATGCGATGATCGTTTCCGGCCTGATCGCGCTGCTGACCCGGCTGTATTCCGGCGCTGCCCCGGCAGAAATCCTCGGCTTCGACGCCAGGGCCTTCCTCGACGAGATCGGCGTCAGCGGCGCGCTGACGGCGCAGCGCTCCAACGGGCTCGCCTCGATGCTGGCGCGTATCCGCAGCGACGCCGATCAGGCTCAGCGGGACATGCCCGCCAGGTAGCGGATCGCATCGGTATCGTCGCGCCGGACGGCGCCTTCGGCCTCCAGCTGGGCCATCATGGCAAGCTGCACCCTGCCGATACGCATGCGCCGGCAGTCGCGGCCGCGGAACACATACAGCGTGCCGCGCAGCTCCTGCACCATGCCGCCGCGCGAGAGGATGCGGACGACTTCCTCCCCGCCGATCGGGCGCGGGCGGGCGGCGGTGTATTTCTGACGGATGCGCCGGATCATGCCACAGCCTCCGACGGGACCACCTGCGCCACCGAGCGCAGGCCGACACAGAGCTGTTCGATCCAGGTGTCGAAATCGACATCCTCGCGGTAATCCTCGACGATGCGGCAGGCGCGCGCGATGGTCGACCGGTCGCGCCCGAAGGCCGAGGAGACACGCGACAGGCTCATGCCGAGGCCGGCATAGGCGAGATACATGGCGATGTGCCGGGCGCGGCTGTGCGCCGGTCCGCCCCGATCTGCCGCCAGGATCTTCTGCGCCTTCAGGCCAAGCGCATACCCGACCAGCGCCGCGGCCAGATAGGCCGTGTCGCGGTCGTTGCGCGGGTTGAACTCTTCCTCTTCCATGCATCACTCCTGCTGCGTTGTGACCCGCAGTATAACCGGCTTTCCGGAGTGTAGGATAAGTTTCCTACGCTCGCAATGCAGAGGTGAATGGATTCAACAGGATGGAAGGCGCGGGAGGCGCGCGGGGTGTTGCATAAGGGGGTGTAGCCCCTCTCCTGCGGGAGAGGGGGTTGGGGGTGAGGAGGGCTGACCTCTCGACTGGATGTTTCCGGGGTGATGTCACGCCCCCTCATCCCCAACCCCTTCTCGCAAGGGAGAAGGGGCTTTTCAGGGTGGGCTTTGAGGGCGCGCTTCAGCTCACGCTGCGTGGCGGGATTCGCCGGGGAGGGATTGCTGGCGGTGGGCGAGGAATTCGTCGTGGCAGAGGACCTGGGTGAGGTGGCCGTATTCGTCCGTGAGAGGAAGGCGCAGCCAGGCGTGGAGGCGCCCGCCCTGCTCCATGATGCCGCCGACGGGTTCGCCGCGCTCCAGCGCCGCGGTGAGGCCGAGGGCGTAGCATTCGCCATGCGTGCCGGCGATCTCGGCGACGCGGCGGCCGCGCACGCACATGCCGAACAGGTCGCGCAGGCGGGAGCCGGCAATGCGGAAACGGCCCTCGCCGGCCGCGTCCATCTCGACGATGGAGAGGCAGGCCAGCGTGGACAGGATGGTGCCCGGATCAATCGCCTCGCGGGCGACACGGCCATCGGCATCGCGCACCTGGTGCCAATGGGTGATCAGGAGGCGCTGTGCTTCGGTAATACCGGCATATTTCGACTGGTTCGACATGAACTCGCCACCCCCGTGGTGATTCGCAAGAATCACCTATTGCGCGAGTGGACTCGCCGATCAAGAGTCTTTGAAGCTTTTTGTTAATATAGATTGATGGTTTATTTTGTTTCGGACCCGGAACGTTCGGCCAGTTCTTGCGCTATTCTTTGCCTGTACCCCGCCCGAGACCCATCTTCTTGGCGAGTTTTGAGCGTTTCTCGGAATAACCGGGCGCGACCATCGGATAATCTGCCGGAAGCCCCCATTTGGCGCGGTAATCCTCCGGCGACAGGCCGTATTTGGAGCGCAGATGGCGCTTCAGGGATTTGAATTTCTGCCCGTCTTCCAGGCAGATGATGTAATCCTTGAACACGGACCGTTTCACCGGAACGGCGGGTTTCTGCGGCTCGGGATCGGGTTCCCCCGGACGGGAGAGCTGTTCGAGCGCGGCATGAACACTGCGGATCAGCGCCGGTAACTCGTTTGTCTGCAAGGTGTTGTTCCGGACATAGGCAGATACGATGCCGGTTGCGTACGCTACATTCAGCGCCCCGTAGGACGCCACTTCGCCATCAGCTGACATGACACTCGGCCCTCTCATCTCAGGGCCGCCGCGCGGAGGCAGCCCGTTGCCGGGCCGCAAACTTGCGGCGCACCCCCTGCCAGAAGTGATCCGGGCGAAATGGGGCCGAATTTGGGCTCCCTGCAGTTGCTACAGGTTCAGCTTGTCAGATACGAAATCAGCAGCACCAGAGCGAGAATCACCGAGGTCCAGATGGTCATGCCGCCGCTGAGGCCGTTGCGGGCGAGGACGCCGCGCGGGCTGAAGGTGGCGACCATCCGGTCATAGGCGCGTTCGGACAGGCGCCGGAACGCGCTGGTCATCGCAGGGCCGAGCTTGGCCCAGACGGTGTCGAGCCAGCGCACCGTGCCGTAGCCGGCCTTGCGGTAGATCCAGTCGGTATCGAGGATGGTGCCCGGTTTTTCCGGCGGGTAGAGGCTGAGCCGCTTCAGCAGGATGAAGGCGAAGGTGGCGAGCACCAGGAGCTGCATCTGGGTCAGGATATGGTCCAACGTGAAGGGCTGATAGGCGGCTGCTTCGACCGGATAGGGCAAGAGGCTGTAGAGCCAGGAATAGCCCATGCCCGGGATGATGGCCGGCAGGCCGACCGCGATGCAGAGGAAGGCGGCAAGGCCCATCGCCAGCAGCATGTTAAAGGGCGCTTCCTTCACGCGCTTGCCACTGTCATGGCCGAAGAAGGCGAAGTACGGGATCTTGATGCCCGAGTGTTCGAGTACGCCGGCCGAAGCGAAGAGCAGCATCAGCCAGACCACGACCATGGCCGGATCGGCGGCGCCTTCATAGGCGACCGCGCTCATGGTGAGCGACTTGGCGATGAAGCCCGAGAAGAACGGGAAGGCCGAGATCGACAGGCCGCCGATGATGCAGAATAGCGCGGTCCACGGCATTGACCGGTAGAGGCCGCCGAGTTCGGAGGCCTTGGTGGTGCCGGTGCGGTAGAGCACGGCGCCCATGCTCATGAACAGGAGGGCCTTGTAGATGATGTGGCTGAAGGCATGGGCAGTGGCGCCGTTGAGCGCGAGCGCATTGCCGACGCCGGCCGTGCCGACGCCGATGGCGCAGATCATGAAGCCGACCTGGTTGTTCAGCGAATAGGCGAGCACGCGGCGCAGGTCGTTCTCGATGACGGCGAAGAAGACCGGGAAGCAGGTCATCACCGCGCCGATCCAGATCAGCTCGTTGAAGCCGGGGAAGAAGCGCGCGAAGGCGTAGACGGCGAGCTTGGTGGTGAAGGCGGACAGGACGACGGCGCCGACGACCGAAGCCTTCGGATAGGAATCCTGCAGCCAGTTGTGCAGGAAGGGAAAGGCCGCCTTGATGCCGAAGGCGATGAAAATGATCAGCGCGCCGGGGTCGTTGAGGCTGGTGAAGGCCTGCAGCGAGAGGCTGCCGGTATAGTGCCAGACATAGGCGATGCCATCGAGCAGGAGGACGCCGGACAGGATCTGGATGCCGAGATAGCGCATCGAGGCGAAGTAGGCCGCGCGCGTGCCGGCCTTGAGGATCAGGAAGACCGAGGAAATCGCCGTGATTTCCCAGAAGATGAACAGCGTCATCAGGTCGCCGGCGAAGGTGGCGGAGACGGCCGCGCCGGCATAGGCGAGCGCCATGCCATCCTGCAGCCGGTCGTCCGTATGCAGAGCGTAGATGGCGTTCAGCAGCGAGGCGATCAGGAAGGCGAGGCCGAACAGGAAGTTCAGGCTGTCGACGCGGTAGAAGGAAAGGTCGAGACCGAGGGCGTTGTAGGTGAGGTGGTCAACGCCGTGCTCGGCCGTGGCGAGCAGGAGAATGCCGAGGATCGGCGCAAGGATGGTGATGCCCTGACGCAGGACACGCATCTGCGTGAACATCGCGGCGAGACCTGCGAGGATCAGCAGCCAGCCGGGATTGAGGTCAGCCAGAAACGCAGGCATCAGGCGCCCCCTTCGGATTTGGTGCCAGCGCCGCCCTGACCTTCGGCGATATCCGGGTCAATGTCCGCAGGCGGACCGCCGGCATCGCCGTAATAGTTCTCGTCGCGGCGCAGCAGCTTGCCCAGCGGCCAGCCCATCAGCACGACGAAGGAGAAGGCGAGGAAGCCCCAGATGCCATAAAAGCCGACGGAGTTGGCGAAGGCGACCTTCTCGTGGCGCACGATCAGCAGGTCTGCGGCGACGAGCGCGAGCGAGAGCCCGGCCATGACCCAGAACAGGATCGCGCCGATATTCTTCGCTTCGGTCCAGCCGAAGAGGACCTTCGCCATCGGGTGCACGCCCTCTTCAGTGGTGCGGCTCATGGCGTTCACCTTTTCGGCGGCCTGGCGGACAAAGCGGCCGGACGTATCACGACCCGGAGGCGTCTGGTCGGTCATGGGATGTTTACCTCGGGATCAATGTCCACGGTCGCGAAGGCCGGGGCGAGGAAGTCGCCGATCGGGTCGATCGTGAAGAACAGGACAAAGCAGAGCGCTGCCGTGAACAGGGGCGCGGCGACGGTGAGCCAGGGGGCGCCGCCGGGGCGTTTGAATTCCTTCGGCGGTTTCGAGCCGGGCGGCGGCATCAGCGCCAGGATCGGGATTGGCAACAGGTAGGCGATGTTGAGCAGCGAGGAGATGATCAGGATCGCCGGTACCCAGTCCGTGCCGCGGTCGATGGCGCCCTGCATCAGTTCGTATTTCGGCCAGTCACCGGCGAGCGGCGGGATACCGATGATCGACAGCGAGGCGATGAAGAAGGCGATGAAGACGAGCGGCATCTTCCGCCCGAGGCCCTTCATGTCGGAGATGTTGGTGAGGCCGGTGGCAACATAGATGGCACCGGCGCACATGAAGAGCGTGATCTTGCCAACGGCGTGCGCCGCGATCTGCAGCGAGCCGCCCATGACCCCTGCCCTGTCCGCCAGCATGGCGCCGAGCGTGACATAGGCGAGCTGCGCGACAGTCGAGTAAGCGAGGCGTGCCTTGAGATTGTCCTTCGTCAGCGCGATCAGCGAGGCGACGACGATGGTGATACACGCGACATCCATGATGAACTCGCGCGAGGGCGTGGCCTGCAGGAGTTCGTCGCCGAAGATGTAGAGCGAGATCTTCATCACGGCGAAGACGCCCGCCTTCACGACCGCCACGGCGTGCAGCAGCGCGGAGACCGGCGTTGGCGCGACCATCGCGTTCGGAAGCCAGAAATGGAACGGCATGAGCGCCGCCTTGCCGACACCGAACACGAACAAGAGGAGCAGCGCGCTGGCCACGACCGGCGACATCTCGACATTCGCGAGCAGACCGCCATCGACAAAGTCGAGGCTCTGGCCGGCCAGCACCCAGGTCCACATGATGGCGGTGAGCAGGAAGCCGATGGAGGTGCCGAGCAGCGTCAGCAGGTAGATGCGCGCGCCGCGCTGGGCAGCCGCGTCGCCCTTGTGCGCGACCAGCGGATAGGTGGAGAGCGTCAGCACTTCGTAGAAGATGAAGAGCGTGAACAGGTTACCCGCCATCGCCACACCCATCGCGCCGCACAGGGCGATGGCGAAGCAGATGTAGAAGCGCGTCTGGTTGCGCTCGCGGTTCCCGCGCATGTAGCCAATGGAGTAGAACGAGTTCACGATCCACAGGCCCGAGGCGACGAATGCGAACAGGGCGCCGAGCGGTTCAAGCTTGAACGCGAAGGCGAGGCCCGGAACGGCTTCGCCGATATACAGCTCCGGGCGCTCGCCGGCGGAGACGAGCATCGTCAGCTGGATCACAACGAAGAACAGCGCGCCGGCGCCGACCAGCGTGATGCCTTCGCGCACATTCGGGAATTTGCCGGCAGCGGCAATCCCCGCCGCGATCACCAGCGGAAGGCAGAGCGCGAGCCCGATCAGGACGTCCGGACTCATTGGAACGCCTCCTGTCCGAGGGCCGCGACGGCGCCGTCATTGGCGAGGCCAATCGGGAAGGTTGCGTCGATGCCGAAATAGATGTTGGCGAGGGCGAGAATCCAGAGCGGGATCAGCAGCAGCAGCGGCGCCTCCTTGCGATGCTTGCGCGGGTTGACCGGGGCCTGGAAGAACACGGCCTGCAGGATGCGGCCGACATAGAAGACCGCGAGGAAGCTGGAGAACACGACGAGCAGCACCGCCCACCACCATCCGTGGTCGAACAAGGCGTAGCCGAGCTGCAGCTTGGACATGAAGCCTGCTGTCAGCGGCACGCCGATCAGCGACAGGCCGGCGATGGCGAAGGCCGCCATCGTGAACGGCGCCGACCGGCCGAGGCCGGCGAAGTCGCGGATGGTGGTGCCCTTGTAGGTGAGGCAGATGCCGGCGACGGCCATGAACAGCGCACCCTTCATCAGGGCGTGGTTGAAGAGGTGCAGGAGGCCTGCCGAAACGCCGGCCGCCGTGCCGATGGACACGCCGAGCAGCATGTAGCCGACCTGTGCGACCGAGGAGTAAGCCAGCATGCGGCGGATGTCGGTCTGGAACACCGCCTGGAAGGAGCAGATGACCATCGCGGCAATGCCGAGCGGGGCGAGGATCCAGTAGAACAGCGCCTGTTCGAAGGCGTAGTCCGGCTGGAAGATCGTGAACAGCCAGCGGATCAGCGCATAGATCGCAACTTTCGTGGCGGTCGCCGCGAGGAACATGGTGACGAAGCTGGGGCTGTAAGCATAGGCGTTCGGCAGCCACTGGTGCAACGGCCACATCGCCGCCTTCAGGCCGAGGCCGACGATGATGAAGGCAAAGCCGACCTGCACCGAGCGGTTGCCGGTGAGGCCCGGCAGCTGGGCCGCAAGGTCTGCCATGTTGAGCGTGCCGGTGGCGGCATAGAGGAAGCCGACGCCGATGATGTAGAAGCTGGCGCCGAGCGTGCCCATGATAAGGTAGTCGAAGGCGGCCGGCAGGGCGCGGCGATCGCGCCCGGCGCCCATGGCGACAAGCACATAGGTCGACAGCGAGGAAATCTCGAGGAAGACGAAGAGGTTGAAGGCGTCCCCGGTCGCCGTCACACCGCACAGGCCGCAAAGGCAGAGCAGGAAGGCGCTGAGGAAAAGCGAGATCTTCTCCTTGCGGATATCCGCAACGAGAGTCGGCCAGGCAAAGATGGTGCCGAGGAAGCCCATGCCGGTGACGATCAACAGGACCATGGCATTGAGCGCATCAACGCGGAACTCGATGCCGATGGGCGGCGGCCAGTTGCCGACCGCATAGCTGATGACGCCGGAGGGCAGCGACTGCACGATGCCGAGCGTCAGCAGCGCGAAGTAGAGCGAGGCCGCCGTGGTGGCCAGCGTCAGGAACCAGCCGAGACGCGCGTTGGGGGTGAGCGCCAGGATCGGCGCCATCACCAGCGGGACCACCGGGACAAGCACGGCAGCATGGCGAAGCGCCCAGTCGGGCGCCGAGGCGAGGAGGGTTTCCAGGATCATGCCGTTGCCTCTTTGAGGTCCTTCCCGGCTTCGGCTTCCTGAGCGATGGCCGTTTCGATGTCCATCGCGCGCACGTCGTCAGCCTCGATGGTGCCGTAGGCTTCGCGGATGCGGACGATGAGCGCGAGGCCGACCGACAGGGTGGCCACGCCGACGACGATGGCCGTGAGCATCAGGACGTGCGGGAGCGGGTTTGAATAGGTGTGAACGAGATCGGCAAAGCGCTCGCCGCCGGCGGCGGTAAGCTGCGCGCCGGTTTCGGCAGCGGCATGATCGGCCGAATGATAGGGCATATCTTCCTTCAGGAGGACAGGCGCGGTGCCGCCGGAGACTTTCGAGAGCGTGACGTAGAACAGGCAGATCGTCGTCTGGAACAGCGACAAGCCGACGAGACGCTTGATCAGGTTCTCCGCCGAGAAGGCGATGAACAGGCTGATCATCATCAGGCCGATGATCGCCCAGTATCCGGCGCGGTCGAGAATGAACTCCCACATGGCTACCAGTCCTCGTCGCGGATTTCGGCCACGCGCCCGGCGAGCGCGTAGAAAATGGTGATCATCGACCCGGCCACGGCGAAGAGAACGCCCAGCTCGATCAGGATGATGCCGGCATGCTGGCCGTCATGACCACCGGGCGGTTCGCCGAACAGCGCCTGGTATTCGAGGTACTTGCCGCCGGTCATCAGCGCCCAGACGCCGACACCGGCATAGAGCGCAACGCCGACCGCGGCGAGCGAGCGGGAGAACCAGGGCGGCACGGCGCGCATGGTGGGCGCGAGGCCGAAGACCAGGGCATAAAGGATAAGGCCGACGGCGAGGACGACGCCCGCCTGGAACGCGCCGCCGGGGCCGACTTCGCCGTGGAACTGGACATAGAAGCCGTAGATGGTGATCAGCGGCAGCATGCACTTCGCGATGACGCGCAGGATCATGTGATGATCACCCTTCATGGCGCCTCTCCCCCGTTGCGGGGTTTGGGCGGCTTCGGTGCGTTCTTCAGGGTCTCGGCCAGCGAGCGTTCGCCGAAGCCGAGCAGCAGCGCGACCGCAAGGCCGGCAGTGAACACTACGGCGGTTTCGCCGAGCGTATCAAAACCCCGGTAGCTGGCGAGCACGGAGGTGACGACGTTGGGTACGCCCATGTCGTACCAGTTGATCTGAAGGTAGGTGAGGCCGACCCCGGCATTGGCGGGCGATTGCGGATCGCCCAGCGCCGGCAGGTCGATTGTTCCGTACACGAGCATCAGCCCGGTGAGGAAGCAGACGAGGAAAGGGCCGATCCGCGTCAGCGGCTTTTCCGGCTTGGCGGTGCGCGCGGTCAGCAGCATGGCGCCGAGGAGCACCGCAGTCGACATGCCCGCCCCGACGGCGGCTTCGGTGAAGCCGACATCCACCGCATCAAGCAGGATGTACCATGCAGCGGATACGAGCGAGTAGACGCCCGAGAGCATGACGATGGCAAACAGGCTGCGCAGGCGCGCGATGGCGAGGGCGACCACGAACAGGATGCCGAGGAACAGGATGTTGATGAGGGCGGTGCCCGATTCCCCAAGGATGGCGTAGGACATCAGTGACCCTCCCCCAGCTCGTCCGCATGCGGATCATCACGTCCGACCGGGCCGATCTTCGGCTGCATGCCGGCGGTGTGCGCTGCGTTGGCGAGCGAGTGGGCGGCGGTGGCGCCGGTGAGCAGCATCAGGCCGAAGATGCACCCGACCTTGACCAGCACCAGCCAGTGCGGCGCCATCAGCGCCATGCCGAGCAGCACGAGGCCGGCGCCGCCGGTGTCGGTGACGGAGGCAGCATGCAAGCGGGTGTAGATATCCGGGAAGCGCAGCACGCCGATGGCGCTGACGATGCACAGGAGGCCGCCGATCAGGCAGGCGAGGCCGCCGAGCGGCATGCGCACAAGGTCCCAGGTGGTCTGGAGCTGGGCTAAGAGTTCAGCCATTGCTGCCATCTCCCTTCGGAGCGGTTTCGGCCTTGCGCACCAGCGGAACCTGGAAGGAGCGGTAGCGGAAGAATTTCAGGATCGCGATGGTCGAGACGAAATTGATCAGCGTGTAGAGCATCGCGATGTCGAGGAAATCCGGGCGGCCCATGACAAAGCCGAGCAGGCCGAGGACCAGCACGGTCATCGAGCCGAAAGCGTTCACGGAAAGAACGCGGTCATACAGGGTCGGACCCATCAGGGCACGGATCAGAATCAGGATCATCGCCACGAGGATGGCGATCAGGCCGGCGGCTGTCATTTGCGCACCTCCACCGGATCAGCGGCGCGCGCGCTGCGGCGGTCCATCTCCTCGAAACCTTCCGGCGCGGTGCCAGCTTCATACAGGCCATGCACCAGCAGCTTGTCGCCGTCGATCTCCACGGTGACCGTGCCCGGTGTCATGGTGATCGAATTGGCGAAGGTGACCTTGGCGAGATCGGTCTTGCAGGTTGTCCTGATCTTCACGAGCGCCGGCGAGATGTCGAGATCGGCGCGCAGGCACGCCTTGATGACGACCCAGTTCGACTTGATCACTTCCCAGCCGAGCCAGGGATAGTAAGCCAGCCATCCGAACAGGCGCACATAGGGCGCGCCTTCGCGGTCGATGATCTTCAGGCGCGCAGACAGGAACAGCGTAAGCGCGATCGATGCCGCAGCGAAGGCGAGCATCAACGGTTTGTAGTGGCCTGAATTGCTCACCCAGAAGGCGGCAATCGCCAATAACAGTGCTATAAAGTACGCCACAGCGCCCCTCTGGATGGCCCGTTCGTCATTCAGTGAACGCCTCACCTAAAGCCCCCCGCCCGCCTTGGGAAGCCCGTTTCGGCTGGGTGCGGCCTAATTTCCGAACACCAGCCGGGCGGTTCTTTGTGAGGTCGAGTACTCGGCTTCTTCATTTGCCGGTGCACCGAGTTCACCGGCCTGACGCAGCGCCCCCGGCGAGTAGGCTGACGACAGCGACCAGTTCCAGTAACGCAGTGTCGTCTGCGCCTTGGCGACCGAAAGGACCTCGTAGGTCTCTGCAACATTTGCATAGACCGGGTCCGGTTCGCCCGCCTCAGACTCAAGCGGGCGGCGCAGCGCCGTCCAGAGGAGCGGGATATAGTCGCGTTTCAGTCCGGTGGATTTGCAGAGCACTGCAAGCCCCTCCCCGCCCTTGTCGGACAGGATCTTCGCAACCGTGACCGGCTTGATGCCCGCGAGATAGCCGATCTCCTGCGCAATTTCGGCGTCGATACCGCGCACAGCTGCGGCCTCGACGGCGCCCTCGAGGCTGTCAAACGGGCTCTTCTCGATGGCAGAGCGATTCCGCTGGCGGCGCTCGATCAGCTGCAGCGCCTTGCGGGTGACCGGATCGCTCCAGTTCTCGGCGGCCGCCATTTCGAACACGTCGCGGCAGATGGCGATCATCTCGCCGCGGTCCGAAGCGTGGCGGGTCAGGATCTTGCGGCGTGTGGCGCTGTCGGACCACCAGAACATCGCCATCGCGTGCGAAGGCTTCAGTTCGATCCGCTCCGAAAGGGGCGTACAGATGGCCGGCTCTTCGCGCGAATGGGCGACCAGCCGGTCCACGGTCTGTTCGGACAGAGGCGCATTTCGGTTGCCGAGCAGTTCGCGCAGGACCGTCAGGTCGCCATACTGCGCCAGTGCGCCGGTGACGGTGACGCAGAGATTGCGGCGGCGGGCGATGACGGCGCGGTGTTCGTTGGTGGTGTTCTGGACGATTTCCACAAGGTCGGACGCATCGAACGCATCGCTCTCCTCAAGCAGCGGACGCGCGACATGGAAGGCGCACTGGGCGAGATAGCGCAGCACCCGACGCGGAGCATCCCGGCAGACCGCAAGGCGCGAAGCGCACAGGATGCGTTCCCGGTCGGTGACATGCATCAGCATGTCGAGCAGGATGTCGCCGGCCATGTGGCGGTCCTGCGGGGGAATGCGTGAGCCCGGCATGGCGACAACATCAATCAGCCGCCGCACGAGCGCGTCCTGCGCCGCGCTGTGGGGTTTACCGGATCCTGACGGGGTCAAATCGCTCATACCAGAAGACCTGCCTTACCGCAGGAGTCTGGCACTCAATCCTTAACGAGGCGTAGAAACCGCCTTAACTTCTGACCGCAGAAAAAACCTCAGGTTGTAAACCCATACCTGCGGCGCGCACTCGGGTGGACAACCAGCAGGAGCAGGCTGACTGCGAGGAAAATCACATAGATGAGGAAATGTGCGCCCCCATCGGTGCCGCCTTCCGGAAGGGCAATTTCCCGGCCGAGCCAGGGCGACAGGTGCAGCGCAACTGCGGCCCCGGTCAGCACCACGGAAAGCCCGGCCGCAACGCGGCGGCTTAAGGGCAGGATCAGCAGGATGGCTGTCAGCACTTCAAGGATACCTGTGACAAAACGGCCGGCAGGTTCGAACAGGGTGATGCCGGAACGCTCGGCCAGGGTGGCGAAAGGCAGGTTCTCGCCGGGCAGGTCGAAGAACTTCACATAGCCCGGTGTCGGATCGGCCAGCGGGTGAAACGTGACATGGATGAAAAAGGCCGCCAGCGCGAGCGCCAGCACCCAGCTTGCCAACAGGCGAAATCCACTCATCCCGGAGCCTCCTCGACCCCTTCCCCGGCCGGAAGCGTAATCTCAGGCCCAGTCCAACGCAACCTGCACACCCAGCAGGCAAACCCAGCCGCAGCGGGCCTCGCCCCTTTCCATCGGCAATCCGCCTCCTTAGAACACCGCAGACCGGGTGGTGGAGTTTGTGTGGATGAACGGCGACGTCGAAAAGATCGTCGACGAGATGGCCGAACGGGCCAGCGAAAGTGTGACCTCGCCCGTCAGCGGTGTCAGCGAGGCCCTCGGGGCCGGCGCCAGCCTGCTGGTTTCGGCGACGCACCTGCGTGCGCTGCGCCTGCGGCAACTCGTGAAGATCGAACTACCAGGATACCTCGCGGTGCAGTGCAGCTGGTTCATGGCGTTCGGCCTGCAGCTGGTGCTGTTTCCCTACCTGATCACCGGGCGCGAGCACCTGCACATGGACGGGTTGGCGCTGGGCCTTGCCAACATGGCGCTGTCGCTGCCCTCGGTGATCTTCCTGCTGATCGGCGGTGTGGTGGCGGAGCGGGCAGATGGCAAGCGCCTGCTGATCCTTCTCCACCTGCTGGCGGCAGCGCCGGCGCTGATGCTGGCGCTGTTCGTATCGCGCGGCGAGCTCAGCTATCCGGCGATGATCATGTATGCCGTCGCCATCGGCACGATCGGCGCCTTCATGATGCCGGCGCGCGATTCCATCGTGAACGAAGTCGTGGAGCGGCGCATGCGGGTCGGCTCCGGCGTGACACTGCAGCTGGGCGTGACGCTGGCGACGATGGCGCAGTTCCTGGCGCAGATCGTCGGGCTGATCCTCGCAGGCTATGCCGACAAGGCGACGAAGATGCCGGTCTGGCTGGGCGGGTTCAGCGTCGGGCCGATGTCACCGCAGCTGTTGCTGACGATCCAGGGGCTGGCACTGGCGAGCGGGGCAGGATTCGCGCTGCTGATGGCGAAGGGCCGCCAGATCCGCACCGGGCGGACGGGTTTTGGCGCGGCGTTCGGCGACATCATGGACGGGGTGCGGGCGGTGCGCGCGGACGCGAAGCTGTGGGCGATGACGCTGCTGATGTTCGGGGTCGGCGTGTTCGTGATCGGGGCGTTCCTCGTGGTGCTGCCCATCGTCAACCGCGATGTCTATCATTTCGGCTCAAGCGGCATCCGGGACATGTTCGTGACCTTCTGGATGGGCGCGTTTGTCTCGTCCGCGGTGCTGGCGGTATTCAAGCGGATCAAGCGGCAGGGGCGGCTGCTGCTGACGGCGCAATTCCTTGCCTCGGCCTCGATCCTGCTGATGATCGGGAACATTCCGCACTGGATGTTCCTCGCCATCGTGTTCACTTGGGGCCTGGCGGCGGGCATATCGATTGCAATGAGCCGGTCGATCGTGCAGGACTCGGCGCCGAAGGAAAAGCTGGCGCGCGTGCTGTCGATTTACCAGCTGGGCTTCATGGCGGGCGCCCCTTTCGGCGCGGCGCTGATGGGAGCCCTCGTCGACCTGTTCGGGCCGCAGAAGATTGCCATCGTACCGGCGGGCGGCATGATCGCCCTGATCGTGTGGATGGTGTTCTTCACGCCGGTCTGGAACATGAAAGGCTCAGCCTGGCTGGCGCATGAAGCAAAGCGCACACCGCCCCGATGACAATCCCCGAAATCTCGCTTAGCGCTTGATCCCATGAGCTTCCTTCCCCGCGCGACGGTGTTGACCTCCAACATCGCGGATAACTGGCGAACCCTTGACGCGCTGCACCCCGGCGCGACGACAGCGGCTGTAGTGAAGGCAGACGCTTATGGCCTTGGCGCGGCCAAGGTGGGCCGGGCGCTGCGGATTGCCGGATGCAGTACATTCTTCGTCGCTTACCTTGAAGAGGGTATCACGCTGCGCAAGGCAGTGGGCAAGGGTGCGCGCATCTTCGTGCTGAACGGGCCGATGCGCGGCGAAGTGGCCGCCTACCGCGATGCTGAGCTGACGGCGGTTCTGTCCAACGAGTTGCACCTGCGCCTGTGGGCGACGGCGCCTAAGGGCAGCTGCGCGCTGCATTTCGACACCGGCATGAACCGGCTGGGCCTCGCGCCGGAGCTGGCGGATACCGAGAGCACGGCGCTACGGCGGCTGCAGCCGGTGCTGGTGATGAGCCACCTCGCCTGCGCGGACGAGCCGAAGAATCCCATGAACCTGGAGCAGCGCCGGAAGTTCGAGGAGATCGCCGACGTGTTCCCCGACACGCCTGCGAGCCTGGCGAACTCGGCAGGCTGCTATCTTGGCAAGGGATACAGCTTTGACCTGACCCGGCCCGGCATTGCCCTTTATGGCGGAACGGTTCCGCCGGCGAATGTGGAGATCAAACCGGGCGTGGTGCTGGAGGCGACGGTCGTCAGCGTGTTCATGGGGCGCAAGGGCACCAGCGTAGGGTATGGCGCGACGCATGTGCTGGACGAGGACCGGCTGCTGGCAACCTGCGCCATCGGCTATGCCGACGGCCTGCCGCGGGCGGGCTCCGGCAAGCTGAAGGGCTGGATCGACGGGGTCGCCTGCCCGTCTGTCGGGCGTATCTCGATGGACCTGATCACGCTGGACCTGAGCGGAGGGCCGAAGGGAATAAAACCGGGCGCGCGCGTTGAATTCCTGGGCGAGCACGCCAAACTGGAAGCGCAGGCAGCCGCATGCGGCACGTTCGGATATGAGCTGCTGACCGGGCTTGGCCCGCGTGTGCAACGCAACTATCGCTGAGGCCGACGATGGCGAACCCCTTGCAGCTTGTCGGCCGCGTGACGCTGGGCCTGTTCGCCGAGATTGGCCGGCTGAGCATTTTTGCGGGCCATGTGAAGGCGGCGGCATTTACGCCGCGCTGGTATGGCGGCGAGATCCTGCGCCAGATGGTGCGGATCGGCTTTTACTCCCTGCCCGTGGTCGGCCTGTCGGCCGTGTTCATCGGCGCGGCGCTGGCGCTGAACATCTATGAGGGCGGCAGCCGATACGGCGCGGAACAATTCGTGCCGAACATCGTGGTGCTGGGCATTTCGCGCGAGCTGGGCGCGGTGATCACCGGCCTGATGCTGGCGGGGCGCGTCTCCGCAGGCATTGCGGCGGAGATCGGCGCGATGCGCGTGACCGAGCAGATCGACGCGCTGGAAACACTCTCCGCCTCGCGCTTCCGGTATCTCTATGCGCCGCGTTTCATTGCGGCGCTGGTGACACTGCCGATGCTGGTGGCGGTTGCCAACGTGATCGGCGTGATGGGCGGATGGCTGGTGAGCGTCTACGGGCTGGGCTTTGACTCGACGGTCTACCTTCGCAACACGCTCGACTTCGTGACGCGCAACGACATTGCCGTCGGCCTGATCAAGGCGGTGGTGTTTGGCGGCGTGATTGCGCTGATGGGCTGCTATCAGGGCGATCGCAGCCAGGCGGGCGCGACCGGCGTCGGCCGCGCGGCGACGCTGTCGATGGTGGGTGCGGCGGTGCTGGTGCTGGCGACGAACTATGTGATGTCCAGCATTTTCGTGGAGATTGGCCTGTGAGCGCGCTCCTGAAACTCGAAGGTGTGGAGAAGGCGTTTGGCACCAAGCAGGTGCTGCGCGGCGTAGACCTCGATGTGGCGCCGGGGCAGAGCCTCGTGGTGATCGGCGGCTCGGGCTCGGGCAAGTCGGTGATGCTGAAGAATGCGCTTGGCCTGATGACGCCGGACAAGGGCCGCATCTTCTTTGACGGCGAGGATGTGACCAAGGCGCAAGGCAAGGCGCGCGAGAAGATGCGCGCGCGCATCGGCATGCTGTTCCAGTCCGGCGCGCTGTTCGACTCGCTGACCGTGTGGGAGAATGTGGCCTTCCGGCTGATCAATTCCGGCGACATGAAACGCAAGGACGCGAAGGAACGCGCGATCGAAACCCTGAAGAAGGTTCGTCTGGGTGCGGACGTTGCGGGGCTTTATCCGGCGGAGATTTCGGGCGGGATGCAGAAGCGCGTGTCGCTGGCGCGGTCGATCATCTCGGAGCCGGACCTGATCTTCTTCGACGAGCCGACGACGGGGCTGGACCCGATCACGGCGGATGCGATCAATGATCTCATTCTGGAAATGGTGCGCGGCCTCGGCGCGGCGGCCGTGTCGATCACGCACGACATGGCAAGCGCGCGCAAGATCGCCGACGAGATCGCCATGCTGTTCGAAGGACGGATCATCTGGCGCGGCAAGGCCGCGGACGTGGACACCAGTGGCAACGCCTATGTCGATCAGTTCGTGAGCGGACGAGCGGACGGGCCGATCCAGCCGGCGATTTAGGGTTCTCTGGTAAAACATCCTGTCGCTAACCTCCTGCACCTGACCGCTGCAGAAGTATCGGCAACAACAATGCCGACGCCCAAACTGCCCAACGAACGATAATCCAGAGCAATTTCGGTGGGCTGGGAGTCCGTTCTGGACCTACAACACCCTCCGAACTCGACTCGACGGAGACGTTTAGTTTCCACTTCTTTTTCATCAGAACCTCCTCGTAGTGATTCTGCGAAAACCCTACTGTGAAGGTGGTGGCGGCACGGTGGATAGGTCCGCTACCGAATTTTCTTGTTATTTTTCAAAAGCTGAGCGCACACGCCGCTTTCCCCGCCGCCCTTCCCGTCGCCAGACACGCCGTGAGCAGGTAGCCGCCGGTGGGCGCGTCCCACGCGATCATTTCGCCGGCGCACCAGACGCCCGGGAGGGCCTTCAGCATCAGGCTGTCGTCAATTGCGTTCCACGCGACGCCGCCGGTGGTGGAGATGGCGCGGTCGAGGGGGGCGGGTGCGGTGAGGGCGAGGGCCAAGTGTTTCAGCAGGCGGGCTAGCGCGGCGGGGTCTGCGGCGGCTTCGCCGCGGGTGAGTTCGCGCACGAGGGCGGATTTCACGGGACCGAGACGAGCAGCCTTGCGCAGGCGGCTCGCGAGGGAGTCCTTCGGGCTGGCAGCGGCGAGGCGGGCGGCGAGTTTTGCTTCGTCCGTATCCGGAAGGAGATCAACTTCGAGCGCGGCGGGACCTCCCGCTTTCAGGCTGGCGGCGAGACCGGCGGCAAGCGGGTAGACCGCGCCGCCTTCGATGCCGCCGCGCGTGATGACGAAGTCGCCGCGCGAGACCTGCCCGCCCGCGCTGAGGCGCACGGCCTTGATGGCGGCGCCTTCATTCTGGGACAGGAAATGATCCGACCACGGACGGAGGAAGCCGCAATTAGCGGGGCCGAAGGCTTCCATCTCCACGCCCCTCGCCTGCAGGATATCGGCCCAGCTGCCATCCGAGCCGAGGCGCGCCCAGCTGGCGCCGCCGAGGGCGAGGATTGTGGCGTCTGCTTCGGCGGCGAACGAGCCTTCAGGGGTTTCGAACAGGAGACGCCCTGCCCCGTCCCATCCTGTCCAGCGGTGGCGGGTGTGCAGCGCGGCGCCGCCAGCAGCGAGGCGGGCGAGCCAGGCGCGCAGCACCGGCGAGGCCTTCATGCTGACCGGGAAGACGCGGCCGGAGGAGCCGGTTTTCGCGGCGATGCCGAGCCCGTCCATCCAGCGGATGACCTCCTTCGGGCCGAAGGCTTCGACCATCGCGGCGAGGCGCGCGTCCGGCGCGGTGTAGCGGGCGCGGAAGGCTTCGGGTTTTTCGGAATGGGTGATGTTGAGGCCGCTCTTGCCGGCCATCAGGAACTTGCGCGCGGGGCTCGGCATGGCGTCGTAAATCGAGACGGACGCGCCGCCCGCGAGCGCCGCATCCGCCGCCATCAGCCCCGCCGGCCCAGCCCCGATGATTGCCACGTTTCGCATGAAGCGCCGTTTAGCGGGCGAGAGCCCGCAATGCTACTCTGTGGCCCCCATTGACCGAAGATGTCAGGCCGTCGCGGCTTTGACATAGGTCTGCATGTCAAAATAGTCGCGCCAGACCTTAATTTTCCCGTCTTCCATTTCGAATACACCGCAGCACGGCAGATTGACGGGTTTTTCACCCAGCATTGTCCGGTCGAGCCGTTCTGCAACAACCTTGCTTCCGGAAGATATGAGGGTGAGGATGTCCCACTCCGTTGAGGTCCATCCCTTCAGGAACTGGCTGATGAAGACCTTCAGCGCTGCATGCCCCTGAACCGGCTTTGCAGGCATGTTGTGGTAGATGCCATCGGGAGCGAAGTAGCTCACTAACTCATCGGCATCGAGGCGTGACCAGGCTTCGATAAATTCGCGGATGACCTGTTCATTCGGTTTCATTACACTTCCTCCCGCGGCACTGGGTGAAGTAAAGTCAGGCGCGTGTCCAGACTGACGCAACGCCAAGGCAGACGAGGCGCACCAGCATCATTAGGCCTTTTCAGGGCGATACGGATCCTGCTCGCTGGCCTTCGGGTTTGCGTGCGCGGCGGCGGGGGCCTAGACTCCGCGGCGGGCAACCGAGGGCGCGTGATTCCGCATGACCAAGACATCCACCACCGCTTTTGTCTGCCAGGCCTGCGGCGCGGTTTCAGCGAAATGGGCCGGGCGCTGCGAGGCGTGCGGCGAGTGGAACACGCTTATTGAGGAGACCGTGAGCGCACCGCCCGGCAGCCTGAAAGCCGAGAAGTCGCCCAGCAAGCGCGGACCCAAGACCGAGTTCATCGCGCTGAATGCCGAGACCGAGGCGGTGAGCCGGATCGTAATTGGGGTTGAGGAACTGGACCGGGTGTTCGGCGGCGGGATTGTGCCGGCCTCGGCGACGCTGATCGGCGGCGACCCCGGCATCGGCAAGTCCACCCTGCTGTTGCAAGCAGCGGCGCGGCTGGCGCGCAACGGGGTGAAGACTGTGTACGTCTCCGGCGAGGAGGCGGCGGCGCAGATTCAGGAACGGGCGAAGCGGCTGAAGGTGGCGAACTCGCCGGTGCAGCTGGCGACGGAGACGGACCTGCGGCGCATCCTGTCGGCGCTGAAGGAAGCCTCGCCGGATTTCGTGGTGATCGACTCGATCCAGACACTCTGGTCGGACAGTCTCGAGGCGGCGCCGGGATCGGTGGCGCAGGTGCGGGCGTGTGCGCAGGAACTGGTGCGCTGGGCGAAAAAGTCCGGCGCGGCGCTGGTGCTGGTCGGCCATGTCACCAAGGAGGGCACGATCGCGGGGCCGCGCGTGGTGGAGCATATGGTCGATGCGGTGTTCTATTTCGAAGGCGAGCGGGGCCACCAGTTCCGTATCCTGCGGGCGGTGAAGAACCGGTTCGGGCCCACGGACGAGATCGGCATTTTCGAAATGCATGCGCTGGGACTGACCCCGGCGAAGGAGCCCTCGGCGCTGTTCCTGTCCTCCGAGGAAGAAAGTGGAGGGGGCACGGCGGTGTTTGCGGCGATGGAGGGCTCGCGCCCCGTGCTGGCAGAAGTGCAGGCGTTGGTGGCGAAGAGCCCGTTCGGTACGCCGCGGCGCAGCGTGATCGGGTTCGATTCCGGGCGGCTTGCGATGCTGCTGGCCGTGCTGGAGGCGCGGTGCGGCATAAATCTGGCGGGCATGGACGTGTATCTCTCGGTCGCGGGCGGCTACCGGATTTCGGAGCCGGCGGGCGATCTGGCGGCGGCGGCGGCGCTGCTGTCGTCCCTTTCGGGCAACCCGGTGCCGAAGCGGGCGGTGTTCTTTGGCGAGGTGGCGCTCTCCGGGGCGGTGCGGGCGGCACCGCGGATGGATCAGCGGATGAAGGAGGCGGCAAGGCTCGGATTCCAGCAGGCTTTCGGGCCGGAGCACAGTCCGGCAGCAGACGGCGGCTTGACGCTTACCCCGATTGCGCGGCTTATCGCGCTGGTCGATCTCCTCGCGCCGGACGCAGCAAATGCTTGAAAACATTTCCGCTTTTGATGGCATCGCGCTGGGTGTCATCATCATTTCGGCGATCATGGCCTTTGCCCGCGGCTTCCTGCGGGAACTGGCAACGCTCGGTGCCTTCATCGGCGCGCTGGCGGCGGCCTACTACGCCCGGAAATTCTTCACCGGCTATGTCGCGGGCCTGTTGCCGGAGGGCACGCATCCGCTGGCGCCGGATATCATCCTCGTCGTGACCGCCTTCCTGATCGTCTATGTGGTCGTCGCCTGGCTGGGGCAGAGCCTGTCCAAATCGATCATGACCAACGGCGATATCGGCCTGTTCGACCATATTGCCGGCCTCGTTTTCGGAGTGATCCGGGGTGTGATCGCGCTGGTCTTCTTTGCCGTGCTCCTGTCGGTAGGACTGGAGGATGAGCGGGTGCCGCCTTTCATCCAGGAAAGCGTCAGCTATCCGTTGCTCGCAAAAGCGGCAGACGCCGTGACCGGGGAAGCCCAGGAAGTCAGCCGGAGCGCAATACCGCCCGGCGCACCCCTGACGGGCGACTGACCTTGAAGCCCCGGCGGGGACAGCTAGTCTCGGAAGGGTCGAGTTCGAGGGAAGCGTTGACCGTGCCTGTCCGCCCAGATCCGCAAACCCGCCGGGGGTTCCTGCTGGCATCAGCTTCGGCGCTGATGGTCAGCGCGTGTGCGACACGGGGCACAAGCGACACTGAACTGCCGCCGCTGCCGGCTGGCCCGTCGATACAGAGCCTGCTGGCGGCGCAGGCCGTGCCGATCCGCAAGATTTCGCCCGACGATCCGGGCGTGCGCGCGCTCGCCGCCGGGCTTGCCGGCGCGCAGCTGGCAGGACTGGGCGAGGCAACCCACGGGTCGCACGAAGACGCGCTGCTGAAGTCCATGCTGCTGCAGGTGATGGTCGAGAAGCACGGCCTGCGTGCCATCCTTGTCGAAGCCAACCGCGCCGGGGCGCAGCAGCTGAACGCTTACGCGTCTGCGGCGCCGACCGGGCTGCAGGCGGTTGAGGCGGTCCGGCAGGCGGCGGTGTTCCGTATTCTCAAGACCGAAGTGATGGCCGACCTGCTGACCTGGCTGCGAGGCTGGAACGCCGTGAACGGTGACCAGCCGGTGCGGATCGCCGGCATCGATTGCCAGAATTCCAGCCTGGATGCGGCCGAGGCGCTTGATGCGCTGGCGAAGGTGGATTCCGGCGCGGCAGATGCGCTGGCGGGGGCGCTGGCGCCGGTGACATCAGACGCAGCGAAGGCGCTGCGCCATGACCTGATGATCCGGTCGCTGACACTGGCAGAGCTGACAGCGGCGCATGCGGCCTGCCTGACGCTGGAAGACGAACTTGCGCGCATCGGCCTGGCGGAAGCAGCGTTTGCGGCGCGGCTCGCCGGACAGGGGCTGATCTCGTTCGAGTTTGAAACCGCCGATGGCGGGATTGCGGATGCCGGGCCGGACTATTGGAGCCGGCGCGACGGGTTCATGGCAGCCAACGCGCTGCACCTGCTCGGCAAGGATCACGGGGTGCTCTGGGGACACAACATGCATGTGCTCGCCGGCCGGCCCGGCGGTGATGCGGCTGGGTTCGTGCCCTCGGGCGCGGTGCTGCGCGACAAGCTGGGCGGCGGGTATGTTTCTCTCACGCAGGAGTTTTCGAAGGCGAGCTTCCTCGCCCTGCCGGACAAGCCCTTCAACGGCGCGCAGGAGGTATTTGCGACCATCACCCGCACGGCCCGGCCCGGGACGATGAATGCGCTGCTGGCCTCGGCGAGCCGGAGCGCGGCCTGGTTTGATCTGGCGACGCTGCCGGAGAATGCGCTGACAGATACATGGCGGGCGGAGTCCATCGGCTTTGACTGGTACGGCGCGCGCGCGGCTGCGGAGCCGGTGGACACCGATATCCGCCACACGCCGCCCGGCAGGATGCTGGATTTCATGGTGATCCACCCGCAGCTGACGCCTTCCAGAATGCTGTAGGCAGCGCTGCGGGAAAGATGACGCTTATGACAGGTGCGGTCTTTCGCATCTGAAGAAAGCGGCCTATATCCCGGCTCGGCAGCGGCGCCCCAGCGAGTCGGAACTTCCGATGGCCTATTTCGATCATGATGATGACAAACCTCGCGAAGAATGCGGGGTTTTTGGCGTTTATGGCAGCAAGGAAGCGAGCCTGCTCACAGCGCTCGGCCTGCACGCCCTGCAGCACCGGGGACAGGAAGCCTGCGGGATCGTCACCTATGACGGCAAACGCTTCTCGTCGGAACGCCATATGGGCCTCGTCGGCGAATATTTCGGCGGCGACCTGCGCCAGCGCCTGCCCGGCCATGCCGCCATCGGCCACAACCGCTATTCCACGCAGGGCCGCCCAGTGGCCCGGAACATCCAGCCGATCTTCGCGGACCTTGCACTGGGCGGTTTCGCTGTTGCGCACAACGGCAACCTGACCAACGCGCGCCAGCTGCGCCAGGAACTCGTGAAGGACGGCGCGATCTTCCAGTCGACAATGGACACGGAGGTGATCCTCCACCTCGTCGCGCGCAGCCCGAAGAAGCGGTTTGTGGACCGGCTCATCGACGCGATGCACCAGATTGAAGGCGGCTATGCCCTAGTCGGGCTGACCGGAAAGAAGCTGATCGGGGCGCGCGATCCGGTAGGCCTTCGCCCGCTGGTGCTCGGCCGTCTCGGCCCGGCCTATGTGCTCGCCTCGGAAACCTGCGCGCTCGACATCATCGGCGCCGAGTTCGTGCGCGAGATCGAGAATGGCGAAGTCGTCATCATCTCGGAGACCGGCATCGAGAGTTTCCGCGCCTTCCCGCCGCGCCCGCCGAGCCCGTGCGTTTTCGAATATGTCTACTTCGCGCGGCCGGACAGTTTCATTCAGGGACGCTCCGTGTACGAAGTACGCCGCCGGATGGGCCACCAGCTTGCCGCAGAGACGCCGGCGGATGCAGACGTGATCGTGCCGGTGCCGGATTCCGGCGTGCCGGCAGCGCTGGGCTTTTCCGAAGCCTCCGGCATTCCGTTCCAGATGGGCATCATCCGCAACCACTATGTGGGGCGGACGTTCATCCAGCCGACGCAGACCGGCCGGCAGACGGCTATCTCGAAGAAGCACAGCCCGAACCGGTCGATCCTCGAAGGCAAGCGCGTGATCCTCGTTGACGACTCCATCGTGCGGGGCAACACGTCGAAGAAGATCGTGCAGATGGTGCGCGAAGCGGGCGCGCGGGAAATCCATTTCCGCTCTGCATCACCGCCGATCCTCAACCCGGACTTCTACGGCATCGACATGGCCGGCAAGTCCGAGCTGTTCGCCGCCACTCATACGCATGAGGAGATGGTCAAGGAGCTGAAGGTCGAAAGCCTGGGCTTCCTGTCGGTGCCCGGCCTCTACAAGGCGATCGGCGAACCACTGCGCAACAATATGGTGCCGCAATTCGCCGACCACTGCTTTACCGGCGACTATCCGACCCCGCTGGTCGACTACCAGCAGGACCAGGCCGACAAGGAACGCCAGCTCTCGCTGCTGGACGATGTCTGATCCGCGCGCTACACGGCGCGCATGACAACGTTATCCCGACTTGTACTCGTGACCGGCGCCTCGCGCGGTATTGGCCGTGCCATTGCGCTGGAACTTGCGCGGCAGGGCGATCTGGTGATCGCCGTCGCCCGCTCGAAAGCGGCGCTGCAGAAGCTGGATGACGAGATCCGTGCGCTCGGCTCCGAGGCCCTGCTGGTGCCGATGGACCTGAAGGATACCAAGGGTATCGAGACGCTGGGCAAGGTGCTGGCGGAGAAGTTCGGGCGGCTGGACGGATTTGTGGCCAATGCCGGGCTGCTCGGCACACTGGGGCCGCTGGAGAGTTGCGGGCCGCGCAGCTTCGAGGAAACCATCCAGGTGAACCTCACCGCCAACGCGCACCTGATCCGCGCGCTCGGGCCGCTGCTGCACCGCGCCGAGGCGCCGCGCGCTGTGTTCGTCACCTCCGGTGTCGTGCCGCGCCCACGGGCGTTCTGGGGGCCGTATCAGGCATCCAAGGCCGGCCTCGAAGCGCTGGTGAAAGCCTGGGCGGACGAGAACGAGAAGATGGCGCTGCGGGCGAACCTGTTCGACCCCGGCGCTGTGCGCACCGGGATGCGCGCCGAAGCGATGCCCGGCGAAGACCCCCTGACGCTGCCCACTCCGGAAGCGGTGGCACGCGAACTGGTGAAACTGGTGTCGCCCGCCGAGACACGCACCGGCGAGCGGATTGTGTTCCGCGACCTCGTCAAAAGCTGATTTCAGAGCGGGGGCTCAAATGACCATCACGACCACCGAGATCTACCTGATCGCGATGCTGATCATCTTCACGGTGCCGTATCTAATCTGGCGCCTCGGGAAGACGGAATATTATGCGCCACTGGTCGTGGTGCAGATTCTTTGCGGTATCCTGCTCGGACCCGGCGTGCTGGGCGCGGCGTATCCCGCCTATTACGACTTTGTCTTCACGCCTGATGTCATCCGTATGCTGAACGGTATCGCCACCTGGGCGGTGATGATCTTTGTCTGGATCGCCGGCATCGAGCTTGACCTGAAAGCGGCCTGGAAGAACCGCGGCGAAACCGGAACAACGGCCGGACTTGCGCTGTTCACGCCGCTGCTGTTCGGGTGCGGTGCAGCGTTCATCCTGCTGCAGACCGGGCACCAATGGATGGGCCCGAACGCGAAAGAGTGGCAGTTCATTCTCGGCGTCGGCATGGCCTGCGCCGTAACGGCATTGCCGATCCTAGTACTCTTCCTCGAGAAGCTGCAAATCCTCCGCCAACCACTCGGCCAGCGCATCCTGCGCTATGCTAGCCTTGACGACATCGCGATCTGGGGCGTTCTCGCCGCGATCCTGCTGGATTGGGAGCGGATCGGACGGCAAGTGGTGTTCCTGGTGCTCTTTGCGGCGATTGCCTATGCCATCCGTAAGCTGATGGTCAGCATCCCATCACGCGACCGCTGGTATGTCGGGCTGATCTGGATGGCCTTTGCTGCGCTCGTCTCCGACTGGGCGGGCCTGCACTACATGGTCGGCGCCTTCCTCGCCGGCGCTGTGCTCGACCGTGACACGTTCGACGAAGCGCAGATGGACCTGTTCCGCAACCATATCCTGCTCGCGATCATGCCGGTCTTCTTCCTCTCGACCGGCCTGCGCACCGAATGGGAAGCGGGCGGCGTGGCGGTGATCGGCGCGGCGGCTCTGCTGCTCGTCGCATCGGTGGCGGGCAAACTCGCCGGCGTGAAGATCGCCGGCATGGCGCTCGGCTGGAAGAAGGGCGAGGCCTATATCATCGGCTGGCTGTTGCAGACCAAGGCGTTGATCATGATCATCTTCGCCAACATCCTGCTCGACCGCGGCGTGATCACCAACGACGCCTTCACCGCCTGCCTGCTGATGGCGGCGGGTTCGACGATGCTGACCATTCCGATGGTCACGCCAACGCTGAAGAAACGCGCGGTGGAAGAGGCTTAGTCCACCCCTGCCAGCACGGCGGCCTCGGCAGCCTCTGCCATCGCCACCGCTGCGACCGTCCCGTGCGCGGGCACCGGGCTGCGGGCGATGCCGAGGCAGGCGGCGTAGAAGCCTTCATCGGCAGCGCCGAGCGGGTCCGGCAGGTCGGCAGCGATGTCGACCTTCACTTCATACGGCGTCGTGTTCTTCAGGCGGCGCGTGAGGAAGTCGATATCGATCTCGCCGGAGGGATAGACAACGCGCATTGTCCGTTCACGGAATTCTGCGGCGCGGCTGGCGCGTAGTTTCGCTTTGCCGCCGCTGGCATAGGTGAAGATGGCTTCGGCCTCGTCGATATGGGTGCTGTGGACCTTACGGCCGGTCGCCTCGACGCCGGTGAATTCGCGGCCGAGCATCATGGCGGCAAGGTCGAGATCGTGGATCATCAGGTCCCAGATCACAGAGACATCGCCTGCCCGCCCGCCCGGCGCGGGCGGGCCGGAGCGCACGGATTCGATCAGCTGCGGCACTTCCGGGATCGCCAGCACGCCCATCGCCTTCGCCACGAAACGTTCCTGGTGGCCGACCTGCAGGATGCGCCCGCGCGCGGCGGCGTCATCCGCAAGGTCGCGCGCGGCATGGCCGGTGAGCGCGAGCGGCTTTTCCACCAGCACATGGCGGTAGGCCTCGATGGCGACGCGCGCCAGCGGCTCGTGCCAGGTGGCAGGCACGGCAATGACCACGGCGTCGCAGACATCAAGGAAGGCGAGATAGTCGTCGAAGCCCTTCGTGCCGAAAGTTTCAGCGAGTTTTTCGGCGCGGGCGAGGTCGACATCGAAGATGCCCATTAGCTCGGCACGCGCGGAGGCCGCCGCCTTCTGGGCATGGTAGTTTCCGAATACGCCGGCTCCCGCGACGCCTACTTTCAGCTTCGTCATGCCCGTCTCATCCCTTTGATACCCGGAATGGCACCCTAATCGCGGCCCGGCAAGTGTAGTCGTCAGGACGGATTCCTCGCGTCACCCCCTTCACAGGCCGCGCCTGCCGGTTCACATGGACCAGAGCGATTGACTGAAGTGGAGAATACAATGGGCAAGCTGACCTCGACCGAGTGGGCTCTCGCAAGCCGGCCAGTCGGCATGCCGAAACTGTCGGACTTCCAGACGAAGACCGTTGATGTGCCGGATCCGGCGGAGGGCGAAATCCAGGTGATGAACACCTGGATGTCGGTGGACCCTTACATGCGCGGGCGCATGTATGACCGCGAAAGCTATGTGCCGCCCTTCCAGATCGGCGAGACGCTGCAGGGCGGCGCGGTGGGCCGGGTGACAGCTTCGGCGCATCCGGATTTCAAGGTGGGCGACCTTGTCTCCTCCTTCCTCGGCTGGCGCACGGCGTGGACGGCGAAGCCTGCCGCGGCGGCGGTGCAGAAGCTGCCGGCATCTGGTCTGCCGGAGAGCGCCTTCCTTGGCGTCGCCGGTATGCCGGGCCTGACGGCCTATGCGGGCCTCTTGCGCGTGGCGGAGTTCAAACCGACCGACACTGTGTTCGTTTCCGGCGCGGCCGGCGCTGTCGGCTCGACCGTGGTGCAGATCGCCAAGATCAAGGGCGCGACAGTGATCGGTTCGGCGGGCGGGGCGGAGAAATGCGCGCTGGTGAAGTCGCTCGGGGCCGATCATGTGATCGACTACAAGCAGGCGAAGGGCTTCGAAGGCCTTGCCGCGGCGCTGAAGTCGGCGGCGCCGAAGGGCATCGACGTCTATTTCGACAATGTCGGCGGCGACCACCTGACCGCTGCGATCGAAGCGGCGCGCCCGCTCGCGCGCTTCGCCCTGTGCGGAATGATCGCGCAGTATAACGAGACCGGCAAACCCGAAGGTCCGCACAATATCATCCAGGCCGTCGGCAAGCAGCTGACACTGCGCGGCTTCATCGTGTCGAGCCATGCCGACATGCAGCCGGCTTTCCTCGCCGACATGGCGAAATGGATCGCAGGTGGCCAGATGAAATTCGAGGAGACCGTGATGCACGGCATCGAGAAAGCACCCGAAGCCTTCCTCGGCCTGTTCACCGGTGCGAACACCGGCAAGATGCTCGTGAAGCTCGCCTGACATGGCTGCCCTGTTCGACGCCTATATCATGGTGGACTGGAGCGCGGCCTCGAAGCCGGCAACCGGGCCCAATTCGATCTGGATCGGCATGCTGATGAAGGATGCCCGCCTGAAACTGCAGTTCAAGGCGGTGAACATCGACACGCGCCTGAAAGCGCGCGCGTTCATCGAGGACATCGTCGCCAAGCTGACCAAGCGCGGCGACAAGGTGCTGCTCGGGTTCGACTTCTCGCTCGGCTATCCGGCCGGCACCGCGGCGGCGCTTGGCCTCGACACGTCGAAGCAGGCGCCGTGGGCGGCGATGCATGCGATGCTGGCCGGTCGCTACAAGGACAAGCCGGACAACAATTCCCGACCGCGCTTCGCGATTGCGGCCGGTCTCAACTACACGATCTCGAAAGGGCCTTTCCCATTCTGGGGTGCTCCGCCTGCGGATCGTGCGACGACGCTGTCAGCCACGAAACCGGACTATCCGGCTGAAGGACCGCTCGCCGAATTCCGCCTCGCCGAGGTGCAGCAGAGGGCAAAACCCGGTGCTTCGCCGAAATCGTGCTGGCAACTTTACGGTGCAGGCTCGGTCGGCTCGCAGAGCCTCACCGGCATCCCGCACGTGCATGCCCTGAGGCAGGCCTGGCCGACCGCGCGCATCTGGCCGTTCGAGATCGGCGAAGGCGGCCCGCTGACCGCTGAATCCCTTGAAGGAATCGACGTGGTGATCGCCGAAATCTACCCGTCACTGGTGAAGATTTCGCCGGAAAAGGGCGAGGTTCCGGACGAGGCCCAGGTCCGTCAGATCGCCCGCCACTACGCTGATCTGGACGAAAAAAGCGCTCTGGGCGCGATTTTTTCCACAGGCAAATCACTTTCCCCGGAACAGATCGGGATCATTACCGGCGAAGAGGGCTGGATTCTCGGGGTTTAGCCCGTGCTTATAGGGCCTCCGGCGTATCCATGCCTTCCGAATCGTGGGTAAGTCGGCCCCATGGCGCTGCAGGCGTCATTCAATTCTAGAGGAGAACCCCTATGAACAAGGGTGAACTGACCAAAGAGGTGGCTGCCGCTTGCGGGATTTCGCAAAGCGAAGCAGGCAAGGCCGTTGATGCTGTCTTTGACACCATCGCCCGCTCGGTCAAAAAACGCCAGCAGGTTGCAATTGCCGGCTTCGGCACGTTCGTTGCCAAGACGCGCAACGCCCGTGAAGGCCGCAACCCGGCAACCAAGGAAGTGATCAAGATTCCGGAGAAGACGTCGGTTGCGTTCAAGCCGGCTTCGGTACTGAAGGATATCTGATCTTCCTCTCCCCTAATGGGGCAGCAGAGCAGAATTCGCGGCGCGTTCCGATATGGGGCGCGCCGCTTTCCATTCCAGCAGCAACACCTGCAGCACACCGGCGACGAACACGCCGACGAAGGCGCCTTCCAGCACACCGGCTGCGCCGCGCTCCAGCGTGATCGCCAGCCAGTAGCATACCGGGATCATCACCACGAAGAACGAGCCGAGGTGAATGGCGCTCGGCAACCAGACCATGCCCTGCGCGCGCAGAGCAAACGAGGCGGTGGCCTGCAATCCATCGAAGACCGTTGCCAGCGCGGCGAGCCAGAGCAGGCCCGCTATCGCGGGAGCGAGCGCAACGCCGCCGATGATCGCATCCTCGCGCACCAGCAGCACCGAAATCGGGTAAGCCAGCACGACCAGAAGAAGGCCCAGGATAACGCCCATCACAATAGTAGCGACGACGCCGAGGCGACCGGCATTTCTCACTTCTTCCTGATTGCCGCGCCCGATGGCTTCGGCGACGCGCACACTCGTGGCCGTGGCGATGCCGAGATAGAACATGAAGCATACGCCCATCACCTGCACTGAATAGCCATAGACCGCGTTCGCCGCGATGGAGACCCAGGTGGCGATGATGAAGGTGATGTTGAACCCGCCCCATTCGGCGATGTTGCTGATCGCGGTGCCGGTGCCGACATCGAACTGGCGGCGCGCTTCGCCCGCAGGTGCCGGCGGCGAGGCGGTGAAGGCGGGCGTCAGGAAGAAGACGAGCGCCAACATCACAACCGCCATCAGCGCGCGCGTAACGCTGGTTGCCCAGGCAACGCCCACGGCGCCCATCGGCTCGACCCCGAACGCGCCGGCGACGAGGATGATGTTGAGGATGAGATTGATGATCACGCCCGCGTACATCACAAGCGTCACCAGCAGCGGCCGGCGCAGCGCTTCGAGATAGTAAGAGCAGGCCTGTGCAATCATGTGGCCGGTGAGGCCGATGGCGAGGATGCGCGTGACCTTCGCCGTTTCGGCAGCCACGATTTCCGGCGCCAGTGCCTCGCCGGCAGCCTGGCTCTGCGGCGCGATGGTGACGAATATCCAGTGGAAGATCGGGCCGGCAGAAGGCAGCAGCACCAGCGTCAGCACCGCGCCGAGCACCACCGACCAGAGGAGGCCGCGCCGGAAGATGCGGCCGGAGCCCGCTTCCTGCCCGGTGCCGAGCAATTCCGAAGTGAGCACCTGAACACCCAGCAGGATGCCGATGCCGAAACCAAGCGACACGCCAATCGGCAGCCAGGCCGACAGCACAAAAGCCAGCTCCCCCGGCGCAAACTGGCCGAGCACGATGGCATCCGTCAGGCCCATCAGCATCATCGCCATGCGGCTGACCGCAATCGGCACCGACAGGCGCAGAAGGTCTGCAATATCCGAAGGCTTCGCCCAGGCGGGCAACCGGAACGTACTCATGCCTGCCCTCCCTTTGTTTGACCGGGACTGATGCCTGGTTTCAGAGCAGCCGGCCCGTATGCCCGAAGCGGGAATCCCGGGCAAGCGGAGAGATTTGGCCGTGCAATTATCCCCGGAGAGTGTGGCCGCCGCGCCTCAGAACAGCGTGAAGGCGCCGTTGGCGACGTTGTGCGCGAGGACTGGCAGGAGCAGGCTGCCGGTACGTTCGCGCAGCCAGAGCAGCAACAGTGACGGCACACCGGTGATGGCGAATGTCATCAGGTCAAAATCCACGATGCCCGCCTTGTAGCTGAGCGCATGCGTGAGACCGAAAAGGACCGATGTCAGCAAGCCGCCATAGCCGATAGGCGCGCCCGCGAGGTTTGACTTCGAGCGGAAGGCCTCGTTCAGCGCCAGCAGCAGCGTGCCGCGATAGAAGAGTTCCTCATCGAGGCCGGGCATGGTCCACTGGAAGGCGATGGTCTCGAGACTGTCCGGCTTGCCGTCCGCCCCGCTGATGGCGAGGCCGGAGAACAGGAGCGCGAGGCCGGCGAACATCACGATCGCCCCGCCCCAGCGCGGGCCCTGGTCGAAGGTCATGCCCCAGCGCTTCCAGCCGAACGCCGGCAGCGCCATCACCGCGAGCGTGCCCAAGATGGCCGCGAGCTTGCCGGACCAGTTCCAGTCTGCCCCGGTCAGCGGGTCGGGGATCAGCCAGAAGCCGCGCGTCAGCAGGGCCTGATAGGCGAGGTTCAGCACCAGCGCGGCGACGAGCCATTTCCAGCGGAAGCTGCTGCGGAACACCAATGCCCCCGCCAGGCCGAGCCCTGCGAGGATCCCGGTCTCGATCAATGTCCGGATAAACTCATCCACGCGCGCACCCTCATTCTATTGCACCGCTGAGATGCAGCGAGCGGGGCGTTTGGATGCAGGTCACACCAGATAATTTCCCCCTCCGTCTCGCGCCTTCGGCGCGATCCACCTCCCCCGCTGCGCAGGGG
>NZ_JBKBXB010000019.1:0-61061 GCF_046313975.1 Hyphomonas sp. | reverse complement strand
CTGGCCAAAAGTGAGATGGTTGCGGCCAGCCTGATGGAAACTGCGGCGGGCGTTGAAATGAGCGACCGTGCGCTGGACCGGGCGCTGGCTGCCATCGACGAGCTGGAAGCGAGCACCTCTGAGTCCGTTGAGGCCGGCAAAGCCGCCGGTGCGGCGATGGAGGAAGTGCTGGCCTTGCCGGAGCCGCTGCGCAGCGCAGCGCTAGAGGCTATTGGCAAACGCGGCTGGCAGGTGCTCAGCAACGGATTGAAGCGTCTGCGCATCGATGCGGGATCGGATCTCGAGACAGAACTCTACCGGATTGCACCGGGGGCACGCATTCCGCGCCATACCCATGCGGGTCCGGAATACACGCTCGTGGTCGCCGGCGGCTTCACCGATGAGCGCGGCAGCTATGGCCCGGGTGATGTCTGCCGCAATGGGCCGAAAGACACCCACACGCCTGTCGCGGATGATGACGGGGTTTGCTACGCGCTGGCAGTCCGGGAAGGGGGCCTCCGGTTCAAGGGCGTGCTCGGCGCACTGCAGCAGCTGTTTGACCGCCACTAGACCGCGTTACTCGCCCGGTTTCTTTCTGTCCGGACCCGGAACATGTTTGCTTCGCGGCTGATCCGGCCCGCCCGGCATGATCGGTTTGGGGCCATAGCCGCCCATTGACAGGTGGCGATCGTACATGACGAGCGCGCCGGCCAGGCTGACATTGATGCAGAACTTGGTCGGGATCTTCACGACATGGGTGCAGCGTTCAAGGATCCCGGCTGAGAGGTTTCCCTTTTCGGGACCGAGAATATAGGCCGCCTGCGGCGGATGCCGGAAGACGGGGAGCATCACGGCGTCGTCAGTGAGTTCCACGCCGACCAGCTGGCAGCCACGCGGCAGCTGCATCTCGTCGATGGAGCCCCACTGGTAGAAGGGGATCTGGCCCTCGCTCTTGGACGTGTCGGCCCAGTGACCTTCCTTGATGTTCTGCGCTGCCCGGATGGAGAAGACGAAGCTGGCGCCGAAGGCATGGCCGGTGCGCATCAGGGCGCCGAGGTTCATCGGCTTGGAAATGCGCTCGGCGCCGATGGCGAAATAGCCACGCATGTCAGACCACACCCAGGACGAAGCGCCCCAGCAGGAACACGCCAAGCAGGAGCGCTGGCGCCACGAGGGAGACCTGGCGGGCGAGATTGAGGTGGGCCAGCGGGCGGGGAAACTCCGTGTGCAGATATTTCGTCTCGTCGATATCCGGCTCGCCGCGGCCCGCGAGATAGATGGCGCTGCGATAGGCGGGATCGGTATGCTTGCCGCCGAAGCGGGCGGCGAGCGCGCGGCGCAGCGCAATCGAGAGCAGGATGCGCATCTGCGCGGCCAGCAGGATGGCGAAAGCGACGGCGGCGAGCAGGGTCCAGAAGAAGATGGTCATACGAATGTCGCCACGTCGAAGCGGCCCTTCCAGTCTGCGAGGCCGCGCTTGAGGCCGGAGGAATTGAAGCCGAAGGCAAGCTCGCCCTTGGCCGAGACGGCGATCATGCCGCCATTGCCGCCGAGGCGTTTGACATCGTCGAGCGCGCCCTGAACGGAGGCTTCGAAAGGCTGGTTGCCATAGCGGATGCGGGCCGAGACATCGGCGGCGGCGTTGGCACGGATGAAATATTCGCCGAGGCCTGTGCAGGAGACGGCGCAGCGCTCGTCCGCCCATGTGCCGGCGCCGATGACCGGTGTGTCGCCGATGCGGCCTGGCGTTTTCGACAGGACGCCGCCGGTGGAGGTGGCTGCAGCAAGGTCGCCATAGATGTCGAGCGCGACGGCGCCGACGGTGCCCATCGGGGGGCCACTTTCCTGCACCGTGTCCTCATCGACCGCGCCATAGTAACTCGCCGGATCTGACACCCGGGCAAGGCCGGCCTCATCGGCGAGGCGGGCAGCGCCGTCGCCGACGAGGAAGACGTTGGGCGTGCGCTCCATCACGGTGCGGGCGGCCTGCACGGGGCTTTCGAAGCCCTGCAGCGCGCCGACAGCGCCGGCGCGGCGGGTGCGCCCGTCCATGATGGCCGCGTCGAGTTCCCATTTGCCTGCGGTGTTCGGGCTGGCGCCGCGGCCGGCGACGTAGAGGCCGGAGGCTTCCAGCTCCATCACCATCGCCTCGACCACATCCAGCGCCGCATCCCCGGCCGCAAGGCGGCCCGCACCGTCGCGCAGGAGGCCGCGGATATGTTCCTCTTCCGGCGTATAGTCCCGGCCAAAGATCGGTCCGGCACCGCCATGAAGCGCGAGGGCCCAGATTTTCGCCATTTCGTTTCCTCTTTCCCCTCGCGTCAGGCTTGGCGCGGGTGTGTGGCATGGCTACCGTCAGGGCGGACAAACAACAAGCCGGGAAGGGAGTGACGCATGAAAGCCGTGCTGTCGAAAACCGTGGGCGGGCCTGAAGCGCTCGTGATCGAAGATGTGGCCGTGCCAGTACCGGGCAAGAACCAGGTGCTGATCCAGGTGAAGGCCTGCGGCGTCAACTATCCGGACGTGCTGATCATCCAGGACATGTACCAGTTCAAGCCGCCGCGGCCGTTCTCGCCGGGCGGGGAAGTCTCCGGCATCGTTTCGGCGGTGGGCGAGGGCGTGAGCCATGTGAAGGCGGGCGACCGCGTGCTGGCCTCCACCGGCAATGGCGGTATGGCGGAGTATTGCTTGGCCGCCGCGCACGGCGTGATGCCGATTCCGGACGGCATGCCGTTCGAGGAGGCGGCTGCGTTCCTGATGACTTATGGCACGTCTTACTACGCGCTGAAGGACCGGGCGGACCCGAAGCCGGGCGAGAAACTGCTTGTGCTCGGCGCGGCGGGCGGTGTCGGCATTGCGGCGGTGGAACTCGGCAAGGCGATGGGGCTTGAAGTGATCGCAGCGGCCTCCAGCCAGGACAAGGTGGATTTCTGCCTCGGCAAGGGCGCGGACAAGGGCCTCGTCTATCCGCGCGAACTCGACAAGGACGCGCAGAAGAAGTTTGCCGAAGACATCAAGGCGGTGTCCGGCGGCGGCGTGGACATTGTGTATGACGGTGTTGGCGGAAACTATGCCGAGCCGGCAGTGCGCGCGATGAACTGGGAAGGGCGCTTCCTCGTGATCGGCTTCCCGGCGGGCATTCCGAAACTGCCGCTGAACCTGACGCTCTTGAAGAGCTGCGATGTGCGCGGCGTGTTCTGGGGCGCGGCGGTGGCGCGGGACCCGAAGGCACATGCGCAGAACTGCAAGGAATTGTTCGATCTCTACAAGGCCGGCAAGATCCGCCCGCACGTCTCCAATTCCTACCCGCTGGACAAGGCACCGGACGCCATCCGCGAACTGCAGGACCGCAAGGCGCAGGGCAAGGTTGTGGTGGTGGTGTGATGTAAAAGCCCCTGAGCAGGGCACGCGGAAACGAAAAACCCCGCCGGATCACTCCGGCGGGGTTTTGTCTGTGTAGGGACTAACCTGCGTTAAGCGCGTTTTGCGTCGTCGACTTCTTCGAAGTCGGCGTCGACGACGCCGTCATCGGCTTTCGGACCTTCGTCGCCTGCGGCGCCGGCGCCCTGGGCGGCGTAGATGGCTTCGCCGAGTTTCATCGCAGCGTTCATCAGCGACTGGTGCTTGGCCGTGATGTCGGCGGCGTTGTCGCCTTCGGCGGCCTTGCGCAGGTCGGCGATGGCAGTTTCGATCTCGCCTTTGACGGCATCAGAGACTTTCGAGGCATGCTCGGCGAGCTGCTTCTCGGTCTGATGGATCAGGGCTTCGGCATGGTTCTTGGCTTCGACCAGTTCGCGGCGGGCCTTGTCGGCGCTCGCGTTGGCTTCGGCGTCAGCCATCATCTTCTTGATGTCAGCCTCGGACAGGCCGCCATCTGCCTGGATGGTGATCTGCTGCTCCTTGCCGGTGGCCTTGTCCTTGGCCGAGACCGAGACGATGCCGTTGGCGTCGATGTCGAAGGTCACTTCGATCTGCGGCAGGCCGCGCGGGGCAGGCGCAATGCCTTCGAGGTTGAACTGGCCGAGATGCTTGTTGTCAGCGGCCATTTCGCGCTCGCCCTGCGCGACCTTGATGGTCACGGCGGGCTGGTTGTCCTCGGCGGTCGAGAAGACCTGGGATTTCTTCGTCGGGATCGTCGTGTTGCGGTCGATCAGGCGTGTGAAGATGCCGCCCAGCGTTTCGATGCCGAGCGAGAGCGGGGTCACGTCGAGCAGGACCACGTCCTTCACATCGCCCTGCAGCACGCCGCCCTGGATGGCAGCGCCGATGGCGACGACTTCGTCCGGGTTCACGCCCTTGTGGGGTTCCTTGCCGAAGAATTTCTTCACGGCTTCCTGTACGGCGGGCATGCGGGTCATGCCGCCGACGAGAACGACTTCATCGATCTGCGCGGGCGTCTTGCCGGCATCCTTGAGCGCCTTGCGGCAGGGCTCGATGGTGCGGTCGATCAGGTCCTGAACGAGGCTCTCGAACTTGGCGCGGCTCAGCTTGATATTGAGGTGTTTCGGGCCGGTGGCGTCTGCCGTGATGAAGGGCAGGTTCACTTCGTATTGCGAAGTGGACGAAAGCTCTTTCTTGGCTTTCTCGGCTTCTTCCTTGAGGCGCTGCAGGGCAAGCTTGTCGGCCTTCAGGTCGATGCCCTGTTCCTTCTTGAACTCGGCTGCGAGGAAGTCGACGATACGGATGTCGAAGTCTTCACCGCCGAGGAAGGTGTCGCCATTGGTTGAGAGTACTTCGAACACGCCGTCGCCGATTTCGAGCAGCGAGACGTCGAAAGTGCCGCCGCCAAGGTCGTAGACGGCGATCGTCTTGTTGCCGCTCTTGTCGAGGCCGTAGGCGAGGGCAGCGGCAGTTGGCTCGTTGATGATGCGCAGCACTTCAAGGCCGGCGATGCGGCCGGCGTCTTTCGTTGCCTGGCGCTGGGCGTCGTTGAAGTAAGCGGGGACAGTGATGACCGCCTGCGTGACCTTCGCGCCGAGATAGGCCTCAGCGGTTTCCTTCATCTTGGTGAGGATGAAGGCGGAGATTTCCTGCGGGGAGTAGTCCTTGTCGCGGCCCTTGACCCAGGCGTCGCCGTTCGGCGCCTTGACGATGCCGAAGGGGCTCATCGCCTTGTCCTTCTGGGCGGTGGGGTCGTCATAGGTGCGCCCGATCAGGCGCTTGATGGCGTAAAAGGTGAAGTCGGGGTTGGTGACCGCCTGCCGGCGGGCGGGTTGGCCGATGAGGCGCTCGCCGCTTTCGTTGAAGGCGACGACCGAGGGGGTCGTGCGGTTGCCTTCGGAGTTTTCGATGACCTTTGCTTCGCCGCCTTCCATGACGGCGACACACGAGTTCGTGGTGCCGAGGTCGATGCCAATGATCTTGCTCATGTATGTCTCTCTCTTTTTCAGCCGCCTCTGGCTTCGTTTGGGTCCGGTCTGCTCAGCAGCCCCGCGCCGCCATAGGCTCTTGAAGGTTCATTTGAGCTGGCGAGGGACGTTTGGAAAGCCGCTCACCCGTTCGGTCTGCGATATGGGAAGTATGGGGCTCTGCTCAAGAGGCAGGCGCATAATTGGACATACAGGATGCCATAGGCGGCGCCTATGCCGCAGCAGGTGGAATTCGATTTGAAAATAATTCTCAAAGGGCCGTATCCCGGCCTAACAGATCGAGATGACCCCCCATGCCCCGGCCCGCACTGAAGACCCTGACCTATAGCCTGACCCATTTCACGGTCGCTATCAGCGTCACCTATGCCATTACCGGCAGCTGGCAGGCCGCCCTCGCCATCGGCCTGATCGAGCCGCTGGTGCAGACAGGCGCTTATTTCCTGCACGAAAGCGCCTGGGCGAAAGCAGGGCGGAGGCCGAAGGATCCCCGCCCGGATCAGGAAATCTTAAGCCCGGCCTGATAGCGTCCTCCCCGAGACTGTATAAACAGCCGTTGGATGATGAGATGCTGCAATACCTGCAAGGCATGGCCTGGCAGCTCTGCCTCCTGGCCGGGTTGGCTGTGGTGTTCACGCTGCTGGCATTCCTGTCACGCGGCCGCAGCGCCCTGCACTGGCCCAAGTCGCTGCGCCAGTCGGCCCTAACCAACTATCTGCTGGTCCAGTTTTCCAGCCTGAACGGCGCGATCTATGTTGTGCTGATCGTGCCGCTGAGCGCGGCCTATACGGCGCTCGGCCTGCCGGTCATCCAGTCCGAAGTCTGGGCGGGTCAGCCCATCTGGCTGAAAGGGCTGATAGCGCTGCTGGTGTATGATTTCGGGCTCTACTGGGCGCACCGGTTCCTGCACACGAGCTGGCTGTGGCCCTCGCATGCGGTGCATCATTCCGATCCGGAGCTGCATTTCCTGTCCTGGTCGCGCGGACATTTCACGGAGCAGCTGGTGATTGCCGCCGCGCTTGTGTTTGCGACCTCCTGGCTGGGGTTTGGTCTTGAGGAAGTGGCCGGCCTCGTGCTGATCAAGGCCCTGCACCAGCACTATGTCCACGCGCGGCTCGACTGGGATCACGGCATCTTCCGCGACCTCATTGTCTCGCCGCAGTTCCACCGGTGGCATCATGCCAATGTGGCGGAAGCCTATGATAAGAACTTCGCCTCGATCTTCCCGTTCTATGACCGGCTGTTCGGCACCTATTACAATCCGGGCTCAGCCATCGATGTGCCGACCGGCATTGCGGACAATCCGCCGAACGATTTTGTGACCCAGACGCTCTACCCCTTCCGCGAGTGGGCGCGGATGCTGAAGACCTGGCGCGCAGAGCAGCAGGGCAGGGCCGCCGCCCGCCGCCCGGCCTGAGGCTGGCCACAGCGCCCGGCTTCGTGCGATAGTTCTGCTATACAGGGCGGAGACAAAAACATGCGCATGATTTTTCTGAGCGGGCTTTCCGCACTGGTGTTGGCGGCGTGCGACGACAGCCGGCCGGGCGATACGAGCGTGCCGCCGGTGGCCGCGCCAGAATCGGCCGAAGCCACGGGCAGCCAGTCGCTGGAATTGCTGTGGACCGCCTCAGGATTCGAGCAGCCGGAAGGCGCGGAGCAGGCGCCGGGTGGCGGATACTTCATCTCGAATATCGGCCCCGGTGAGGCGGGCGACCTGGATGGCAACGGCTATATCACCAGGCTGAACGCGGACGGCACGATTGCCAGCGCGAAGTTTGCTGCGGGCCTGCACGGGCCGGCGGGGCTGGTGGTGCACGAGGGCGTGCTTTACGCGGCTGACCGTGACGGCGTCGCGATGATCGATGCGGCGACCGGAGAGGTGAAGGGCAAGGTGGCGGTAGAGGGGGCGCAGTTCCTGAATGACATGACCGTATTCGGCGGCGAAGTTCTGGTCTCGGATTCCGGCACCGCGACGATCCACCGGATCACGCCGGAAGGCGCATCGCTGTTTGCCTATTCTGCCGATTGGGCAGGTATAAATGGCATCCTCGGCGCGGGCGACCGATTGCTGATCACGACGATGACGGAAGGCAAGCTGATCGCGTGGCACAATACGGAAACGGATGAAGACGTGATCGCCACTGGGATGATCGATGCCGACGGCGTCGGCCTTGTGCCGGGCGGCGGTTATCTCGTCTCCAGCTGGCCGGGCCAGATCCATCATGTCAGCGATGACGGCACCGTCACAACGCTCGTAGACACTAAAGAGCAGGGTATCCTGCAGAACGATCTGTCCGTGTTCGGAAATATCGTGATCGTGCCGAACTGGGAGCCAGGAACCGTTACGGCGTGGCGGATTGTTGCTGAGTGAGACTCGGTATGCGACCGCATGTCCCGCCGCCTTTCCCTTGCCTGACGGGACATCCCTCCCACCTCTCGGTAAGAGGTAACCGCCATGGCTTTCGACTTGACCTATCGTGAAACCGCGCCGCTCGAATACCGGCACACGCCGCAGGACGCGTCAGACCGCGTAGCCTATGCACTGACGAAAATGTTGCGCTTCTTCGCCGACACGTTCTTCCGGAAGCGTTATGGCCACCGCGCCGTGGTGTTGGAAACCGTTGCGGCCGTGCCCGGCATGGTTGGCGGGATGCTCAACCATCTCAAGAGCCTGCGGCGGTTCGAGGATGATCGCGGCTGGATCCACACCCTGCTCGAAGAGGCCGAGAACGAGCGCATGCACCTGATGACGTTCATCGCCGTCGCGCACCCCAACTGGTTCGAGCGGGCGCTGATCATCTTTGCGCAGGGCGCCTTCTTCAACGCCTTCTTTGTGCTCTACCTGTTTGCGCCGCGCACGGCGCACCGGCTTGTTGGATACTTTGAGGAAGAGGCGGTGGTCAGCTACACGGCCTATCTCAACGAGATCGACTCCGGCCGGCTGCCGAACCCTCCAGCCCCGCAGGTGGCCATCGATTACTGGAAGCTCAGCCCGGACGCGACGCTCCGCGATGTCGTGATCGTCGTGCGGGCTGACGAGGCGGGCCACCGCGACGTGAACCATGCGTTCGCCGAAGAGCTGCGTACCCGGCGTCACGGCGAACAGATCGCCGCGCCTGGAGAGAAGAGCGAACTGGAGGCCTAGCGCCTAGTTCGCCGCGCCGAGGCTCACGGCGACCATCGCGGCGCGCAGCGTCCGTTCGCCGATGCGCCAGCCGGGTTGGAAGAGCTGGGCGATGGTACCGGCGGGCTGGTCGGAAGGGATCTGCGCGACCGCCTGGTGCACGTTCGGGTCGAAGGCGCTGCCGGGGGCTGCCTCGATCTGCACGACATTGTGCCGTGTAAGGACGGTGTGCAGTTCCTTCTCGGTCATTTCGATGCCGCCAAGCAGGTTTTTTCCGGCTTCCGTCAGCGTTTCGCGCTCGCCTTCCGGCAGGGCGGCCAGTGCGCGGGAGAGATTGTCGGCCACGCTTAGCAGGTCACCTGCAAACTTGCCGATGGCATAGACGCGCGCTTCGGAGACTTCCCGCTCGGCGCGCTTGCGGGTGTTGTCGAGGTCTGCCAGCACACGGAGGAATTGCCCGCGCAGTTCTTCTTTCTCGGACTCGAGGCGCAGGATCGTTTCTTCCGGGCTCGGGGCAGGCGCCTCGGCCGGAGACTCAAGATCGGCGGCATCGCCAGTGTTCGTCGGATCGCTCATCACTTCCCATCCTTTCCGCGCCGGCCGGCGAGGATCTCGCCAACCACTTTCGCGGTATAATCCACCATCGGGATCACCCGGGCATAGTTTAGCCGTGTCGGCCCGATAACGCCCAATGCCCCGATCACCTGTTTCGTGCCGCCCATATAGGGTGCCACAATCACACTTGAACCCGATAACGGGAAAAGCCTGTTCTCGGAGCCGATGAACAGGCGCACCCCGCTGGCATCGCGCGTCGTATCCAGCACTTCGAGCAGGCTTTGCTGGCGTTCAAGCTCGTTGAACAGCTGGCGGACCCTGTCAAGGTCTTCGGCGGCCTTGGCATCTTCCAGGAGGTTGGCGCGGCCACGCACGATCAGGCTGCGGCCGCGGCCCGGCGTCTCACCGCTCCATTGGGCGAGGCCCGCCTCGACAAGGGCGGTGGCGGCGGTGTCGAGCTGGGCGCGGCGGTCCTGCAGCTCGGTGCGGACTTCGGCGGTCGCCTCAGCCAGCGTGCGGCCCTTGAGCCGGGTCGACAGGTAGTTGCCGGCTTCGATCAGGGTTGTGGCCGGCAGGCCTTCGGGCACCTTGATGATCCGGTTTTCAACGTCGCCGTCCTCGGTGACGAGGATACAGAGCGCGTCGCCGCCTGCCAGGGGCACAAACTCGACATGGCGCACAGGGGCGTCGCGCGTGGGGGAGGAGACGAGGCCGGCGCCGCCTGCAAGGCCGGAGAGGATGTCGGAGGCTTCGCCCAGCACGGCCTCCAGGTCGGTTCCGGCCGCCGCGAGGCGCTCGTCGATGGCTTTCTTGTCGGGCTTCGAAGGCTCGCCGTATTCGAGGAAGCCGTCGACGAAGAGGCGCAGGCCCCGGTGGGTCGGAGCGCGGCCAGCGGAGATGTGCGGTGCGTCCAGCAGGCCAAGCTCTGTGAGGTCGGCCATGACATTGCGGATCGAGGCCGGGGAGAGGGCGATACCGGACTTTGACAGCGTCCGCGAGCCGACGGGTTCGCCGGTCGCCAGGTAGCCCTCGACAATCTCCCGGAAAATGTCCCGGGAGCGCTGGTCGAGCCGCTGCATCAGGGATTCAGTTTCGAAACGCTCCGCCATGCTTCTGGATTAAGGTTCAGGCAGGCCGGGTTCAATAGGGCCTCAGACAGTCAGCCCGGTTCCTTCGTCGCGGTCAGGGGCGTTTTTCCAGGCGAAATAGGAGTAGACGACCGAGATAATGGCGGCTGCGAAGATCCATGCCGTGAGCTGAAGGGCGAGCCAGATGCCGTCGAACAGGAAGGCGCCGGCGATGCCGAGCGCGCCGGCGATCATGAACAGGGGGCCGGCGAGGCGGTGGGTCTTTTCCCAGGCATGGTCTGAAGACAAGGTCCAGGGCGTGCGTACGCCGAACATGAAGCTGGAGCGGGTTTTCGGCATATAGTTGCCGATGACGATCATCAGCAGCGCCGCGCCCGCAATGACAAAGCGGACGGCCTCGTCCGGCATCACGAAGTCAGTGCCTGCCTGCAGCATGGACACGCAGATGCCGGCGTGAACCAGCGTCAGCAGGATGGCAGTGCCGATCCATGTGGCGAGGTAGGCCTTGCGGCTGGTTTCGATGTTCGCCTTGCGGGGGTCCATCATCGGCACGATCGCGAGAATGATGCTGAGCAGGAAGAGGGCGGCGGGCATCATCAGCAGGTAATTCCAGACTTCTGCCTTGGGCGCGAACTGGTCCGGTCGGCCATCGAGGCCCCAATGGACCGGGATGTCACCCGTCGCCGGCAGGGCGTTCCAGGCCCAGGCAGCGATACCGGCCGAGAGGATCGTGGCGACAGCCGACCAGGCCAGTCCGGTGCGGATAAAGGGTTTCATTCTGCGGCCTCCTTGATGTCGTCGTCGCCATTGTCCCGGCCGAGCAGGCCGAGAAGGGCGGATGCGGCGTCCTCGAGGACGCTGGTGTTCACGCGGTAGAGGATCTGGTTGCCCTGCCGTTCGGCGGTGATCAGGTCAGCGTCCTTCAGCACGGCGAGGTGCCGGCTCATGGTCGGCCAGCTGGCCTCGAACTCGGCGGCAAGATCGCCGGCCAGACGCGGTCCCTTGCGCAGCATGGCCAGCACCTGACGGCGGGCCGGATGGGCAAGGGCTTTGAAAACGCTGTTTTCCATGCCCATTAATTAGCAGATACGCTAATTAGCGTCAAGTCTAATTTCTATTTTTGCTAAATAGCTAGCTGAGGCCTTCGATCTGGCCGCTGGAATTGAGGGACATGTGCTCCGCTGCCGGATGGCGGGGGAGGCCGGGCATGGTCATGATGTCCCCGCAGATCGCGGCGATGAAGCCGGCCCCGGCCGCGAGGCGCACTTCGCGCAGCCGCACGACATGGCCTTCCGGCGCACCCAGAAGGGCAGGGTCGGTCGAGAAGCTGTACTGGGTCTTCGCCATGCAGACCGGCAGGTGGCCGAAGCCGGCCTCTTCCCATGCGCTCAGCTGCGCTTTCACGGCGCGCGTCGTCTCCACCCGTCCGGCGCGGTAGATGCGCCTTGCCACTGTCTCGATCTTCTCCATCAGCGGTATGTCATCGGGGTAGAGCAGGGTAAACGGCTCAGTCCGTCTCGCCGAGGCATCGACGACCTTGCGGGCGAGGTCTTCAGCGCCGCGGCCGCCTTCGGCCCAATGGGTGCACAGCGCGACCGGCACGCCGAGCTTGCCGCAATAGGCTTCGATGGCGGCGATCTCGCCGGACGTGTCCGTGGTGAACCGGTTCACGGCGACGACCACCGGCAGGCCGAACTGGCGGAGGTTCTCGATATGCCGGCCAAGATTGGCGAGACCGGATTCGAGCGCGCTGTAACTGACAGTGGCGAGGTCTTCCTTCGCAAGGCCGCCATGCATCTTCAGGGCACGGACGGTTGCGACCAGCACGGCGGCGTCCGGCACAAGGTTTGCCTGCCGGCATTTGATATTCAGGAATTTCTCCGCACCAAGATCAGCGCCGAAGCCCGCCTCGGTCACAACATAGTCTGCCATCTGCAAGGCGGCGCGGGTCGCGATGACCGAGTTGCAGCCATGCGCGATGTTCGCGAACGGGCCGCCATGGATCAGGCAGGGATTGTTCTCCAGCGTCTGCACGAGGTTCGGCTGGATCGCATCCTTCAGCAGCACCATCATCGCGCCGACGGCCTTAATGCCTGCCGCCGTGACAGCCGCGCGTTCGCGCGTGTAGCCGACGATGATGCGCCCGAGGCGGGCTTCAAGATCGGCCGTGTCCCTGGCGAGGCAGAGGATCGCCATGATTTCCGAGGCAACGGTGATGTCGAACCCGGTCTCCATCGGCGTGCCATTGCCCGGCCCGCCAAGACCGGTAACGACATTGCGCAGGCTGCGATCATTCATGTCGAGCACACGCCGCCAGGTGACGCGCACCGGATCGAGCCGCGGCTCATGCCCCCAGTGAATGTGATTGTCGATCATCGCGGCGAGCAGGTTGTGCGCGGCAGTGATGGCGTGGAAATCGCCGGTGAAGTGCAGGTTGATCTCGTCCATAGGCACGACCTGGGCGAGGCCGCCGCCCGTGGCGCCGCCCTTCATGCCGAAACAGGGGCCAAGCGAGGGCTCACGCAGGCAGAGCATCGTTTTCTCGCCGATCCGGTTCAGCGCGTCAGCAAGGCCGACAGACGTGGTTGTCTTGCCTTCGCCGGCTGCCGTCGGGCTGATGGCGGTGACCAGGATCAGCTTGCCGAGATTTTGCGGACGCAGGCTGCGGATATGGCGGGCAGAGATCTTGGCCTTGTCGTGACCGTAAGGGATCAGGTCCTCGGCGGCGATGCCGAGCCCGGCGGCTACCTCGCCAATCGGGCGCTTTTTCGCGGCCCGCGCGATCTCGATATCACTTGCCATACTGCTTATCGCACTCCCCGGCGCAGCCTTATCAGTGGACAGGCCGCACAAAACCCGCAAACAAGCCGCAACCTAAGAGGATTCCAGCGAATGCCCAGTCTGCTTCGTCCGTCCGGACGCGCCTTTGACCAGATGCGGCCTGTCTCTCTCGAGACCGGTGTGACCCGTTATGCGGAAGGCTCCTGTCTTGCCAAGTTCGGCCATACCCATGTCCTGTGCACGGCCAGCTGGGAAAAGGGTGTGCCGGCCTGGCTGAAAGGCAAGGGTCAGGGCTGGGTGACCGGTGAGTACGGCATGCTGCCGCGCGCCACCCATACCCGGGGTCGGCGCGAAGCCGCGCAGGGCAAGCAGTCCGGCCGTACGCAGGAAATCCAGCGCCTGATCGGCCGCTCGATGCGCTCCGTGATCGATTTGTCGGCGCTTGGCGAGAACACGATCACCATCGACTGCGATGTCGTGCAGGCCGATGGCGGCACGCGCACGGCGTCGATCACCGGCGGCTTTGTCGCCCTCGCGCTCGCCTGCCGCTACTTGCAGACCGAAGGCGTCATCAAGGCGAATCCGGTTCTGAAACAGGCAGCTGCCATTTCAGTTGGCGTCTTCCAGGACCATCCGGTGCTGGATGTCGACTATCCGGAGGACTCTTCGGGCGAGGCCGACATGAATGTGGTGATGAGTTCCGATGGCGGCTTCATCGAAGTGCAGGGCACAGGCGAAGCGCGCCCGCTGACGCGGGCCGAGCTCGAGGCGATGCTTAAGCTGGCGGAGAAGGGATGCGGCGAACTGTTCGACGCCCAACGCATGGCGCTGGGCGGCTGATCGTCAGGAGACGGACTTCAGCGGCTGAAGCCCGTTCCAGCTGAAAATGTCTTCGCATTCTTCGCGGCTGAACCCGCAGATATGCGTCAGCAGCTCCGCGCGGTCTGCGGCGGCGTGCGCGGTGACGTCCCGGACCTGAAAATCTACCAGGCAGAACAGCAGGTGCCGCGAGGGCTGGGCTGGCAGGTGGTAGCGGATGAGGTCGCTCAGCGCCTCCTCCACGGCAGTATCGCCGGCTTTGAGGTCGCCAAGCAGCGCCGATGCGTAGAGACGCAGGCGCGGCAGTTCCTGTTCGATGAGTGCAATCCATGTCATGGCGGGCCAGATAGGGTATCCGGGCGATTCCCTTGCCACGGGAATCCATGACACCGCTGACAAAACACCTGCGGCATCCTGTCCTGAGGTTGAAGTCAGGCAACCAGTCCGAGTGCCAATCCGCGGAGACCGGCGGTTACCCGGTCGTGGACATCAAGCTTTTCGAAGCAGCGCCGGACGTAGGTATCGACCGTATTGGCCGAAATATTCAGTTTGGCCGCGATCATCTGGTTCGACAGACCCCGGACGACATAGCCGAGGATCTGCGCCTCGCGTTCGGACAGGGACACGGTCTCTGGCAGCGATTTCAGGATCAGGTCGCAATAGCGCAGATGCACCGCTTGGCACGCCCAGTGAATATCCGACGTCTGCTGACGATCCGGCATCACGCCATCCTTGCCGAAGCCGATGGCGAAATAGCCATTGCGGCCGTTGGGCCCGAAAACCGGCACCGCAAGACCATCCCCGAAACTCGCAGACCGGGCGCGGCGTATATAGGTTTTCTCGGCAGGGCTCAGGGTCGTGAGGCTTTCGATCTCCGACCAGCGGAACGGCGCCGTCCGGCGCGCCGCGACCTTCGGCATCGGGTCGAGATCGAGCATGCCTTCACTGCGATAGGTGGTGACCCACTCTTCCGGAAAGCCCTGCGTGTAGACCGGGATGTCGGGTCCGAAGTCCGCCGCGCCGATGGGCGGGTAGTGGTAGTAGCTCGCCATCTTCACACCGCAGGCGCCAAGGAAGGAGGTCATCGCCTGGCGGATTGCCGCGACATCGCGGGCAGCCGAGAGGTGGGACCGCAGCCGGTCGAGAGGGGATTCAGCTTTGTCAGGTTCGGTCACACCTGCTCCCGCCGCTGTACGATTACTACGCGGCAACGATGCCTTTTTTTGGGGAGAAGTGGAAGGGAAAACTATTCAGCGGCGACGCGCCGGTCGCCCTGTTCGCCTTCATCTTCCGTATCGAACACGAGAATGTCACCTGGCTGACATTTCAGCTCACGGCACAAGGCCTCAAGCGTCGAGAAGCGAATGGCCTTGGCCTTGCCGGTCTTCAGGATAGACAGGTTGGCGAGGGTGACACCGACCCTTTCCGAAAGCTCGGTCAGCGACATGCGCCGTTCGAGCAGGACTCGGTCGAGGGTAACGCGAATGGTCATGTCCTTGCGGCGCTCCTCAGATCGTCATTTTTTCTTCGTCGCGCAGGCGTGTGCCTTCGCGGAAGACTTGGGAAAGCACAAACAACGCGGCAACCGATATCCACAGTATGAGCTGAGTCGACAGGCGAGGGGGCTCGTCTGCGACAAGCGTGGGAACGGTGCTGACAGCCACCACAACCAGGATCCGGATGATCTCCATCGCCGCGATGGCAATGCCGATGCGCGACAGGCGCGCCGCGTTTTCCGGCACGAAGGGATCGCCATCCGCCAGTGTCAGCAGGATGCGGCGCAGCTGCAGGCAGATGAAGATCACGCCCGGCACGATCACCGCGAGGCCGGCAAGGCCGATGACCAGCTGGCCCGGTGTTACGCCGTCCGCCAGCGCCTTGATCCCGGAAATTTCGGCCGAGCCGCCCGACAGGCTGGCCGCGAGGCCGATGGAGAGGACAGGGATGCCGATCACGCCCATGGCGCCAACGATCCACATGGCGACCGTGACCAGCACGGTCATGATCTCGGCCATGGAATTGCGACCCGCGTTCGGCATGCTCTGTCTTTTCACCCTTTAGCCTTGATGGTTTATGAAGAAGGACTTTGCCGGCGCATTGTCCCATTATTACCGAATAACGATATATAAGTTCGCAGATAACGCAAGAATGGAGCCATGAAAACGGTGAAACCCGCAGAATCGTCGCTCCAGCTTGAACCCGGCCGCCTGCTGGCGGCAACCCACAATACAGGCAAGGTGCGCGAACTGACCGCCCTGTTTGCGCCCTATGGTTTCGAAGTGGTATCCGCCATCGAGCTTGATTTGCCGGAACCGGAAGAGACAGAGACAACTTTCGCGGGAAATGCGCTCCTCAAGGCGCGTGCCGCGGCGGAAGCATCCGGCCTGCCGGCCCTGTCCGACGATTCCGGCCTCGCCGTAACGGCTCTCGGCGGCGCGCCCGGCATTTATTCTGCCCGGTGGGCGGGCGAGCCCCGCGACTTCTACCGTGCGATGGAACGGGTCGAATCAGAGCTGCAGGCCAACGGTTCGGCGGACCGGACGGCAAAATTCGTCTGCGCCCTCGCCGTCGTCTGGCCGGATGGCCGGCAGGCTGTGTTCGAAGGCGAAGTGCATGGCACGCTCGTCTGGCCCCCGCGAGGGGAGAGGGGCTTCGGCTATGATCCGGTTTTTGTCGCGGCCGGGGAAACCCTCACTTTCGGCGAGATGGACCCCGACCGGAAGCACGCCATGAGCCACAGGGCGAAAGCAGTGGCGAAGCTGCGCGAGGCACTTCTGTCATGAGTGGCGGTGTCTCTCCGGCAGGCCCGCATTTCGGCTTTGGCCTGTATGTCCACTGGCCCTACTGCACGCGCATCTGCCCGTATTGCGACTTCAACGTCTATGCCGCGAAAGACCGGGATGGCAGCGCCCTGGTGGACGCAATTGCCGCCGACATCCACGCACATCGTCCGCGCTTGCCCCAGCACGGCGCCCTAGACACGGTGTATTTCGGCGGTGGCACACCGGCACTGCTGCGCCCGGATGAACTTGGCACGATCCTGCGCGCTGCATCCGATACTTTCGGCATCCAGCGCGGCGCCGAAGTGACGCTGGAAGCCAATCCGAACGATGTGCTGCGTGCAGACCTCACAGGGCTCGCCAATGCCGGCGTCACGCGCCTGTCCATCGGGGTCCAGTCGCTGCGTGATTCCTCCCTTGCCTTCCTCGGGCGCGATCATGATGCGGTGTCGGCCGCTGAAGCCGTCCGCCGGGCCCTGAAGGTGTTTCCCTCGGTGTCGATCGATCTCATCTATGCCCGCCCGGGTCAGAGCCCGGCGAGCTGGGAGGCGGAACTGAAAGACGCGCTCGCGCTCGGTGCGCCGCACCTGTCGCTTTACGAACTGACTTTCGAACCAAAGACCCCGTTCGGCCTGGCGGCAAAGCGCGGCGACATCAAACCCATGGACGATGATCAGCAGGCGGATCTTTATGAGCTGACGCAGGCCGTCACGGCCGGCGCGGGCTTGCCCGCCTATGAAATCTCGAACCATGCAGCCTCGAAAGACCATCAGTCCCGCCATAACCTTGTTTACTGGCGCAGCGGGGACTGGATCGGCGTCGGTCCCGGAGCGCATGGACGTCTCACGGTGAACGGCGCGCGCTATGCCAGCATCGCCGAACGCCGGCCGGAGGCCTATATCGCCAATGTCCAGGCCCTGCAGAGCGGATGGGGCGACGCGACAAAGCTGGAGCCTCTCGAAGTTGCGCGCGAAATCCTTGCGATGGGCCTGCGGGCCGCGGAAGGCGTCGACCTTCGCCGCGTCGAGGCCGTATCCGGACAGCGCGTGCCACGCGACAAGATCGCTGTGTTCGCCGAGAGAGGCTGGGCAGAAATCGTTGGCGCGGAACTTCGCCTGACACAGGCCGGCCGCCTGCTGGCGGATGCCCTGACGGCAGAACTCAGTCCCTGATCGCTAAGCGCGTGGGTGTGCGGCGGCATGCGCCGCTCGAAGCTGGCTGGAGTCGACACCGGTATAAACCTGTGTTGTCGATAGCGAGGCGTGGCCCAGCAATGTCTGGATCGCGCGCAGGTCGGCGCCGTTGGCGAGCAAGTGCGTGGCAAAGGCATGGCGCAGGGCGTGCGGCGTTGCGGTTTCCGGCAGTCCGAGAATACCGCGCAGGGCCTGCATCCGCCCCTGGATGATCCGTGGGCTGAGGGGTCCGCCCTTCGCCCCCCGGAACAGGGCCTGACTGCGGGGCAGGGCATAGGGGCAGAGCCGGGCATAGTCTTCAATCGCGTCGCGCACAGGCGCGATCAGCGGCACGATCCGCACCTTGCCGCCCTTGCCCTTCACGCGCAGCCGCTCCGGTGCCGGTAGATCCGCGCCGGTGAGGCTGAGCGCTTCGGAGATGCGCAGGCCCGCCCCGTACAGCAGCGACAGCACCGCCACATCCCGGGCCGCAATCCACGGGTCCGCATCCGGCTCGGTTTCCGCTTCGTGCAGGATATCCTTGGCCGCATCGACCGAGACGGGCCGGGGCAGGCGCAGGGCGCGGCGAGGGCCCTGCAGGTAGCCGATCTCGGCATTCTCGATTCCGTGCGCGCGCGACAGCCAGCGATAAAGCGCCTTGATCGAGGACAGGAGACGCGCAATCGAGGCGTCCGTCAGCCCGTCACGCCGGCGCGCGGCAAGATAGGCGCGGATATCGCGCGCCTTGAGGTTTCCCAATGCAGACAGGCTCGGCTCTCGGCCGAGATGCCCGCGCAGGAAGCCGAGAAAGCCGGCCAAGTCTGACCCATAAGCTTCCACGGTCTTTGCCGCCATGCGGCGCTCGTGGCCGAGATGGGTCAGGAAGGCGGGCAGGATGTCCATGCCGGCATCCTCCGGGATTTACCTTAATTGCAGCTTTAGCCGGTGGCGTAAAAGTTGCACGAACATTGCCGCTATTCCTGGGTAGGGGGACGCATGCGTTATCTTGGGATCGATCTTGCGCGATCAGTTGCCGTCTTCTGCGTTGTCGTCGGACACGCCATGATGGCGGCCAACGTGCAGGAAGGCGGCACGGCGTTCTACATCTTCCGCCTGTTTACCAGCGTCTCGGCGCCGGTCTTCTACTGCCTTTTCGGCTGCATGCTGCAGTTGGTCTATACCCGCCAGTATGCGGCGGGCGCAGAGAACGAAACGTCGCTGCGCCTCCTGACCCGCGCGCTGCAGTGCTGGATCCTCTACTGCATCACGTGCGCCGCGTTCTGTGTCTTCGCCAGCCTGCCTTTCACCTACTTCATCCGCTGCGCCCTGTTCCTCGGCGAGACGCCGCTTACGGATATCTTGAAATTCTATGCGGTGCTCCTGTTCTTTGCCCCGCTTCTGGTGGGTGTCAGTGCGCGCATTGGCCTGTGGCCAATCGTTCTGTTTTGCGCGGTGGTTCAGGCCGCTTATCCGCTGATCTCGCACATTTCGCCGATGCACGGCTATCCCGGCGCCGAGGCGCTCTCCGCCTTCATCTATGGTGGCGAGTATGTCGGCCATACCGGTCCGTCCATTCTTCACGGTCTCAGCTTCGTCGCTTTCGGAATGGTGCTCGGCCGCGTCTGGCAGGCCCGTCCCGGCAGGGAATTCCTGCTCTCGGGTCCGGACTGGGGCATGCGAGCTGTGTTTGGGCTGATGATCGCCGTAACGGTTGCCTCGGTCATCCTCGGCAAACAGAACCTGCTTGACCCTGTCGTGCGCGTCACCCTCATCAACGAAAACCACCCGATCTTCCTGCTCTTCGGCTGCACGGCAACGATTGCCTTCATCGACACCTTCACGGCCATCCGCCGCATGGCCGGCATCGGGGAAAAATCGATCTGGATGGTGTTCGGACGCACCAGCCTGTTCACGTTCTGCTATGGCAGCGTCATTCTCTATGCCGTGCGGCTGAACGATCCGGCAGCGGCGCCGGACCCGGCGCGCGTGATCTGGTCAACGCTGGCGGTCATGGTGATGAGCCTTGCCTATGCGGCGTTCCGGGACGGCCCCGTGAAGCGCATCAACCATCCGCTGATGCGCGCCTATCGCTGGCTGGTGGATGACAGCACGCCGCGGTTTATCAGGTTCCTGATGCAGCCCTTTCTTGAACGCGGCGGCAAGAACCCGGATCACGGCACGCGGCCGCACGCGCCTTAGGGCGGGCTGCCTTCCCAGTCGATGATGTAATCTTCCTGGTCCTCCTCGGAGATATCTTCTTCCGAGATCGTCCGCCCACGGACGGAGTGGCCTTCCTCGTGGATCCGGTTCCGGTCACCGCAAACGAGATGGTGCCAGTCCGGCAGGTCCTTGCCATCCTGCACCAGCCGGTAAGCGCAGCTGTCCGGCAGCCAGTCCACCGCCGCCACGGATTCCGGCGTCAGCTTCACGCAGTCCGGAACATACTTCTTGCGGTTCCTGTAGTCCGAACACTGGCAGGTAGACCCGTCCAGAAGCTTGCAGTGCAGATTGGTATAGGCAAGCGCGCCGGTTTCTTCATCCTCGAATTTGACGATGCAGCATTTCGCACAGCCATCGCAGAGGCTTTCCCACTCCTTGCGGGTCATCTGGTCCAGCGTCTTGGTTTTCCAGAAGGGCAGGCGGGTCATGCTTCCAGCGCGGCCCATTCCGGCGTCTTCTCGATCAGCGCCTTGGCGAACCAGCAGGAGGCGGACACCGTCTCGCCGCCTGCGATGATATCCTCCATCGCGCGCGCCACCAGCCTTTTGCCGAGCCCGCGCCCGCCGAGTACGTCGGGCACGATCGTGTGGGTGATGTGCCGGTGCTTCGGCTTCGGCCGTTCATAGGTCAGGTAGGCCTCGACGCCGTCGATGGTCAGACTGTAGCGCTGGCGCGCCGCATCATGGGAAATCTCGTAGGTCACGCGAGCACGTCCTGCCATTCGGGGTGTTTTGCGATCTGCGCCTTGGCGAAGGGGCAGAGCGGGATGATCTTGAGGCCCGCCTCGCGTGCGTCTTCCACCGCGCGCTGCACCAGCGCCTGTCCGGCGCCCTTGCCGCGCAGCGCGTCTGGCACGCCGGTATGGTCGATGATCAGGCGGGTCGTACCCGCCTTGGAATAGGTCATCTCGGCCGTATGGCCGTCAATTGTGGTGAGGTAGCGCCCGCCAGTCGGGCCGTCCTCGCGGGTGACGATGATCTCGCTCATGGCTGGCTCCTTCGGGCAGCGATGGCGGGAAAGTGGCGCTTCGCCGGCGAAAGCGCAATGGCGCCTGTCCGATAGCACTTATGCCGGAGGGGAGGGCCCCAGCCCCTTGGCAGCCTTCGCCTACTTCTTCAGCGCGTCCTTGGCATCGCCGACCGCCTTGCGGACCTCGCCCTCAGCCTTCTTCAGCTTGCCTTCGGCTTCCAGCTTGCGATCACCCGTCAGCTTGCCGGCGGTTTCCTTGATCTGGCCTTCAGCTTTCTTGGCTGCGCCCTTGATATGTTCCTTATCCATGGGAGGATTCCTTTCTGCTTTGGCAGGCAGGCGTCTTCGCGAACCGAAAACGCCCCCTACCCAGCAGGCAAGCGGCGAGGTAGGGCAGAAAAATGGCACGCCTGCTTACCTTTCCGAGAATTAACTGGAACGCCGAAGGCGCTCCGGTCGCTGAGGCGCATGGCGATGTGTACTATTCGCTGCAGGACGGGCTGGAAGAAACGCGCGCCGTGTTCCTGCGTGGATGCGGCCTGCCGCAGGCCTGGGAAGGGCGCAGCCAGTTTACCGTTGCCGAAACCGGCTTTGGCACGGGTCTCAATTTCCTCGCTCTCTGGCAACTCTGGCGCCAGCATCGCCCATCCTCCGATGCGCAGCTCACTTTTGTCAGTTTCGAACTTTATCCGCTCACGGAGGAAGATGCCCGCCGCGCGCTTGCTGCCTGGCCGGAACTGGCGGACGTCTCGGCACGATTGCTCCCGCAATGGCCGGGCCCTGTGCGCGGCGTGCGCGAGCTGCGTTTCCCGGATGACGGCGTGCGCCTCGTCCTTCACCTTGGCGACATTGCCGAGATGCTGCCGCAGGCCGTGTTTGCTGCCGATGCCTGGTTCCTCGACGGGTTCAGCCCGGCGAAGAATGAGGACATGTGGTCGCCGGCCCTTTATCCTCATATCGCGGCGCATTCTGCGCCTGGCGCGCGGCTGGGCACATTCACCGTGGCCGGCGCCGTGCGCCGCGGTCTTGCCGAAGCAGGCTTCGACGTTGCGAAAGCCGAAGGCCACGGCCGCAAGCGCGAGCGGCTGGAAGCCCGCATCGCCGCGCCGCCTCTGCCTGCGCCGGACATATTCGCCATCCGCAGTCCGCCATCCCGCCCGCAGCGTGTCGCCATTCTCGGTGCAGGCATCGCGGGCGCGGCCCTTGCGCACCGTCTGAGGGCGGACGGTTTTGATCCGGAAGTCTTCGACCCCGCTCCGGCGCCCGCCAGCGGCGCCAGCGGCAATCCGCTCGGCCTCCTGATGCCGCGCCTGGATGCCGGCGACACAGCCGAGGCCGCGCTGCTGATCGATGCCTATCTCGCCGCGCGCAGCCTCTATCTCGGCCTTCCCGAAGCTGAAGAGACAGACGTGCTCCAGCTGCCCCGCAATGCCACCGAGGCTGCCCGTTTCGAGAAGTTGCTGGCGGATCCGCCCCTACCGCTGGAAGACCTTGAGGCCGCCCGGGGCGGGGCCTTGCTGCACAAGCGTGCGCTTATCGTGAAGCCGGCCCCTCTGGCTGCGCGCCTTCTCGAGGGGGTGCCGCAGTATCTCGGGTCACAGGTTTCGGTGCGTCTTGAAGAAACCTCCGTCAACGGAGTGGTATTCGATGCCATCATCCTCGCAAATGGAATGGAGGCAAAGACGCTCGCGCCGGTCCTGCCGCTCGAGGCGCGCCTCGGACAGGTGGACTGGGCGGACATGCCGGTCACCGCCCCGGCCTCTGCGCTCGCCTCCGGCAGCTATGCGCTGGCGCTCGGTGCCCAGCGCCTCTGGGGCGCAACGTTCGAGGCGTCCGATGGCCGCTACGAACCGGAGGGCACCGCAGGCGCGCGCGCAGAGAATCTCGCGGCGCTGGAAAAGCTTTCCCCCTGGTGGCTGAATGCCGTGCGCGGCGCGGCGCACCGTTCCCGCGCCAGCCTGCGCGCCACAACGCCGGACCGCCTGCCCTTGATCGGCGCGGTGCCCGATGCGGTCGCGGCCAAGATTGCGTATGCCGGACTGAAAAAAGGGCGCGCTGCCGAAACAGACGCGCCCAGTCGCTCAGGAATTCATGTGTCAGGCGGATTTGGCGCGCGCGGCTTTACCTGGGCGCCCTGGGCCGCCGCGATCCTGTCTGCCCGTCTCACCGGCGCGCCGTCGCCGGCGTCCCACCGCGCGCTCTGCGCCGTCAGCCCGATGCGGTTCGTGCTGCGATCGCTGAAGCGCGGTTAGCGCAGGCTGACGAAAGACAGGACCAGGCCGCCCTGCTCGTGCGACTGCACGCTCAGGTGCACTTCGCCGACGTTCATATGGATCCCGCCGCTAAAGTGTGACGCCACCAGTGCCGCGATCAGCACAGTCAGAGCGAGCGCGCCGAGCAGGCGGTTGTTGCGAAGAAGTGTCCCCTTGGTCATTGTTCCGGTCCTTACACGGATGAGTGGGTGGGTGGGGTGAAGGTCAGTTGCCTTTTTCAAGGTCGCGGAATTCCTGGCGCAGGCGCCATTCGTCCGAGGTCACGGTACGCTCGATATTCTTCAGGCGCTCTTCGAGGTCCATGAAGGTGTACTTGATGGTGCCGAACGTCGCGCGCGGCCGGTCGGAGACACCGCGCCAGAAGGCATCTTCCTCGGGGGAAAAATTGCCATAGCCGAAGGGCGCATAGGGCGTGATCATCCACACGACGATGTAGGCCACCAAGATCAGCGGGCCGGCCATGAAGAAGAACATCAGCGCCGCGACAATGCGCACCAGAAGCGGGTCCCAGCCGAAGCGCTCGGCAAGGCCGCCGCACACACCGGCAATCACCTTGTCCTGACCCGAGCGGTAGAAGCGCTTGGGGTTGGGGGAGAAGTAGGGGTCTGAATAGCGGGACATGGGGAAAGTGTCCTATTCCTCAAAAGTGGATCGGGAGGGCCGGGGCGGACGCCGCGGGGCATCCGCCTCGGATTTGTCGAGCAGGGCTTCGAGAGACTCGATGCGCCGCTCCATGGATTTCGCCGAGCGCCAGAGGTCTTCCAGCATACGCTCGTCGTCAGGCTGCAAGGTCTTCTGCCGGCGCCACATCGTGACATAGTGCAGGATCATGCCCGGCAGCACGACGAACAGGGCGAGCGTGCCGGTAAGGGCAATGAGGACAATGGCAGCCTCGTCCATCAGGCGTCTCCCTCAGAGGAGGCGCTCGAAGGGTTGCGTGCCTGGGCAATCAGGCCCGGGGCGCAGATGACGGCGAGAAAGCCGATGAGGAATGCAAGAGATGTCAGCATTGATCAGTCCTCGGATTTCTTGCTGCCCTTGCTCTTGCGAGCTTTCAGGGCGGCGAGTTCTTTTTCGATGGCTTCGTTCTGCTCGAGCTCGGCAAACTCCTGTGCGAGGCTCGGCTCGCCGCCGCGGATTGCGTCTGCATAGGCTTCCATCTCGTCCACCTTGCGCTCGAGATTGGCGTAGCGGGCGATCGCCTCGTCTGCGCGGCCATCATAGAGCTGGCTGCGCATGCGGATGCGCTGCTCGGCAGCCTCGCGGCGCATCACCAGCGCGCGGTGCTTGGCTTTCGCCTCGTCGAGCTTGGCCTGCAGCTTCACCAGGTCTTCCTGGCGGCGGGCGAAGGCGTCTTCGGCGATCACCATGGCTTCCTGGCGGCGCTGGATTTCAGCTTCCGCTTTCTGCTTGGCCAGCAGCGCGCCGCGGGCAAGGTCCTCGCGGCCCTTGTCGATGGCGAGTTCGGCCTTGGCCGACCAGTCATCGCGGGCGCCGGAGAAGTGAACGATCTCGCGCTCCATCTCTTTCTTGTCGGCCATTGCGCGGGCTGCAGAGGTGCGCACTTCGACCAGCGTGTCTTCCATTTCCTGGATGATCAGCCGGGCGATTTTTTCGGGATTTTCGGCGCCGTCGAGCATCGCGTTGATGTTCGAGTTGATGATGTCGCCGAGGCGGGAGAACAGACCCATTGTGGTTATCCTTTCTTTGCTCGGATCAGAAGAAGAAGCCGCCGAGGAACACGCCCGCGGCAAAGAAGATCCACGATTCAGCCGGCCGCGTGGACAGCCAGCGGCCAAGGCGGCCGGCATCCGAGCGGGGTGGGTAGCGATAGTCCTGGTCGTTCATGTCTTGTCTGGTCCTTCTAGGTTTCGATTGCCCATCGTCCTGATGGGCTCTCTTTTTCAAGGACCGTGCCAGTTTCGGATTAAATGTTTAAAGCCTTGTAATATATAAATAAAAAGTTTTCTGGTGCATTGCCTTAACACTTTCGTGGCGAAAGGTGCAGAATATTTGGTCGATTTCACCAGTGATTTTGGCTATATCGGCCTCATGGTCGAGCGAACCTCTCATCTCGTTGGCGAATCCGCGCCCTGGCTGTCAGCGCTGGAGCATGCGAGCCGTGTTGCCCCGCTGGACCGGCCGGTGCTGGTTATCGGCGAGCGCGGCACCGGCAAGGAACTCGTCGGCGAGCGGTTGCACTTCCTGTCGAAGCGCTGGGAAGGCCCGTTCGTGAAGGTGAACTGCGCGGCGCTGACCGAAACCCTGCTCGATTCCGAACTGTTCGGCCATGAGCGCGGTGCTTTCACCGGCGCGACCGAACAGCGCCGCGGCCGGTTCGAACTCGCCGATGGCGGCACCATCTTCCTCGACGAGATCGCGACCGCCGGCATGGCGCTGCAGGAAAAGTTGCTGCGCGTGGTCGAATATGGCGAGTTCCAGCGCGTCGGCGGCTCGAAAGTGCTGACGACGAATGTGCGCATCGTGGCGGCAACCAACGCGGACCTGCCGGCGCTTGCGGAAGCGGGAAAGTTCCGGTGGGATCTGCTCGACCGGCTCTCGTTCGATGTCATCACCCTGCCGCCTCTGCGCGCGCGGCACGGCGACAAGAGCTTGTTGGCGGATTTCTTCGCCCGCCGCATGGCGGTGGAGATGGCGCAGGATTTTCCGGGCTTTGCGCCGTCGGCCATCGCTGCGATCGAGACGCATGACTGGCCGGGCAATGTGCGCGAGCTGCGCAACTTCGCCGAACGCCTCGCCCACCGCGCCCTGCTCACCGCGCCGGACGATCCGGTACAGTTCGACCCCGCCGCGCTCGACCCGTTTGCCTCGCCCTGGCGGCCCTCCGGGCAGTCCATAAACCGTCCGGAAAAACGCCTGATAGAGACCCCTGACATATGGAGCATTCCGGGCGGCTTCACCGAAGCCACGCGGCTCTACGAACTCCGACTGATCGATGCGGCTCTGGCCGAAGCCGGCGGCCATCAGGGCCGCGCCGCCGAGGCCCTCGGCCTCACCTATCACCAGCTGCGCGGCCTTCTGAAGAAGCATGGTTACAAGGGACAACGCGCCCTGCTGGAAAACTGACACGCTAAACCTGGTTGCCGCGCCGCCTTGATTTGTTAACCTCTGGTTAGTCTGAAAGCACACGGAGGCTGGCCTTGGCTGCATTCGACATCTGGCTGGCCGATGATGGCGCCCGCCTCCGGGAATGGCTGACCGGTCAGACGCCCGACTGGCTGCACGGTCTGATTGCCACCTTGCCGCTGTGGGCCGCTGGTGCGCTGGGCGTCGTCGCCGCGCTCGCCAGTGTCTGGGTGGTGATCCAGATTGTGCAGGGGGCGATCGCGCTCCTGCGCTTCCTCTGGGGCCTTGTCACCCGGCCCGTCACCACGGCGCGTGACACCTTCGTGCCGGAAACGAAGGCCGCGAGGAAGGATGTCGAGAAACTGAAAGCCGACCTCGCCGCAGAGAAGGCCGAGAATGCCCGCCGCCAGGAGGAAATCCTCGCGCGGCTCGATGCGCTTCAGAGACTGCAGGTCGCTGCCGGCGCGGACCCGCTTGGGGCAGAGGAACGCGGTCGACGGGATGCTGCTGTCGCGGAGATCGTCGCCGAGGCGAGCCCTGCGGCTGATGCGGCGGCCGAAAAGCTGGCCGCAGGCGACCTTGCCGGCGCCATCGCCACGCTGGAGCGCGATGCCCGCGCTGACGCAGAAGCCGCAGCGGAGAAATGGCGCCGACTTGGTGCGCTCGTACTGGGTGTCGATTTTGCGAAGGCGAAGGCGGCCTATGAGGAAGCTTTCCGCCTACAGCCTGACGATTTCTGGACCTGCGTCGAGCTCGCCCGACTGCGCCAGACCGGCGGCGACCTAGCCGGGGCAAGATTGGCCGCCGAGGCCGCAGCGCGCTCGGCTGCCACTGAACGCGAGAAGAGCGTCGCCGCCGATGCGCTCGGGGATGTGTTGCGGGAGGGGGGCGACCTTTCGGGGGCGCGGGCGCAGTATGAGGCGGGGCTGAAGGTTTCAGAGCGCCTCGCGCGGGACAATCCGGCCTCGGCAGAGGCGCAGCGCGACCTGTCGATCAGCTATGAGCGGCTCGGGGATGTGCTCGCCGCATCGGGCGACCGGGCCGGCGCGATTGCGCGTTACCGTCAGAGCCTGCCGATTGCCGAGGCGCTGGCGCAGGCGAATCCCTCGCATCCGGGCTTGCAGAAAGACGCGGCGATAACGCGGGCGCGCCTCGCCGAACTGGAAGGCCGCGTCTGAACGAATACGGTTTCTGCAGCAGACCTGCGGGATCTCCTCAAGATTACGGATTTTTGCCCTGACAGAGTCGTGATGGGAGTCGCTAATCTCATCCGGATGCGCCATATTTGTCACAGGTCACTCGCAAAGGAGACTCCCATGCAGATCCAGATCACCGGCCGGCATATCGAACTGGGTGAGGCGCTGCGAGGGCGGATCGAGACGGGGCTGGAAGCCGCCGTGACCAAGTATTTCAATCGCACCGGCGACGCCAATGTCTTCGTTTCCCAACAGGGGCCGTGGATCGAGGTCGACTGCAATGTCCACCTGCCATCAGGGATCGTGCTGCAATCCTCCGGCAAGGCAGACGACCCCTATGCCGCCCTGGAGGCGAGCCTCGACAAGATGGAAAAGCGGGTGCGCCGCTATAAGCGCCGCCTGAAGGACCACCACGCCACCGCGCCGCAGCCGCTGCCGGCCGAACCGGCATCCGAAATGCTGTTCCAGTCGGCAGACACGGATGATTCACAGGATGAGGGTATAGAGGCGGGTGACGCTCCCCTGACAGTTGCAGAAACGAGCGTGCAGATTCGCACAATGACCGTTTCGGAGGCAGTTATGCAGCTGGAATTGCAGGATGTTCCGGCACTCATGTTCAGGAATGCTGGCCATGACGGGCTGAATATGGTCTACCGCCGCCACGACGGGCACATTGGCTGGGTCGACCCCGCCAACACGCCCCGCACCTGAGATTCATGGACCTGTAGATTGATGGCCACAGATCTGAGTGCCCTGCTGCAAGGTGGGGTCATCATCCCGCTTCACGACGTGCCGAGCCGCAAGCAGGCAATCCACGTCCTGTGCGAAGCGCTGAGCGAGGCGACCGGCATCGGCGCGCGCGTCATCGAGGACGCCGTGATGGAACGCGAACGTCTCGGCTCCACCGGTGTCGGCGAAGGTGTGGCGATCCCTCATGCGCGCCTTCCCGGGCTGGAAAAACCGGTCGGCGGGTTCATGCGCCTTCTGCACGGGGTGGATTTCGAAGCGATCGACGAGCGCCCCTGCGACCTCGTGTTCATGCTGCTCGCGCCGGATGGTTCGGGAGCGGATCATCTGCGGGCGCTCGCCCAGGTCAGCCGCGTCTTCCGTCAGAGCGCCGTGCGCGACGGACTGCGCAAGGCGCGCACGGAAGAGGATGTCCGCGCCGTGATCTGCAAGGAATCGGTCAGCGGCTGATCTGCCTTAGCAACCAACGCAAAACGAAAAAACCCCGCCAATCGGCGGGGCTTTTGTTTTGGAAAAGGGGCTTCGATCAGCCTTCCGCAGGCGCCGGATCGGCAAAGCCGCGCTTGCGCAGCAGGGGATCGATGCCAGGGTCGGAGCCGCGGAAGTTGCGGTAGAGCTCGTCCGTTTCCCGCAGGCCACCGGACTCGTAGACCCACTTCTTGAGTTTAGCGGCGAGTTCCGGGTTGAAGATGTCGCCGGACTGTTTGAACGCATCGAAACCGTCCGCATCCAGAATTTCAGCCCACAGATAGGAGTAATAGCCGGCCGAATAGCCGCCATCGAAGATGTGCGAGAAATAGGTCGAGCGGTAGCGCGGCTCGATCACTTCCGGGATGTTGTATTTCTTCAGAACCTCAAGCTCGAAGGCGCGGGCATCGGTCACCTTTGCGGCCTCTTCCGAGGACAGCATGTGCCAGTGCAGGTCGATCAGCGACGCGGCGATGAACTCGGTGGTCTTGAAGCCCTGGTTGAAGGTCGCGGCCTTGTTCATCTTGTCGATCAGGTCCTGCGGAAGGGGCGCGCCGGTCTGGTAGTGACGGGCGTACACGGACAGAACCTGCGGCTCGGTGGCCCAGTGTTCCAGCACCTGCGCCGGGAACTCGACATAGTCCGGTCCGCCATAGACGCCGGAATAGCTCGGATACCGGATCGTCGTCAGCAGGCCGTGCAGGCCGTGGCCGAATTCGTGGAACAGGGTTTCCACCGCATCCATCGACATCAGCGCCGGCTGGCCTTCGGCCGGGGGCACGAGGTTCATGTTGTTGGTGATGATCGGGCGCGTAACCGTGCCGTCCATTTCGGAGCTGTCGCGGTAACCGCTCATCCAGGCCCCGCCACGCTTGGAGTCGCGGGAAAACATGTCGATCATGAACAGGCCGAGATGCTGGCCGGTCGCGGCATCTTTCACGTCGTAGGACTCAACGGTCGGGTGCCAGCCAGCCACATCCGCGCGCGTCAGCGTGATGTTGAACAGGCGCTCGGCCACTTCAAAGGCACCGTCGCGCACGGCGTCCAGCTGGAAGTAGGGGCGCAGCTGGTTGTCGTCGAAGGCGTATTTGTCGGCGCGGACTTTCTCCGCATAGAACCACCAGTCATGGCCCGCGATCGGGAAGCCGGCGAGTTTTTCCATGTCGGCTTGCTCTTCGGCCGCGCGCTTCAGGCCCGGTTCGAGAACTTTCACGAGGAACTCAATGGCCGCTTCCGGCGTTTTCGCCATGCGGTTTTCGAGGACGTAGTGCGCATGGCTCTTGTAGCCCATCAGCTCGGCGCGCTTGGCGCGAAGCTGGGCGATCTTGATGGCGAGCGCGCCATTGTCCCACTCGCCCGAGTTGGCCCGAAAGCGGTAGCCATCGAACAGCTGGCTGCGCAGCTCGCGGTCTTCACCGGCTGTCATGAAGCCTTCGAACACCGGACGGTCGAGACCGATTTCCCAGGTCTTGTTGCCGTCCCGGTCGAGCGCGTTCTTGAAGTCCGGCGACAGGCCCTTCAGGCGGGCTTCGTCGGTGACCACCAGTTTGAAGTCTTTCGAGGCAGCAAGCAGGTTCTGGCCATAGGTTGTCGTCAGGCCCGACAGTTCGGCGTTGATCTTGGAGACTTCCGCCTGAACGTCCGGCGAGAGGCCAGCGCCAGCGCGCACGAAGCCGCGATGGGTGAGTTCGAGCAGGCGCGCGTCCTGTTCGTCCAGACCAAGGCGGTCGCGCTGGTCATAGACGGCCTTCACGCGGGCGAAGAGTTTCGGATTGAACGTTACCGCATCGCGCTCGGTCGAGAGCATCGGATAGATCTCGGCTTCCAGCGCCTGGATTTCCGGATTCGTGTCGGTGCTGGAGAGGTTGCCGAAGACGCCCATCACCTTGTTCAGCGACTTGCCGGAACGCTCAAGGGCAAGGATCGTGTTGTCGAAGGTCGGCGCCTCGGCATTGTCGACGATGGCCGCGATTTCGGCGCGCGATTCCAGGATGCCCTTCAGGATCGCCGGTTTGAAATGCTCGTTGCGGATCTCGGCAAAGGGCGGCACGCCATACGGGCCGGTCCAATCGGCGCGGAACGGGTTGCCGTCCAGTTCAGCGTCCGTGACGGTGATTTCCGGCAGCGCGATCTCGACACCGGCCACCGGCTTGTCGGCGGCGGTGCCTCCGCAGGCGGCTGTTGCAACAAGGGCGAGAGCGGCCACGCCGCCCTTCAGGGCTTCCGACATTTTCATCATACTTCCTCTGGCAAACAGGTTTGGTGGGCTGTTTAGCCTCTGGGGATAGCGATTTACAATAAGAAACGACAGGATTTTGCCGGAATCCCGTCAATTCTGACCCGTCCGGGTCATACCGCGCATCAGCGCGGCAGACCGGCGACAATGCGGTGATATTCCTCCAGCGTCTCCTCGAAGATCTGCGCGATGGGCTTCACTTCCCGGATGCGGCCCGCCACCTGGCCGGTCAGGGCAATGCCCGCCTCGAGATCGCCCCCGAAGTAGACGTTCTGAGTCCCCGCGAATTCTCCGAAGATATTGGGACTGCCCTCCTTCTCGATGCGGCTGGTGCGCTCGGTGCGCAGCGCGCGCAGGGCAGGGCCGGGGCCGGCGCGGTTGAGGAACACCGTGTCGGTGGAATCGGCCTTCACGATCGCCTCCTTCCAGTTCGCGTGCACCGGGCTTTCGGCAGAGGAGAGGATGCGTGTACCCATCAGCACGCCTTCGGCGCCGAGCGCGAAGGCGGCTGCCATCGTGCGCCCGTCCATGATGCCGCCGGCAGCGACTACCGGCACATCCACCGCCTCGCAGACCTGTGGGATCAGCACCATCGAGGCGACATCCTTCGCGTTCTTGAACCCGCCGCCTTCACCGCCTTCCACGATCAGCCCGTCCACGCCCGCCTCGATGGCGCGCATCGCACCGGCGAGGGAGGGGACAACATGGAATACGGTGAGGCCCGCTTCCTTCAGAGTGGACGTGTACTTCATCGGATCGCCAGCGGAGGTGGTGACGAACTTGATGCCCTGGTCGATGATGAAGGGGATGATGTTCGGATCGCGCACGAAGGCCTGCGCCACGTTCACGCCGAAGGGCTTGTCCGTCAGCGTCTTCATTTTTTTGATCTCGTCGCGGATGGCATCAAGCTCGCCGGACGAAGTCTCGATGATGCCCATGCCGCCGGCATTCGACACCGCCGAAGAAAGCTTCGAGCGCGCAATCCAGCCCATCGCCGCCTGAATGATCGGTTTCTCGATGCCCAGCATCTCGGTGATACGGGTCTTCACGGGCGCGGCTGGCATGACGTTCCTCCGGTCGGTTCTGGTTCTGCTGCATTGAGAGGACCATGACGCTGCGGGAGCGCAAGGGGGCGGGCATCAACTCCCGCGCGGTTGCGGCGTACCGTGAAGCCCCGCGAAGTGTCTGGCGATCAGGCGGGCAGAGGGCAGGTAGGTGTGCCCGTTCGCTTCGGAATAGGGAACGCCGTCCGCTCGCTGCGACTTCTCCGCCAGCACCAGCGTCGGCGCATTGAAATGGCCCGGGCCGAGCAGGGCGGTTATCTCGGCGCGCGGCTGGTCAATGCCGACATAGACGATCCGAAGCGTCTCCTTCAGCGCCGGAAACCAGCTGAGCAGGCCCCAAAGCTCCGCGCATTCCGGGCAGAATTCGCGGCGCCCGTTTGCGGCAAATCCGGGTGGCAGCAGAAACAGGGTATCGCGCGGCATGGAGGGCAGCTCCGTCTGGTGCTACCTCGTCTTAGCCGCGCGCGATGGCGATGTCTCTCAGAACGTTGATCTCCAGTTCGTCGATTTCGTGCAGCTTTTTCAGGATCTGCCGGATGCCGACGACCGCAATCGGCCGGCCCTTCTCTGCGGTGACGACGATGTGCCGGATGCGATGGAACGCCATCAGCTTCACCGCCGCATCGAGCCGAGTGTCTTCCGTCACCGTGATCACATTGCGCGTCATCCAGTCCTCCACCTTGGCATTGCCGACCGACCCGCCCCCGGCATAGAGCGCGCGGATGATGTCCTGGTCCGACAGGATGCCGGCAAGCTGGCCGGACGGGTTGGTTACGGCGATGGCATTGGCGCTGTCGCTGACCAGCCGGATTACGGCCGTCATCAGATGGTCGTCCGGACTGCAGGCAAGCAGCGGCGTGTTCCGGGGGCCGATCAGGGATTGCATGGTCATGGCACGCTCCATCGCTTGCGAGCGGGGCTGCGCCGGGCAGGGACTGGCGCGCCCCGTTACCGCAGGGAAGGATGCCACCGGCACGCCGCACTGGCAAGGAAATCCGGCAGGCCGTGACTTCTCTCACCGCCGCATTAGGGTGGCGGCAAACAGACAGGGAGACAGGCGATGAGCGCGGCATATGACATCACGAAGGACAAATGGGAGCGCTTCACCTTCGAGCGAAAGGGCCGTGTACTGACGGCTTACATTACGTCCGACCACCCGGTGAACGGTGTCGACGAGGCGATGCACACCGAGTTGGCGCTGGTCTTCAACTGCCTGCAGCGCGACAGCGAGAGTGACCTGATCATCCTTTCCGGCAAAGGCAGGGCATTCTGCGCGGGCGGGGATTTCGACTGGTTCGAGGAACAGATCGCCCACCCTGAACGCTTCCGCGCCATTGGCTGGGACGCAAAGCAGATCGTCGTCACGCTCTTGCAGATGGAAAAGCCGATCCTCTGCCGCATGAACGGCGCAGCAGCCGGGCTGGGCGCAACGATTGCACTCCTCTGCGACGTGATCATTGCCGACGAGACGGCGAAGATCGGCGACCCGCATGTGAAGGTAGGCCTCGTGGCCGGCGATGGCGGCGCGCTGATCTGGCCGCAGCTGATCGGCTTTGCGAAAGCAAAAGAACTTCTGATGACCGGCGACCTGCTGGATGCCAAAGAAGCCCAGCGCCTTGGCCTCATCAATTATGCCGTACCTGGATCAGAGCTGGACGCGAAAGTCGCCGAGATTGCCGGCAAGATCCTCGCCAACCCGAAATGGGCCGTGCGCTGGACGAAGACGACCGCGAACATCCCGCTGCGCGCGCTCGCCGCGCAGCTGATGGATGCCAGCATCGGCTGGGAAAGCGTCTCGAACTATCTCTCCGACCGGCGCGAAGCCGTCACCGCCTTCAAGGAAAAACGCGCGCCGAAACTGACGGGGGATTGAGAGGTTTACTCTCAGGTATCGGCGGAGCGTGTTGCGTTCAAAACGCCCTATGCAACACCGCCGCCCGGTGCCCGCCCTCACCCCTTGTCATCCCGGCGTAAGCCGGGACCCAGAAAGCACGGCAGAACAAGGTGTTCTGGCTTTCGGCTTTCGCCGGGATGAGCGGGATGGGAGATTTCGCAGTTTTCCAATCCGGTAGGGTCAGTGGCGGAGCTATTCTCCCTCCCGAAGCGTGAGGCCAAGGAGGTGTAGCCCTATCCTCACGCGGGTCGGCGGCGCACGGGATGGTCCCTGCATCGCTGGAATGCGGATGGGACCCTTCGCCCCCGGTGCACTGGGGCAGAGACAATCCCCACCACTTCACTACCAAGTCCTCAGACGCATGGGCGAAGCCCCATCCGCAGGACCCGAAAGCCAGGCAAAACCGGAAGGGGAGACCCTGTCCGGCTTCTGGTGTTTTCCGAAACGCCGGCAGCCTGAAGGATCAGCGTTTGCCAGGGTGGTTCTCTTCGAGGAATCGGAGGCTCTCGGTCAGAGTATCAGTGCGGGCTTTGGTGCTGCGCAGATAGTGATCTTGTCCATCCATCTCGATGAAGGTCAATCCTTTGCGTGTGCCCCAGGCCTTCGCAAAGTTCCGGGATTGCGAGGGCTCGACAACGACGTCGCTCTTGCCATGGATGAGCAGGACCGGCACGTTGAACTCGTTCGTACGCTGGACCGGCGTGACACTCTTGCGCATCTCCGGTGAGGAGAACTTGCCGCCGCCGACATACCGCGCCCAATAATTATAGGCCGCCCCATCGGAATCAAAGCGCGCCATATGGTCAAAAATGTCCGTCACCGGAGCAACCGCGACCACGCATGACACTTTGCCAGCGCCGCGCAGAGCGCTCATCAGCGCCGCATACCCGCCATAGCTCGCCCCCGCCACGCAGGCCTGACTGCCTTTGGATAGGCCGGACTCCTCAGCCCAGCCGATGGCATCAACAATATCATCAATCATCTTGCCGCCGAACTCTCCGAATCCGGCATCGCGGAATTCCGGTCCGTATCCGGACGATCCGCGGAAGTTCGGCTGGACAACGGCATATCCGGCAGCCGCATAGGCCTGTGACCACCAGTCAAAAGATGCGGAATCGCGCGCCTCCGGTCCGCCATGCGGCATGACGATCAGCGGGAAGGGACCGTCAGCTGGTTTCTTGCCCGGCGGAAGGGTCAGATAAGCGGGGATATCCAGCCCGTCACGCGCCTCGTACGAAACGGCGGTCACACTGCCTGTCTCGCGGCCCGTGAACTGAGGGGCGATATTTCCGAGCGGCTCGAGGCCGGACGCTGCGGCATCATACAGAAAGAAGCGCACGGGCTTTCCAGGTTCTTCGGCCGCAATCGTCATGATCGAGCGGTCAACGGAGATGGAGGCGATCCGCACCGTCATCCCCAGGATGTCTTCAAGATCGCTTTGCAGGGTCGCCAGTTCCGGATCGACGTAGATATGCTCCTGCAGATCATTGAGGTAGGAGAAGCCGATCACGGTTTCCATGCTGCCATCGTGCAGGACGCCAAGATTGCCCAACTCCTCGCCATTGATCTTCAACGGCTCCATCGCGCCGTCGCTCATGCGGATGCGGTGGAGGCCGAAATGACCGTCATAATCAGCCTGCACGATCACGCTCTTGCGGTCGTCTGACAGGCCCATGACGTCCATCGGCCAAACCGGCGCGCTCTTGAGTTCGAAGAAGCGGCGGCGGGTTTCTGCGTTTTCCAGTGCAAACTCGCCGCGCTGGTCGTTGTAGATCACGTTCACGACCGGCTTGCAGTCCTTGTCCACGAGCACATCGACCACGGAAGTGTTGTGAGATTTTTCCAGCTTGCCGCGTCCGGATTTCAGGTCGACTTCATAATTCTCCGCGCGGACGCCGCCTTTGGTCGTACGGATCTTGCTGCCGATGGGCGCATCACTGGACGCGCGCACGGTCAGCTGCATCATCACCTTGTCCGGCTTGGCCGCGCAGGTGGAGGAGACATGCGTCGTGTCGGTGTAGAGGCCGATATTGTTGAGCAGAATAGCATAATCGCCCGTCGTCACATCAAAGGACACAGCCCTGCGGAACTCAAAAAAGCGCAGGCCCGCAGATACAGCCATTCGCTCATACGAGGCGGCATTGCTGACAATGTGCTTGTCACTGGCCCAGTAGAAATTCAGCAGGCGGGTGTCTGCATTCCCCCGCAACACGCGAGGGTCGCCCGGCTGTTCTGCATCGAACACGCAGATGCCCGGCCAACCGCCCGGGCTGCAGCCCAGGGCGACATACCGGCCGTTCGGGGATATCTGAGCGTCCCAGACATCGTCGGCGCGCCCGTAAAGCGCAGCGACATCAGCACGGGCAGGGCCGACCGTCAGCCAGAAGGCAGCGGCCATCAGGGCCGACAGGGCGAAATGTTTCATGCTTTGGTCTCCGGCCGACTCTGCGGACAAATTCGCGTTTTGAGGGATCAATGGCAATCCTGCGCAGACAAGACAACCGGCTCATGCCGTTCGGCAGAGGGACTGCGCTGCGCTCCGATCCGCACGGATTTGACGCCGCCGCGTGGCCATACTAAATCCCGCCTGTGGTGATTTGGCCGGCCGGCTTGCAGCCACGTTAAACAAGTCGCTAAAGGGCCGAGATGCGGAGGGTGCTCCGCCTTTCCCCCCCATCGCGATGCGTTTGATCCCAAGCGGGCCGATGAGGACTTGCCGCCATGCCCATCCGCATTCCCGATACGCTGCCAGCCGCCGAGACGCTGAAACGCGAGGGCGTCGCCGTGATGCGCGAGATCGACGCGGTGCGCCAGGATATCCGCCCGCTGCAGATCGGCCTGCTGAACCTGATGCCGAACAAGATCCGCACCGAAACACAGCTCGCCCGCCTGATCGGCGCAACCCCACTGCAGGTCGAACTCACCCTCGTGCGTGTTGGCGGGCACCAGCCGAAAAACACGTCCGCCGAGCACCTGATCAGCTTCTACCAGACCTGGGAGGAAATCCGGGAGCGGAAGTTTGACGGCTTCATCATCACCGGCGCGCCGGTGGAGCAGATGCCGTTCGAAGCTGTAAATTACTGGAACGAGCTGCAGCAGATCCTCGACTGGACGCGCACGAACGTGCACTCGCCCTTCTATGTCTGCTGGGGCGCGATGGCGGCCGCGTATCATTTCCACGGCCTGCCGAAATACCAGCTGGGCGAGAAAGCCTTCGGCGTTTTCCGCCAGTCAAACCTTGCGCCGGCTTCGCCCTACCTTGCTGGCTTTTCGGATGATTTCCTGATCCCTGTCTCACGCTGGACCGAGGTGCGCCGCGAGGATGTACGCGCGCGCCCCGAACTCGGCCTGCTGGTCGATTGCGAGAAGACCGGCCCGAGCCTCCTGCACCACGCGCCGAGCCGCAGCCTCTTCATGTTCAACCATGTCGAATACGATTCCTTCTCGCTCAAGGAAGAGTATGAGCGCGACGTGGCGCAGGGCCTGCCGATTGCCGTGCCCCATAACTATTTCCCCGGCGACGACCCCACACGCCCGCCGCTCAACCGCTGGCGTAGCCACGCCCATCTCCTCTTCGGCAACTGGATCAACCAGACCTATCAGACGACGCCTTACCGGCTGGAAGAGATCGGCCAGGGCGTTCTGGTGGGTTGACGGGAAGCCCGTCAAAATCCTCCAGGCTGGGCACCCGGCCAAAGGCGATCTTGGCGCCGGCATAGCCTCCGGGTAGCTCGTTGCGGATGCCCAGCGAGATGGCCCCGCCGCCATAGCGCCGGTTCAGTTCGTCCATCACGTCCGTGATCTGGTCCCAGCGCGGCTCCCGGTCGTGTACGCCGGCCTGCTCGAACAGGTCTCCCGTCACTTCGCCCGGTCGGCTGATCCGGTGCAGCATGACATAGACATTCTGCAGCTTCCGCCCCCTGAGAGCAGGTTGCGCCGAATCGAACAGGCGGCTCACGGCACTGAGAAATGTATGGTCATCGCGGGCAGGGGAGAAATGCTCCGCACCCGACCATCCTGCACCTTCCGACACCGAGACCGAAATCTCGATTGCGCTGGCGTTATACCCCTCCCGCCGCAGCCTCTGCGCGGCTTTGGCTGTCAGCAGACGCAGGCATTCGCGCGCCTTTGCCGGGGATTGCCAGTCCTTCGCCAGAACGCGGCTGTGACCGAACATCCGTCGCGTGGGGCCGGGCTTCGACACGGCATAGCCATGCAGTTGCAGCCAGATCCGTTCGCCTTCCACGCTGCCCCATATCTGGCGGGCCTGTTTGGGGGAGGTATGCCAGAGCTGCGTCATTGTCGTGATACCCGCCGCTTCGAGGCGGCGGCGCATGCTGCCGGCAATTCCCGGCAGGTCACTCAGTTCCAGCGGCGCGAGTTGCTGAAGCAGCGTATCCGGATGAAGCACCGTCAGTCCCGCCGGCTTTTCCATTTCGGCGGCCACTTTCGCCAGGAACTGGTTCGGGCCGAGGCCGATGGATGGGGAGAGCACGGCGCCGACATTCTTCGCCAGCCCGTCGCGCAGGGCGTGTGCGATCTTCAGGTAGCGTTGCTGCTCGGTGCCGGTCAGTTCGCATTCCATCTCATCGACCGACCAGACCCGTTTGACGGGCACATGATTGTCGATCTCCTCAAGGATCCTGTGATGGAGGCGGACATACTCGTCATGCCGGGCCAGAACGAGGGTGATGTCGGGGCAGAGTTCCCGCGCCTCACTGACCGACATGCCGCGCTTCACGCCCGAGAGCCGGGACTGGTAGCAGCAGGCAATCAGGCTCGTATACTCTGAGGGCAGGGGAATGACGCCGACTGGCCGGTCCCGCAGCTCGGGCCTCAGCAGCTTCTCCGCATTGGCGAAGAAGGCGTCGAAATCGACATAAAGGGATTCAATGCCGGTTGGCTTGCGCATGGGGGTCTCACGCCATGAACATATAGGGAACAATTCGGGCTGTCGAGTCTCACCCCTTTCCCCGCTTGCCAAAGCGTCCCAGATAGCGGTGAAAATCCCGGGGGAAGTATGACCAGTTTTGCCGCCGAGCCTGATCACGTCGCCGAAATCCGCCGCCAGCTTTCGCGCTGGGTGGCGGAGAAGATGCCGCGCGAGAAGCGGCGGGAATGGGACAAGGCCGCGACCTGGGACCGGGGTCTGTTCCGCGAGCTTGCACAGATGGGCCTGATCGGCCTGACAATTCCCGAGGCATATGGCGGGCAGGGCGAGGATATCTATGCCGCCGCCGCCGTGATCGAGGAACTCTGCCAGGGCGGGCCGTCGATGGCGGGCCCCTACATTCATGCGGCCTTCTATGGCGGGCTGAATATCTCCGAGAACGGATCAAAGGAGCAGAAGGAAGCTCTGTTGCCGAAACTCGCGCGTGGGGAAATCTTCCTCGCCTATGGCCTGTCCGAACCGAATGTCGGCGGCGACCTGCCGAGTGTCGAGACACGCGTGGAGCGGGACGGCAGCGAGATTGTCATCCGCGGCGCCAAACGCTGGTGCACGGGCGCCGACTGGGCGGATTATATCTACTGCCTCTGCCGCTCGGGTGAGCCGGGCGCGCGTCACGGCAATCTCACTTTTGTCCTTGTGCCGACGAATGCCAAGGGCGTGACGATGCAGGCCATCGAACATGCGAACCTGCGCTATACGAAATCGATGGACGTTTATCTGGACGATGTACGCTTGCCGGAAAGCGCCATCGTCGGCGGGCCGGAAAAGTGGAACAAAGGCTGGGAGGCGCTGGCGGGCCGCGCGCTGGATGTCGAGAAGATCGAGATCACGGCAGTTGCCTATGGTCTTGCCCGCGCGGCGCTGGAAGAGGCCTGGCAATATGCGGGCGAGCGTGTGCAGTTCGGCAAGCCGATCGGCAAGCATCAGGCGGTTGCCAACAAGCTCGTCACGGCACGGACGAAACTCGCCGCCTGCCGGCACATGCTCTACCACGCCGCCTGGCTCGCCGGCACCGGCCAGCCCTGTTCGGCGGAAACGGCGATGGCGAAACTCTTCGTCGCCGATACCGGTGTCGAGATCGCGCTCGCCTGCCAGCAGGTGATCGGCGCCTATGGCCTCTCGGATGCCTATGACATCGAGCGAAATGTGCGCGACCTGCTCGGCATGCCCATCGTTGGCGGCTCGTCCGACATGCAGAAGAACAATCTGGCACGGATGTGGCGGCTCTGATGAAAGCCGAAGCGGCGCCGGAGCTTTCCTACGCGTCTTATTTCGACGATCCGCTGAAGCGCGCGCTCGTGCGGGCGGTGGAGCATGCGTCCGGCCAGCCGAAACTCGCAAAGCTCTACGCGCATTACCGCGAACACCTCGCCAATGATGTGCCGTTCTTCGAGGCGGCGGTGCGCCTGCTCGATCTGGATGTGAGCTTTCCTGCGGGCCGTCTCTCTGCGATGCCGGAGGAGGGGCCGCTGGTGGTTGTCGCCAACCATCCCTTCGGCGTGCTGGATGGTCTGGTCATCAGCTGGCTGATCAGTCTGCGGCGGAAGGATTTCAAGGTGCTCACCAATTCGGTGCTGGATGCTGTGCCGGAGGCGAAGCCCTACCTCTTGCCCGTCGAGTTTGCCGCCACGAAGGAGGCGGTCGCTGCAAATGTCGAAATGCGCCGCGCCGCGCTGGCGCATGTGAAAGGCGGGGGCTGTGTCGTCGTGTTCCCGGCGGGCGGGGTTTCCACCGTGCCGCGCCCGTTTGATCCGCTGGCAGTGGATGATGAATGGAAGCCTTTCACGGCGAAGCTGATCACGCACAGCCGCGCCTCAGTCACGCCGATCTTTTTCGACGGCCAGAACTCGCGCCTGTTCCAGATCGCCTCGCACCTGTCGTTGGAACTGCGCCTCGCCCTCGTCTTCCGCGAAGTGAAACGCCGGATGGGCGAAACCCTCCGTGTAGAGATTGGTGAAACCCTGTCTCCGGAAGCGCTGGAGGCCGCCGGCAAGCGCAAGGGACTGATGGAATTCCTGCGCGAACAAACCTACGGCCTTGCCTCTGACGGGCGGGCGGAAAGCTACCGCGAAGCGACCCGGCGTTTCCAGGCGAGAAAGCCGAAGATCTTCATCTGATGGCGAGAAGCCCGTTGCGTGAGACCGCGGAGCCTGTGACAAGGGCCGGGGCTCAGGAGTAACGGGTATGACCGACGATTTCGGCAGCGCGGCAGATACAGCCATCGAACATGCGGGCGCAGATGCGGCCGTCGGCCTTGCGCAGACCAAAGGCCCGCCTGCCAGCCCAAACTGCCTAAATTGCGGCACGCTGCTGTCCGGCGAATTCTGCCACCATTGCGGCCAGAGCGGGCAGAGCCTGCGCCGGCCTTTCTGGACGCTCGTCAGCGAAAGCCTCGAGACCTTCTTCTCGCTCGACGGGCGCATCGCACACACCCTGCCCAATCTCATGCTGCGCCCCGGCCGGATGACGCGCGACTACCTTGATGGCCAGCGCGCGCGGTTCATTCCGCCCTTCCGGCTGTATGTGTTTGCCTCGCTGATCTTCTTCGTGCTGTTGCCGCTGATGACAGGGCAAGGATTCGGTTTCGGGCCGCGAGCCTCCGGCAATCTTGAGGATGCCAGGGCGCAGGTCGAACGGGCTTTCGCCGAAGGCAATATGAGCGAAGAGGAATACCGCGAGGCGATCGAGGGGCTGGACCAACTTGATGCGCTCTGGAAGGGTGGCATCCCGGGCCTCGTTTCCAGTCCGCCGCCAGAGCCGGGTGCGGACGCGGCAGAAAATGAAACCGGGCCCGGCAGCCCGGACCGCGAATGGGTCGGCTTCATGCCGAAGGAAGCGCTCGATTCCGTGCGCGAAGCCGGCGAGCGGGGTGACAGGGACGCGGCGCAGTTTGCCGAAGTGATGGATGACCCGGCTCGTCTTGCCCGTCAGACACAGGAATGGATTCCGCGCCTGATGTTCGTGCTGCTGCCGGTCTATGCGCTGCTGCTTGCGGCGGTTTATATCTGGCGCCGGCAATTCCTGTTCTTCGATCATCTGATCGTCTCGCTGCATTTCCATTCGGCGCTGTTCTTCGCCATGTCTGTGGGCTTCCTCGTCTCGCTGTTGATCGGGTCGGGATGGGTCGTTCTGGCGCTGCTGATCTGGTCGAACTGGTATCTCTACCGGATGCTGCGCACAGTGTATGGCACCGGCCGGACAACCGCGGTGCTGAGAGTGCTGACGCTCGACAGCATCTATTTCTGCGTTCTCCTGTCCGGCATCCTGACCGCGGTGATCCTCGGCGCCCTGTCACTATAGGTGCTTGCCAAGCCGGGGGCGCCTCGCCGATGGTGCCGGGTGAAACGCTGGCGCAGTCGGGCGAGGGAGGACGACGTGTTGATGCAGGCCCGCACTCACCGGTGGATACTGGGCGCCCTTGGCGCAGCGTTGCTGGGCGCCTGCGCTGCAAAGCCTGTGGCGGCGGGCGGAGAAGGCATCACCGTGCTGATCAATGCCGATATCGTGACGGTGGATGAGGAACAGCCTTCGGCAGAAGCCGTCGCCATCCGGGAGGGACGAATCTTTGCTGTGGGCACCGCCGCCGATGTGCTGCAGGCCGCAGGACCGCAAGCCGTGGTGCGCGATCTTGGCGGGCGCACGCTGGTGCCGGGCTTCATCGATGCGCACGGCCACCTCGCGATCATGGCGCAGGTCGCCTCGATGGCCGATCTGCAGCCGCCGCCGGCGGGTGAGGTTTCCTCGATTGCGGACTTGCAGGCGAAGCTTGCCGGTTGGCGTGCGGCGCGCCCCGCAGCCCCGGCGATCACAGGTTTCGGCTATGACGACTCGCTGCTCGCCGAAGCGCGACATCCGGACCGGCATGATCTGGACGCGGTCGCCGCTGATGTGCCTGTAATCCTCTTGCACACGTCAGCGCATTTCATCGCCTGCAACTCTGCCTGCCTTGCACTGGCCGGCATCACGGCGGAGACGGACGATCCATTCGGAGGTGTCATCCGGCGCGAGGCGGACGGGGTGACCCCGAACGGTGTGCTGGAAGAAACGGCGATGTATCTGGTGCTGAAGCATCTTCCGGCCCCGGATCAGTCGATGCGAATTGCCGGGCTTGCAGCGGCGCAAAAGGTCTATGCCCGCGCCGGGATAACCACGGTGCAGGACGGGGCGACAACGCCGCAGCAGGTCGAGGATATGCGCAAGGCGGCTGCAGACGGCGCGTTCTATCTCGATATCGTCGCTTACCAGCATTTCGCGGATGGCACTTCCATCGGCGAAGATTTCACCAGTTCTCGGGCCTATGACGGCAATTTCCGGGTCGGCGGCATCAAGCTGATCCTTGATGGCTCGCCGCAGGGCAGGACCGCCTGGCTGACGAGGCCCTATGTCGTTCCGCCGCCGGGGCAGGAGACAGGGTATTCCGGCTACGGAACATATTCTGACGAGAGCGTCGAGGCGCTGCTGGAAGGGGCGCATGCGCGCGGCATTCAGGTGATTGCGCATGTCAACGGCGACCGCGCGATTGACCAGTTGCTGGAGTTTGAAGGGGCCATTCTCGGCACCTATCAGGATCAGGATGTGCGCACCGTCGCGATCCATGCGCAGACGGCGCGTGAGGACCAGCTGGACCGGATGGCGGAGCTTGGCATGGTGCCCTCCTTCTTCGCGGCGCATCCCTTCTTCTGGGGTGACTGGCACCGCGATCAGGTGCTCGGGCCGGAGCGTGCTGCAAGGATCAGCCCGCTCGCAAGTGCGAAGGAGAAGGGCCTCGCCTACACGATGCACACGGATTCACCCGTGGTACCGGCGGATTTCATGCGGCTCATCTGGGTGGCGGTGAACCGCGAGACGCGCACAGGTCAGGTGCTCGGCCCGGCAGAAAAGGCAGACCCGCTCGACGCCCTGCGCGCTGTCACGCTGAACGCGGCGCGGCAGTATTTCGAGGAGGCGGACAAGGGCTCGATCACGCCCGGCAAGCGGGCGGATCTCGTGGTGCTTTCGGCCAATCCGCTGAAAGTTGATCCGTCCACGATCAAGGACATCCGCGTGCTGGAAACGATCAAGGATGGCAAGGCCGTGTTCGGGGCTGCGGAATGATCAAGCCGGAGAAGCTGCGCGCCGAAGCTCTGAAACTACCGCGCGCTCTTGAGCGCCCGCATTTTGACTGGGCGAGTTTCCGGGTCGATGCGCCGAAAGGCAAGATATTCTGCACGCTGCCGCCGCACCATGAATTCTCGAACGTGTTCCTGACGCCGGATGAGCAGAAGATGCTGTGCGAGGCAGAGCCGGACATCTTCTTCCAGGTGCCGAACAAGTGGGGTCTGAATGGCGCGACTTCCATTCGCCTCGCGAAGTGCGATCTCGCCACGCTGCGCTCAGCGCTCATCATGTCCTGGCGCCACGCGGCGCCGGCAAAATTTCATGGAGAACTGAAATCGTGACCAGGATTGATCCGTTGACGGCGCTTCAGCCGCTGCTGCCCGAACTTGCTGCACGCGCGGCGGAAATGGAGGAGGCGCGCCGCCTGCCCGCTGACCTTGCGCAGAAGATTGCCGCAACCGGCGTGTTCCGGATGGTGACGCCGAAAGCGTTCGGCGGCCTCGAGTCCACGCCGCGCGAGATGGTGGAAGTGACCGAAGCCGCCGCCCGCGCGAATGCCAGCGCCGGCTGGTGCGTGATGATCGCGGCGACCACCGCGCTGAACGCCGCCTATATGGACGCCGAATACGCCCGCGCGATCTATGGCGACCCTATGGCGATCACCGGCGGCGTGTTCGCGCCGATGGGGCGCGCGGTGCCGGAAGGGGACAGCTACCGCGTCACAGGGCGATGGCAGTGGGGCTCGGGCTCGGCAAATTGCAGCTGGCTTTGCGGCAGCTGCACGATCTGGGAAAACGGCGAGATGCTGCGCCTGCCCTCCGGCGCGCCGGACACACGGATGATGGTGTTCCCGGCTTCCGATGCGGTGCTGCACGATACCTGGCATGTGATGGGCCTGAAAGGCACCGGCTCCGGCGATATCGAGGTGAAGGATATCCTGGTGCCGAAGGGGCGTTCGGTGTCGCTGGTCTCTGACAAACCGAAAGTGCCGGGTGCGCTCTACAAGTTCCCGGCCTTTGGGCTCTTGTCGCTGGGCGTGTGCGCAGTGGCGCTTGGAAACGCGCGCGGCGCGCTCGATGCGTTCCATGCGCTGGCGACCGTGAAGAAAAGCCAGGGCTCGGCCAAGACGCTCGCCGAACGCCAGATGATGCAGGCGGCGTATGCAAATTGTGAAGCGCAGTGGCGCGCGGCGCGGGCGTATCTGTTTGCCGAGATCGACCGGGTCTGGACGGCTGCACAGGCGCCGGGCGAGATTCCGATGGAGTTGCGTGCCGACCTTCGCCTTGCCTGCACGCACATGACACGCACGGGCGCGGAGATATGCCGTACACTGTATGATCTCGGTGGCGGCGCTGCGCTGTTCGAGGCGAGCGATCTGCAGCGCCGTTTCCGCGATGCGCATGCAATCACGCAGCATATCGTCACGGCGCCGTCGACCTATGAGCTGACCGGCCGCATCCTGTTCGGCCTGCCGACGGATGCGGGGATGGTGTAGCGCGCTACCAGCTCTCGCTCCACGGGCGCAGGTCCAGCTCATGCGTCCAGGCCGAACGATGCTGGCGGTGCAGCCAGACATAATTCTTCGCGATTTCGTCCGGCAGCAGCAGGCCGTCTTTCGCAAAGCGATCTGCCGCATCCGGAACATTCTCGCGGATGAACTGGCTGTTGATCGGCCCGTCGATGACGACATGCGCAACATGGATACCTTCCGGGCCAAGCTCGCGCGCCATCGATTGTGCCAGCGCGCGCAGCGCATGCTTTGCGCCGGCAAAAGCGGAGAAGCCCTCGCGGCCGCGCACGCCGGCGGTGGCGCCGGTGAAGATGATGGTTCCGCGGCCGCGCGGACGCATCACACGTGCCGCCTCGCGCCCGGCAAGGAACCCCGAATAGGCCGCCATCTCCCAGACCTTCTGATAGACACGCGAGGTCGTCTCCGTGATGCCGAAGCGGACATTGGCGCCGATATTGAACACGCATACTTCCAGAGGGCCGACCTCCGCCTCGATCTGGTCGACCAGCGCGGCGGTCGCCTCCTCCTCGCGCGCATCAACGCCAAAGGCGCGCGCCTTGCAGCCTTCAGCCTCGATCTGCGCGACCAGTTCGTTCAGCGACACGAGATTGCGCGGCCGCCGGCTGACACACGCGACCAGTCCCTCGCGGGCGAAGGCTTTTGCGATGGCGCCGCCGGTGGCGTCTCCTGCACCGACGATCAGCGCGGCTCCTTGAGGCATGGCGATCTCTCCCGTTTCTTTTCGGAACTCACTCTGCTTGAGACTTGCGCAACGTGCAAGGAGCAGGGCTAAACAGGCTGATGAGCGCGAAGTTATCGATCGGAATTGCGGGGGCCGGGGTTGGCGGGCTGGCGAGCGGGATACTGCTGGCGCGGGCAGGCCACCGGGTGACGGTGTTTGACCAGTTTGAAGCAGCCGGCCCCGTCGGCTCCGGGTTGATGCTGCAGGAGACAGGGCTGACGATCCTCGGCGCGCTGGGCCTGCGGGCGGGGGCGGAAGCGCTGGGCAGTCCGATAACGCGGCTGTGGGGTGTGTCGTCTGAGACGGGCAGGGCGGTGCTCGATGTGCGTTACGGCGCGCTGCGGAAAAGCCTCATCGGGATTGGCATCCAGCGCGCAGCCCTGTTCGATCTGCTGTTTGAGGCGGCAAAGGCAGCCGGCGTCCAGGTTGTGCTTGGCACACGGATCGTTTCGGCAGACAGTGAGGCGGGCGTGTTCCGGGACACGGAGGGTAGCGCGCTTGGTCCGTACGATCTCCTGATCGACTGTATGGGTGTGCGCTCGCCGCTGGCATCGAAACCGTCAAAGGAGCTGCCCTATGGCGCGCTTTGGGCAACACTGCCCTGGCCGGAGAGCAGCGTGTTTGACGATGCCGCGCTGGAACAGCGCTACGAAGCGGCGCGCAAGATGGCGGGCGTGATGCCGTCCGGCAGGGCCGCGCCCGGTGCGCCGGTGAGCCTCACCTATTTCTGGTCGATCCGGGGCGATGCTTACGAGGCTTTCCGCACCGCGCCGCTCGCCGACTGGAAGCGGGAGGCGAGCGCGCTCTGGCCGGAGACGGCGGTGCTGCTTGATCAGATCACGGAGCATGACCAGCTGACTTTCGCGCGCTATCGCCACCGCACGCACTGGCCGGCCACCGAAGGCCGCCTGATTCGTCTGGGTGACAGCTGGCACGCGACCAGCCCGCAACTCGGGCAGGGGGCGAATATGGCGCTGCTGGATGCCTTTGCGCTGGCGCGCGCTGTGGAGGCAGGCGGCGAGATTGCTGCGGACTACACGCGGATGCGCGCGCTGCATGTGCGCCTCTTTCAAGGCATGAGCCATATGTTCACGCCGGTCTACCAGTCGGATTCTGCGGTTCTGCCCTGGCTCAGGGACTGGCTCGCAGCGCCGGTCTCGAAGATCTGGCCCGCGCTGCCACTGCTGGCGGCGCTGGTGAGCGGGGGGATCGGGGCGCCGCTGGCTAAGCTGGGGCTGAGGGCGGAGCGGTAGGGCTACTTCTGGCACCCGCCGCAATAGAAACTCGATCGGCCCGATTGCACGATGCGCTTCACCGTCGCGCCGCAGCGTTTGCAGGGCTCGCCTTCGCGGTCGTAGACATCAAACCGGTGCTGGAAGTAGCCGAGTTCGCCTTCGGCATTTGCGAAGTCGGAAATCGAGGAGCCACCCGCTTCGATGGCTTCGGCGATGACGGCGTTGATCGCCGGGGCGAGGCGGAGGGCGCGCTGGCCGGGGATGGTTTTCGACAGGCGCTTGGGCGAGATGCCGGCGCGGTAGAGCGCTTCGCAGACATAGATGTTGCCGAGGCCCGCGACGACTTTCTGGTCGAGCAGGGCAGCCTTGATCGGCGCGGCTTTTCCGGCAAGCGCTTTACCAAGATAATCGGCCGAGAAATGGTTCGACAGCGGTTCCGGCCCCATCTGCGTTAACCTTGGGTATGCCCCGAATTCCGCGGCCGGCCAGAGCTCCATGAAGCCGAAGCGGCGAGGGTCGTTATAGGTGACCGTCTCACCACCCTCCATGTGGAAGACGACATGGTCGTGGGACTCGGCGGCGCCGGTTTCATGGTGGAATGCGCCTTTCATCTGACCGGAGATGGTGAACCGCCCGGTCATGCCGAGATGCATGACAAGGACTTCCCCGGTCGACAGGTGGGCCGCCAGGAATTTCGCCTGCCGGGCCAGCCGGTCGATCCGGGCGCCTTTCAGCCGCTGCGGAAAGCGCTCGGGCAGGGGAAAGCGCAGGTCCGCCCGGCGCTGCTCGACCCGGAGGATGCGCCGCCCCTCCATCACGGGGGCAAGTCCGCGGCGAACTGTCTCGACTTCGGGTAATTCAGGCATCTTTATCGCATATACGCTATGGCTGAGGCAGGTAAGATAGGCGCGCATGACAGGCACGGATAGCAACGAACGCATCGTCTCCTTCGGTTTCGAGGATGTGACGGAAAGCGAGAAGGTCGCCCGCGTGAAGGGCGTGTTCCGCTCTGTTGCCTCGCGCTATGACCTGATGAACGACCTGATGAGCGCCGGCGTCCACCGTTTGTGGAAGCATGATGCGATGAACAAGGTGAACCCCCAGCCGGGCGAGCGCCACCTTGATGTTGCCGGCGGCACGGGCGAGCTGGCACGGGCGTTTCTCACACTGGCGGATGCGGCGGGCAAACGCCGCGGCGATGCGCGCCCGGCAACAGCGATTGTCTGCGACATCAACGATGCGATGCTGGAAGCCGGCAAGGCGCGCGCAGACAATGCGCAATGGGCGGGCCGCCTGAACTGGGTCTGCGCCGATGGCCAGAAGCTGCCTTATCCGGACAAGAGCTTTGATGCCGTCACGGTCTCTTTCGGCATCCGCAATTTTGCAGACCGCGTGGCGGGTCTGCGCGAATTCCGCCGTGTACTGAAGACCGGTGGGCGCCTTGCCGTACTCGAGTTCAGCCAGATGACGGTGCCCGTGCTGCAGGAGGCTTATGACGCCTACAGCTTCGCCGTCATTCCGCGCCTCGGCGAACTGATCGCATCGGACCGCGAAAGCTATCAGTATTTGGTCGAATCGATCCGCAAGTTTCCGGACCAGCAGACATTCAAGACCGAAATTGAAGGCGCCGGGTTCTCGCAAGTGTCAGTGACGAACTATTCGGGCGGCATCGCAGCTTTGCATTTCGGCTGGGCGGTCTGACGGATGCTGAAAGCGCTCTCCGACTATCGCCGGCTGATGCGCGCGGGCACGGCGCTGGCCCGGCATGATGTCATCCTGCCGGGGGAGTACCAGTCGCGCCTGCCGCTGCCGGCGCGGATTGCGGGCGGGGTGCTGCGCATTTTCAGCGGTGCGCGCGGACGTCCCGGTGAGCGCCTTGCGCGGGCGCTGGAGAGTCTCGGGCCTGCTTACATCAAGCTCGGCCAGTTCCTGGCGACCCGGCCGGACGTGTTCGGTTCGGAAGTCGCGGGTGACCTGTCGCGGCTGAAGGACAAGCTGCCGCCTTTCTCCATGAAACAGGCGCGCGCTGCGCTCGCAGCCGAGTTCGGCAAGGCGGAGGCCGAGCGGCTGTTCTCCGCGCTGTCGGAGCCTGTCGCTGCGGCCTCGCTCGCGCAGGTGCACCGCATGGAACTGCCAGACGGCGCGCGCGCGGTGAAAATCCTGCGCCCCGGTATCGAGCGCCAGCTTGAGCTGGAACTCTCCGCCATGCGCCGCGCCGCGCGCACGATCGAGGGCGTTTCCTCCGAAAGCCGGCGCCTGCGGCCCATCGCCTTCACCGAAACCATCGCCACATCGATGATGCGCGAGACCGACCTTCGCCTTGAAGCGGGCGGCGCAGACGAGATGCGCGCCGTGAACGAGAAGACCGGGTTCTTCCGTGTACCGAGGGTCGACTGGGAACGCACAGGCCGCCGCGTACTGACGGCCGAATGGATCGAAGGCACGCCGCTGACCGCGCCCGGCGCGCTGGACCGGTCGGGTCTGGACCGCAACAAGCTTGCCAATGACATCATCCAGGGCTTCCTCGCGAGCGCGCTCGATCACGGCGTCTTCCACGCCGACATGCATGAGGGCAACGCGATCATCACGCCGGAAGGCCGGATCGCGCTTGTCGATTTCGGCATCATCGGCAGGGTAGGGCCCATAGAGCGGCGTTTCCTGGCGGAGATTCTCTGGGGCTTCCTGAAGCGCGATTATGTGCGCATCGCGGAAGTGCATTTCGAGGCGGGCTATGTGCCATCCAGCCAGTCTGTCGGCGATTTCGCGCAGGCACTGCGCTCGATTGGCGAACCGCTGTTCGGCCGCTCTGCCGAAGACGTGTCGATGGGCCGGGTGCTCTTGCAGCTGTTCGATTATACGCACACGTTCGGCATGGTGCTGCGCCCGGAACTCGTGCTGCTTCAGAAAACCATGGTGCAGGTGGAAGGCGTCGCGCGCGCCATCGATCCGGCGGTGAATATCTGGAACGCCTCGGAACCGGTGGTCGGCGACTGGATCCGGCGCAATTTCGGACCCGAAGGCGCGGTGCGGCTCGTTGCCGAGAACATCCGCGATGTCGCCAATCGGCTGAAGCGCTTGCCGGAAGTCATGGACCGGTTCGAGAAATCCCTCGAGGCGGAACCCACGCCGCCGCCGAAACCCGAACGTTTCGCACCCTGGTGGGGCTGGTTCGGGTTGATCGGAATTCTGGGTGTTGCTGCGGCGTGGGCCGTGCGCGGATTCTGAGGCGAATTTCTCGCGGCTGCGGGTCCTGCCTGCCTGTGAGTTTCCCGCAGGGGGCGTAAGGGCTTCGCGGCGTTAAGACTCCGGTTAGCATTCACGCTCCGCCACCAGAAGGGAGCCGGAGCCATGAAACTCGCCGTCCTGTTCATCGCCGCCGGTCTCGCTGCCGCGCCCGCCTTTGCCGACACCTGCGCCGCCGCGACCGATGCAGCCACGCGCGCCGCGCTGGACAACGCTGCTGCCAAGGGCCAGCGCACCGCCACCGTCCGCGTCGCCTGCGGCGGCAAGACCGAGACTTTCGTCCTCCACCGCACCGAAACGGCGCGCGGCACATCTGTCTCCGTGCGCACGGTTCAGGCTTCGCCCGCAAGCCGGGTGATCAAGGTGGATGACAAGCCGGGCTTCGGCAACTCCACCAGCGCCCACCTCATCCGCGTCGGCGACTGAGGCGCCAAACCTTACCGCGGTGTTGACGCCGGCGTGCCATTCCCGAGGTTTTGATGGGGGCGCGGCAAGGTTTTTGCGCTAGGAATGGGGCTAGTCAGACCCGATATATCCGGAACCATGAGCGCTAAACGCATCCTCCTGATCATTGGCGGCGGCATCGCGGCCTATAAGAGCCTGGAGCTGATCCGCGAGCTGGGCCGGCGCGGCATTGCCTCGCGCGTGATCCTGACGAAGGCCGGCGCGCAGTTCGTGACGCCGCTTTCGGTCGCCGCGCTCTCCGGCGAGAAGGTCTTTTCCGAACTGTTCGATCTCACCGACGAGACCGAGATGGGCCATATCGAGCTGTCGCGCTCGGCTGATCTCGTCGTCGTCTGCCCGGCAACCGCGGACCTGATGGCGAAAGCGGCGAACGGCCTCGCCAATGATCTTGCCTCCACCACACTGCTCGCCACCGACAAGCCTGTGCTGATGGTGCCGGCGATGAACGTGCGGATGTGGGAACATGCCGCGACGAAGCGCAATGTCGCCCGTCTGCGCGCGGACGGCGTGACGGTTGTTGAGCCGGATGTCGGGCCGATGGCCTGCGGTGAGTTCGGGCCGGGTCGCCTGCCGGATGTGCCGGTGATCGTGCGCGAGATCGAGGCGATGCTCTTGCCGAAAGCGAAACGCCTCAGTGGCTTGCACGCGCTCGTCACCGCCGGGCCGACGCGTGAGCCGCTGGACCCGGTGCGCTATATTTCCAATCAGTCCTCCGGCAAGCAGGGCTATGCGATTGCTGCGGCGCTCGCCGCCGAAGGCGCGCGCGTGACGCTGGTGTCAGGACCGGTCTCGCTCGCCGCGCCGGCCTGTGTGGAACTCGTGCAGGTGGAGACCGCGCGGGAGATGCTGAAGGCGTGCGAAGATGCTCTGCCTGCGGATGTTTTTGTCTCCGTCGCTGCGGTCGCCGACTGGCGCCCGGTGAAGGCTGCGCCGCAGAAGCTGAAGCTGAAAGGCAAGGGCGCCGCCCCCGCCATCGAGCTGGCCGAAAACCCGGACATCCTGCGCACGCTCAGCCACAAGCGCAAAAACCGCCCGCGCCTTGTCATCGGCTTTGCCGCAGAGACGCATGATGTCGAAGCCCTCGCCACCGACAAGCGCGCCCGCAAGGGCTGCGACTGGATTGTCGCCAATGATGTGTCCGGCGATGTGATGGGCGGGGCGGAGAACGAGGTTTACCTGATCACGGAGGAGGGCAGCGAACACTGGCCGCGCCTCGCCAAGGAAGACGTCTCCCGCCGCCTCGCCGCCCGCATCGCCGACGCGCTCACCGGCCCGCAGACGGGTTTGCGGCTCGCGGCGGAGTAGCCTAGCTACAACATCCGTTGCCGAGCTGAATAGGCGGACATTTGGCCGTTCCGTAGGAACAGAAGACACAGCAATCGCCCGGCTTAGGTCGTAGCAGTTCGCCGCATCCCGTGCAGTCATAATAATACTGGCATGCGTTGGTAGGCATGGTCTCGGTTTTCTGATGGCCGCAGAGCGGGCAGATCAACGTCGATTCGGGTTCAAAGGCTTCGGTCAAATCAGGTCCAGCCATTTCAGGATTTCGATTTCGTGTTGGGGCAACTGCCAAGCCACAGCCAGCAGAAGGCTCGAAACGCCCATACTGGTCCAGAACTTCGCGCGTGGCCTTCGACCTTTCCAGAATGCTGCAATAAACGCTGCCAGCATCAGCAATGCGGTGGCGGCGATCATGGGCTCTCGCCAGCGCTCAAGAAGCGCTAGGTTCGCTGCCAATACGCTGCCAAGCCCGACATAGGCGAGCAGAAGCGGCAGGATGCAGCAGGATGCGCCGAGCAATGCGAAGAAGCCGGACAATATGCCCGCGCCAGAAAGCCAGCCCGGTGCGTGTTCGGAGGAGGGGTGTCTGGATTGCGTTTCCATACCCTTCGTCTAGCATCTGTAGTAACTACAGGAGCAAGGATTACTTTCGTGAGTACCTTCACAATCGGGCGACTGAGCCGCGAATCCGGCGTGCATATCGAAACTATCCGGTTCTACGAGAAGGCGGACCTCATGCCGGAACCTCGCCGGTCACAAGGCGGACGGCGTCTTTACACGTCGTCCGACGCGGCACGGTTGACCTTCATTCGCCGAGCTCGCGAGCTTGGTTTCCCGCTCGATCTGATCCGGGCGATGATGGGTATGCATGATCGTTCGATGACGTGTGCCGAAGTCCACACTGAAGCCAGTCGCCAGCTCGCGCTGGTGCATGAAAAGATCGCAACACTGACCGAACTGGAAAAGAGGCTCGGCTCCATCCTTGAGAATTGTGCACTGACGGACACACCTGACTGTGCCGTGATAGAAAGCCTGTCTGCTTAAGGCGCTCGCGGCTTGACTCCTGCGCAGAGTCTCCGCACCCGGGGGCGATGAGCAATATCACTGTTCAAGTCCGCCCGCTGCCGCATTTCGACGGGCTGCAGCTGCCGTCTTACGAAACCGCAGGCTCTGCCGGCATGGATGTGCGCGCCGCTGTGCCCGAAAATGAACCCGTGGTGCTCGCGCCCGGCGCGCGCGCGATGGTGCCGACCGGCCTCTCTGTCGCAATCCCCGAAGGCTACGAGATCCAGGTGCGCCCGCGCTCGGGCCTTGCGGCCAAGCATGGCCTCACCTGCCTCAACACGCCGGGCACGATCGATTCGGATTATCGCGGCGAGATCAAGGTGATCCTGATCAATCTCGGGGCAGAAGCCTTCACCATCCAGCGCGGCGAACGCATCGCCCAGCTCGTCCTCGCCCCGGTCACCCGCCTCGGCTGGCAGGAAGTCAGCGAGCTCGGAGAGACCGCGCGAGGCTCAGGCGGGTTTGGGTCGACGGGGCGCTGAGTCGTTTTTTTCTCCCTCGCCTCTTGCGCTGACCTTCAATCTTCCCACATTGATAATCGATATGTGAGGGAGGATGACATGTCTGGTTTCTGGCTGTTCATGACCGTGGCCCTGATCGTCTGGGCGGTTGCGGGCAGGTCGCGGTGCCGGCCGCGCCGGTATGCCGGGTATCCGGAGGCCGATGTGCGCGGGGCGCGGGATACGGAGATCGACCGTCTCAACGAGCGCATCCGCGTGCTGGAGGAAATCATCACCGACCGCGACTGGCGCCTGCGCCGCGATATCGACCGGCTCTGATCCATCCTGATCCGGCCTTTTATTCACCGCCCCTTTGGGGCATCTTGCCTGCTGCGAACCGGAGGATGATCACATGGGTCCGTTTGAAATGGTGGTGCTCATCGTCGCGATCAGCGTCGGGGCAGGGGTCTACACCACTTACCTGAAGACCCGCGCCAATTCCCGCGCGGATGATGTCACGCAGGGCGAGGTCGCGAAACTGCGCGAGGACGTGGCGCGGCTGAAGGAGCGCGTGAAGACGCTGGAAGCGATCGTCACCGACAAGGACCGCGCGCTGGCAGACGAAATCCGCAAGCTCGCTTAAACGAGCACGCCCTCGTCCTTCCGGAATTTTGCCAGCAAGTAGGCCGGCGTGTCCTCAATCGTGTCGAGGTCGCCGAAGGCAAACGCGTCGCGGTCGAGCACGAGGTCGCGCGGGCGCAGGGGCCGTGAGATTTCGAGCCCTTCCAGTGTGCGCGCCCGCGAGAAGGCGACATAGGCCTGTCCGTGCGCGAACATACCGGAGTCGAAATCGATATAGACATTGTCGAGCGTCAGGCCCTGCGCCTTGTGCACGGTGACGGCGTAGGCAAGGCGCAGCGGCACCTGCTTGAACGTGCCGACCACTTCGCGCTTCACTTTCTTCGAGTCCATCTCGAAATCATAGCGGTACTTTTCCCAGGCCGCCTGCTCGATCTCGTAGACCCGTTTGCCGATCTTCACGATCACGCTCTTGGAGCCGAAGCCTTCGACATGCGCCAGCGTGCCGTTCACCCAGCGCCCTTCGGGATCGTTGCGGATCAGCATCACGCGCGCGCCGACCTTCAGCTCAAGGTCTGCCTCGGTCGGGAAGCTCTTGTCGTCGAACTGGCCCTGCACATCGGCGGCGAACACCTTGCGCTCGCCGGTCAGCTGAGCAAGGCGCGTCTGGTTGATGCGGAAGGCGTTGGCATTGTTCGGCGTGAGCACGACATGCGTGTCGGAGGCTTCTGCGGCGCTGCGTTTCGACACGAGACGGGCCAGCGTCAACTCATCTTGCGGCGTCACGCGGCCATTGCGCAGTGCGCCGAGCAGGGCGAGGAAGCGCGGGTCTTCCTGCCGGAACACATGCTTCAGGGCGAGCAGCGCGAACTCCGCTTCCTTGAAGGCGTGCGCGTTGTGGAAATAGTTCCCGCCGAAGCGTTCCTGCAGGATCGGGCTTTCCTGATTGGACACGACCGGCGGCAACTGGTGCAGGTCGCCGGAGAGGATCATCCGTACACCGCCGAATGGGCGTTTCGATCCGCGGTTCAGCTTCAGGCTGCGGTCTATGGCGTCCAGCATGTCGGAACGCACCATCGAGATTTCATCGATCACCATCGTGTCGATGGCCCGCACCACGCGCGCATTCGGTAGGCGGCGCACATCCTGTGCCTCGATCAGGCGCGGCGGCAGCTTGAAGAAGGAGTGGATCGTCTGCCCGCCGGCATTCATCGCGGCCACGCCGGTCGGCGCGACGACCACCGCCTTGTCACCCGCCTCTGCGAGGAATTTGCGTAGCAGCGTCGTCTTGCCCGTGCCGGCGCGCCCCGTGAGGAAGAGGTTGCCCTGCGCGCCCGCGCCGCGCGCGACCCATTCTGCCGGGGCGGCATAAACGGTTTCCGGGTTCGGGGGCAGGCGTGCGGGCAAAGCGGTCAGGGGCTGACAAGGCGCATCTGGCGCGCCTTGCCACTGGTGCCAGTGCTGGCCACGACCTGCCAGCCGAGCGCCTCATAGGCGCGGCGGGCGCCCAGGTTTTCCGCGTCGACATCCAGGCTCAGCGTGCCGTTGACATGCGCGCGCGCCACTTCCAGCAGGCCGCGGGCGACGCCGCAGAAGCGCCAGTCCCGGTCCACGAACATATGGTCGACATAGCCCTGCGCCATCTGCAGCGTCAGGAAGCCGATGATACCGGCATCGGGTTCCTCCGCGACCAAGGCATTCTGGGGCCCGAGCGCCCGGCGCAGGATCATGTACTGGCCCCGGTTACGCCCACGCCAGGGCATGTCGGTCAGGCAGTCGCGGAAGATCGACAGGCATGCGTTCGCATCTGCCGGATCAAACGGCCTGATGCTCCATCCTGCGCCCGCATGTGTGTACATGGGCCCACTCTAAGGGAGTTTTGCGCCGGGCGCCAGTCCCGGCGGGCAAGTCTACATCTGCATAGTCCAGCCTTCCACGCCCATGGCGGCCTGCCGGACGGCTTCCGACAGGGTGGGGTGGGCATGGCTGGTGCGGGCGATGTCTTCCGACGCGGCGCCGAATTCCATCGCGACGACGACTTCCGCGATCATCTCGCCGACGCCGACGCCGATCATGTGTGCGCCGAGGATCCGGTCCGTGCCTTTTTCGGCGAGGATTTTGACGAAGCCTGTGGTCTCGTGGTTCGTCCGTGCACGGGAGTTTGCCATGAACGGGAACTTGCCCTTCACATACTCGATGCCGGCGGCCTTCAGCTCTTCCTCATTCTTGCCGACCCAGGCGATTTCCGGGTTGGTATAGACGACGCTGGGCACAAGATCATAGTTCACATGGCCTGCCTTGCCGGCGATCAGCTCGGCAACCGCCGTGCCGTCATCCTCGGCCTTGTGCGCGAGCATCGGGCCCGGAATACAGTCGCCCACGGCCCAGACGCCGGGCGCAACGCGGAAGTGATCGGTCACTTCGATCACGCCGCGCTTGTCCGTCCTGCCGCCGACATTCTCGAGGCCGAGGCCTTCGGTGTAGGGCTTGCGGCCGATGGCGACGATGACGATGTCGGCGTCGACCGTTTCGGTCTCACCGCCCTTTGCGGGCTCCATCGAGACTTTCAGCTTGGTCTTCTGCTTCTCGATGCCGGTGACTTTTGTGCCGAGCTTGAAGGTGAGGCCCTGCTTCTTGAACGTGCGCTCGGCTTCTTTCGCCACTTCGGCGTCTGCCGGCGGCAGGATGCGGTCGAGATACTCCACCACAGTCACATCCGAACCGAGACGTGCCCAGACCGAGCCCATTTCAAGGCCGATCACACCAGCTCCGATCAGGACGAGGCGCTTCGGAACCGCGCTCAGCGACAGTGCGCCAACGTTCGAGACAATGCGCTCCTCGTCGATCTCGATGCCGGGCAGGGTGGCCGGCTCAGAACCGGTGGCGATGACGATGTTCTTCGTCTCCAGGACGCGGGTGCCGCCGTCTGCCAACGCGACCTCGACCTTGCCCGGCCCGAGGATTTTTCCACGCCCTTTGATATATTCGGCTTTGTTCTTTTTGAGCAGGAACTCGACGCCCTTGGTCAGGCCCTCAACCGCGTCGGACTTCTGCGCCATCATCTGCGCGAGATCGAGCTCGACCTTGCCAGTCTTGATGCCGAGCGCAGCGAAATCATGCTGCGCGGCATGGAACAGGTGCGAGGCATGCAGCAGGGCCTTCGACGGGATGCAGCCGACATTCAGGCAGGTGCCGCCGAGCTTTCCACGCGACTCGATGCACGCGACTTTCAGGCCCAGCTGGCCGGCGCGGATGGCGCAGTTATAGCCACCGGGGCCGCCCCCGATGATGACGACGTCATAGGTGTCTGCCATGGAATGATTGTCCTTTGCGCGCGAGGGCGGATGCGTTGCGCCGCATACCTATTCATTCCCGCCCTGAAATCAATCCGCAGGGATCGATTATTGGACCCAGTCGCGGCGGGTGAACAGGATCACGCCCGAGACGATTACGACGCCGAGGCCGGCAATCGAATCCGGTGTGATCATGTTGCTGTTGGCAGACAGGCTTGCCATCACCACGGCGAGCGCGATGAAAAGGACGCCGCCGATCAGTCCCAGGACGCCGCCGAAAGGCAGGCGCAGGGCCGCCAGCAGGCCGCCGCCAAGGGCAAGGCCGCCCGCGACGAGGCGCCAGCCGCTGGTCGGCGGATTCAGCAGCGCATCGGAGAGGGGGCTGCCCCGGCTGACGATCAGCTGAACGGCATAGATCGCATCCCAGAGCATCCAGGCGGCGATGAGGGCGACGATGGCCCCGGCAATCCTGCGGATCATGATCAGGTCTCCCGCCCTATGAGCAGGAAACTAGGCTCTGGGGCCGGTTCCGGCAATGGGAATCAGGCCGCCTCTTCCTCGTCGTCGAACCACTCCCCACGGCGGCGGGCGAGGGCTTCGGCGCGGCGTGCCTGCTTGCGGCGGGCCTGGGCGATCAGGAAGGCGCGCTGGCGGGCGACCATGATGTCCGGCACGAACAGGGGCGGGTGCTTCTTCTTAACTTTGACCGGCTTCTCGGCGACCAGAGGCTCGCCGCGCAGCGCCGCAGCAACGACGGGGTTCTCCATGGTTTCCGGCGTCACTTCGACATCGACATATTCCGGAGGGCGCTTGCGCAGTTCCCAGACCGCGATCAGCAGCAGCAGGGCGCCGGCCATCAGGCCCGCGAGCGCGCCTTCGCCGGCGGTCGGGTTTTCCCACCAGTTCGGATTGAAGTGAACGAGGAACACGGCCGGCACCGAGGCGGCAAGCGCGAACAGATACCAGCTGACGGCTCCGCCCTTGCGGGCGCCGAGCAGGGCGCTGGAGGCGTAGTAGCCAAGCGAGGCGAAGAGATAGGCGGCGCCATGCGTGATGCCGAGTTCGCGCCAGTTTACGGCGTCAATGCCGCCCTTCACATCATCCTGCACGATCCAGCCCATGACCATCACGATGGATGGCCAGCGCACGGCCGTCAGCGCGCCGAAGGCGAAGGCAATCGCATAGATCGTCAGTAGGAGGCAGATGAGGCGCCGGGACATTCACCATGTTTACATCCGTCACGGTAAGCCCTGGCTGAAGGAGATCGATGAAATTTCACCGATCTCCGCGAGGTGACCCTTGGCGGGGCTGGCGGCAGGTTGTTAGGTCAGGCGGAGAACAGGGAGGAGACAGAATGGGCCGCGTTTCAGGCAAAATGGCATTCATCACCGGCGGCGCGCAGGGCCTCGGCGAGGCAACCGCGCGGATGCTGGCGAAGGAGGGTGCGAAGGTCACCGTCACCGATATCAACGGGGCAGGGGCTGACGCAGTGGCGGCTTCGATCAACAAGGCACACGGCGCAGGCACCGCCTTCGCCTTCCAGCATGACGTGACCGATGGCGCGCGTTGGCAGGACGTGTTGCAGGCCGCGCATGATGCGATGGGCGGGCTGAACATTCTCGTCAACAATGCCGGCATCGGCTCGCTCGGCTCGGTGGAGGATGAGAGCTACGAGATGTTCCGCAAAGTGCAGGAAGTGGATGTCGATTCGATTTTCCTCGGCTGCAAGTATGCGATCCCCCTGATGCGCGTGCACGGGCTCGGCTCGATTATCAACATTTCCTCCATCGCGGGCATTATCGCGAGCGGCAATTACGTTGCCTACAACACGGCCAAGGCTGCGGTGCGGCATCTGTCGAAGTCGATTGCGCTGCACTGCGCGAAGACGGGCGGGCAGATCCGATGTAACTCCGTGCACCCCGTATTTATCAACACGCCGATTCTTGACCGCACCAAGGAGATGTTCGGCGAGCAGAAGGCGCTTGAAAAGCTCGGCCGTCAGATTCCGCTCGGCAAGGTCGGCGAGCCGGACGACATCGCCTATGCGGTGCTTTATCTCGCCTCGGACGAGTCGAAGCTGGTGACCGGCGCCGAACTGAAGGTCGATGGCGGCATCAGCGCGATGTAGGCATTAGATAGCGCTGGCCAAATCACTCAGTAGTGACCATCATCCATTGACCGAATACTCGTTTGAGGAAGGGCCGCATGAAGAAACAAGTTCTCTGCCTTGCAGGCCTACTCGTCGCGGCCTGCGCCAATCCGCCGGAGGAGCACGCCTTGCCCGCAGCCACACCCCTTGTGGCATCCCCTGCCGCAGAGAGTTGCGCGCCGCCCTCCGATTTTGGGGGCTATATCTTCTGGCTGGAGCCGCCTGCTGTTCTGCCGGGCGCCAGCATGGTTCTGACGCCCTGGTTCACGAGCCGGCCCGGCATGATCGTGCCCGTGGCCGCCAGCTGTCTTCAAGATGTTGCCATCACCGGCCCGGCCACGCTCGGGCCGGACGGGCGCACAGTCCTGATAGATGCGGACGCGGCCTCCGGCGCCGCCATTCAGGTTCAGGCCCGGGTGGGAGAAGCCAGCCTGTCCGGCCGCATGCTCGTCTATCTGGAAGAGGCCTTGCCCCTCGTCGGAAGATGGGCCCAGCCAGAAGCAGCGTGCGCCGCAGTGGGCGCCGAACCCGTCCGTGAGCTGATCTTCCATCCCGATGGCACTTTCTCCCTGACCTGGACCCCGTTCGAGATCTACAAGGATTACTGGGGCACCTACACATTTGAGGATGGCCGGCTGCAACTCTCCCCTGAGGGCGGCAACCATATGCCCGCAGATGCAGCCTATGCGGGGACGGCAGAACTTGCCGGCGGCTCACTGCGCCTTGCGCCCGGCCTATTCGGCTCGCCAAGGCAGGGCATCGCCTGCACCGAGCCCTTCGGCCGCTAGCCCTCTCCAATCGGCAGACGCACCCTGCGCCAGCACACATGCTGGCGCATGCCCCTATTGACGCGCAATGAATTATTGTGTAAACACAACATATCGATGCGATAAAAAGGTAATTCGCCTTGATTCACAACAGAATATCCGTGTTTCGCGCCGAGCGAGGCTTCAGCCGCAAGGAACTGGCGGAAAAGGTTGGGGTGAACCCCCAGACCATCGGCTATCTCGAGCGCGGGGATTATGCCCCTTCGGTCGAACTCGCGCTCAAGCTGTCGGGCATTTTCGGCGTACCGGTAGAACACCTTTTTTCGCTGAATCCGTTTGCCCCTCTCTCCCAAAGCCTCAAGACCCCGGAGTCCTGATCCCATGTTCATCCGTTCCAAAGCACATCCCTTCGGCCGGCAACTGCCC
>NZ_JBKBXB010000018.1:0-61212 GCF_046313975.1 Hyphomonas sp. | reverse complement strand
GAAGCGGCTCGGCACGCGTCTCTGGTAATGCCACCAGCCACCGCGCGACTTTAGATATCTTAATCCAAGACCATTCTGTTTCATCGCGAATTGTAGTGCAAAAAGTATGCAATCCGTAGTGCAAACTGTAGTGCAACAAGCGGCGTCGAACCCAAAAACGCTCCTTATGAGCGCCCTAAGTTCTTCATTTTCAAGGACTTAGGAGGATTTCATTCCGCAAGGAATGGCGCGAGTGACGGGGCTCGAACCCGCGACCTCCGGCGTGACAGGCCGGCACTCTAACCGACTGAGCTACACCCGCGCATCTCTGGCCGCCCCTTCGGGCGAAGCGCCTCTCTAATCGCCTCGCCGGGCCGGGTCAAGCGGTCCTTCGGCATGCCTTGCAGTGCCCCGGCAAGACCAGATTTCTGCCATTTGCCCTTCAGCTGCCATTCAAGCGACATAGTATCTGTACATCTGCTATCGACGCCCAAAGAGAGAACCGGACCATGAAGCGTATCGCCCTGATTGCAGGCGGAATTTTTGTACTCCTGATCGGCGCGGCGCTGACAGTGCCCTTCCTTGTGCCGAAGTCTGTCTACAGGGCCCAGATCGAGCGGGCCGCCGGCCAGGCATTGCAGCGCAAGGTCACGCTCGACGGCGATGTCCGGCTGTCCCTGTTCCCCCGCATTGCGGCCAGCGTGGGCGGCATGAAGGTGACCAATCCGGCCGGATTCGACGGCACCTACATGATCGAGGCCGGCGAGCTGCGCGGCGCGGTCAAATGGGCGCCCCTGCTGTTCGGCCAGCGCGTCGAGGTGCATGAGCTTGCCTTCATCGACGCCGCCGTCTCCCTGCAGGTGAAGGAGGACGGCACCACGAACTGGGTGCTCGAGAAGGCGCCCCCCTCCACCACGGGCACGCCCCCCTCCGGCGGCGGCTTCAACGGCGCGGTCGAGAATGTGCGCCTGCGCAATGCCTCGCTCGTCTATGACGACAAGCAGGCCGGTACCCGTTACGAACTGCGCGAACTTGACCTCACGGCCGGCATGTCCGCCCTCGACGCGCCGCTGCGGCTGGATGCCAATGGGTTCTTCCAGGGCCAGCGCTTCAAGATCGATGCGATCCTGAACTCGCTGGATTCCGCGACCGGCGGCAAGCCCGCCACGCTGGAGGCGAACCTCGCCACGGATTTCATCAAGGCCCGCTATGATGGCGTCCTCACGCTCGGCACGGCGCCGTCGGTGGACGGCAAGTTCTCGGCCAGCTCCGAGGCGATCCGGTCGCTGCTCGACTATGCCAATGTCGAAGTGCCGTTCGACATTACCAAGCTCGGCAAGATGAATGTCGAGGGCGAGGTTTCCGGCGCCTTCGATGCCCTCGCGGTTGACATCAAGCGCTTCAGCCAGTCCTCCGACCTTGCCAGGACGGGCTTCACCGGCAAGGTCAATCTCGGCGCGGCGCCGGTGATTGACGGCAAGCTGACCCTCAGCGCGCCGAAGATCGACGCGCTGGCGAAATTCGCGGCCATCGACTTGCCGGTGAGTGCGGCGCCGCTTGGCAGCCTTGATCTCGAAGCGAGCATCAAGGGCGCGCTGACCGAACCTGCCATCACGTTCGAGAAGCTTCGGACCAAGGGACAGCTGCTGACCACCAGCTATGCGGGCGACATCATGCTGGGCGAAATGCCCACGCTGAACGGCAAGCTCAGCTTCGATACGCCAAAAGCCGGCGAACTTGCGAAACAGCTGAACGTCGAGCTTCCGGCCGCCCCCGCGCTTCAGAAAGTTTCGATGGACGGCGCCATCAGTGGCCCGGTCGATGCGTTGCAACTCACGGGCATCACCTTCACGCATGACGGCGACCTCCTGAAGGCCGCCTATACCGGCAGCCTCTCGCTTGCCGGCGAGGGCGCCTTGAATGGCAAGCTGGACGCCTCCAGCAACAAGCTGCGCGAGTTGCTCGCCGCCACCGATGTGGAACTCGAGCCGGGTGCGACCCTGCAGACTTTCTCCGCCACCGGGGACCTCACCGGCACCTTCACCAACATCCAGATTTCAGCGCTTGACCTGAAGCTCGACAACATCACGGCCAAGGGCACTGCCGGCATCGACCTGACCGGCGAGAAGCCGCGCCTCACCGGCAAGCTCAACATGGGCATGCTGGACCTGTCGCCCTTCCTCGCACCGTCGGACCAGAAGCCGAAACCCGCCCAGCCCCTGACCGAGTGGAGCAAGGACAAGCTTGATCTCGCCGGTCTCTCGGCGGCAGATGCCGATCTTCAGATCGTCACGACACAGATCAATATCGGCAGCGTGAAGCTCACAGATGCGGCCCTGACGGCGAAGCTCGACAATGGCGCCCTGACGGCGGACCTCTCGCGCTTCAAGGCCTTCGGCGGCAACTGGGAAGGCAAGATGACGGTCGATGCCGCCTCCGCCGTTCCCGCGATCAGCTTCCAGATGCAGGGCGACAGCGTCGCCATGTCGAACCTGCTCGGCACGCTGGCGGGGTTCGACCGGCTCGTCGGCACCGGCGCGTTCAGGATCGACGCGGCCACGCGCGGCGACTCGATCGATGCGCTGATGAACGGCCTCAGCGGCGAAGTGTCGACCAACCTTGCCGACGGCGCCCTCAAGGGGCTCAATGTCACGCAGATGGTGCGCTCTGTCCAGTCCCTTCAGACGGCCTTCACTACGGGCAAGCTCAACCAGGTCGACTTCCGCGGCGTCCTTTCGCCCGCCGCCGAAACCGACTTCACGAATTTCAACAGCCTGATGAAGATCGAGAACGGCGTGGCGACGGTCAATGTTCTGAAGCTGATCAGCCCGGCGCTCGGCATCGATGGCAGCGGCAAGATCGATATCGGCGGCCAGTCGCTCGACCTGCGCCTTGCCACGGCGATTGACCGGACTGGCCAGGGCGCCGGCGCCGTCGTGCAGCTGAACGGGATACCTGTGCCGGTGCGCCTGTCGGGCAGCTGGAACCAGATCAAGGTCACACCGGACTTTTCCGGCGTCCAGGCCGCGCTCGAAGCGGAACTGAAGGGCAAACTGGTTGACGAGCTGACAGGCCGCGGCGGCGCAGCCGGCGACATTATCGGCGGCATCATCGGCGTTCCGCCGCGCAATACCCCGCCCGCAAACCCCGCTGCTCAGCCTACGGACGACACGCCGCCAGCCGAAACGCCGCCTGCGAAGACGCCGCAGAAAGCGGTCGAGGATGAACTGGAGAACGCCGCGCGGGACGCGCTGGGCAACCTGTTCGGCCGCAAGAAGACACAGCCTGAACCCGTCAAGCCTGCGGAAGAAGAAACGCCCGCAGAGGAACCGACGCCCTAGGCCGACTTCTCGCGGAAATCGCCGGAAAACGGGATGATCTTGGCATCGGCCGTCTTGTCCCGAAGGTCCAGCGGCGGATTCGACGCGGCCGTCTTCGGCCCGACAGTGACGAGGTGGCTGAGATTATCCAGTGGCTGCGCGCGGCTGATGAAGAAGCCCTGCAGCTCGTCGCAGCCATTGTCGCGCAGGAAATCGGCCTGATATAGCGTCTCGACACCTTCCGCCGTACACCGCATGCCAAGGGACTTGGCAAGGTTCAGCGTCGCCACCGTAATCGCGCGGCTCTCGGGGCGTGACTCGATGTCCTTCACAAAGCTCTTGTCGATCTTGATCTTGTCGAACGGGAACGAACGCAGATAGCTGAGCGAGGAATAGCCCGTCCCGAAATCGTCAAGCGCAATACGCACGCCGAGATCCTTCAGCTGATGCAGCCGCTTCAGCGTAAACTCTGTGTCGCTCATCAACACGGACTCGGTGATCTCCAGCTCAAGCCGGCAAGGGTTGATATCGTGCGCCGCAAGCGAATTGACGATCGTCGACACCAGCGTTGCCGAGTGTATCTGCAGCGGCGAAATATTCACCGACACACTGATATTGTCGGGCAGGCGCGCCGCTTCTGCCAGCGCCGCGCGGATCACCCATTCGCCCATTCGCGTGATCAGGCCATTGTCCTCCGCCAGCTCGATGAACTGGTCTGGGAAAACGAGGCCGCGCGTCGGGTGTTTCCAGCGTAGCAGCGTTTCCGCGCCGATCATCCTGTGCGTCGAGGCATCGACCAGCGGCTGGAAATAGACTGCAAGCTCTTCCTGCTCGATCGCGCGCTCAAGCTCGTGCTCGGTGCGGATACGCGCTTTCGCATCGGCATCAAGCTGCGATGTGAACATGCGCCACTGCGACTTGCCGCTGCGCTTGGCATCATAGAGCGCGAGGTCTGCATGTTTCAGGATTTCGCGCGTGTCGGTGGTGTAGGCATCGAACAGGCGCACACCGAACGAGGCCGGGCAATTCGCGGTCGACCCCCAGATCATGTACGGCGTGCGCATATGGTTCACCAGCCGATCGAAGAAGTGTTCCAGAGAGCCATCATTCGGCCGCTCGATGAGCAGGGCGAACTCGTCGCCGCCGAGGCGGGCAACCATGTCGCCCTGCGCTGTCAGCTCGCTGATCCGATGCGCCACCTGCCTCAGCAGTTCGTCCCCCGCCGGGTGGCCGAGCGTATCGTTGACCCATTTGAAATTGTCGAGGTCCATCCAGAGCAGCGCCCGCACGGCGCCCTGCTCCGGCGGCTGACGCACCAGCTTCTCCAGATGTTCCTGCATCGTCGACCGGTTGGGCAGGCCGGTCAGCGCATCAAAATGCGCCATATGGGCCAGGCGGTCTTCGATCAGCTTCGACTGCGTGATGTCGGTCGCCACGCCGCGGAAACCTGAGAACACGGCGCCTTCGAAGATCGGCTTGCCTGTCAGCGACACCCAGCACTCCGGCTCATGTCCGGGGTTCACGCGCAACACGAGATCGCGGAAAGCCTGATGGCGGGTCAACGCCTGCTCCAGCGCCGCGCGCGCTTCATTGGCAGCAAACAGCGATGTGATCTTCTCGCCGAGTTTCATGAATGTGGCGCTCTCCGCGCCGCCGTCGAGAACCATCGGAATCTCTTCCAGCCTGCCGGACGTGTCCGTCTGCCAGAGCCAGTCCGACGTGCTTTCCTCGAAGTCGCGCAACAGGAGGCCGATCAGCTGCGACTGCTCGCCTACGGCCGCTTCGCCCAGATGCTGTTCCACGAACTGGCGGTGCGACCAGCGCACGGCAAAGATCAGCAGGCCGAGATAGACGATCACAAGGACCGAGGCGAACTGGTAAGCCACATCCTGCTGGAACTGCATCGAGATGACGAGGCTCGCGCCCACCGGTAGCGTGAAGGCGAATGCCGCATCCGGCACACGCGACAGGAGGAACGCCCCGGCGAACAACATGCTGGCCATGAGGATGCCCATCACCATCTGGCCCTGGGTCTCGACCGAACTCATCACCACCAGCGGCGCCACCGCCCACAGCACGCCGTTCAGCGTCGCCCCGCGCGTGACCGCATCCAGATCCTTCGAGACATTGCGCGCCTTGCGACGCACCCGGCGCACATAGACCGAGCGCCCGAAAATGACCATCGAGAAGAAGGCAACAGCCGCCGCCCAAATATTGAGAAGGTTGCCGACAGCCGCATGCTGGAATGACAGGAGAATGATCGCCGCGTTCAGAAGATTAGCCAGCACGATCACCAGCGTGATACTGGTCACCGTCTCGAGCTGCTTCTCCCGCAAAGATTCCTGGTGCTTCTCCGGAATCGTCGCAGGCCTCGCAAAATGATCGAGCGACCAGAGGCCCTCTGGCGCGGATGCTGACTTGTCCATCTGTCTTTTCTCCCGCCCGTGCGCCCAGGCTTTCGGAGAGAATGTCTAGCAAAACAGCCTGAATTTCAGCTTTTACGCGTCAGGAAAACTGCGCGTCATGTTTTAGGAATTTGTTCAGACACCGGCTCAACGGCGCCGATTTTATCAAGGAATTGCTCGGCCGCGAGGCGCATCTCGCGCATCTCCTGGTTGGGAATTTGCGCGGCGGCCTTGCAGATGATGGCCATCCGGGGGTTGGATCTGAACCGCTCCAGATTGCGATCCATGAAGTCCCAGTACAAAAAGTTGAACGGGCAGGCGTCCGGCCCGGTCCTGTTGCGGACGCTGTAGGCGCAGCTGCCGCAATAGTCGGACATCTTGTTGATGTAATTGCCGCTCGCCGCGTAGGGTTTCGACGCCATCAGCCCGCCATCGGCGTGCAGCGCCATGCCGTGCGTGTTCGGAAGTTCGACCCACTCATACGCGTCTGCGTAAACAAGCAGGTACCATTCATTTACCGCCCACGGATCAATTCCCGCAAGCAGCGCGAAATTGCCGGTCACCATCAGGCGCTGGATGTGGTGCGCATAGGCATGGCGCTTGGTCTGCCCGATGGCTTCGGCCATGCAGCGCATATCGGTTTCACCCGTCCAGTAGAACTCTGGCAACGCACGGTGTGCGCCCAGCGCATTCATCCCGGCATAGCCCGGCATCTGCATCCAGTAGATACCGCGCACATACTCCCGCCAGCCGATGATCTGCCGGATGAAACCTTCCGCCGCATTCAGCGGCGCGCGGCCCGCCCGCCATTCCGCCTCGGCCCGCCGGCACACATCCAGCGGGTCCAGCAGGCCGCAATTGAGATAGACGGACAGCAGCGAGTGCCACATCCAGGGCTCGCCCTTTGCCATCGCGTCCTGCCAGTCGCCGAAACCCGGCAGAATCTCCTGGATGAAATGATCCCGGGCCGCCTCGGCGCCTTCGCGCGTGGTGGCGAACACCCAGGGCTCAAGGTCGCCGAAATGATCCGGGAACCGGGTCTCGACCAGCTGTATCACGCCGCGCGTCACCTCGTCCGCAGGCGGAAGGTATCGCGGCGGCGGCACCAGCGATTTCGGCAGGCGCTTGCGGTTCTCCGCATCATAGTTCCACTGGCCACCCGCCGGCTGGTCTCCGTCCATCAGCAGGCCGGTCTGCCGGCGCACATCGCGATAGAAGTATTCCATGCGCAACTGCTTGCGCCCCTTCGCCCATTCAGCAAACGCCTTCAGCGGCACGATGAAGCGCGTATCGTCGCGCAGCTCCACCGGCACGGAGAACAGATCGCACCAGCGCTCCATATCCTGCAACAGGCGCCACTCGCCCGGCTTCGTCAGGATGAGGCGCGCGAGGCCCGGCTCCTCCTCCAGCGCCCGCGCAACTTCGCCGCGCAGCGAACCCGCATTCGCCGGATCATCCAGCTTCACATAGCGCACTCGGTGCCCCGCCTGGCGCAGCTCCTCCGCAAAATGGCGCATCGCGGCGAACAGGAAGGCGATCTTCTTCTTGTGATGGCGAACGTACGTCGCCTCCTCTATCACTTCCGCGATCAGGATCAGGTCGCCCGGCGCAGCACCTTCCAGCGACGAGAGCTGCGGCGACAGCTGGTCACCCAGGACAAGCCGCAGCGCGGCGCCGGAAGTTTTGTCCATCAGTAGAAGCGGTCGAGCACATACTCGATCTTCTGGCCGCGCGCTTCGAAAGCGAGCTTCACCCAACGCCCGTCATCATCATACCAGAGGTCCACATCAAGCGCGGAATCGAGCCGGTAACGGTTCGCCTCGATTGTCTTGCCGCCGGCCTCAATCGTCTCGCGGCCGATCCGGTCGACACGCACGTCGAGGATTTCACCATCCTCGGTCGAGAGCAGCTTGCGCGTCATCGTCTGCGCATAGTTCCAGTGGCTCGCCGGCACCACCTCCTTCGGCGCGGTGCCGGTGAAGTCGCTGCCCTTCACTTTCAGCGCAGCGCCCTCGCGCGCAGCCGTCACAGAGCGCCGCTTGCCATCATCGTTCACTTTGCCGGACACTTTCACAAGCTGGCCATTTGCCCAGGTCTCGGCCGCTTCCAGCTGGTAGCGGTAGAGCGTCACCGGCCCCAGCCCCGCCTTCAGCGAGACATCCGTGCGCGCAATCAGGCTGCCGTCCGCCCCTTCCTCGAAACGCACGGCATGGCTGCCGAAGGCCTGGCCCTGCCGCAGCACGTTGAAGCGGATTTCGTCGCCCGCGCTCGGCTGCCACTTGCCCGGCGTCACCGGCGTGTCCGCTTGGGCAGAGGTCGCAAATACCAGTGATATCAACAGGATCAGCAGGGATCTGACAGTCATGGCCGTCTCCTTCACGCCGCAAAACGGTTTGCAATTCCTTACGAACGGCGACCGGTAATGGATCAAATGAGATTTGGTCCGATTGCAGCTTGCGCCGCAGCCCCTTAAGTCTCGGTCCCATCCCCGTGGCCGAGAGGACAATCTGCCCATGACCATCCACCGATCGATCGTTGACCTGATCGGCAATACCCCGCTCCTGCGCCTCAACCGGGCCTCGGACGCGACGGGCTGTGAAATTCTCGGCAAGTGCGAATTCCTGAACCCCGGCCAGTCGGTGAAAGACCGCCCCGCCCTCGGCATCATCCGCGAGGCCGAAGCCTCCGGCGCGCTGAAGCCCGGCGGTACCATAGTCGAAGGCACCGCCGGCAATACCGGCATCGGCCTCGCCCTCGTCGGCAAGGCGCTGGGCTACCGCGTTGTCATCGTCATGCCGCGCACGCAGAGCCAGGAGAAGAAGGATGCCATCCGCCTGCTCGGCGCGGAGCTGATCGAAGTGGACGCGGTGCCCTATGCCAATCCCAACAACTATGTCCGCTTTTCCGGCCGCCTCGCCGAAGAACTCGCTGCGAGCGAGCCCAACGGCGCGATCTGGGCCAACCAGTTCGACAATCAGGCCAACCGCCGCGCGCACTACCAGACCACCGCCCCTGAAATCTGGGAACAGACGAAGGGCAAGATCGATGGCTTCATCTGCGCGGTCGGCTCCGGCGGTACGCTGGGCGGCGTTTCACTGGGCCTGAAGGAGAAGAACAAGAACATCACCATCGGCCTTGCCGATCCCGGCGGCGCGGCGCTCTATTCCTTCTACACCGAAGGCGAACTCAAATCCGAAGGCACATCGATCACCGAAGGCATCGGCCAAGGCCGTATCACGGCAAACCTCGAAGGCATCCAGGTCAATAAGGCCTACCGCATTCCGGACACCGAAGCCCTGAATGTGCTCTACGATCTCGTCGAGCATGAAGGCCTCTGCCTCGGTGGCTCATCCGGCATCAACATCGCCGGCGCCATACGCCTCGCGAAAGACCTTGGCCCCGGCAAGACCATCGTCACGATCCTCTGCGACTATGGCAACCGCTACCAGTCGAAACTCTACAATCCTGAATTTCTGCGCGGGAAGGGATTGCCCGTGCCGCCCTGGATGGAGAAATAGGCAAATGGAAAACGGTGACCCCCTCGTCAGTGCCGACTGGCTGCTCGCAAACATCAACGCCCCGGATGTGCGCATCGCGGACGCGACCTATTTCGCGCCCTTCACAAACCCGCCCGAGACGGGCCGTGAGGCCTGGGAACGCGGTCACATCCCGAAAGCGGTCTTCTTCGACATCGACGATATCGCCGACACCTCCACTCACCTGCCGCACATGCTGCCGGATGCGGTGAAATTCTCCTCGCGCGTCCGCAGGCTCGGCCTCGGCGATGGCAACCGCATCATCCTTTACGACCAGAACAATTTCTTCGCTGCGGCCCGGGCCTGGTGGATGTTCCGCGTCATGGGCCACAAGGATGTGCATGTGCTGGACGGCGGCCTCAGCGCCTGGGTCGAAGTGGGCGGCGAAATCGACGACATGCCGCCGATGACTGCCGAGCGCCACTTCACGCCGCGCGTGCGCACCGATCTCGTGATGGACGCCAAAGGCCTCGAAAACCTGATCGGCTCAGCCCGCACCACGATCATCGATGCGCGCCCCGATGGCCGCTTCTTCGGCCGCGTGCCGGAGCCGCGCGAAGGGCTGCGCTCCGGACACATCCCAGGCAGCATCAACCTGCCCGGCAGCCAGCTGATGGCCGCAGACGGCCGCATGAAATCCGTCGCCGAGCTTCGCAAGCTGTTCAGGGACCCGATGGCACCAACCGTCACCACCTGCGGCTCGGGCGTCACCGCCGCGATCACGGCGCTCGCCCTCGCCCGCCTCGGCAACTGGGATGTCGCAGTCTATGATGGTTCGTGGACGGAATGGGCCTCGGATCCCTCCCGCCCGGTCGCGACCGAATGAAGAAGGACGACGGCGCCCCCGAGACACGCCTCATCCACACCCGCAAGGCGCGACTGGACCGCGTCACGGTCAACCCGCCGGTCGAACGCGCCTCCACGGTTGTCTTCCGCGACGAGGCGAGCCTCTACGGCGCCAAGCCGACCTATGGCCGCATGGGCCTCACCGTGCACCGCGAACTCGAAGCAGCCATGGGCGAACTGGAAGGCGCCGCGCACACGCGCTTGGCCGCCAACGGCCTGCAGTCCTGCGCACTCGCCATCGCCACCTGCGTTGCCTCCGGCGACCATCTCCTGTTCACCGACGCCGCCTACGGCCCCACCGCGCGCTTCTGCGAGAAGCGTCTGAGGGCGATGGGTGTCACCGCCGAGCGCTTCGATCCGCGCAGCATGGCCGATCTTGAATCGCGCCTGCGCCCGGAAACAAAAGCCATCTTCCTTGAATCCCCCGGTTCCCTCACCTTCGAGATCGCGGACCTTCCCGCCATCGCTGCACTGGCAAAGCCACGCGGCATACGCGTCATCATGGACAACACCTGGGGCGCGGGCCTGCATCACCAGCCGCTTGCTCTGGGTGCGGACATTTCAGTCCAGGCGCTGACGAAATATGTCGTCGGCCATGCGGACGCCTTTGGCGGCGCAGTGGTGACAAACGACGGCGTCCTTTCTGCGAAGCTCGCCGCCTGTTCCGAGGATTGGGGCATCTCGCTCGCGCCGGATGATGCCTATCTCGCGCTTCGCGGCCTGCGCAGCCTGAAGACGCGCCTCAAGGCGCATGAAGCCGCCGGTCTCGAGATTGCGAACTGGCTCGCAGCGCGCCCGGAGGTGCAGAGCGTTCTGCACCCCGCGCTGCCGGCATGCGCCGATCACGCGTTGTGGAAGCGGGACTTCACTGGCTCCAACGGCCTCTTCAGCGTCATCCTGAAGCCCGTTCCGGATGGCGCGCTTGAGCGTTTCTTCGAAGCGCTCTCGCTGTTCGGCCTCGGTTTCTCCTGGGGCGGCTTTGAAAGCCTCGTTATCCCCTGCGACCAGCAGCTGACGCGTATGCCTGGTCACTGGACCGAGCAATCCCGCGGACCGCTCCTGCGTTTCCATATCGGCCTCGAAGCCGTCAGTGATCTGAAATCTGATCTTGAGGCAGGCTTCAGGGCATTGTCCGCCAGCTGACGAGGTTCGGCCTACTCCGCCATCGGCGGCCGGTCGAAATCCAGGAAGATGAACAGGTCCTCCACATCCTTGCCGACTTTCACCTGCGGCTCGGAAGGCGGCCAGAGGAACTCCGCCCGCTCGCGGCTCGCAACGCACTGGCGGGCGAGGCTGGCGAGGTGGACGAAATCGTCCGCATCCGGAAGGGATTCCAGGACGCAGCCGTCAAAATAGGGGTAGGTCGCGTCCGCGCTGCAGCCGAAGGACGAACGATCCGGCCGCGCCGCCGAAATCACCATGCGGTTCGGCGCCGCCACCGCCGGCACGAACACGCCGGAGAAACAGGCCGAGATCACCACCACTGTGGGGCGCTCCCCGCACCATTGGCCGACCAGCGTGTTCATCTGGTCCGGGCTCAGCAGGCCCTCCTGCCCGATGGTCATGCCCTCCGGAATGCCGTGCGAGGTGAAATACAGAAGGCAGCCTGCCGTCGCCGCCTTGGTCTGCTTCTCGAAGGCCGCGAAGGCTTCCCGCGAGGTCAGCGAAAATCCGCCGAACTGTTTCGGGCGCAGCGACAGGCTCGTGATATTCTCGGCACTGAAGCCGGCGGTGACAAAGCTCTTGGCCAGTGCGCGCCGGGCATTCTCGAACGCCTCGATCGGCTTGCCTTCGCTGTCGCGCCAGTCCGCCGCGAGAATGCCCACGGCCCAGTCCTTCAGCGGCGCATCCTCAACCTTGTATTGCGGCTCTGCCCGAGCGCCGCCGAAAGCGGACATCCACACAGCCAGTGCCAGCAAACACAGAACTCGCAAGGCGGGCCTCCCGGGGTCTCGGATACGCGTATTTGATCAGGGCCCGGCCTGAGGCGCAAGATGCGCGCGCACACGCCGGCGGCCTACTTCGGATAGGTGTCCAGAGACCGCTCACGCCGCCAGCAGTCGCAGCCCGTATCGTACTGGAACGCCTCGCCGTAATCGTTGATGCGGGTCGGAATGCCGTAATTCCAGCCGTGGACGAATTCATAGTTCGGGTCGCCGTAGCGGTCCGCAAATCCGTCTCCCGTGTCGTCACAAACCGGGTGGCGCTGGGCATTCAGGCCGCATTGATAGGGCGGCACCTGCGTCAGGGTCACCGCCGTTTCGGCGGCAACCATGTTCAGCCCCATGGCGATGCCTTCCCAGTCTGAGTGCGAACAGCCTGAGAGCGCTACGGCGCTCGCCCCTGCCAGCCAGATGCGCCCGCGCGCGATGAATCCCGTTTTTTCCATTTGCCCCATTGCCCCATGCTCCAGATTCCCTTGAAGTATTTTGCGTCTGGAGAAGCTGAACGCAAGCTGAACCTGGCCCTCAGGAGGGCTCGTCACTGACCTTCACAACCAGTTTTCCGAGATTCTTGCCTTCGAACAGGCGCGACAGGCTGGAGGGCGCCTTCTCGAAGCCATCGACTATGTCGGTTTCGAATTTTAGCTTCCCTTCCATCAGCCACATCGCCATCTGCTGGATGCCCTCAGGGAAGCGGGGGAAATAGTCGATCACGATGAAGCCCTTCACCAGTGTGCGGCGCATCAGGAGGTTCGAGAAATTGTACGGCCCCGGCACCGGCGTCGTGGCGTTATAGGTGGAGATCAGCCCGCACAGCGGCATGCGCGAAAAATCGTTCAGCCGTCCGATCACCTCGTCCATGATCCGTCCACCGACATTTTCGAAGTTGATGTCGATACCGTTCGGGCAATGCCTGTCGAGCGCGGCGCCGACATCTTCGGACTTGTAGTCGATGGCCGCGTCGAAGCCTGCCACCTCCGTCAGCCAGCGGCACTTCTCTTTCCCGCCCGCAATACCAACAACACGGCAGCCCTGGATCTTGCCGATCTGCCCGACCATCGAGCCGACGGCGCCTGCGGCCGCAGAGACCACCAATGTCTCACCCGCTTTCGGCTTGGCAATATCCATCAGCCCGAAATAGGCCGTCATGCCCGTCGCGCCGAGCGGGCCCATATAGGCCGTCAGCGGCACGCCCGGCAGCTTCGGCAGCTTTGCCAGCGAAGCGCCCGGCAACGTGTTGTAGACCGCCCATCCCGCAAGGCCCGTGTTGACGATGTCGCCCGGCACGAGGCCGTCAAACCGGCTCTCCGTCACGACACTCAGCCCGCCGCCGCGCATCGCATCGCCGATCTGCACCGGCGGCAGGTAGGCATCGATATCGCTCATCCAGATGCGGTTCGTCGGATCGAGCGAGAGATAGATCGTCTTGGCGCGCACCTCGCCTTCGGCCAGCGGGGCCAGCGGGCTCTCGACCAGTTCGAGATCGCCCTCTTTCACTTCCCCCACCGGCCGCTTGCGCAGCACCCAGGTCAGGTTCTTTTCGTTGATCATTTTGTCCTCCCGTTCCGGGATAGGACGCTAGTCCGAATCCGCCTCAGCGCAAGACGCCGCGCTTGGACATGTGGAAGGCATAGTTCAGGAGGAGCAGCGCAACCACGATGACGAACACGGCGATGGCGCGGTTCTGGTCGGCCTGCGCGTCGGGCTGGGAATAGGTTGCCGTCATCGAGAAGATGGTCGCAGTTGCCGAAAGCGCCAGCATACGCACCGCGTGCACCTGCCGCCGAAGGAGAAGCATGGAGCCGACCAGCGCCGAGAGCACCGCCACGCCCCAGATCGCGAAGGTCCACATCGGCACGTTCGCCCAGTAGATGCGCGACTCCTCCGGGAACTGCGCCATGTAGGGCGGGAACTGGGTCAGGGTCGCAAGGAATCCGAACAGGCCAAGCGCATTCCACAGCACGGCGGCGCTGCCGATCAGGAAAAGATGCCAAGGCGCCTTCAGCGCTGGCTTCGGCGGCGCATCGAGGGCCGCGGCTTGGGAAAAGTCGAGGTCACGCTCCATGCCACATTTTACCACACTTTCTCTCGCAACGGAAAGCGGATTCGACTCGCCTTAAGGCAGTTTAACTTGCCGCCCCCGGCAAGGGTGACGGGCCCGCCCGCAGCGGCTAAACCCTCCTCAGCAAAGAGGATTCCCGCATGGCCACGGCCCCCGTCACCCAGGACAGCCATCTCTATCTCATCGATGCGAGCGCCTACATTTTCCGCGCCTTCCACGCCCTGCCCCCGCTGACACGCCAGTCGGACGGCCTGCCGGTCGGCGCCGTGGCCGGCTTCTGCAACATGCTGTTCAAGCTGCTGGAGGACCTGAAAGGCAAGGAACGCCCCACGCATTTCGCCTGCGTGTTCGATGCCTCGGAAGAGACATTCCGCAACAAGATTTTCCCCGAGTATAAAGCCAACCGTTCCGAGACGCCGGAAGAACTGGTGCCGCAATTCCCGCTCGTGCGCCGCGCCGCCATCGCCTTCGCCGCCCATGCCATCGAGATGAACGGCTTCGAGGCCGACGACCTGATGGCCACCTATGCGCGCCTCGCCGAAGCCAAGGGCGCGCGCGTCACCATCGTCTCGTCCGACAAGGACCTGATGCAGCTTGTCTCCGACAAGGTGCTGATGCTCGACCCGATGAAGAACAAGCTGCTCGGGCGCGAGGACGTGATCGAGAAATTCGGCGTCGGGCCGGAAGGCGTGATCGACGTGCAGTCCCTCGCCGGCGACAGCGTGGACAACGTGCCCGGCGCGCCTGGCATCGGTGTGAAGACCGCGGCGCAGCTGATCACCGAATATGGCAGCCTCGAAGAACTGCTCGCCCGCGCCGGCGAAATCAAACAGCCGAAGCGGCGCGAAACGCTGCTCGGCTTTGCAGATCAGATCCGCCTGTCGAAGCAACTGGTGACGCTGAAGGTGGACGTGCCGGTGGAAGTGCCGCTGGAAGACCTGGCGGTGCAGGACCCCGAGCCAAATCAGCTCATCGCCTTCCTGGAGGAGATGGAGTTCCGTACCATCACCCGCCGCGTGCGCGAGCAGATGGAGAAGGAAGGCGCGATTGCCCCCGTCCGCTCGACCGATGCCGCGCCCATCGACCGCAGCGCCTATGCCTGCATCCGCGACCTGAAGACTCTGGAAGACTGGGTCGCGCGTGCGACGGCGCAAGGCTGGGTCGCCGTTGATACCGAAACCGACGCGCTGAACTCCGTGAGCGGAGGATTGGTCGGTGTCTCGCTGGCGCTTGCGCCGGGCGAAGCCTGCTACATTCCGCTCGGCCATGTCGATCCGGACGCGAAAGGCGACGGCGACATGTTTGGCGCTGACCCGCCGCGCCAGGTGAAAATGAAAGAGGCGCTGAAGCTGCTGAAACCGATGCTGGAAGACGCCGCCGTCCTGAAGATCGGCCAGAACATCAAGTACGATCTCTCCGTCTTCGCCCAGCACGGCATCCGCGTGGCGCCCATCGACGACACGATGCTGCTCTCCTTCGTGCTCAATGCCGGCATCCACGGGCATGGCATGGACGAGCTGTCGGAGCGCTATCTCGGCCATGTGCCGATCAGCTTCAAGGACGTGGCCGGCACCGGCAAGAACCAGAAAACCTTCGCCCAGGTCGCGCTCGACAAGGCGACGGAATACGCCGCCGAAGATGCCGACGTGACACTGCGCCTCTGGCAGCACCTGAAGCCAAAGCTGCGCACAGAGGAAGTCACAACCGTTTACGAAACGCTGGAGCGCCCGCTGGTGCCGGTGCTGGCTGCAATGGAACAGGAAGGCATCAAGGTCGACCGCCAGATGCTCTCCCGCCTCTCCGCCGACTTCGCCCAGCGCATGGCGGGCCTCGAGGCGCAGGCGCATGAGGAGGCCGGGCAGGATTTCAATATCGGCTCGCCCAAACAGCTCGGCGAAATCCTGTTCGACAAGATGCAGCTGGAAGGCGGCAAGCGCACCAAGACCGGCGCCTGGGTCACCGATTCCGATATTCTCGAGGAACTGGCAGACAAGGGTAATGCCCTGCCCCGCACCATTCTTGACTGGCGGATGCTGCAGAAACTGCGCTCGACCTATACCGAAGCGCTGCAGGCCGCCATCGATCCGAAAACCGGCCGCGTGCACACGAGCTACATGATGGCGGGTGCGCAGACCGGGCGGCTTGCCTCAACCGATCCCAATCTCCAGAACATCCCTGTACGAACGGAAGAGGGCCGCAAGATCCGCGAGGCGTTCATCCCGGAAGACGGCAACGTGCTCGTCTCGGCGGACTATTCGCAGATCGAGCTGCGCATCCTCGCGCACATGGCGGATATTCCGGCGCTGAAGAAAGCCTTCATGGACGGGCTCGACATTCACGCCATGACGGCCAGCGAGATGTTCGGCGTGCCGGTGGAAGGCATGGACCCGATGGTGCGCCGGCAGGCGAAGGCGATCAATTTCGGCATCATCTACGGCATCTCCGGCTTCGGCCTCGCCCGCCAGCTCGGCATCCCGCAGGCGGAGGCGGCCGCCTATATCAAGGAATACCTGAAACGCTTCCCCGGCATCCGCCAGTTCATGGACGAGACGAAGGATTATGCCCGCGAAACCGGCTTCGTGCGCACCGCCTATGGCCGCAAGATCCACCTGCCGGACATGAAAGCCAAGGGCCCGTCCCGCGCCTTCGCAGAGCGTCAGGCGATCAACGCCCCGCTGCAGGGCACCGCCGCCGACATCATCAAGCGCGCCATGATCCGCATGCCGGACGCCATCGCAAAGGCAGGCCTCAAGGCGAAGATGCTGCTGCAGGTGCACGACGAACTCGTCTTCGAATGCCCGGAGAAGGAAGCGTCGAAGCTGATCGAGGTGGCGCAGGAAACGATGAGCGGGGCGGACGGGCCGTCGCTGAAGCTGTCGGTGCCGCTGGTGGTGGAGGCGAAGGCGGCGAAGACCTGGGCGGCGGCGCATTGACGTTTCAGGGGTTGCAGACCCTCACCTCGGAAACCTGTTGTAGTCAAAGACCTGAGCGCAACACGTCCACCCCATTCCCGCCCCCGCCCCCTGTCATCCCGGCGAAAGCCGGGACCCGGAAAGCTCTACAAAACAACGCTCAAGCGGGCTCCCGGCCCTCACCCGAATGACTAACCAAAGAATTCCACAGCTTCCCAATCCGGTAGGGTCACCACCTGGCATAAGATGCTCCCGTCTCCCTGAAGGGACCGGAACCGGTACCGTTCGGTTTTCAGCGAGGCGTCCCCGGAAGCGGGGAGGGTGCGGGGGTTACGGCCCGCCTCCTCTCTAGGGACGTTGATCCAGGCGAGCCGGTGAAAAGCCGGTAGAGAATCCCGACTGGCCCGCCATGCTCTCAGGGGCATGGCCTCGTCTACGAGGTAAGGAGCCAAGGCCTGGCAGCGCCGAAGTCATCCCGAGAACTGCCCGAAACTCCGGGGGCAGGTGCGGCGGACGAGTGGCGTCCACCCCGCAACCAACACTTTCCTTCCCGGACGCCCCGCGGCGTCCGCCGCACCCGGTCCCGTTCTCGAGGGCCGCCACATGATCCGATACCGGACGGCGAAGGCCGGGCCGGGTAAAGGCGCACCGGCAAATCCCTCTCTCGCGCCCATCTTCACAATTACGGCACCCTTCGCCGCAATGAATCGCGAGTGCGCCGCAATCCGCGCAAATGCCCGCCGCACTCCGTTGATTTTGTTGAAGCTCCACATCTGGAGGGCTTTCACCATGAACCGAGCTGTGATTGAACCTGTTGGCAAGCGGACCGAAGCACCATCTGGCTTCCGTCTGGCGGAAAAGGACAAGGCAATGACGACACTCGCCCTCGTGGATGACGATGAAAACATCGTGGCTTCGCTGAAACTCTTCTTCGAGGCCGAGGGCTACCAGGTGCGCACCTATCATGATGGCGAAGCTGCCCTGCCCGCACTCACCGAGAGCCCGCCGGACATTGCCATCCTCGACGTGAAGATGCCGAAGATGGACGGGATGGAATTGCTGCGCCGCCTGCGCCAGACCTCCGAGCTGCCGGTGATCTTCCTGACCTCGAAGGATGAAGAGATCGACGAAGTGATCGGCTTCAATATCGGCGCCGACGATTTCGTGCGCAAACCCTGCTCCAACCGCCTGCTGGCCGAGCGCGTGAAGGCGGTGCTGCGGCGCGCCCGCGGAGGTGTTGCCGGCCCGGAGGAAGGCGATTCCAAACCGATCGTGCGCGGCAAGCTGGTGCTCGACCCCAACCGCCATGCCTGCACCTGGGATGGCAAGCAGGTGCGCCTGACAGTGACCGAGTTCCTGATCCTGCAGGCCCTGGCCTCGCGCCCGGGATATGTGAAGAGCCGCGACCAGCTGATGGACGCCGCCTATGACGACCAGATCTATGTCGACGACCGGACCATCGACAGCCACATCAAGCGGCTGCGCAAGAAGTTCCGCGAAGTGACCGATGAGTTTGACGCGATCGAAACGCTGTATGGTGTCGGCTATCGCTACACGGAATAGACACCCGGCAGAGATTTTCATCGGCGGGGCGGGAGACGAACACTCCCGCCTCGTTCTGTCTTTTGCCGAAGCGCGCCGCGCGCGCCTTCGCGCCGAACGCCAGGTGCACTACCTGCCCCACTGGAAACTGATGGCGGTCGCGCGGCTGGCGGAGGACCTGGCGCGAGACGGGCACGAGGTTGCCGTGATCGGTCACAGCTGGGGCGCGGACACGGCGGTGCAGGCGGTGCGGCGGCTGGCCGGTGCCGGCGTGTTCCTGATCGGCGCGGACCCGGTGGCAAAACCGCTGACCCGGATCACCGCCGGCGATGCCCGCCCCCGCGCCGCGCAATTCGTCGTGCATATCGATGCCGCGCCGTCTGCGTATGACCGCTCCGACATCGTGAAGGCCGCAGGCTTCCTCACCGGCGGCGGCGTACCGCGAATATTCAGCGCGGCGGACACGCGCATCGCCACGCGTCTCAATCACTGGAACTTCTCAGGCATGATGAAAGCGCCCGGCGAGGATGGCCGCACGGCAGAAGACTGGTTGCAGGACTTCCCCGCCCTTATCCGCCAGACAGCTGGCTGAGCCGCCAGCTCCAGTTCGGCAAGGCGAGCGTGAGGAAAAGGAAGCCGATGCCGGCAAGGCCGCAGAGCGGTGAATAGATGCGCCGGTTGAGCGAGAGGTAGGGCTGCTCCGGCGCTGCTCGTTCGAAGGCCGGGAGGATGCCGGCAATGCCGCGGCCGATGAACGTTGCGGCGAGCAGCAGGCCGACCGGCGCGAGGAAAGGTTTGGCCTGCGGCACCTGCTCGCTGAATCCGCCCATCATGAAAGCGGCCACGGCAGCCGCCAGCAGCAGGCCGCCAAGGTAGAGGAAGGTTGCCCGGGACGGGACGCGCGTAATGCCCCGGCGGCCGATCATGGAGCGCGCGAGGGCCTGTTCGTTCGCAAACGGAAAGTTCACGCCCGCCGCCCAGAGGAGGTAAAGCACGCCAGCCGAAGCCAGCGAGACAGCCAGTAGAGTTGCGACCAGCTGGGCCAAATCTGCCAGATCCTCCGTTCAGACCGGCCAAGAATACATGCAGGCCCGGCTTGCCGCCAGTGCCGCGATTGAATAGCCAGAGGCCAGACCCTTACATAGATGACAGGCCAAAGGAGCCCCGACGATGTCAGACCTTGAAAATACGCTGCTTCTCGAAACCTCGAAGGGCAATGTCACCATCCGCCTGCGCCCCGATCTCGCCCCCGGGCATGTGGCGCGCATCAAAGAACTCGCGCGTGAGGGGTTTTATGACGGCATCGTCTTCCACCGCGTGATCGCCGGCTTCATGGCGCAAACGGGTTGCCCGAAAGGCACCGGCATGGGCGGATCGAAAAAGCCGGACCTGAAAGCGGAGTTCAACGCCGAGCCGCATGTGCGCGGCACCTGCTCGATGGCCCGCACCTCGGCGCCGCATTCGGCCAACAGCCAGTTCTTCATCTGCTTCGACGACGCGCGCTTCCTGGACAAGCAGTACACCGTCTGGGGCCAGGTGACCGAAGGCATGGACGCAATTGACGCCCTCGCCAAGGGCGAGCCGCCGAGATCACCCGACCGCATCGTCTCGATGCGCGTTGCGGCCGACGCATAGGGAGACCACAGCCGGCAGGCGCCCATGTCCGAGACCCGCGCCCCCAGACGCAGCGCTCCGCGGCGCGGCAACTCGATCCTCGGGTCCCGGATCGCCCGGCTGATCTTTGCGTCAAACCTTGCCGGGCTCGCGATCCTGATCATTGGCGCGATGTTCCTGAACGAGATGCGCGCCGGCTTCGTCGCTTCAAAGAAGCAGGACCTGGAAGCGCAGGCGCAGATTTTCTCGAGCCTCCTGTCGGACGATGCGACCACGCCCGAGCCGGGCCTCAATGCCGAGGCAGCGCGCCAGACGCTGCGCCGGCTGAACCTGCCGGACAGGGTGCGCGCCCGCATCTTCACGCCGAAAGGCGAACTGATCGGCGACAGCTATTACCTGTCCGAACGCGTCGATGTGAGCGTCCTTCCGCCCTTGCGCGACCCGAGCTGGCTGACGCGCACGGGGCGTGACCTTTCGGAATGGACCGGCGAATTCTTCGCCTTCTTCTCCCCGCGCCGGACTTCTGAATCCCTCCGCACACAGAGCTTCGAGGATGAATTCAAGGTCGCCGCCGAAGGCGGACAGGCGGCCAGCCAGCGCTTCTCCGACCGGGGGCAGCGGGTGATTTCCGTGTCCATGCCAGTCCAGCGGGTCTCTGCAGTGGTCGGCGTCCTGGTGCTTGAAGCCAGCGATATCGACGAGATTATCCGTGCAGAGCGGGTGGCGCTGGTGCCCTTCATCGGCGTGGCTGTGCTGATGGCGTTCATCACCTCGCTGATGCTGACTGTGGGCATCGCGCGGCCTCTGCGCCGGCTTGCGCTGGCGGCCGACCGTATCCGCGCCGGGGCGTCCGACCGGATCGATGTGCCGCTGCTGACGCAGCGCTCGGACGAGATCGGCGACCTCGCCTCCTCGATGCAGGGCATGACCGAGGCGCTGCTGGAGCGGATCGAGGCGAACGAACAGTTTGCCGCCGATGTTGCGCATGAGCTGAAAAACCCGCTGACCTCCATCCGCTCGGCGGTCGAGACGCTGGAGCGGGTGAAGGACCCGGAGGCTGCGGCCCGGCTGCGGCAGGTGATCGCCTCGGATGTAAAACGCCTCGACCGTCTGATCACGGATATTTCGAACGCTTCACGCCTGGAAGCCGAGATGACACGCCTGCCGAGTGAGCAGATCGATATCGCGCGCTTTGTGCGGGACATCGTACGCACCTATGAAGGCATCGGCGGCGAGACCCACCCCGTGCATGTGGCGTTCACGGACGCAACCATGGGCGCGCGCCTGATCGTGCGCGGGCGCGAGGGGCCGCTCGGCCAGGTGCTGCGTAACCTGATCGACAATGCGCGCTCCTTCTCGCCAACAGGCGGCACTGTTGAGGTGCGTCTCGACCAGACGAATGAAGGCCCGCGCACGATTGCGCGCCTCACCGTGGAAGATTCCGGTCCTGGCATTCCGCCCGACAAGCTGGAGACGATCTTCAATCGTTTCTACACAGACAGACCCAAGGGCACGGCCTTCGGCAACAATTCGGGCCTCGGCCTCTCAATCGTGAAACAGATCATCGCGACGCATCGCGGCAAGGTCTGGGCGGAGAACAAGACCGAAGGCGGCGCGCGCTTCACGGTCGATCTGCCGGCAATCTAGCTCGCTCGCCTACTTCTTCATATACTTCCAGTTCCGCGGCTTGCCTTCGCTGAGCCATTCGATGGACTGCGCGATCCGCCGGGCGCGGGTTTCGACCTGCTTGGCCTCGGTGATCCAGTTGACATAATCGCGCTGGTTGGTGGCAGAGAGAGCCTTGAAGGTGGTCGCCGCCGGCTTTGACGCCTTCAGCGCCTTGGCGAGATCAGGCGGCACTTCCGGCGGCGGCTTTAGCACTCTCCGTGTAGGGCCGGCTTCGATGGCCTTCATCCGCTCCCTGAGCACTTTCGTGAGCGCAGCTTTCGTCGGCAGGTCAGCGACGCTGCGCATCTTGCCGAACTCGCCCATGCCTTCGGCGCCATCCTCTTTGCGCTCACCCTCGACGAACAGACCGACATGCGCCTTGAAGGCCGCAAGGCCGCAGAGGTTCTTGCCGCGATAGACGATGGCCGGCATGCCCCATTTGATCGCTTCCTCCGCCTCCGGACAGATGGCGTGAGCCTGTTCCCGCAGTTTCCGGAGCATGGGCTGCGCAAATTCAGCCGACTTTTCGATATAGGCATCGACGCGCGGATCAGACGTCATCGTCCTAGCCCTTGTTCTGGCGGTTCTCGATCAGGTCGGTGACCACTTCAGGATCAGCCAGCGTGGACGTATCGCCGAGGCTGCCGAACTCGTTCTCCGCAATCTTGCGCAGGATACGGCGCATGATCTTGCCGGAGCGGGTTTTCGGCAGGCCGGGAGCGAACTGGATCAGGTCCGGCGAGGCGATGGGGCCGATTTCACTGCGCACATGCTGGACAAGATTCTTGCGCAGCGCATCATCTGCTTCGACACCGGCGCGCAGCGTGACATAGGCATAGATGCCCTGCCCCTTGATGTCGTGCGGATAGCCGACCACGGCGGCCTCGGCGACCGCGTCATGCGAGACGAGCGCGCTCTCGACTTCTGCCGTGCCCATGCGGTGGCCGGAGACATTGATGACGTCATCCACGCGGCCTGTGATCCAATAAAAGCCATCCGCATCCCGGCGGCAGCCATCGCCGGTGAAGTATTTGCCGGGATAGGCGGTGAAATAGGTATCAATGAAGCGCTGGTGATCTCCGTACACGGTGCGCATCTGGCCGGGCCAGCTGTCGGTGATCAGGAGGTTGCCATCGGCGGCGCCCTGCAGCTCATTGCCTTCGGCATCGACGAGAATCGGCTGAACGCCGAAGAAGGGATGCGAACCCGCGCCGGGCTTCATACCTGTCGTGTTCGGCAGTGGCACGATCAGTGTGCCGCCGGTCTCGGTCTGCCACCATGTGTCAACGATCGGGCAACGCCCCTCGCCGACGACATGGAAATACCATTCCCAGGCTTCGGGATTGATCGGCTCGCCCACTGTGCCGAGCAGACGCAGCGTCTTGCGATGCGCCTTCTTCACCGGGCCCTCGCCTTCGCGCATCAGGGCGCGGATGGCGGTGGGGGCGGTGTAGAAGATGGTCACCTTGTGATGGTCGCACACTTTCCAGAAGCGGCTGGCATCGGGATAAGTCGGCACGCCTTCGAACATCAGGCTGGTCGCCCCGTTCGCCAATGGTCCGTACACGATATATGTGTGGCCGGTGACCCAGCCGACATCTGCCGAACACCAGAAGATATCGTTTTCCTTCAGGTCGAAGACGTATTCATGCGTCATCGAGGCCCAGACGAGATAGCCACCAGTAGTGTGCAGCACGCCCTTCGGCTTTCCCGTGGAACCGGAGGTGTAGAGTATGAACAGCGGATCTTCGGCACTCATCGGTTCGGGCGGGCAATCAGCGGAAACGTCTGCGCCGATCTCGTGCAGCCAGTGGTCGCGCCCTTCGGTCATCGTCACGTCGCCGCCGGTGCGCTGGACGACGAGCATCTTCTTCACAATGCCGCCGGCAATCTCTGCAGCCCTGTCGGCGTTCGTCTTCAGCGGAACCTTCTTGCCGCCGCGGATGCCTTCATCGGCAGTAATGATCACTTCGGAGCGGCAATCGACGATGCGGCCCGCGAGCGCGTCCGGCGAAAATCCTCCGAACACGACCGAATGGATTGCCCCGATGCGCGCACAGGCCAGCATCGCGTAGGCGGCCTCGAGGATCATCGGCATGTAGATCGTGACGCGGTCGCCTTTCTTCACACCGAGCTGCTTCAGCACATTGGCAAACTTGCACACGGCCGTGTGCGCCTGGCGATAGGTGACGGTGTAGGTCTCGCCGGGCTCGTCGCCTTCCCAGATGAAGGCGGGCTTGTTGCCGCGCTTTTCGAGGTGGCGGTCGAGGCAGTTGGCGGAAACGTTTAGCACGCCGTCATGATACCAGCGCACATGCAGGTCGCCGGTTTCCCAGGAGACATCCTTCACCTGCGTGTACGGCGTGATCCAGTCCAGCCGCTTGCCCTGTTCGCCCCAGAAGGCGACTGGGTCCGCGATTGAGGCGGCATACATCTCGCGGTATTTTTCCGGCGTGAGATTGGCCTGCTTCGCGAAGGTTTCGGGAACAGGATAGGTTTTCGACGTGTCGGTCATGGGATCGCTTCGGGTTTCCGCCGGGGCAGGTTTTGTGGCTCTCGCTCTAGTCTACCGGCGCCATGCCTGCATCCGCAATACCGTGCGGCGTGCGCGTGCCCGGAATGCGGATGTCCTCGACGAGATCCTGAATGTCCTGCGGCGGCGGCCGGGTGACCAGCGAGACCGCGACCCCCACCACCAGAGCCACAACCATGAACACAAAGCCGATGCCTTCGGGCGACACGCCGAGGAACCATTGCTCCGCCGTCGCGGCCTTTCCGGCGCCAAGCTTGAAGTGCCAGATATAGGCAAAAGTGGGGATGAGGCCGGTGAGCATCGAGGCGATGGCGCCTTCGCGTGTCATCCGTTTCCAGAAGATGCCGAGCAGGATGACCGGGAAGAGCGAGGCCGCTGCAAGCCCGAAGGCAAAGGCGACCACCTGCGCGACGAAGGCGAGCTGCGCCGAATAGATGCCCATGAACCCTGCCGCGATGACAGCCGCCGCCGCCGCGCCACGCGCAACACGCAGTTCGGCCTTGTCACTCATGCCCTTGAAGAAGGTGCGCCGGCAGAGATCGTGACTGATCGCGGAAGAGATGACCATGAGGAGGCCCGCCGCGGTCGAGAGCGCTGCAGCGAGGCCGCCCGCAACGACGAGGCCGATCACCCATTCGGGCAGCTGAGCGATTTCCGGATTGGCGAGGACGTAGATGTCATTGTTGATCGTCACTTCGTTCTCAAGCCCGTCCGGCGCGGCGGAGCCACGGATTTGCATACGGCCATCGCCGTTCTTGTCGTCGAAGGTGACAAGGCCGGTCTTCTCCCAGTTGGCAAACCAGGCGGGGCTCGGCTGGTCGCCGCTCGCCAGCACAGCCGCGCTCTGTTCTTCATACGCGTCCGGCGCAACATAGGCCGTCTCGTTGACGGACCCGATAATGTTGACGCGCGCGAAGGCGCCGACGGCGGGCGCGACGGTATAGAGCAGCGCAATGAAGACCAGCGCCCAGCCCGCCGAGAGGCGCGCATCCGACGCGCGCGGCACCGTGAAGAAGCGGATGATGACGTGCGGCAGGCCGGCCGTGCCGAACATCAGCGCGGCGGTAATGCAGAAAATGTCGAAGTTCGACTTGGTGGAGGAGAGATATCCCGTAAAACCAAGATCGCGCACGGTCTGGTCGAGCTTCTGCAGCATCGAGATGTCTTCGCCCTTGATGTTCGAGAGGAAGCCGACCTGCGGCACCGGATTACCAGTCAGCATAAGCGAGATGAAAATGGCGGGCACGGTGTAGGCGAAGATCAGCACGACATACTGCGCGACCTGCGTGTAGGTGACGCCCTTCATGCCGCCGAGCACCGCATAGACGAAGACGATGGCCATGCCGGCAAAGATGCCGGTGTTGAAATCCACGCCGAGGAAGCGCGAAAACGCAATGCCGACGCCGGACATCTGGCCAGCGATATAGGTGAACGACACGAACAGCGCGCAGACAACCGCCACGAGGCGCGCGGTGTCGCTGTAATACCGGTCGCCGACAAAGTCCGGCACGGTGAACTTGCCGAACTCGCGCAGGAACGGGGCGAGCAGCAGCGCCAGCAGAACATAGCCGCCGGTCCAGCCCATCAGGTAGACCGAGCCGCCATAACCCATGCCGGCGATCAGGCCCGCCATCGAGAGGAAGGAGGCGGCGCTCATCCAGTCGGCGGCGGTGGCCATGCCGTTGACGACCGGGTGGACGCCGTGCCCGGCGACATAGAAATCATTGGTGGAGCCGGCGCGCGCCCAGATGGCAATGCCGATATAGGTCGCAAAGGTGCCGATGACCCAGAAGAGTGTCCAGTCCATGTCTCAGCCCTCGATCCGGTATTTCTTCTCGAGGCGGTTCATCGCGGCGCAGTAGTAGAAGATCAGGACGACGAAGACATAGATCGATCCGTTCTGCGCAAACCAGAAACCGAGCGGCGCGCCGCCGAGGCTGAACTGGTCGAGGAACTCGCGGAACAGGATGCCGGCGCCGAACGAGACCAGGAACCAGATCACGAGCAGCGTCAGCGTCAGCCGGAGTACTTCCGGCCAGTAGCCCTTCCGGTCCGGCGTCTCGGTCTTTTCGGTCATCTGGCGCTCCCTGCCCTCTGTTATGGCGCGCACCTTACCGGCTTCGCGGGCGAAGGAAAGCGGCGAATGACAACCTTGCCATTCTTGCGCAAACGCCCGGCGCCCTGTCACAGTGCGCGCAAAACGCAGCGAGGAGGAAGCGGTGTTCAATAACAATGAGTGGCTGAGCCAGCACCGCGAAGACGTGATCGATCCCTCGCGCGAGATTGTCGACCCGCACCACCACCTATGGCCGAAGCCGCATCTATCTTACGACCTTGAAGAGCTGCACGCCGATACAGGCGACGGGCACAATGTGGTGCAGACGGTGTTCCTTGAATGCGGCGCGTCTTACCGCGCGGATGGGCCGGAGCATCTGAAACCTGTCGGCGAGACGGAGTTCGTGGCCGCCGCGGCGGAGCGCGCCGCGAAGATGCCGGGCAAAGCGCAGATCGCGGGGATCGTGGCGCATGCGGACTTGCGGCTGTCGGAGCTGGACGCCGTGCTGGACGCCCACGCGGCCGCCGCGAAAGGGCGGTTCCGGGGCATACGCCATTCGGGGTCGCGCGATGAGAGCGGCGCACCGCTGAGTATTCCGGGCCGCGCACCCGCAGGCCTGTTCGAAGACGCCGCCTTCCGGCGCGGCGTTGCCCGCCTTGGCGAGCGCGGGCTGACCTATGACACATGGATCTATCACCACCAGCTGAAGGACTATGCGGCGCTCGCCCGCGCGGTGCCAGGCACTGTGATGATCCTCGACCATTTCGGCACGCCGCTGGGCGTCGGCCCGTATGCAGGCAAGCGGGACGAGATTTTCGCGAAGTGGAAGGATGACATTGCGGAAGTCGCCGCCTGCCCGAATGTGCACGCGAAGCTTGGCGGCATGGCGATGCCGGATAATGGCTATGGCTGGAACACGCGCGCAACCCCTCCGTCATCGGATGAATTCGTGGAGGCGCAGGCGAAGTGGTATCACCACACTATCAAGGTGTTCGGCCCGGAACGCTGCATGTTCGAAAGCAACTTCCCGGTCGACCGCCTGTCGATCAGCTATCGCACGCTGTGGAACGGCCTGAAGAAAATCGCGCAGGACTATCCGGAAGCCGCGAAAGCGGCGATGTTCAGCGGAACGGCGAGGAAGGTGTACAAGTTGTGAGCGATACGATGACGAAACTCCCACCCCTTCCCGAGCAGCCAGCCGGTGTGCCTTGGCCGACCTTGGAATGGCCGGAAGGCGAGATGCCCGCGCGCGTGGCAGTGAAGCTGAACCCGATGCTGGACTTTGCCTTCAGCGAGCCCGCGCCGGACGTGATGGGCGAGACGCATGCCTTCCTCGCCGTGCAGGGCGGGCGGATTGTGGCGGAGCGCTACTGGAAGGGTTTCGACAAGGCGAGCACGCATCATTCCTGGTCGCAGGCCAAGAGCATGACGCAGGCGCTGATCGGCATCCTCGTGCGTGAAGGAAAGATCGATATCCACGCCCCCGCCGATGTGCCGGAATGGCAGGGTACGGACGATCCTCGCCGGGCCATCACGCTGGACCAGCTGCTGCGCATGTCGAGCGGGCTGAAATTCGCGGAGGATTATGTCGATGCCGGCGTCTCCGATGTGATCGAGATGCTGTTCGGCTCCGGCAAGGAAGATGTCGCAGGCTTCGCCGCAAACTTCCCGCTGATCCACACGCCGGACACGTTCTGGAGCTATGCCAGCGGCACCACCAACATTATTGCCCGCTGCGCCGCCCGCGCGCTCGGCGCCAGCGGCGAGGCGTTCCGCGAGTTCATGTTCCGCGAACTCTTCGGCCCCATCGGCATGGCTTCCGCGGCGCCGAAGTTCGACAAGGCGGGCACGTTCATCGGCTCGTCCTTCTGCTTCTGCACGGAGCGCGACTTCGCGCGCTTCGGCCTGCTCTACCTGCGGGATGGCGTTTGGGATGGGCGGCGTATCCTGCCGGAAGGCTGGGTGGACTATGCCCGCACGCAGACGAAAACCCCGCCAACCGAGACGCAGGGCTACGGCGCGCACTGGTGGCTCGGCATGGCCGGGCCGGGGAGCTTCTCGGCCAATGGCTATGAGGGGCAATACACCGTGCTGGTGCCGGACCTCGACCTCATCCTCGTACGCAACGGCAAGTCGCCGCTGGAACAGAAGGATGAAGTGATGCGCTGGATGGGCCAGGCTGCGGACTGTTTCAGACCGTAGCGGCAAAAGGCACGCGGCGTCTCTTCGGCATGCGGACGATTACCAGCCACACGACCATCGCCAACAGCGGTGCAAAGCCTAGCCAGATGGGCAAGGTCGTATCGTGGAACCATTGCGGGAAGACTTGTGGCTGGCCGAAGAAGAGTGAGCCCGACGCAATGAACATCGAGAAGCACATGCGCCAGAGATGCCGCGCCGTGCGGGCAACGCCGCGGATCGCGCCTCGCAGGATGACGTGAAGCTCACCAGCGGCGGCAAAGCTACCCGCAACCATGAACAGAATGAAGGCCTGTGGCGGCGAGCCATCGACTGTGCCCGTCTCGTTCTGCGATCCCATCCAGGCGAAGGTGGCGCCCATCGCAACAAGGCCCAGCGCAAAAGCGAGGCCGGCATACTGCGCGAGGCCTGCCCGCACTTCGACGCGCTCCTTCGCGGCGAGCCAGCCTGTGACCAGGAGGTAAAGCGCCATGACACCCGCCACGAAGTTCGGCCTCTGGCCGGTCTCGAGGAAAGGCGCGACGCCCGCGCCGATGAGATAGGTAACGAACATCGAGAACAGAAACACTGCGCCTGCCGTGCGGTGCACCCGCCTGCCCTTCGGCGCCGCGATGGCTACCACACCCGAGATGAGGCCCACCGCGCCGCCACCAATATGGGCATAGAGCAAGGCATCGGCCGCAATATGCATCCACAACGGGTCGCCCGGCCGGGCCTGCAGGTTGTCCGCATGGGCAAGACCAGCCAGCAGCGGCAGGGCAAGAAGCGCGGCGACCGGCAAACGGGAGATCAGTTTCAGCATAGGCTTGGTCCCCCGGTGGCGATCACCAAGTTTTATTGTTATACGATATGAATTCATATCGCAATACAATAAATCCCAGTCCGCATTCCCGGTCTGCCAAACGCCCTGTCCGCCCGTCTTGCCAGAGCTGCGCCCTTCGCCTATACGCGCGCCTTCAAAGGACGGCGCCAGGCCGTGCCTGTCAGGCTCCGACCTTCCCCGAGCGGAAGATACGGTTCAGGGCGAAAGGAAAAGACATGTCCAAGCAAAAAATCACATTCAACGTCGATGTGCGTCCGCGCGTCGGCACCGGCGGCGCCCGTGAGGCTCGCCGTCAGGGCTTCGTTCCGGGCGTTCTCTATGGCGGCGACCTCGCCCCCGTTGCGATCAACCTGAAGAAAGCCGAAGTCATCAAGGCCATCGAAACCGGCCAATTCCTGAACACGACCGCCACGCTGGTCCACAAGGGCGAGAAGCAGCTGGTGATCCCGCAGGGCATCCAGATGCACCCGGTCTCCGACCAGCCCTGGCACGTTGACCTGCGCCGCGTCGAGCCGGACCAGATCATCAAGGTCGAGGTTCCGGTTCACTTCAAGGGCGTGGACGTTTCGCCGGGCCTGAAGAAGGGCGGCACGCTGAATGTCGTTCGCCACTCGGTCGAACTGAACGTTCCGGCTGGCAACATCCCGGAAAACATCGAAGCCGACGTGTCGGCGCTCGAAGTCGGCGACAACGTCAAGATTTCGGACATCAAGCTGCCGAAGGACGCCTCGCCCTCGATCACCGACCGTGACTTCACGATCGCCACGATCGCTGGCCGCGGCGGCAAGGCCGATGAAGAGCCTGCAGCGGCCCCGACGGCTGACGCTGTTCCGGCTGCCAAGGCGAAGGCGCCTGCAGCAGGTGCGGCCGCCGCCGCCCCGGCAAAGGCCCCTGCCAAGAAGTAATCCGTTCTGGACAATCGGGAGGCCGCCAGTCACAAGCTGGCGGCCTCTTTGATTCCGGGGCAGGCTTGCGAAGGACGGAGCGGACATGCTGATCCTTGTGGGACAAGGTAATCCGGGTACGAAGTATGCGAAGAACCGGCACAATGCCGGCTTCCTGCTGCTGGACCGTATTCACGCCGCCTACGGGTTCGGGCCGTGGAAGGCGAAGTTCGATTCAGAAGCAGCCGAAGGCGCTGTCGAGACGGCGACCGGGCGGCAGAAAGTCCTGCTGCTGAAACCGCAGACCTATTACAATGAAACCGGCCTTGCGATGTCGAAGGCGTGCGCCTTCTACAAGGTGGGCGCAGAAGCGGTCACTGTGTTGCATGATGAAATCGACCTAGCGCCGGGCCGTGTGCGCGTGAAGCGCGGCGGCGGGCATTCCGGCAATAACGGCATCCGCTCGGCGATGGCGCACCTCGGACCGGACATCCGGCGCGTGCGCATCGGCATCGGCCATCCGGGCGACAAGGCGATGGTGATGCCCTATGTGCTGTCGGATTTTTCGAAGGCGGATTTGGAATGGTTCACGCCGCTCAGCGACGCAATCTGCAAGGCCCTGCCCTTCCTGATCGGCAGTGATGACGAGCGCTTCCAGACCGAAGTGATGCGCCTTGCGCCTGCCCCGAAACACGATCCGAAGCAGGCAGGCCGTCCGGGTACGGAGTAGGCGCGATCAGGCCTTGCGCACCACCGCCGTGTTGGCGTTTGTCGCCGCGACCACGATCGATGTGCCCACCGCGAGCGGGCCTTCGCCTTCTGCGGCTTCTGCGCCCCATACCGTGTCACCGATGCGCACCTGGCCGTGACCGCCGGAGATTTCGCGGGTGACTTCGCCGCGCTGGCCGATGAGGCCAGCCATGCGCTTGTTCAGCGTCGGATGCTCCGGCGCCGCCTTGCGCAGGCCGGGGAATACATAGCGGCTGCCAACGATCAGCACGATCGACATGGCCGCGAAGACCACGAACTGCATCTGCCAGCCGCCCGGCACAATGGCTGAGAAAATCGCTGTCAGCACCGCCGCAATCGACACCATCAGCAGATCGAACGTGCCGGTCATCATTTCGACGCCGAAGGCGACGAGTGCAACCACGAGCCAGTGCCACCAAGTCATCTGGGAAAGCAGGTCTGCCATCTGTAGTCCTCCTTCTGTGGACGGATGAATGATCAGCCGCCGGGCCGGGTCGGCGGGACGGCGCCGCCCGGACGCGGCGCTGCGGATTTCGCGGCCTCGGACAGGCTCTTGATGCCTTCGATCGTGCCGAGAATCGACGAGAACTCGGCAGGGATGATGACTGTGCGCTGCTGCGGTGAGCTGGCGAGCTTCTCGAACGCCGCGACATAGGCCTGGCCCAGGAAGTAGTTGATCGCGTTGACATCGCCGCGCGCAATCGCCTCGGAAACCATCGCGGTCGCCTTTGCTTCGGCTTCCGCTTCGCGCTCGCGCGCTTCAGCATCGCGGAACGCGGCTTCGCGGCGGCCTTCGGCTTCCAGGATCTGCGCCTGCTTCTGGCCTTCCGCCTTGAGAATGGCGGACTGTTTCTCGCCCTCGGCGGTGAGAATTTCGGCACGCTTCAGGCGCTCCGCCTTCATCTGCCTGGCCATCGCCTCGGTGATGTCTGCCGGCGGCGTCAGGTCCTTGATCTCGATCCGCGTGACCTTCACGCCCCATGGATGGGTCGCGGCATCAATCGTACCGAGCAGGCGGGCGTTGATCTCGTCGCGGTTCGACAGCACCTCGTCGAGGTCCATCGAGCCGACCACGGTCCGGATATTGGTCATCGAGAGGTTGGTGATCGCGTGCGTGAGATTGTTCACCTCATAGGCCGCCTGCACTGCATCGATCACCTGGATGAAGACGATGGCGTCGCAGGACACCATCGCGTTGTCCTTGGTGATCACTTCCTGCTGCGGCACGTCCAGCACCGTCTCCATCATGTTCATCCGGCGGCCGATCCGGTCGATGAAGGGCGTGATGACGTGCGGGCCCGGGCCCAGCGTGCGCGTGTAGCGGCCGAAGCGCTCGACGGTCCAGTTGTAGCCCTGCGGCACGAACTTCAGCGACGAGAAAATAAGGATCAGGCCGACCGCAAGGATCAGCACAAAGGTGGAGGCAACAATATCCATAGGTCCCTCTCCATGAAGGCTGCAAGAAACAGGTGGGGAAGGATTTGCCGTTTTTCAATAAATCCGGAATGAAAATCGGCCTGCCCATACCCCGAGCAGGCCGATCATCATGGTATTCGGTTAAGATCCGTTAACGCGCGGCGCGTCAGATCTGGCCGAGCAGGTAGTCCGCGCTCGAAACCTTGAACTCGCCGCCAGCCTCGACGTTCAGCTCCGCGACCGTGCCGTCCTTCACCAGCATGGAATAGCGCTGCGAGCGCTTGCCCATGCCGAATCCGGACGCATCGAGCTCAAGGCCGATAGCCTGTGCGAAGGCGCCGTTGCCGTCTGCCAGCATGCGCACGGTGCCTTCGGCGTTTGAGGACTTGCCCCAGGCGCCCATGACAAAAACGTCATTCACCGAGGTGCAGACGATCTCGTCCACGCCCTTGCCTTTGAACTCGCCGGCCTTGTCGACGAAGCCCGGCAGGTGGCGGGCGGAACAGGTGGGCGTGTAGGCGCCAGGAACGGCGAACAGCGCGACCGTCTTGCCGCCGAAAACCTGCGCGGTGGTGACGGGTTTCGGGCCATCGGCCGTCATTTCCATGAAGGTGGCTTCGGGCAGCTTGTCGCCGACTTTGATGGGCATGGGAGGTCTCCTTGATGACCCGGAGGAAATAGGCCGATGAGCGCCCCGCCGCAAGCGTGCCGTCGGGACCACGGGCGCCGGGCGGGTTTTTACTTGCAATCGACGCCCGGCTGGCCCAGCTTCCCGCGCGGAGGCCCGCCCATGCAGTTCGACACCGACCTGACCGGCAAGCTGCTGATCGCCCTGCCCGGCATCGGCGACGACCGGTTTAAACGCTCGGTGATCCTCCTGTGCGCCCACACGCCGGAATTCGCGATGGGCATCGTGCTGAACAAGCCGATGGAAGGCGTGGACCTTCAGGACCTGATGGAACAGATGGGCATACGGATGGAAATCTCGCTGCGCGGCGTGCGGGTTCTAGAAGGCGGCCCGGTCGCACAGGAGCGCGGATTTGTTCTGCATACGGATGATGTCATCTGCGACGGCGCCACCATCGAGGTGGACGGCGACATCTGCATGACCGCCACCAAGGATATCCTGTCGATGATCGGCTCGATCGCGCCGCCGCGCCAGTCCGTGTTCGCGCTCGGCTATGCCGGCTGGGGCGCCGGGCAGCTGGAGGCAGAGCTTGCCGACAATGCCTGGATCGTGTGCGAGCCGGATACGGATCTTATTTTCGGCGGCGCCTACGAAAACAAATGGCGCCACGCCATGACGCGTATGGGCATCGACCCGTCGCGCTTCCAGTCCGGCGCAGGGAACGCATGATGACGGAAACGATTGCCATCCACGAAGCCAAGGGGCCGCTGGAGATCGCCGCGTTCGGCGGCCTGATCTCGGAATACACCGCCTGGTGCCGTGAGCGGTACAAGGATGATCCCTGGCTGGTGGACATGGCGTTCAGCCATCAGGGGCTCGATGCCGAACTCCTGAATCTCGAAGGCCGCTATGGCCCGCCGAATGGCCGTATGCTGATTGCCGAGGACAGCCGCGACATCCTCGGCGGCGTTGCCTACAAGCGCATCGATGCCGATACCTGCGAGATGAAGCGGATGTTCGTGCGCACCATCGCCAGCGGGCGCGGGCTCGGCCGGCGGCTATGTCAGGCGCTGCTCGAAACCGCCGCGCGCGACGGCTACAAGACGATGCGCCTCGACACCACGCGCGACATGGTCGAAGCCATCGGCCTCTACCGCTCTTTCGGGTTCGAGGATTGCCCGCCCTTCGTGGACTATCCGGAGCGCATGCGTCCGATGATTCTGTTCATGCAGCGGCCCGTGGCCTAGCCCCGCAGGAACTTCACCGCGCTTTCCGCATCCATCGGCCGCGCGAAGGCAAAGCCCTGCGCATAGTCGAAGCCGAGCGCGCGCAGGCGGCCGCTGTCTTCGCGCTTCTCAACGCCCTCTGCCGTGGTCGACATGTTGAGGCGCTGCGCCAGCAGCGTGATCGTGGCGAGCACGGTGTCGGTGCGCGCTTCGCCGAGGCGCGCGGTCAGGCCGTGATCAATCTTCAGGCTGTCGAAGGGCAGGTCTGCCAACCAGGCGAACGAAGAATGCCCCGTGCCGAAATCGTCGAGCACGAGCCCCGCACCCACCGCCTTCAGCGCCATCGCCGCGGCCACCGTCTTCGGCCCGTCGCGCAGAGCGGCCTGCTCGGTCAGCTCTATGCGGATCGTGCGGTCGGGCAGGTTGTGGCTGCTCATCAACGCATCGATCAGCGCCGGCATGTTACTGCGGATGATATCGCGCGCGGTGAGGTTCACATGCACGAACAGGTCGTCGCGCCTTGTCTCGCGGCGCATCTCCGCGACTGTTTCGGCGGCGCGGATCAGCATGTTGGTTGCCAGCGCATGGTCTTCCCAGCGGCTGGGCGGGGCCATCGGCTCGGCACCGTTCCAGCGCGCCAGCGCTTCGAACCCGACCACCCGGCCATCGCGCAGCGAGATGATCGGCTGGTAGACCGGCACGAGGTCCGGCCCCGGGCGCAGGTCAGCCTGGTCGAGTTCCGGGAAGGACTCTCCGGTCAGCAGCATACCGCTGGCTTCGGTCTCGCTGACGAACATGCCGACAAGGTGGATGTCCTGCCCGCTGGAGAGGCGCAAGGGGCAGCGCACCGGCCCCTCGCCCGGTTCGAACACGCGGCGCAAGCGGCCGCGGCTGAGGCCTTCCAGCATCTTCTCCAGCGCGTCCAGCGACCAGCTGCCACCAAGGTCCGACAGCGGCGTACCCGCCGGCGCGTCGATCTCGAGGCGGCCAGTCAGCGGCTTCCACTTCCAGCTGCCTTGAGCCTGCACGGGTTTCATCAGGGGCATTCGCGAATCCTAGCGATCAGACTCCGGCCTGACGAGACCGAAAAGAACATGGTCGCGCCGCGTCCCGTTGATCTCGAGATACGAGGCGGCACGGCCTTCTTCAGCAAATCCGGCGCCCTCAAGCACCCGGCGGGACCGGGCATTCTCAGGCACGATGCCGGCTTCGATACGCTTCAGGCCGAGTTCCGCAAAGGCCCAGTTGCAGACAGCCCCCACCGCTTCGCGCATATAGCCCTGCCCCTCGAAACCAGCGCCCTGCCAGTAGCCAAGACTGGCGCTCTCGGCCGGCCAGGGCCGCACCTGCGTAAGAGACAGGCCGCCGATCAGGGCATGGTCCGCCTGCCGGCGCGTGAAGAACACGAACGCCGTGCCCGCCTTCCAGGCAGCGGTCCAGGCAGAAATCCGCCGGTTCCAGTCCTTGCGGCTGAGGGCGTCGATGGGCCAGCTCGGCTCCCACGGTTCGAGATAGGGGCGGCTTTCCCGGCGCAGCTTCGCCCAGTCGTGAAAGTCGGCGCGCCGAGCCGGGGCGATAACGAGCCGCCCGGTGGTGATCAGGGTGTCCAGCGGAACGCCCTGCATCGCACATCAGCCTGCGAAGCTGAGGATGCGGCCGCGCACAGCGGCGAGATCCGCAGGAAGCCGCTCGAACACTTCGCCACGCTTCAGGAGTTCCGCCGAGCGCACCGGCAGCGGCGCATCATGGCCAGTCGCCTCCTGCACCGTCTCCGGAAACTTCGCCGCCGCCGCCGTGGCGAGCACAACGGTCGCAACGTCCTTCTTCTTCAGCCGACGCGCGAGCGCCGTGCCCACTGCCGTATGCGGACAGATCAGCCAACCGGTCTCTGTGCGGAAACGTTCCATCTCACCCAGCGTGTCGGCATTGTTCACAGACGCCGCCGACAGTCCCGAACAGGACAGGCGCGAAGCTGCACCGTCCGGCAGCGCCGTATCGCCCGATTGTGCGTAGGCGGAATATGTCGCGCGGATCGCCGCCGCGTCCCGCCCCGTCATTTCGAACAGGAAGCGTTCAAAGTTCGACGGCACGGAGATATCCATCGCCGGGCTTGGCGTGGCCACTGCCGCGGTGCGCGTCATGCGGCCCGTGCTGAACAGGCGCGCGAGGGCGTCATTCTCGTTCACGGCGCAGACCGCCTCGAAACCGCCCGTCAGCAGGCCGCAGCGTGCCGCAACATAGCCCGCCAGCGCATCGCCCATATTGCCGCTCGGCACGACATACCGGATCGGCGCGCCGCGCAGCTGGGCCTGGCTCGTCGCGTAATAAACGCACTGCGCCGCCACGCGCGCCCAGTTGATGGAGTTTACACCCGACAGCGACACATCCGCCGCAAAGCCCTTGTCCGCGAACAGCTGCTTCACGATCGCCTGCGCTGCGTCAAAGTCGCCATCGAGTGCGAGGTTCCGGACATTGCCCTGCCCGGTCGTCGTCATGAACAGGCGCTGCACGGGCGAAACCCGGCCAAACGGATGCAGGATCACCAGCTTCGCGCGCTTCGCCCCGGCAAACGCCGCCGCCGCCGCACCGCCCGTGTCTCCGGAGGTGGCGCATACAACCGTCAGTGTACGGCCGGTCTTCTCCAGCAGGTAGTCATACAGCTTGCCGATCAGCTGCATCGCCACATCCTTGAACGCCAGCGTCGGACCGTGGTGCAGCTCCATCAACCAGCTGTCCGGGCCCCACTGCGTCAGCGGCGCAACGGAATGGTGCGAGAAACTGGCATAGGCCTCGGCGCAGATCGTCTTCAGGTCGGCGGCGGGAATAGAGTCTCCCGCGAAAGCAGACAGGATACGCGCCGCGACTTCGGCATAGGGCTCGCCCGGCTTTGCCGGCGCAATCTGCGGCCAGGTTTCCGGCACATAGAGGCCGCCATCGGGCGCGAGGCCGACGAGGCAGGCCTCCGCAAATCCGGTCGCCGGAGCTTCGCCGCGTGTGGATATATACTTCACTGGTCGCCTGTCTTGCTGAAGCGGAGCCGTCCGCGCTGATGATGCAGGGCCAGATACACACCGATGAGCGCTATGGCGAGGCCCCACCAGGTGATCGCGTAGCCGAAATGCCGCTCCGGCGTCAGCCGGGCGTCGAGTTCGGGGCGCAGGAAGGGATTGTCGACGGGCACGGCCATCGCCCCGTCCGTCCGCAGCAGCATCTCCGGCTCGAACACGCGCGCCTCGATCCGCCCGGCAATATCCTCCGGCAATCCTGCGGCCAGCACGCCGGGGTCGAGCGCGTAGAACTGCCCCGCCTCCGGATTGTCGGCGGACGAGAAGGCATTGCGCCCTTTCACCTCATGCCAGAGCCCGCGCGAGGCGTAGAATTGCGGCGCCTCCAGCACGAATGCAGCGGGCGGGTCCATGCCGTAATGGATCGTCTGCGGCACGAACACGGCGCCGTCCGCCGTCTCCACCAGCGCCACATCGCGCCACGCCGCCCTGCCATCCGTCAGCGCATAGACCTGCCGCACCGTGCCGGGCAGCAGCGTGCCCTCCAGCGTCACCAACTCCGGCGGCGCCTCAAGGCCCGCGCGCCTGGCGTCATACTTGCCCCATTGCCAGTTGCCGAACATCACGAGGATGACAACCGAGACGGTCGTCAGCAGGCTGAGCAGCGGATAGGGCCGGAACGTCATCGCATCACTCCCTCGCACCAAGAAAAAGCCCGCCGGAGCCTTGTTGCACCGGCGGGCCCTGTTTCAAAGCGCAGACCTTTGCCGCGTTACTTGCCAGCCTCGAAGGCGAGGTAAGGCGTGACGTAGACGAAGGCGAACAGGAACAGCCACACCACGTCGACGAAGTGCCAGTACCAGGCCGCGAATTCGAAGCCGAGATGCTTCTTGGGCGTCAGGTTGCCGGCATACATACGGATCAGGCAGACGATCAGGAAGATGGTGCCGATCACGACGTGCGCGCCGTGGAAGCCGGTCGCCATGAAGAAGGCGGAGCCATACAGCGTGCCGTCATAGGTGAAGCCGGCATGGCTGTACTCGAGCACCTGAAGCGCCGTGAAGCCGAGGCCGAGAATGATCGTGAGCCACAGGCCGAGCTTGGCACTCTTCATGTTGCCGTGGGCCAGCGCATGGTGCGCCCAGGTCACCGTTGTACCCGACAGCAGCAGGACCAGCGTGTTCATCAGCGGCAGGTGGAAGGGGTCAAACGTGGTGACATCCGCCGGTGGGAACTGCTTGAAGCGCTCGAGGCTCTCCTGGAACAGCGGGTTGGCCGCATCCCAAGTGTGGCCGACGCGGGCGTCCCAGAAGATCGCGAATTCGAAGAAGCCCCAGAACCAGGCCACGAAGAACATCACCTCGGAGGCGATGAAAAGCAGCATGCCATAGCGCAGGCCGATCTCGACGACCGGGGTATGGTCTCCCGTACGGCCCTCTTTCACGACCTGGGCCCACCAGCCGAACATCACCCAGAAGATCATCGCGAATCCGATGGCCATCAGCCACCAGCTGCCTTCAGGGATGCCGAACAGGCCTTTCATGTAGGTCACGGCGCCGAGCGCCAGCACCAGTACCGCAGCCGAACCGATCAGGGGCCAGGGCGAGGGGTTTACGAGGTGGTAGTCGTGTTTGACGTCGCCGCCGGCCATGAGTCTCAAATCCTCTATGGAATCCCATAACTTTGGGGCTGTTTAGCGTGCGCCCCGCCCACGTTGCAACCGGGTCAGCCGGGTGAGGCCGAATTCGCCGCACCCTCTTCCGCCTTGCGGGCCACAGGCTGGTCGCGAGGCCCTGAATAGGCCGAACTGTCAAAGAAAGTGTAGCTGAGCGTGATGGTTTCGAGCTTTCCCGCCACCCGGTCGGTCACGAGTTCCGGCGCCACGAAGTAGACAACCGGCAGTTTCCGCGTCTCGCCGGGCGCAATCACGCGCTCCGAAAAGCAGAAACACTCGAGCTTGTTGAAGTACGGCCCCGCATAATGGGGGGTCACGTTGTAGGCGGCGATCACCCGTACTTCCTGATTCGTTGGGTTCGAAACCTCGTAGAAGGCGAGCCCGTGCTGGCCGAGCTGCACCGTCTGACGGGTCTGCAGCGCACGGAACTGCAGCGGCGCATCCGCTACGTTCGCGTCAAAGCGAACCTCTACCGTCTGGTCGAGAATCTGCGACGGCCCCTGCGTCGCTACCCGCGTCGTCCCGCCGAAACCGGTCACCGAGCAGAACAGGTCGTAAAGCGGCACGGCCGCATAGGCGAGGCCAACCATGCCGGCGACCCCGGCAGACGCGATCATCGCGATGGTACGGTTCGACAGGGCCATCACATCCGCTCCGATATGCCAGTGCCGGTATGCAGGCGCACGACCGTGATCAGCATCACCAGCACAACGAACCCGGCGAGCGCGAGACCAAGCCAGAGATTGCGCCGCTTGCGCGCCTTCAGCGCGTCCGCGTCAAGCTGCGGGATCTGCGGCGGGGGCTTGGGAGCATCCGTCATGTCACACCGCCACCAGCGGGAACCAGAGGCCCGCGCCATGCTCCACCAGCACCGCCCCGAACAGCGCAAACAGGTAGAGGATCGAGAACACGAAGGTCGCCTTGGCGAGTTTCATGTCAGCGCCCGCCGCATCAGCGTCGCCTGCCTTCGAGCGCGTCAGGCGCACCGCATAGGCCAGGAACACAGCGCCGAGCGCAGCGGCAACCGCGCCATAGATCCAGCCGCCCAGCCCCGTCGCCAGCGGCGCCAGCGAAACCGGGATCAGCACCAGCGTGTAGAGCAGGATCTGCGTGCGCGTCGCCTTCGCACCGTGCGTCACCGGCAGCATCGGCACCGACACCTTGGCGTATTCCTTGTGCGCCAGCAGCGACAGCGCCCAGAAGTGCGGCGGCGTCCAGAAGAAGATGATGGCGAACAGGATCCACGCATCCAGCGGCATGTTGCCCGTCACCGCCGCCCAGCCGATCACGGGCGGGAAAGCGCCTGCCCCGCCGCCAATGACGATATTCTGCGGCGTCGCCCGCTTAAGCCACATCGTGTAGATGACGCCGTAATAGAAGATCGAGAAGGCGAGCAGGCCGGCGGCAAGCCAGTTCGAGGCGAGCCACATCAGCAGCACCGACACGCCCGACATGATCAGGCCCATCGCGAGGGCTTCCTCGCGCGGCACAGCGCCAGACGGGATCGGCCGTGTGGCCGTGCGTGCCATCACGGCGTCGATATCGGAATCGTACCACATGTTGATCGCGCCCGCTGCGCCCGAGCCGAGCGCCACCGCAAGCGTGGCAATCGCCGCCATCAGCGGATGCATGGACACGCCCGTGATGCCGCTCGCCGCCACAAGCCCCGCAAAGCCGGTGAACACCACCAGCATCATGATGCGGGGCTTCATCAGGTTCACATAGTCCGACGCCGTTGCGTGCCGAATTTGAGGGGTGGCGGGGAGATCGGTCATTGCAGTTTCCGGTTACGGGTCATCTTAGCCGAAACGGCCCACACGCCAGTTGCGTGAGGGCCGCCCCGTGGTTTCAGGTCTGGTCCGGCCCGGAGCGGCGGGCCGGGGAAATCAGTGACCGCCCTTCGTGTCGACCACCGGCAGTTCGTTATACTGGTGGAACGGCGGCGGGGACGGCAGGGTCCATTCCAGCGTCGTGGCGCCTTCGCCCCACGGGTTGCCGTTGCCGTGCGCATCCACGGTCGCCTTGCGGCGCTGGATGAAGGCCACCAGCAGCGAGAAGAAGAAGATCAGCGTCGCCACCAGCGTGATCGCGTAGCCGATCGACGAGACATAGTGCCAGAGCGCGAAGCCTTCGTTGTAGTCGATATAGCGGCGCGGCATGCCCTGCAGGCCAAGGAAGTGCTGCGGGAAGAACAGGACGTTCGAGCCGATGAACATCAGCCAGAAGTGCAGTCCGCCGAGGAAGCTGTTATACTTTACGCCGAACATCTTCTCGAACCAGTAGTACCAGCCCGCGAACAGGCCGAACACCGCGCCGAGCGACAGCACATAGTGGAAGTGCGCGACGACATAGTAGGTGTCGTGCAGGGCATGGTCGACGCCGGCATTCGCCAGCACCACGCCGGTCACGCCGCCCACGGTGAACAGGAAGATGAAGCCGATCGCCCAGAGCATCGGCAGTTTGAAGTCGATGGAGCCGCCCCACATGGTGGCGATCCACGAGAAGATCTTGATGCCGGTCGGCACCGCGATCACCATCGTCGCCGCCACGAAGTAAGCCTTCAGATCGACGTTCATGCCGACCGTGTACATGTGGTGGGCCCACACGACGAAGCCGATCACGCCGATGGAGACCATCGCATAGGCCATGCCGAGATAGCCGAAGATCGGCTTCTTCGAGAAGGTCGAGACGATGTGGCTGATGATGCCGAAGGCCGGCAGGATCATGATGTACACTTCGGGGTGGCCGAAGAACCAGAACAGGTGCTGGAACATCACGGGGTCGCCGCCGCCGCCGGGGATGAAGAATTGCGAGCCGAAGTTACGGTCGGTCAGCAGCATGGTCAGCGCGCCGGCGAGCACCGGCAGGGCGAGCAGCAGCAGCACGGCCGTCACCAGCATTGACCAGGCAAACAGCGGCATCTTATGCAGCGTCATACCCGGGGCGCGCATGTTCAGGATGGTCACGATGAAGTTGATGGCGCCGAGGATCGACGCAATACCGGCTGCGTGCAGCGACAGGATCAGCAGGTCCATCGACGGGCCGGGATGGCCGACAGCCGACGACAGCGGGGGATAGATCGTCCAGCCGCCACCAAAGCCATTGCCGCCCGGGCCGCCCGGAACGGTCATCGAGATACAGGCCAGGATGAAGGCCACGACCGTCAGCCAGAACGAGATGTTGTTCATCCGCGGGAAGGCCATGTCCGGCGCGCCGATCATCAGCGGCACGAACCAGTTGCCGAAGCCGCCGATCAGCGCGGGCATCACCATGAAGAAGATCATGACGAGGCCGTGATACGAGATCACGACGTTGTAGAAGTGCTTTGCCGCGGTAATCGCCGCGTCGCCTTCAAGGCCGAAGAAGTTGGTCTGGATCCAGAGCAGCGGGCCAAGGCCCGGCTCAGCCAGTTCCCAGCGGATCAGGCCCGACAGCGAATAGCCGACAATGCCCGCGATGAGCGCGAAAACGAGGTAGAGCGTCCCGATATCCTTGTGGTTCGTGGAGAAGAACCAGCGCGTGAAGAATCCGGGCTTGTGATCGTGAGCGTCGTGGCCGTGATCGAGGGCGACTTGATCCATGGGCATGAGGAATACTCTTCTTCGGGAAATCAGTTGTTGGACGCGTATTTGGTTTCAGGCTCGACCGCCGCCGTCATCACGGTGGCAGCCAGCGCGGCTTCGTAGTCGCCGGCTTTCATCAGCTCGGCCCAGCGGTCGAACTGCGCCTGCGTCACGACGCGGACCTCGATCGGCATGTAGGCATGGTCGATGCCGCAGAGCTCCGAACACTGGCCGTAATAGATACCCGGCTCCTCGACGAGGAACCAGCCTTCGTTGAGGCGACCTGGCACGGCATCGGTCTTCACGGCGAAGGCCGGAACGGTCCAGGAGTGGATCACGTCCGCTGCGGCAACGTAGTAACGGATATAACGGCCCGCCGGCACGACCATCGGATAGTCGGTGGCATAGTTCACCGGCAGCGAATCGAAGTCGCGGCGGCCTGTGGCCTTCTCGTAGTTTTCCTTGTCGCTCGGGCGGCCCTTGTGGACACCGTTCGACACGAACTCGACCGGAATGTCGCTCTCGTCGACAAGGTCAGGATAGGTATAGGTCCAGTTCCACTGGTTGCCCTGGATCTTGACGTTGACGAAGCCCTTCTCCGCAGCGTCCGGGAAATGGTTCTTCGTGTAGGCGAGGTGCTGCGCCGTCCGGCCTTCTGCCAGCAGCTGCTTCGAGGTCGCTGCGATCTCGCCGAGGTTCGGCGTGACGTTCTGGTAGTAGAGGTTGGGAAAGGACAGGCTGGCAATGCCGACCAGGATCAGCGCCGGCACAACCGTCCAGATCACTTCCACCGTGGTGTTGTGGCTGAACTTGCGGGGCGTCTTGTTGGCGCGCTGGCTATAGCGGACCATGACCCAGAGCAGCAGCACCATCACCAGGATGGTGATCGCGGTGATGATCCAGAGCAGGACGTTGTGGAATTCATGCACGCGCTCTGCGATTCGCGTAGCAGCAGGCTGGAAATTGAGCCCGCCATCCTCAGGGAGCGCCGCAAAAGCTGGGGCGGCAACAAGGCTGGCGAAGAGGGCGGCAATCAGGTGACGCACGATAAAACACCTCAGTTCGGAACGGATTCGGGCATTACCTATACCAGCCGCCGGTTTTACCCCAGTCTTTTCCGCGCTCAAAATTGTCGCAGCGCATCGCCGCACAGGCCGATCCGTGCTAGATTTGCGGCAAGGTTTAAAGGGAGTTACCCATGATCCGCACCCTCCTCCTCGCTGCCGCTGCGGCAACACTCGCCCCGCTGGCCACAGCCCAGGTCACCGTCATCGGCGGCGGCCTGGCCCGGGACTGCTACGAAGCCGTCAAGTTCAACCTCGGAAAAACCTCGGAAGCCGAGGCCATCTGCACCCGCGCGCTCGAACATGAGGCGCTGAACCTGTCCAACAAGGCCGCCACCTACACCAATCGCGGCGTGCTGCGCATGCGTCAGGCCAATTATGACGGGGCACTCGCCGACTATGCGCTGGCCAAGCGCCTGCGCCCCGAAACCGGCGCCACCTGGCTGAACGAGGGCGCCGCCTACATCTTCAAGAAAGACTACAACTCGGCGCTCGCCTCGCTGGAAAAGGCCATCGAGCTCGACTCGCAGGACCTCTATGCCGCCTATTACAACCGTGCGATCGCCCGCGAGCAATCCGGGGATGTTGAGGGCGCATACTATGATTTCCTGAAGGCAAAGGAACTGAACCCCGACTACGCTGCCACCGACCGCCAGCTCTCCCGCTTCCAGGTGACGACGAATTGACATCCGGGCGCTTGCCCCGGCGGGGCGCGCACAGCATGTTGGGGAGATGACCGACACACCCCTCCCCTTCAATGTGACTGATGCCCTGCCCCTGCTGGCAGACGCTGCCAAAGGCGCTGATGACGGCGACCTCTATATCGAGCGCTCCCGCTCCGAGAGCTTTGTCTTCGATGACGGCCGGCTGAAATCTGCTGCCTATGACACCGACCAGGGCTTCGGCCTTCGGGTCGTCGCTGGCGAGGCGCAAGGCTCCGGCTATGCCTCGCAGCTGACCCTGGACGCCATTCGCCGCGCCGCTGAAACCGCTTCGCAGGCGAAGCGCGGCTATTCCGGCAAGCTCGCCGCCGGGCCCCAGCCGACAAACCGCCGCCTCTACCCGCCCATTGACCCGACCCTCGCCCCGGCCTTCACCGACAAGACCAACCTGCTCGCCGAGATCGACGCCTTCGCCCGCGCCGCCGACCCGCGCGTCGTGCAGGTCTCGGTCTCCCTCTCCGGCAGCCATAGCGAGATCGACATCCTGCGCCCCGACGGCGCCCACTTCCACGACATCCGCCCCCTCGTGCGCCTCAACGTCTCCGTGACGCTGGAGGAAAACGGCCGCCGCGAATCCGCCGGCACCGGCGCCGGCGGGCGGGCCGCCTATGACGAGTGGATCCAGCCGGACCGCTGGAAAGCGATGGTGCACCGCGCGATCCGGAAGGCTTCCGTAAACCTGCAATCCATCCCCGCCCCCGCCGGCGAGATGGAAGTTGTGCTCGGCCCCGGCTGGCCCGCCGTGCTGCTGCATGAAGCGGTCGGCCACGGCCTTGAAGGCGACTTTAACCGCAAGGGCACGTCCGTCTATGCCGGCCAGATCGGCCAGCAGGTCGCCGCACGCGGCGTCACCGTCATCGATGACGGCTCCATCGACGCGCGCCGCGGCTCGCTCTCCTTCGACGATGAGGGCACCCCGACCCAGCGCACGGTCCTCATCGAAGACGGCATCCTGAAAGGCTACATGCAGGACCGCATGAACGCCCGTCTTATGGGCATGGCGCCCACCGGCAATGGCCGCCGCGAAAGCTACGAATCCCCCACAATGCCTCGCATGACCAACACCGTGATGCTCGGCGGTGACCGCGACCCGGAAGAGATCGTCGCCTCGATCAAGCGCGGCCTCTGGGCCGTCGATTTCGGCGGCGGACAAGTCGATATCACCAGCGGCAATTTCGTCTTTCAGTGTACGGAGGCTTACCTCGTCGAGAACGGCAAGATCGTCGCCCCGGTGAAGAACGCCACCCTCATCGGCCACGGCCCCACCGTGCTGCGCGACGTGACGATGATCGGCAACGACTTCGCCATGGACGACGGCGTCGGCGTCTGCGGCAAGGCCGGCCAGTCGGTCCCCGTCGGCGTTGGCCAGCCCACACTGAAAGTTGGCGCCCTCACAGTCGGCGGCGCAGGCTGAGGATCAGCCCTCAGCTTCCGGCACGTCCACGATCCACACATCCTGCGGCCCGGACCAGTGGACGGATACAAGGCAGAACTCGCTGACACAGTTGTGTGCATGCGCCACGCCGCCGGGCTGGAACCAATAACTTCCGGGGCCGAGCAATTCAGCGCCGGCCTGTGACCCCTCAAGGCTCCAATGCTGGATCTGGCCTTCAATGACCATCAACGCATAGTCATGCGTGTGGGCATGCATGGGAATCGGCCCTTTCGGAAGACGCATCAGCATGTCGGACGCGCCGGTCTGCGGATCACCCCGCAACACGCCAATTGCAGGCCCCGCCGGATTTGCCGGATTGACGGGCACAACCATCTCTTCAGCAAACGGAACAATCAGGATTGATCCGGGCACATCCGGCGCAAGTTCGGGATGCACAGCGGACTGGCACGCCGCGCCAAGCAGCGAAGCAGCCAGAGCCATACCCCGCATGTTCGCTACTCCGCCACGCCGCGCGCAGCTTCCGCTTCCAGCGCCGCCTTGCTCGCAAGCCGCCCGGCTTTCCCGTGGCCGAGATATTTCAGCAGGAAGCTCATCAGGCCCAGCAGCACGCCGAGAAGGATTGCCACCACACCAAGGCTCCAGAAAACGTCCTTGTACGTCATAAGCGCCTTGCCGGGATCGAGCACCTGCCCGGCGACCGTATCGCTCGCCGTGAACTGCGCGATCACGCCCGCCACATATTGCGCGAAGGCAGATGACAGGAACCAGCCCGCCATCATGAAGCTGACGACAGCAGCCGGCGACAGCTTGGTGATCATCGACAGGCCCACCGGCGAGAGACACAACTCACCCGTCGTGTGCAGCAGGTAAGCGAGTACCAGGAAGATCAGCGGCACGCGGAAGCTATCATCCGCAAACTGGACACCCCAGACCAGAACCCAGAAACCAAGCCCGACCTGCACCAGCGCCAGCGCAAATTTCAGCGGCGTATTGGGATCGAGCTTGCGCGCGCCAAGCCATGCCCAAAGCGCCGCAAAGATCGGTGCGAACAGCAGGATGAAGCCCGAGTTGAAACTCTGCGTCTGCGCCGCCGTCACGGTCATGAAGCCATCATTCGGAAGCTGCGTATTGCGCTCTGCAAACTGGTTCAGCGACGAACCGCCCTGCTCGAACAGCGACCAGAAAACAACTGACATGAAGATCAGGAACAGCGCCAGGATCAGTTCCTGGATTTCTCGCAGGTTACACTTGGTGACCATGTAGTAGATCAGGTAACCACCGAACAGCACGAGGCCGCTCATCAGCGTGGCGAATGTGTATTGCGGCGTCTGAAGCAGGAACCAGACAGCGGCCACACCCGGAATGGCGAGCAGGTAGAGCCACCATTCGACCGATACCGGGCCGACCTTTTTCGCCAGCAGTTCCGGGTTCGGCGGTGCGCCGACATGCTCCGGCAGCTGACGTTCGCCCGGCATCCAGAACACGAGCCGCTGCTGCGTGAACACCAGCCAGCCCACCGCCATGCCGACCGCCGCAAGCCCGAAGCCCGCCCACCAGCCGACCGTCTGCCCAAGGTAGCCGCACAGGATCGCCGCCCAGAAGGCACCAAGGTTGATGCCGTAATAATAGAGTGTGAAACCGGCATCCCGGCGCGGATCGTTGTCCTCGTAAAGCTGGCCAACGATCGAGGAAATGTTGGCTTTCAGATAGCCGACCCCCATCACGATCAGCGCGAGGGCAAGGAACAGGATGTTCGTGTACAGAGGATCGCGGACCGGCTCCGAAAGTGTTTCCATCACGTTCGGAATGACCGTCGGCATTGGGCTGTCGGCATCAAGGCCGGTAAACGTGATGCTGCCGCCTTCGCTGACATTGGCGCGGCAACCCTCATGGCTGGCGTCGCCGCCGAACAGGCAGCGCTGCGTGCCAGTCTCGATGAATACCTGGCGCGACCCGCCGCGGCCTTCGACTGCGAGATTATACTCCGCGCCGGCAACGACCATTTTCTGCGTCGCCTGCGGCCCGTGCAGGCCCATCGTCAAATGCCCTGCCACCAGCAGCAATGCGCCAAACGCGATGGCCTTGCGGTTGCCGAGATACTTGTCCGCGAGGAATCCGCCGAGCAGCGGCAGCAGGTAAACGAGTGCGGTATAGGATCCGTACTGGCCCTGCGCCGTGCGGTCGTCGAACAGGAAATGCTGGGTCAGGTAGAAGATCAGCAGCGCGCGCATGCCATAGAAGGAAAAGCGTTCCCACATCTCGGCGAAGAACAGGATGTGCAGGCCCTTCGGGTGTTGCCGCATCTGGTTGAACACCGGAATGCAGGTCACCAGCGTAATGACGATGCCCAGGACGATAATCAGCATGAACGGCTCCCCAGCGCGCTATCTCGTGACGGCGCCGGCCTCTGCCACGCCCATTGTGACAGAGGTTTGACCACGCCCCGCCGGGGCGCTCAAGGCAGTTTCTGCCGTTAGGGGAAGGCTAGTACGCCTCTTCCGCGAACACCTTGCGCACGTCGCGGCCCCAGGGCCCGTGATAGCGGGCCAGCAGCCGCTCGGCCGGCGTGATTCCCGACGCAGCAATCTCGTCGAGCCCCGACAGGAAGCCCGACTCGTCCTCGCCCGAGGCCGACAGCCTTCCGCGCTCGCGCAGGCCCGCCCGCGAAATCGCCAGGACATCCTTCGCGAGGTCCTGCATCGAGCGCCCGCCCTGAATGGGCGTGCGCAGGCCCAGCGTGCGCACGCTCTGGCGCATCGCCTCCCGCTCCGGCGCGGTCCAATGCTTCACCAGGTCCCACGCCGCATCCAGCGCCGGCTGCGAATAGAGGATGCCCGTCCAGAATGCCGAGAACGCACACAGCCGGTCCCAAGGGCCGGCATCCGATCCGCGCATCTCGAGGAAACGTTTCAGGCGCACTTCCGGGAAGATCGTCGACAGGTGATCGGCAAAATCGTCCATCGCCGGGCGCTCACCCGGCAGGATCGGCAGCTTGCCGTCCATGAAATCGCGGAAGCTCAGCCCCGACGCATCGAGATACTGCCCGCCCCGGCGCACGAAATACATCGGCACATCGAGGGCATAGTCGACATATTGCTCGAACCCGAACCCGTCCTCGAACGCAAATGGCAACATGCCCGAGCGATCGGGGTCCGTATCCGTCCAGATATGCGAGCGATACGAGAGGAAGCCATTCGGCCGGCCTTCCATGAACGGCGAGTTCGCAAACAGCGCCGTGCCCAGCGGCTGCAGCGCCAGCGACACGCGCAGCTTCTGCACCATGTCCGCTTCCGATCCGAAATCGAGGTTCGCCTGCACCGTGCAGGTGCGGAACATCATCTGCCGCCCGAGCCGCCCCACCTTGTCCATGTACGCGGTCATGATCTTGTAGCGGCCCTTCGGCATCACCGGCGTCTCCGCCATCGACCAGAGCGGGCTCGCGCCGAGGCCGACAAACCCGATCCCCAGCGGCTCCGCAATCTCGCGCACCTCGGCCAGATGGCGGCCCACTTCCGTACAGGTGTCATGGATCGATTCCAGCGGCGCGCCCGAAAGCTCGAACTGCCCGCCCGGCTCCAGGCTCACACTCGCCCCGTCGCGCTTCAGCCCGATCAGGTGCCCGCCCTCGACAATCGGGTCCCAGCCAAACCGGTCCCGCAGGCCTTCCAGCATCGTGAGGATCGAGGCCTTGCCGTCATACGGCAGTGGCTTCAGCCCGTCCCAGGTGAAGCCGAATTTCTCGTGCTCTGTGCCAATGCGCCAGTCGGTCTTCGGCTTCGATCCGGCTTCAAGGTATTCAACCAGTTCGGTCTTGCCGCCAATGCGCGGCGAGGCCTCGTCGATATCGGTGGTGGGCGTGGTCACCGTCGGGCCTCCCGGCTCATGTTCTATCCGCTGCGGAGATAAGGCCGAAATGTGGCAACGCCAACCGGGGACCTCAAAATGTTACACAGGGCGTGTCATCAGCCCCAATCCCCGCTCACCGCCTGCCACAGCGTCATCGCCGCCACGGCTGCCGTTTCCGCCCGCAGAATGCGTGGGCCGAGGCTCACCGCAAACGTATCTGCCCGCCCGCGCAGGAATGCCCGCTCCTCGGGCGTGAACCCGCCCTCCGGCCCGGTCAGGATCGCCGCATCCCGGTCCTTCAGACCTTCAAGCACCGCAAGCATCGGCCCCGCCCGGCCCGCCGCGCCGCCCCAAGGCGCACCGTCCTCGTCGCCCGCCTCATCGCAGAAGATCACCGCCGTGCCTGCCGGCAATGCCGCCAGCGCCGCGTCCAGCGTCGCCGCCTCTACCACCTCCGGCAGGTCCAGCCGCTCGGTCTGCTCCGCCGCCTCCAGCACGATCTTCCGCAGCCGGTCGGTCCGCACAGTCCGCGTCTGCGTCCGCTGCGTCAGCACCGGGCACACCCGCGCCGCGCCGAGCTCCGCCGCCTTCTCCGCGATCAGGTCCGTCTGGTCCTTCTTCACCGGGGCGAACAGCAGCGTCATCGCAGGCGCGGCCGGCGCCGGTTGCACCCGGCTCTGGCGCACGGCCTCCAGTCTCGCCCGCTTGCCCGACGATTCGGTCACCTCCGCGGCCCATTCCCCGTCCCGCCCGTTGAACACCCGCACCTCATCCTCTGCCCCAAGACGGAGCACGCGCAGCAGGTAGTTCGACTGCTCCTCGTCCAGCGCGACCACCGCCCCAGCAGAAAGATCAGCAGAAACAAAGAGTCGCGGCGAAGTCGGCATCGGCGCGGTATAGCCTCCTCGAAGCGCCCCTGTCAGGTGTGGTTTTTGCATCACGCTTTGTGGTTTTGAGACCACAACGGGTGCGGGCGCATGGCAAATCAACTATACCCGTTAGCGATGAGTTTCACGCAGCGCCATGACGACACGGAACCTTTCGATGTTCCGGCAGACTCGGCCTTGCCGGGCTGGCTGTCCAGCCTGCCGCGGGCCTGGCGCCCCTATGCCATGCTCGCGCGGCTCGACCGGCCCGTCGGCATCTGGCTGCTCTTCCTGCCTTGCCTCATCGGCCTCGCCTTCCAGCGCCTGTCCAGCGGCCTGTTCCTGATCGACCTCGGCTGGGTCTTCCTCTTCTTCGTCGGCGCGGTCGTCATGCGCGGCGCCGGCTGCACCTGGAATGACATCACCGACCGCGACTTCGACGCGAAGGTCGCCCGCACCGCGGCCCGCCCCATCCCCTCCGGCGCGGTCACGTTGCAGCAGGCCTACATCTTCCTCGCCGCCCAGCTCGCCACCGGCTTCCTCGTCTGGCTGCTCCTCCCGTGGGACGCGAAGATCACCGCCCTGCTCGCCCTGCCGCTGGTCGCCGTCTATCCGTTTGCCAAGCGCGTCACCTGGTGGCCGCAGGCCTGGCTCGGCCTCACCTTCAACTGGGGCGTCCTCGTCGGTGCCGCCACCGCCAGCCTGATCACCGGCCCGGTCTACCTCCTCTATTTCGGCCTCGCCCTGTGGACCGTCGCCTATGACACGATCTACGCCCTGCAGGACCGGGAAGACGACGCCCTGATCGGCGTGCGCTCCACCGCGCGCCTCTTCGGCAAGCGCGCCGCGTTGATTTCCTTCTGCTTCCATATGGGCGCCGCCGCCCTGATCGCGCTTGCAGGCTATCTCAACGATGCCGGCCGCATCGGCGCGCTCACCGCGCTCGCCTTCCTCGGCCACGGCGCCTGGCAGGCGACCGTGCTCAAGGCGACCAACGAGCGCGCCGCCCTCGCCATCTTCAAGTCCAATGTCTGGGCGGGCGCCCTCATCGCCAGCGGCTTCCTGCTCTCGGCCCTGGTGCCGGAACGCGCGCCGAAATCCATCTTCGCCGATCACGAAACCCTGCCACCGGCGCGCGCCGAAGCCGTCACCCTACCCTTCGGCATGGAACTGCGCCGCAAGCCGGAACCCCGCAAGGATGTCTGGCTGATGCGCGACATCCGCGCCGTGCTCGAACTCAATGGCATCGATCCGGACGCTGCGGAAACGCGCGCCGAACAGTGACGCGCGCGCCGGGCGGGTCTATAGTCCGCCCATGACCGTTGTCATCGAAATGGTATCCGATCTCGTCTGCCCGTGGTGCTGGCTTGGCCTGCGCCGGATCGAGGCGGCGATTGCCGAAGCGCCTGAAGTGGACGTCCAGCTCCTCTTCCGCCCCTACGAGCTCGACCCCACCATCCCCGCCAGCGGCGTCGACTACAAGGCTTACATGTCCGAGCGCGTTTCCTCGCCCGAAGGCAAGGAGCGCATGGCGATGATGCGTCAGGCCCTCGTGGATTACGGCAACGCCGAAAACATCCCCTACCGTTTCGACGCCATCACCCACCGCCCGAACAGCTTCAACGCCCACCGTCTCGTGCGCTGGGCGCAGGGCCAGGGCAAGGGCGCCGCTGCCAAGGAAGCGCTCTTCCGCGCATACTTCAACGAAACGCGCGATATCGGCGCACACGACGTTCTGATCGATGTCGCCCGCCAGATCGACCTCGACCCCGGCATCGTCGCAGACCTCCTGAAAACCGACGCCGACATCGAAGCCGTTCGTCAGGAGGCGGAGGTTTTCCGCCAGATGGGCATTTCCGGCGTGCCGACCTATATCGCCAACCGCCGCGTCGCCGTGCAGGGCGCCGAAAGCTCGGAAAAGCTCGCCCGCTTCATCCGCCACGCCGCCACCCTGCTGCCGCAGGAACGTCCTTCCGGCGCGCCGAACTGAGCCACATGGATCACGTCCGCATCGAAACCGAAGGCCGCGTCGCCACCGTGTCTTTCGACACCGGCGCCAAGGCCAATGCCCTTAGCCAGCAAGTGATGCGTGAACTGACGGATGCCGCCCGCCGCTTCGCCGGCGACCCCGCCATCTCCGCCGTCATCCTCACCGGTCGCAAGGACAATTTCACCCTCGGCGCCGACCTGCGCGATCCCGAAGGCGTCGATGTCCGCCGCCTCGGCCTTGCCGAACGCCGCGTGCGCCTGCGCGCCGGCCCTGCCATGTGCGATGCCTGGGAAAAGGTCGACGCGCTGACGATCTGCGCCATCGAAGGCTGGTGCGTCGGCGGCGGCGCAGCCCTCGCCACCTCCTGCGACCTGCGCGTCGGCTCGGAGACCTCCACCTTCTATGTGCCGGAAGTCGAGCGCGGCATGAACATGAGCTGGGGCTCCATCCCCCGCTTCACGGCCCTCGTCGGCCCCGCCCGCACCAAGCGCATCGCCGGCCTTTGCGAAAAGATCAGTGCACAGACAGCTCTGGACTGGGGCCTCTACGACCACCTTGCCCCGCCCGGCAGCGCCCTCACCAAGGCAACGGAGATCGCCGCCGCCGCCGCCAAACTCCCGCCCACCGCACTGAAAATGGTGAAGCAGGACACCAACATCGCCGCTCTCGCCCTCGCGCGGGCCACCGCCCACCGCGACCTCGAAGCCTTCGCCCTGATGCAACAGACCGAAGACTTCAAGGAAGGCGTGAAGGCCTTCTTCGAGAAGCGCGACCCTGATTTCACGGGGGATTGAGCAACTCAGCTCAGCTGCAACTCCACCAGCCGCTTGTACGCCCCGCCCTGTGCCATCAGGATCTCGTGCGTGCCTTCTTCCACCGCGCGGCCGTTCTCCATCACGATGATGCGGTCTGCCGCGCGCACGGTCGAGAGCCTGTGCGCGATGATCAACACCGTCCGTCCACGGCCGAATTCCGCCAGCGCGGCCTGCACCTTGGCCTCGCTCTCCGCATCCAGCGCCGAGGTCGCCTCGTCCAGCAACAGCACCGGCGCCGCCCGCAGGATCGCCCGCGCCAGCGCCACACGCTGCCTCTGCCCGCCGGAAAGGTTGCGCCCCATCTCGCCCACCGGCGCGTCATAGCCGCCCGGCAGCGCCTCGATGAACTCATGCGCATGCGCCGCCCGCGCCGCGCGCTCGATCGCCGCCGGCTTCGCCTCCAGCTTGCCGAGGCGGATATTGGCGGCCACCGTATCGTCAAACAGCGCCGCATCCTGCGCCACCAGCGCCATCTGCCCGCGCAGGCTCGCACCCGTCAGTGTACGGATATCCAGCCCGTCAATCCGCACCGCCCCGCCATTCGCCTCATAGAGGCGCAGCAAGAGGTTGAACACGGTCGACTTGCCCGCCCCCGACGCGCCGACAAACGCCACCGTTTCGCCCGGCCGCGCCGTGAAGCTCAGCCCCTTCAGCGCCTCCGTCCCGTCCGGATAGGCAAAGCGCACATCGTCGAACACGATCTCGCCCTTCGCCCCGGTCAGCACCATTGCTCCCGGCGCATCGGCCACTTTCGGCGCCGCATCGACAATCTCGTAAACCCGGTCGGCCGCCGCCGCGCCCTCCTGCGCCACTGCACTGATCGAGCCGAGCGCGCGCACTTCCGGTGCCGCCACTGCCACCGCGCCGATCACGCCGAGCAGGTCGCCCAGCGTGTTCTCGCCCTGCGAAATCCGCCAGGTCACGAAGCCGAGCAGCGCCGCCAGCGCCAGCCCGCCAAACACTTCCAGCACAGGGTCCACGCCCGCCCGCTTCGACAGCACTTTCAGGAAAAGCCGCGAGCGCTCCGCAAAGCCCTTGCCCGCGCGCACCTTCTGCCAGTCTTCGAGACCATACGCCTTCACGATCCGCGCCGACTGGAAGCCTTCCGAGAGCAGCGACGTCACCTCGCCCGTCTGCTCCGCCGCCTTCTTCGCCCGTTTGCGTACGGAGTTTCCGAGCGACACGACCGGCCCCAGCGCCAGCGGGTAAACCACCGCAATGATCAGCGCCAGCTGCCAGTCCTTCCAGAACAACCAGACCAGCACACCGATCACGGTCGCGAGGCTCTTGGTGAAATTGTTGGCAAAGCGCAGCGCCGCCTCGCGGATGGAAATCACGTCGCTGATGAAGCGCGAGACGAAGCTGCCCGAGGCCGCTCCCGACACGCGCGCGAAATCCCCGTCCACCAGCGCGTCATACTGAACCGTCTGCACACTGACGAGCCCGCGCTGCACGCCGGTATTGTTCAGGAGCGTCATGCCATACATCGACAGCGACCGGCCTGCCGTCAGCACGATGATCGCGATGATCCCCGTCCAGATCCAGCCCGGTCCCGCCGCGCCGCCCGCGCCGGTAATCTGTTGCTGCAGCGAATTGCCGACGAAATCCAGCACCACGACATAGCCAATGCCCCACAGCGCCGTCAGCAGCGCCAGCAGCGTGCCGCCGATGAACCACGCCTTGTGCGGCCAGAAATGCGCCCTGAACAGCCGCCAGAGCGAGCGCTGCGGCCCAGCCATTTTTGGCGCCGGGGCGAGCTCAGACGTGATGGGTGTCTCCCGTCGCGGGGTCCAGCAGGCGGTGCGCATGCAGGATGAAATACCGCGTCTCGGCATGGTCCACGGTGCGCTGCGCTGCGGCCCGCCAGGCGTCATAGGCTTCCTGATAGTTCGGGAAGGCGCCGACGAAATCGATCTTCGAGAGATCCTCGAACTCAACGCTGGTCACATCTTTCAGCTCGCCGCCGAACACGATGTGGAGAAGTTGCTTGCCGGGTTTGTCTGGCATTTTCCTGCGGGGCTCCGTTGTCTCCCGGGCGGGCGGGCTCGCGGCACGCGCCTGCGGATCGGGAATGCTCACATATCCTGTGCGGCGCACTAACAAAGGATGAAGCGCGTTTCCAGAGGCGACCACACTCCTCTGCGCCGGAACCGGCCGGTTGAACACCAGCGGCTCACCCGCATGCGTCGTCACCGTGCCGCCTGCCTCGGTGATGAGCACAGCGCTGGCGGCCAAGTCCCAATCCGCCTTTTCGCCCAGCACCAGCGCGGCGTCCCAGTCGCCCGCCGCGACGAAGGCAAGCCGCAGCAGGGTTGCATTCGGCTTCGGCCGGGCAAGGTGCACCTCAGGCCAAGGCTCGCGCCAGCCGGAATGCGTCACCACGCCCTCATTCGCGATCAGGCGCAGCCCGGTCTCCTCGGCCTGCCGTGACACGCGGATCGCCTCGCCATTGCGCCGTGCGCCCGCGCCCTTGCGCGCGTCGAAAAACTGGCCTAGCGCCGGCGCATAGATCACGCCCGCCACCGCTTCGCCCTCTTCCACCACAGCAAGGCCCACACACCAGTCCGGCGTGCCATCCATATAGGCCCGCGTCCCGTCGATCGGGTCCACCACCCAAACGCGCGATTTCTGCCGCGCCGCCGGATCGTCTTTCGTCTCTTCCGACAGCCAGCCATATTCCGGCCGCGCACCCATCAATTCCTTCGCACACAGACGATTGACCGCGAGGTCGGCTTCCGTCACCGGCCCGCCGGTCGTCTTATTCCAGGCCTCGGCACCGCCCTTGTGGATGTAGGCCATCGCGAGGTCGCCCGCTTCCTGCGCGATCCGGCGCAGCAGGGTGAGGTCTTCCTCCAGTGTGCGTTCAGCTGCCCGCAAGGTTCATGTCCTCGATGAGGATCGATGGCGCATCTCGTGTCGAGCGCAGTTCAAGATCGCTCGCCGGTATCAGCCGCGCAAACATCGCCGGCAGGTCGCTCGCCACTGTCACTTCCGAAACCGGATAGGCAATCTCCCCGTTCTCGAACCAGAAGCCTGATACGCCCACGGAGTAATCGCCCGTGTTCGGATTGATCGACGGGCCGAACATGTCGGTCACCAGCAATCCCTTCCCCGCCTGTTTCGCCAGGTCGCCCGGCGTCGCCGTTCCGGGGCGGAGGTACACGTTGGAGGTCGAAACCCCCGGCGGGTCACCAAAACCCATGCCCGCAAAGCCATTTGGCTGAAGGCCCAGCTGGCGCGCAGATGATGTGTTGAGCAGCCACCGCGTCAGCCGCCCGTCCTCGATCAGGTGCGCCTCGCCCACCGGCAATCCCTCGCCGTCATGGCTGCGGCTGCCCATGCCCATCCGGCGCAGCGGATCGTCGGTGATGTAGATGCCCCTGGCGAACACCTGCTCGCCCATCCGGTCCTTCAGGAAGCTCACGCCGCGCGCAATCGACGGCCCGGAAATAGCCCCCAGCAGCGCGCCCAGCAGGCTGTCCGAAACACGCCGGTCAAAAATCACCGCCGCCTTCTGCGTCTCCACCTTGCGCGCGCCAAGCCGCGCAATCGTGCGCTCGCCTGCGGTTTTGCCAATCTCCTCCGCAGACGGACGATCCTTGGTGAAGCGCACGGACCAGCTGTCATAGTCGCGCTCCATCTGCCCGTCCTTCTCGGCCACCGCCGCAAGGCCAAGCCCGGTCGAGGTGCCCGTCTTCCAGGAGCGGAACCCGTTCGTCGCCGCCACCCAGCGCTCCGACCGGTTCCAGGACGCGCCGCACCCCGCCACCGTCTTCACGCCCGGCACGGCCAGCGCCGCCGCCTCCGCCGCCAGCGCCTCGCGCTCCAGGAAATCCGCGGAAAGCTCCGGCTCCCCGGTCAGGTCCATGTCCAGCCCCTCCGTCGCCAGCAGCGCCGCGTCGGGAAGGCCGCAGAACTTGTCCTCCGGCACCGCCTTCGCCATCGCCACGCAGCGCTCGCCCAGCGCCTTCAGGCCCTCAGGCGAAAGGTCCGCACCGGAAACATGCGCCTGCCGCTGGCCGAAGAAACAGCGCAGCGCCACGCTGGCGCTTTCCTCGCGCTCGATGCTCTCCATCTTGCCGTCGCGCACAGACACGCTCACGCCGTCGGCCACGCCGATGCGCGCGTCCGCCGCGCTCGCGCCCGCCTTGAGGCAATCGTCCAGAAGTCCGGCAAGCAACTCCGCCGGAGGGGTCGTAAATCTCGTCATCGGCGCTAGATGGACCGCGCCGCCTGCCTGCGCAACTGCCCGCCTCAGGTATGCGTGACGTACAGCAATCCTGCCGCCGCCCCAAGCATCCCCGTCCAGGTCAGCACCATACCCACCAGCCGCGCCGGCATGATCGTCGCCGACAGGCCGATTGCATGAAGGACACGGCCCAGCGTGAACACCCCGCCCACCGCATTCACCATCCACATCGGCGCGCCCAGCGAAGCCAGAACATACAGCCCCAGCATGGTAATCGGGATATACTCGGCGGCATTGCCGTGCGCCCGCGTGCGGATCTCAAGTTCGGAATCGCCCCCGGTGCCAAGAGATACCTGAGCGGCGCGCCGCCGTCCGATCACCCGGAACGACAGGAACCACAGAAGCAGGATATTCACGGCGATATAGATCGCGCTGGCAGCAACAGGTGTCATGGCTTCTTTCCTCCCAATGAAAAGCCGCCAGGCAGCCCACCCGGCGGCTCTGGTCTTATCTCTGTCCGGCCTGGCTCAAGGCCGCCAGCCTTACATGTCCCGGCGCGCGTCCGGCAGGCGGTCGTTGATGTCGTCGCGGATATCCATCAGCGTGACGATCAGGCCGCAGATGATGCTGGCCGCAACCCATCCGCCAAAGGCGAACACGGCGAAATCCGCCACCTGTGCCAGCGGGCCCGTCAGGCCGATCAGCTCACCGGTAAAGGCACCTTTCTGGTAGATGCCCAGCGCAATGCCGCCAACGATGATCGCGATATAGGCGACATACACCATGATGCGGAAGCTGTTGATGATGATGAACTTCATGAGGATTCCCTTCCTGGTTCCGTCCTGTTCTAGGACGTGCGCGGTAGAGCGTCACGTCACTCAATTATGACGCAGGCATCGGGCCACAGCCCCGCCTGCGCCAGTTCATTCTCCTGTGGCGATATTTTCGCCGCAGGCAGCCATGTCATTGGTTGCGGCCGAAAGCGCCATGATGTCCTTGCCTTCCATCGACATGGACAATTCGATCAGGTCCTTACCTTCTTCGCCCAGCCCCTTGGCGACTTTCGCGAACAGTTCCGGCGACAGGTTCTTCTCCAGCGCATCGGCGACACACTTGCAGGTTGTCTCGGCCTCGCCCTGCTCAATGCAGGTTGAAACCATCTTCTGCTTGTCCGAAGGCCCCAGCGCGCCGCAGCCGGCCAGCGCCAGCAGGGACAGCCCCGAAATCATTGCCAGCCGCATCGCAGCGCCCTTTCTCCGATCTCCCGAAGCCAGTGCTGACACGATTTCCGGTGCCTGAAAAGCCCGCTATTCCCGCCGCAGGAGCACGTCCAGCTGCAGCCCCTTGCCCAGCTTGCGGGCAAAATCGGCCTTCACCGCGGCCCGGTCATAGTCCTCGGCCACCCAGTCCAGGAAGGGCTTCCACGCCTCCGGCGCCCGCCCGGCATTGTAGGCCTCATAAGCGTCCAGGAAGGCGTCCAGCACCCCCGTCTTGCCATGCTTTATGTGCAGGTACTTGCCCGAAAGCTGTTCACGCGCCTCGGCAAACGGCGCCCGCTCGCGTAGCAGCTTGTACAGCACCGCCATCATCCCCGCCCGGTCCGCGCCGGATTTGCAGTGCATCAGCGCCGGATACTCGATCCGCTCGAACAGGTCGCGCGCCGCAAACACCGCCTCCCGAGTCGGCGGATCGCGCGAAAACACCTGGAAATCCACGAGATCGATCCCCGCCGCCGCACAGGCTTCCTTCTCCAGCAGGTAATAGCCCTGCGTCGTCGGCCCCCGCAGGTTCAGGATCGTCTTGATGCCCCGCGCCCGCGCATGATCCGCAATATGCCGGGGCGAAGGCTGGTTCGACCGCCACATTTCCGGGGAAATCCGGTGCAAGTTGCGAAACCGCGCCCTGAGGAAGCCGTGATCGCCCCAGATCAGCTCGCGCCGCGCCCGTGCCCGGCCCGCCGGTGTCGACAGGTCCGCCGGCACATGCACCCGGCGTTTACGCTTGTGTTTCGGCGTCAGTTTCACCATTGCCCCGCACCTAAGCGCCCCCGTCCGCTGGGGCAAGCGCCTGTCTGCACGGCAGATTCCGCCCCGCCGAAAAAATCTTCCGCCCCTTTGCATCCATTCTGGCCCCTGCCCGCATCTTAGGGGCATGAACACCGGCAATTGTGCCGCAACAACCTCAACCGGAGCCCCTCCAATGGAAGACGTTATTGTCCCCGTGGTCCTTTTCCTTACGCCTGTCGTGATCGTGCTGATCGTCAGCTACTTCAACAGCCGCAAGCGCACCACCATCCACGAAACCCTGCGCCACGCCATCGACAAGGGCCAGACCCTGTCGCCGGAGCTGTTGCAGAACATGTCGCTGGTGACCGACCCCGTCCGCGCCGACCTGCGCCGCGGTGTCCTCTTCCTGGCCTTCGGTGCCGCCTTCGCGGTCCTGGCCGCCATCATCGGCATGGAAGAATCCGAAGCCCTGACCCCGATGCTCGGTGTTGCCACCTTCCCGATCTTCCTCGGCATCGCCTACATTGGACTTTGGGCCTTCGGCCGTGGCAAGTCTGAGGCCTGAGCTCCGGCTGGTCGTCTCGGAGGGACGGGACATGCGCAGCGATCCTGATCTGGCCCATGCGGCCGCACGAGGAAACGAGGCAGCTTTTGCCGAACTCGTGCGCCGCCATCAGGGCAAGGTCCGCGGCATGGCCCGCCGGCTCGCCGGCTCCGAGGCCACCGGCGACGACATCGCCCAGGTCACCTTCCTCACGGCATGGCAGAAAATCGGAACCTATGCCGGAGGAACGTTCAGCGCCTGGATCTGCACCATCTGCTTCCGCGAATTCCTGCAATGGCGCCGCAAGCAGAAGATGGAAATCGAGTTCGACGAAACGGCCGAAGTCATCCCCTTCGACCGGTCGGCGGACCAGACCGAGCAGCGGATGGACCTCACCCGCGCGCTCGAAAGCCTCAGCGAAGCCCAGCGCGTCTGCGTCGTGCTGTGTGTCGCCACCGGACTGTCCCATACCGAAGCCGCCGAAGTCACCGGCTGGCCGCTCGGCACGGTAAAGTCCCATGTCCAGCGCGGAGTCGCCCTTCTGAGGGCCCGCCTTGAAAACGCCAACGTGGCGTGATGGAGTATGAGAATGCGTGATCAGGATGCCTACAAGGATCTCTCTGACCTCTTCCGGGTCGAGGACAACGCTTTGCCCGCAGAGCCCTTTACCCGCCAGGTCATGGGCCGCGTGAAGCGCCAGAAGCGGATGCGCCACCTCGTGATCGGCAGCCTCGGCGCCGCCGGCGCCGCCATCGCCGCGATGCAGCTGCCCCAGCTCTTCGCCGAATGGACCGGGGTCGACAAGACCGTCACCGAAGTGCTGACCACTGCCCCGACCCAGGTCAGCTCCGCTGCCGTCAGCGAACTCACCACCCTGGCCAGCGCCAACCCCATGTGGCTCGCCATCGCCGCCGGCGCCGCCCTCTGCATCTTCGCCGTCTCCGCCTTCGAACGCGCCTGACAGCCCCCCCCCTAAAAGCCCCCTCTCCCTTGGAAGAGGGGGTTGGGGGTGAGGGGGCGCAACATCTCCCTAAGGGGCGCCCTCCGCCGGCACCCACTCCTCCGCCCACGGAATACTTACGCAACACTTCCCGTAAAAATTCCCCCGTAAAATCAATCCCCTGAAAAATAATCACCCGAACTTGCGCCACCCCTCCCAAACCATGCCTATACTCCCGCCATGGTCCAG
>NZ_JBKBXB010000017.1:0-63864 GCF_046313975.1 Hyphomonas sp. | reverse complement strand
ATCCAAGTCCGACAGCTGCCGGATTGTTGGCAGATTGTTGGCATTCGACGATGCGTCACGTTAATTTCTTCAATAAAAACTGAGATATATGAGCGCTCGCGATTCCGCCCCCGGGCACCATGTTTCCAGCGAACGCATGATGAGGCCGGCCATCACCGGCGGCGTCGATGAGAAGCAAGAACTCATGCTGCGCACAGTCGAAGGATCGATGTCTGCCGAAACGTTTGCGAGCCCGCTCTATCCTTCGACTTCGCTCAGAATGAGCTTCGCGAGGAATCACTTGGGTGTCAGGTTCACTAATCGGGAAGTGGCTCCGTGAGCAGGACTCGAACCTGCGACCGGGCGATTAACAGTCGCCTGCTCTACCAACTGAGCTATCACGGAATAGCCGGAGACGGGGGAATAGCCAGAGCGCGCCGCCGGTTCAAGAGGCTAACTGCCGCTTCTCACAATTTCCGTCTTTCACCGCCGGACAGAAAAAAGGCGGGAGCGTGAGCTCCCGCCGAAGGCGTTGGGTGATGGTGGGTGTCTCCAAGAGAAGACAGGGCCAAGGTGTGCCGATATGGTTAATTCCGGGTTAACGGGTTGCAACAATCTGGAGGCCTGCCCTTTACGGACATGCCTCCGGCCCTGTGGTGAGTAGGCCAGAGCCCTGAATTTTCAGGAGAAGGTCTGGAGGCTCCACCCGGAATCGAACCGGGGTGCACGGATTTGCAATCCGCTGCGTCACCACTCCGCCATAGAGCCGCCGCCAGAGGCGCGTGACTAGCAAGGTGCGGGGCCGGTGACAATCGGTGCCGGACACTGTTTTCGCGCGCTTCTGACTGATTGCCTCAGCACCCGGGCATGATACATGGCGGCCATCCTCTGATTTGCAACGGAAGCGACTCGCATGGACTTCGACACCGCCCGAGAGATCATGGTCGACAGCCAGATCCGGCCGAACGATGTGACGGAGCCGGCGATCGTGTCGGCCTTCATGCGCACGCCGCGCGAGATGTTCGTGCCGAATGCGCGCAAGGGCGTCGCATATTCCGAGCTGGAGATCGAAACCTCGCCGGGCCGGGCGCTGTGGACGCCGCGCGATACGGCGAAGCTGATCAAGCTGGCGGCGATCAAGCCGTCCGACATCGTGCTCGTGATCGGCGCCGGTGCCGGCTATGAGGCGGCGCTGATCAGCCATCTCGCCGAGACGGTTATCGCGCTTGAGGAAACCGACGCGCTGGTGGACGCGATGACGCAGCGCTTTGCCGCCGTGGGCGTGGACCGTGCCGTGCCGGTGACCGGGCCGCTGGCCAAGGGCCTGCCGGAGCAGGCGCCGTTCGATGTGATCTATGTCGCCGGCATGATCGAGACGCTGCCGGATGCCTGGGGCGCGCAGCTGCGCGAAGGCGGGCGGCTGGTGGCGGTCGTTGCCGATTCCGGCGCGCTCGGCCGGGGCAAGGTGTTCACGAAAGCGGGCGATACCCTGTCGGCGCGCGAGGCGTTTGACGCCTGTCCGCCGCGGTTTGCCGCGTTTGACCAGAAACCGACTTTTAGTTTCTGAGTCTTATTCAGGGGTGCGACGTATGGCACCTGTGGGGTGAACACTGTTCACCTTCGCTGGCGGCATGCATATGTTCTGCGCTGCAAGCCAAGGAAAACCCCGATGCGCTCCCGGAAACTCACTCTTCTCATCGGCGCGAGCCTCAGCACCCTGATGATGGCCGGCCCGGCGGGCGCCGAGACGCTGCAGGAAGCGATCGCGTCGGCCTTCCAGACCAATCCGGCCCTTCAGATCGAGCGCTACCGCACGGAAATCGCCCGGGAAAATCTCGGCCTCGCCCGGTCTGCCGGGATGCCGCAGGTGAACCTGTCGGGCAGCGCGGGGTATGAATATGTCGACACCAACTCCCTCCTGAACTTCGGCACCGGCGACCGGCCGATTGCCAGCGCGCAGCTGCAGGCCTCTCAGCCAATCTATACCGGCGGCCGCATCAGCGCCGGCATCCGGCAGGCGGAAGCCGGGATCGACGCGGCGAGCGAGTCGTTTGACGCCGCTACGCAGGACCTGATCCTGAACGTGGTGACCGCCTATGTGGATGTGCGCCGGGACCGGGAAGCCGTTGCCATCCGCAAGAACAATGTCGATGTCACCGGCGAACAGGTGCGCGCGGCGGAAGACCGGTTCGAGGTCGGCGTCGTGACGCTGACGGATGTGGCGCAGTCGCGGGCCCGGCTTGAAGGCGCGCGTGCGGCGCTGGCGGGCGCGGAAGCCGCGCTGGTGGGCAGCGAGGCGTATTACCAGTTCCTGACCGGCCTTGTGCCGGGTGTGCTGGCCGCGCCGCCGCCGGTGCCTGCCCTGCCAGCAAGCCTTGAGGCCGCCACGGCCGAGGGCCTCGCCAACAACCCCTCCATCGAAGCCGCGCGCCAGCAGCTGCGGGCTGCCGGGGCCGGGGTCGACGCCGCCAAGGCTGAAGGCCGCCCGCAGGTCAGCCTCGTCGGCACGGTCGGTGTGCAGGAAACCTGGGGCGATGACAGCCGCCGCGATACCAACATTTCAGCTGTGGCGCAGGGCCGGATCCCGCTGTTCACCGGCGGCGCCGTGAAAGCGCAGGTCAATTCCGCCAAGCTGCAGCGGGAACAGGCCCGCCGGCAGGTGGATGCGCTGGAAACGCAGGTGCGGGCGCAGGTCGCGCAGGCCTGGTTCGGCTACAGCGCCTCGCTGCGGGCCATCGAAGCCTCGCAGCGGCAGGTGGAAGCGGCCGAGATCGCCTATGACGGCGCGAAAGAAGAACTGGCCGTGGGCGTGCGCACGACGCTAGATGTGCTGGACCAGGAACAGCAGCTGTTCGAGGCGCGCCTCGCCCTCGTGGCGGCCGAACGGGACGCTTATGTTGCAGCGCACCAGCTGCTGCGGGCAACGGGAAGCCTCGGCACCGGCGGCTAGCCCTCTGGCGCTTACCTGTCCGGCGCGTTAACTTCTCAAAGGGTTTGTTAACCGGATCGCCCTACGCCTCGCAGGGACAAGGAAGCGATTCCAGGAGTGAGGGGCTAAGATGGCCAACGAAGCGCACAAAGAACCGACGATGGAAGAAATCCTGGCGTCGATCCGGAAGATCATTTCGGACGATGAGCCTGTGGCAACGCGCCCGGCGCCTGCCGCAACGCTGCGCGAAGTGCCGCCTCCGGCCGTCAATGACTTCGAGGATTTCGAGGACGCCATCGCCGGCGACGAGCTGGAAGATGACACCTCGATGTTCGAGGCTGAGGAAGAGGAGGTCGTGGTTCTGGCCCCGGAACCCGCGCCTGCCCCGAGGCTCGAGACCAAGGTGTCCGGCCCGTCCTTCACGTTCGAGGAAATGCTGGGTTCGGCCCGCCAGGCGGCGGCCGAGTCTGTTCCTGTCGAATCGACCCCTACCCCGCGGGTTGCCCCGGCCCCCGCCCCTACCCCCGTTCCGGAGTCCCCCATGCCGCCTTCCAGCGCCCGTTATGCCCAGACCGCCCTCACCGATGACCATACCGCCGATATCGCCGCCGGTGCACTCGGCAAGCTGATCTCGAAGATGGAAGTTTCGGGCGACAACACGATCGAGGGCCTGGTCAAGGAACTCTTGAAGCCGATGATCAAGGAATGGCTCGATGCCAACCTCGCCACCATTGTCGAGGAGAAGGTAGAGGCGGAGGTACAACGCATCGCCCGCATGGCGCGCTAGCCTCATTCCCTGAACTTGATATAGGGAACAGCGCGCCTTCACCGGCGCGCTTTTCTTTTGTGCCTTCACCAGACTGTTTTCCCGATGCTCGACCAGAGATTTGACCCAACCGAAGCCGAACCGCGCCTGTATCAGGCCTGGGAAAAGGATGGCTGCTTCCGCCCCTCGGGCGATACCAGCGCGCAGGCCTATTCCATCGTGATCCCGCCGCCGAACGTCACCGGTGTGCTGCACATGGGCCATGCGCTGAACAACACGCTGCAGGATGTGCTGATCCGGTTCGAGCGGATGCGCGGCAAGAATGTGCTGTGGCAGCCGGGCACGGACCATGCGGGCATCGCCACGCAGATGGTGGTGGAGCGCCAGCTCGCGCAGGAAGGCAATCAGGACCGCCGCACGATGGGCCGCGAGGCGTTCCTCGAGCGCGTTTGGAAGTGGAAGGAGCAGTCCGGCGGCTCGATCAAGGGGCAGTTGAAGCGCCTCGGCGCGTCGTGCGACTGGTCGGTTGAGCGGTTCACGATGGATGAGGGCCTGTCGAAGGCCGTCACCAAGGTGTTCGTCGATCTCTATAACAAGGGCCTGATCTACCGCGACAAGCGGCTGGTGAACTGGGACCCGCATTTCCAGACGGCGATCTCGGACCTCGAAGTCGAGCAGCGCGAAGTGGCGGGCCATTACTGGCACTTGCGCTATCCGCTGGCGGACGGGGTGACCTATAATCATCCGGTTACGGATGAAGATGGCAATGTCACGCTGGAGAAGCGGGACTATATCGTGGTCGCCACTTCGCGGCCCGAGACGATGCTGGGCGATACCGGGGTGGCGGTGCATCCGGAAGATGAGCGCTACAAGGGGCTCGTCGGCAAGCATGTGCTGCTGCCGATTGTCGGGCGCCGCGTGCCGATTGTGGCGGATGAGTATGCGAACCCGGAGAAAGGCTCCGGCGCGGTGAAGATCACGCCCGCGCATGACTTCAACGACTTTGAAGTCGGCAAGCGCGCGGGGCACAAGCCGCTGAACATCCTGAACGCGGTCGCGCAGATCGTGGATGGCACGGAAGCGGATGCGGCGGGCATTCCGAAGGAGCTGCGCGGGCTCGACCGGTTCGAGGCGCGCAAGAAAGTGGTCGAGGCGTTTGAGGCGGCGGGGCTGCTGGAGCGGATCGAGGACCTGAAGATCGAGCAGCCGTTTGGCGACCGGTCCGGTGTCGTGATCGAGCCGTGGATGACGGATCAGTGGTATGTCGATGCCGCGACGCTGGCGAAGCCGGCGCGCAAGGCAGTCGAGGACGGCGAAACACGCTTCATCCCCGAGAACTGGACGAAGACCTATTATAACTGGATGGACAATATCCAGCCCTGGTGCGTGAGCCGTCAGCTCTGGTGGGGGCATCGGATTCCGGCCTGGTATGGCCCGCGCAAACTGCCGGGCGGCGGCGAGAGCTATGACTTCACCGGCACGGAACCGCCGCAGGTGTTCGTGGCATCGTCCGAAGCGGAAGCTGTTGCGGCGGCGAAGGCGTTCTACGGCAAGCGTCCGGTGAAGGCGTTCGCGAGCCAGACGGACATGATCCACGATCTGGAAGACAGCCCGCTGCAGCAAGGCGACGCTGAGCCGATCCGGATTTATCAGGACGAAGACGTTCTGGACACCTGGTTCTCCTCCGCGCTGTGGCCTTTCTCGACGCAGGGGTGGCCGGAGAATACGGATCGCCTGAAGACGTTTTATCCGACCGCCACACTGGTCACCGCCTTTGACATCATCTTCTTCTGGGTCGCCCGGATGATGATGATGGGGATCGAGTTTACCGGAGAAGCTCCGTTCAAGGACGTTTACATCCATGCCCTCGTCCTGGACGAGAAGGGGCAGAAGATGTCTAAGTCCAAGGGCAATGCGATGGACCCGCTGGAGCTGGTCGACGAGTTCGGCGCCGATGCGCTGCGCTTTGCGATGAGCCGGATGGCGGGACAGGGCCGCAATATCCGCCTGTCGAAACAGGTGGTGGAAGGCAATCGCAACTTCGCCACCAAGCTGTGGAACGCGGCGCGCTTTGCCGAGATGAACGAGTGCGGCGCACCGGGCGAGATTGATCCCGGATCGGTCGAGCGGCCGGTGAACCAGTGGATTCTCAGCGAGTTGGCCGACTGCATTGCGGCCGTCACCAAAGGCATCGAGGACTATCGCTTCAACGATGCGGCGGGCGCGCTTTACAAGTTCATCTGGAATACGCTGTGCGACTGGTATGTTGAGCTGATCAAGCCACTGCTGATGGGCATGGATGATGCGGCCAAGGCCGAGACGCGGATGGTGTGCGGCTATGTCATCGACGAGTCGCTGAAACTGCTGCACCCGTTCATGCCTTTCGTGACGGAGGAGCTGTGGGAACGCCGCGCGCCGGGCCGTGCGCATGATAAGGGCTTCCTGATGCTGCAGCGCTGGCCAGTGGACAGCGGCTATGGCCACACCGAAGCGCGGGCTGAGATCGGCTGGGTGATTGATCTGATCACGGAGATTCGCTCGCTGCGCAACGACCTCGGCGTTCCGGCGGGCGCGAAAGTGCCGCTGGCACTGGTGAATGCAACGGATGTGGACGCAGACCGCCTCGCCCGCAACGAGGATGTGCTGCGCCGCATGGGGCGCCTCGACGAGATGACGCTGGTTTCGGAATTGCCGGCGGGTTCTGTGTCCACGCTGGTCGGCTCGACCGTTGCGGCACTGAAGATTGCCGACCTGATTGATGCCGGCGAAGCACGCAAGCGGCTCGACAAGGAGCTGGCCACGCTCGACAAGGACATCACCTCAACCGAGAAGAAGCTCGGCAATGCCGATTTCGTGGCGCGCGCGCCGATCGAGATCGTCGAGGAGAACCGCGAGCGGGTGAAGGACTGGACCCTGCGCCGCGACAAGCTGAAAGCCGCGCGGGCGGCGCTGGAAGGGATCGGCGCATGATGCTGCAGAATGCTGTTCTTGCTGTTTTCGCGCTGGCCCTGCTGCCGGCCTGTGCAACGACGACTGCGGAGGTGCGTGTGGCGGCGAAACCGGAATGGCGGCTGGTGATCCATGGCGGCGCGGGCGTGATCCTGCGCGAGAACATGACACCGGAGCGTGAGGCAGCGTTCGAGGCCGCATTGCAGCGCTCGATGCAAGCGGGCGCGGCGGTGCTGCGCGAAGGCGGCGCGGCGCTGGATGCAGTCGAGGCGGCGGTGCTGGTGATGGAAGACGATCCGCTGTTCAATGCCGGATACGGCGCGGTGTTCACCGCCGATGGCGGGCATGAACTCGACGCGACGATCATGGACGGGCGCGACCGGAATGCGGGCGCGGTGGCGGGCGTGACGCGGGTGAAGAACCCGATTCGCGCGGCGCGGGCGGTGATGGAAAAGTCCGAACACGTCATGTTTGCCGGCGCGGGCGCCGATGCGTTTGCCGAAGCACAGGGCCTCGAGATGGTGGACAATTCCTACTTCGACACTGACTGGCGGCGTGAAGCGCTGGAGCGCGTGCTGCAGGAACGCGCGCGCACCGCGGCGGACCGGCATGGCACGGTCGGTGCGGTGGCGATTGATCTGAATGGTAACCTCGCCGCTGCGACGACGACCGGCGGGATGACGGCAAAGGCCACGGGCCGGGTGGGCGACACACCGCTGATCGGCGCGGCGACCTATGCGGAGAACGGCGTCTGCGCCGTCTCTGCCACCGGGCACGGCGAATATTTCATCCGGGTTGGCGTCGCCAAGACGATCTGCGACCGGGTGAAACTGCTCGGCGAGCCGATTGGCGTTGCAGGGGATGTTGCACTGGCGGAAGTCGCCGCACTCGGCGGCGATGGCGGCGTGATCCTGATCGATGCGGAGGGCAACCCCGCCTTCGCGTTCAATTCGCCGGGCATGTACCGCGGTGTGATCGATGCGGCAGGATCGATGGTCGCGATCTATGGCGACAGCACGGACTGATTACCCGAAACTCCGGCTTACACACTCCTCTGACCCGGCCTAAACTGGTACGGGTTGGAGGGAGACCGGGCAATGAAACTGACCAAGAGGGAGGTTCTGGGGGCCATGGCAACTGTTCCGCTGGCGGCGTCCTGCGCGACGACGGGCACGGCCCGGGCGCCGGATACGATTGTTGTCGGCGCCGGCGTTTTCGGGGCCTGGACGGCGGAGATGCTGCGCCGGACCGGGCGCAAGGTGGAACTGGTCGATGCCTGGGGCCCGGCGCACGCGCGCGCCTCATCCGGCGGCGAGTCCCGGCTGACGCGGGCGGGCTATGGCACCAGCCGACGCTATTCCGAGATGGCCGCGGAGTCGCTGGAGGAATGGAAACGCCTGTCGAAGGACCAGGACCTGCCGCTGTTCCACAATGCCGGCGTGCTGGTCTTCTTCGATCAGGAGAGCGAATACGCCACTGGCAGCTATCAGACGATGCGCGCACTGAACCTGCGCACCGAACGCATCGAGCCGGAAGAACTTCGCCGCCGCTGGCCGCAGATCGACTGGAGCGGTGTGAAGTTTGCGCTGCTGGAGAATGATTTCGGCGCGCTGATGGCGCGGCGCAGCGTCGCCACTCTTGTGGAGCAGTTCGTCCGCAATGGCGGCACCTATCGCAAGGCCGCGATCCTGCCACCGAAGGGCGGTGAGAGACTGGACTCGCTGCAAACGGCGGCGGGCGAAACGCTGTATGCGGGCGAGTTCGTATTCGCCTGCGGACCATGGCTCGGCAAGCTGTTCCCGGAGGTTATCGGCAAGCGGCTGTTCGTGACGAAACAAGAAATCTTCTTCTTCCGTCCGCAGGCCGGGGATACGCGCTACAGCATGCCCGCGATGCCGGGCTGGATCGACTTCTTCGGCGAGACGGTGATGTATGGATTCCCGGACCTTGAGAGCCGCGGCTTCAAGGTGGCGAATGATGTGCACGGGGCCTATGTCGACCCCGACACCAATGACCGGCTGACGGACGCTACATCGCTGGCGCAGGTGCGCGCGTATCTGGGGCAGCGCTTTCCGGGCCTGAAGGATGCGCCGCTCTCCGAGACGCGGGTCTGCCAGTATGAGAACAGCTCCAACGGCGACCTGCTGATCGACCGGCATCCGCAATGGGCGAATGCGCTGCTGGTGGGAATGGGCTCCGGGCACGGGTTCAAGCACGGGCCGGCTGTGGGCAAGGCGGCGGCGAAGCTGCTGCAGAGCCCGTCTGCAGAGGCTGAGCCTATCTTCAGGCTGGCGGGCAAGGCTGAGAAGCACGACCGCTTCGTTCACTAACGTGCATCTGACCTGCCGGAAGGGATGACAGGGCGCATGGGCCGCGCTAACCGTCCGGCTGCATAGAGTGAGACTGCCGCAATGACCAAGACCTGGGACAAATCCCGCCTGCCCTCCCGCCACGTTACCGAAGGCCCGGAGCGCGCGCCGCACCGCAGCTATTACTACGCGATGGGGCTGTCGACGAAGGACATTAAAAAGCCTTTCGTGGGCGTGGCGTCCTGCTGGAACGAGGCCGCGCCCTGCAACACGGCGCTGATGCGCCAGGCGCATGCGGCGAGCCAGGGCGTGAAAGCCGCAGATGGCACACCGCGCGAGTTCTGCACCATCACGGTGACGGACGGCATCGCGATGGGCCATGAGGGCATGCGCTCGTCGCTGGCGAGCCGGGAGGCGATTGCGGACTCGGTGGAGCTTACCATCCGCGGCCATTCCTATGACGCGCTGGTCGGCGTGGCGGGCTGCGACAAGTCCCTGCCCGGCATGATGATGGCGATGCTGCGTCTGAATGTGCCGAGCGTGTTCATCTATGGCGGCTCGATCATGCCCGGCAAGTTCGAGGGCAAGGACGTGACCGTGCTCGACGTGTTCGAGGCCGTCGGCGCACATGCGGCGGGCTCCAACGAGATGACGACAGCGAAACTGGAAGCGCTGGAAAAACTCGCCTGCCCCGGCGACGGCGCGTGCGGCGGTCAGTTCACGGCAAACACGATGGCCTGCGTGTCGGAAGCCATCGGCCTCGCCCTGCCGCTCTCCTCCGCGCTGCCGGCGCCGTATCTGGAGCGCGACGAATATTGCGTCGAAAGCGGCAAGGCGGTGATGAACCTGCTGGAGAAGAATATCCGCCCACGGGATATCTGCACACGCAAGGCGTTCGAGAATGCGGCGGTGGTCGTGGCGGCTTCGGGTGGCTCAACCAACGCGGCATTGCACCTGCCAGCTATGGCGCATGAGTGCGGTGTGCAGTTCTCGCTGAAGGATGTCGCCGAGATTTTCGCCAAGACGCCCTACATCGCCAGCCTGAAACCGGGCGGCGACTATGTCGCCAAGGATTTCGGCGAAGCGGGCGGCGTGCCGATGCTGATGAAGACGCTGTATGAAGCGGGCTATATCCACGGCGACTGCATGACCGTGACTGGCAAGACCGTGGCGGAAAACCTGAAGGATGTGGTCTGGAACCCGGACCAGAAAGTCATCCGCCCGGCCACCGATCCGATCACGCCGACCGGCGGCGTTGTCGGCCTCTGGGGCACGCTGGCACCCGATGGCGCGATCGTGAAAGTGGCGGGCCTCAAGAACCTCACCTTCACCGGCCCGGCGCGCGTGTTCGATGGCGAGCAGGCCTGTTTCGAAGCGGTGCGCGACCGGAACTACCGCGAAGGCGACGTGCTGGTCATCCGCTATGAAGGCCCGAAGGGCGGCCCCGGAATGCGCGAGATGTTGTCGACGACGGCGGCGATCTATGGCCAAGGCATGGGCGACAAGGTGGCGCTGATCACCGACGGGCGCTTCTCCGGCGCAACGCGCGGCTTCTGTGTCGGCCATGTCGGCCCGGAAGCGCAGGAAGGCGGCCCCATCGGCCTGATCCGCGACGGCGACATCATCCACCTCGACGCGGTCAAAGGCACCATCGACGTGCAGCTGTCGCCGGAAGAGCTGGCTGAGCGCAGGAAAAGCTGGAAACCGCGCAAGACCATGTACGGCTCGGGCGCGCTGCAGAAGTTCGCGAAGCTGGTCGGCCCGGCGCATGAAGGCGCGGTGACGCATCCGGGCTTTGCCGGCGAAGGCCATGTCTACGCCGATATCTGACCGGGGCCTTCCGGGATGGGATTTCAGGCTCTAAGCTGCCCTGCGGTGCAGACTCGGGGGTAGACACATGGCGAACGGCGATCCGGCAGGCTCTGGCCCTCTTGGCGATCTGCCACCGGAGTTTCGCGGCTTTGACCAGATCTTCGAGCGGGAAATCCGCCCTGCCCTGCTGGAGCGTGAAGCCGAGCGCGTGGCGGCGGCGAAGAAGGCGATCCAGACCCGCTGGATCGGCGGGGCGATTGTCGTCGGCGGGGTCATCCTGGGCCTGGCCATCCTGAAGATGCCGGTCGTGTCGATCATCGTCGCGATCATCGGCTTCGGTGTCGTCGGCTGGGGCAATATGGGCATCATGAAGCTGGCGGGCGAGGCCAAGCACCTTATCGTGCAACCAATCGCACGCGAGCTGAAGCTCGCCTTCGAGCCTTCGCCCGGAACCTGCGAGTCAATTTACAAGCACAAGGATGTCGGTGTCGTGCCGGGCTGGGACCGGTCCAAGTATGAAGACCTGCTGACCGGACGGCGCGGCGAAGTGGATTTCGAGCTGTTCGAAGCACACCTTGAAGAGAAGCGCACGACCACCGACTCGAAAGGCCGTACACAGACAACCTGGGTAACCGTATTCAGGGGCCAGTGCCTGCGGCTCGACTTTCACAAGACCTTCTATGGCCGCACCCTGATCACGCGGGATGCCGGATTCTTCAACCGCTTCGGCGGCGGCAAGGGCATGCAGCGCGCCACACTGGAAGACCCGGTGTTCGAGAAGATTTTCGAAGTCTACACGACCGATCAGGTGGAGAGCCGCTACCTGCTGACGCCGGACTTCATGCAGAAACTGGTGGACCTCGAAAAGACGTTCAAGGGCGGCAAGCTGAAGGCGGCCTTCGATGGCGGCGAGATGTTCGTCACCGTGCAGGGCGGTAACCTGTTCGAGCCGGGTTCGATGTTCAAGCCGCTCGACAGCGCCGACCGGGTGCGCGAGCTGATCGATGATTTTGCCGCCGTGTTCGGTCTCATCGATTCGGTGACATTCCAACGCAACCGCATGCCGCCGCCGGGCTGATCCTGCCGCATCTGCGCCAATTGCAGCATGTTCATGCAGCCTTCATCGCCGTGCCGGATTATTGCCGCAGTTCTCTGGAAAACACACCCGCATGATCCGCACCCTTCTCGCCCTGACCCTCTGCGCCGCCGCCGTCGCCGGCCCGGCTTTCGCCAATGGCAAGGCCGACCCGGCCTGCAAGGCCATGCAGGCGAGCCTCGTGCCGCGCCAGGCCGACATTGACGTGCTGCATACCCGGCGCGATGCGTCCGCTGAGGCCGTCGAGCTTGCCGGACAGGCCTGGGAGGATGCCGAAATCCACCGGCTGGTTTCCGCGCGCCATGCCGAGGCCACTGACCGCGAAAAGCTCGCCTACGAAGAGGCGCGCAAGCAGCTTGCCCGCGATGAGCTGGCCCTGCAATCAACGCTGAAGCAGTTCAACGCCGACGTCGCGTCCTTCAACGCCCACTGCACGAAGTAAGCCTCACGGCGTGACGATCGGGAACGGCGCGGGCGGCGCCGGCGGGTCGAGCGCCGCCATGAAGCCGGCCGCCGCAAGCGGGTCACCCTCCATCTTCAGTGCGCCCGCCTGAACAAGGTCAGCGGCTTTCTGCCCCCCGAAGATCATGCCGAGGAAGGCCGCCTTGGGCATCGTCATGGTGACATCGGCAGGCTTGCCAGTGCCGGGCTCGTGTACCAGCACGGAGTTGCGGATCGACACCGCACGCGTCTCGCCAAGGTCCGGGAACACAAACGCCAGAGAAACAGAAACGCCCGCCGCCTTCGCCGGATCTACCCAGATCGCCAGCATGTCGAACACTTGCTCGACCGTAATCGCCGAGACGACATCCGGCGACAGCGTCGTCACCGACGCCGCCTCCGGCAGCGCGAGCGCTTCAGCCGCGCCGGTGAGGTACATGTTGCGCCAGAGCGAGCCTTCGGCCTGGAAACCCAACTGCTCGAACGCCGCGGAGAGCACGGCGCGCGCATCCGCATTGGCATCGTCCGCAAACACGATATGGCTCGCCACCTGCGCGGCCCAGCGATAGTCACCTTCGGCATAGGCATCGCGCGCCACTTTCAGCGCCTTCTTCGCGCCGCCCATCGCGGCGACATAGCGCTTGGCCGATTCCTCCGGCGGATGCGCATTGAGGTTTGCCGGGTTGCCGTCATACCAGCCGAGATAGCGCTGGTAGACCGCCTTCGAGTTGTGCGCCATCGTGCCGTAATAGCCGCGATTGTACCATTTCGAGGCGAGCTCCGGCGGCAGCGCGATCACCTCGGCAATCTCCGGCGCAGTATAACCCTGGTTCATCAGGCGCACGGTCTGGTCGTGCAGGTATTTGTAGGCGTCGCGGTGCGAGGCCATGAAAGTGATCACCTCCGCCTGCCCCCAGCGCGGCCAGCCGTGCGAGACGAACATCACATCCGTACGCGGACCATAAAGATGGATCGCTTCTGTCAGGTAATCCGCCCAGGCCTTGGAATCGCGCACCAGCGCACCGCGCGGCGGCAGCACGTTGTGCATCGTGGGGTTGGCGTTCTCCGCAAGGCAGAGCGCGCGCAAGTGCGGCAGGTAGAAGTTCATTTCCGCCGGTGCTTCCGTTCCGGGCGTGACCTGGAATTCGATCTCGATGCCGTCGATGACGAGGATTTCGCCCGTCTCCACAATCGTCCGTGTCGGTGCAATCAGGCTGAAACTGCCGCTGGGAAGGCCCGTGCCGATGCCTGCGCCGCCCTGCCCGGCCGGACCCGGCGTCAGGCGTGTGCCGAACTGGTAGTTGGCGCGGCGGCTCATTGCCGGACCGGCGATCAGGTTCTCGCTGACGGCATGTTCCATGAACCCGTCCGGCGCGATGATCTGCACCCTGCCTTCGGCCACATCCGCATCGCTGACGATACCTTTGACGCCGCCGAAATGGTCGCCGTGGCTGTGCGTGTAGATGACCGCGTGGATTGGCTTGTCACCGATATGCTCGCGCACGAGGCCCATTGCAGCGGCCGCCGTTTCTGTCGCTGTCAGCGGGTCCACGATGATGTATCCTGTCTCGCCCTCGATAATGCTCATCACCGAGATATCGAGCCCGCGCACCTGCCAGAGGCCGGGCACAACTTCGAACAGGCCGTGATTGTTGAGCAGGCTCAGATGCCGCCAGAGGCTCGGGTTCATCGTGTCGGCTGGGTCGCCATCGGCGAAGCTGTACGCATCGGCGTTGAACACAACCCGGCCATCGGCAGCGCGGATTACCGGGTCGGCCAGCGTGGCAATGAACCCCCGGTCTGCAAGGTCCGCTTCGCTCGTATCGCTCCAGGGCAGGGTTTCGGAGAAAGCCGCGTTGGCAGCCAGCGTCAAGGCGGTTGCCTTGCCCTTTTCGTAGCTAACCGGCGCCTCGGTGGAGGAACACGATACACACAGCGCCGCTGTCAGGGCCGCCGCCAGAAATCTCGACATGATATCCTCCCCGGAATGCTGGGCTTTGCCGCGCCAGTCTCTGATGCCAGCCTACCTGTCTTCCCCGGTCTTGCAACGGGTCGCGCAGGGTGACCCGGCGCGGCCTCTGGACGCTGGGCGCCGGGCGGTCTTATCTGAGGGTATGATCACAGGACCGACATCCCATAGCTATATCTCGCAGCGCCTGCGCCTACACTATGTCGACTGGGGCAATGCCGATGCGCCGCCCCTGCTGCTGGTGCATGGCGGGCGCGACCATTGCCGCAGCTGGGACTGGGTGGCCGAGGAACTGAGCAAGGACTGGCACGTCATCGCCCCGGACCTGCGCGGCCACGGCGACAGCAGCTGGTCGGCAGATGGCGACTATTCCATCCGCTCCTGCGTCTACGACATTGCCCAGTTGATCCACCAGAAGCAGCTCGCCCCGGTGACCATCGTGTCTCATTCCTATGGCGGCAACATCTGCCTGCGCTATGCCGGCATCTATCCGGAAAACGTCCGCAAGATCGTCGCCATCGAAGGGCTCGGCCCGTCGCCCAAGATGCTCAAGGAGCGGATGAGCGCGCCCATCGGCAAGAGGATGCGCGACTGGATCGAGGCAAAACGCGCCGCCGCGGGCCGCGTATCGAAGCGCTACGCATCGCTGGAGGAAGCCTATCAGCGGATGAAGGAAGAGAACGCCTATCTCAGTGACGAGCAAGCCCGCCACCTGACCATCCACGGCATCAGCCAGAACGAGGACGGCACCTATTCCTGGAAGTTCGACAACCACTTCCGCGTCATGGTGCCGTATGACCTGCCACAGGAAGAGGTTGATGCGCTCTGGCGCGACATCACCTGCCCGACGCTGCTGCTTTACGGCGCCAACAGCTGGGCCTCAAATCCCGAAAAGGATGGCCGCATTGCGCACTTCCGCAATGCGCAGGTGAAGGTCTACGAGAATGCTGGCCATTGGCTGCATCACGACCAGTTCGACCGGTTCGTGGCAGACCTGAAGACCTTCCTCTGACGATCAGGCGGCGGGTTTCGCCACCATCACACGCAGCTCGCGGCGCAGGATCTTGCCAATAGGCGATTTCGGCAACTCGTCGACGAAATGGATCTTCCGCGGGCGCTTGTAGCCGGTCAGGTGCTGGCTGCAGTGAGCCATAACATCGGCGGCGGTCAGCGACGGATCGCGGCGCACGACGAAGGCGTGCAGCTCCTCTTCCGAACCGCCGACCGGAATGCCTGCGCTTGCCGCTTCCAGCACGCCGGGGCACGCGTTCAGCACTTCGTCCACTTCGTTCGGGAACACGTTGAACCCGCCGACCAGCACCATGTCCTTGGCCCGGTCGACGATCTTCAGGTAACCGTCCGTATCCAGAACACCGATATCGCCCGTGCGCATCCAGCCGTTCAGGTAGGCGGCATTCGTCTCATCCGGACGGTGGAGATAGCCCGACATCAGCTGCGGGCCGCGGGCAACAATCTCGCCAACCTCTCCGGCATCGGCGAAGCTGCCATCGTCCCTCAAGATCGCAATCTCCGTGCCCGGCAACGGCAAGCCGGCATAGCCGGGACGCTTGCGCGCATCCGGCGGATTGATCGCCAGCAGCGTCGTTGCCTCGGTCATGCCGTAGCCTTCGATGATCTCGGAGCCGGTCATCTCCTGCCAGCGCTGGCCGATCTGCGGATCAAGCGCGGCGGCGCCGGAGATGGTCAGCATCAGCTCCGGCGGCGAAGCCTTGAACCAGGGCTCTTCCATCAGCTTTGAAAACAGAGTGTTGACGCCCGGAAACAGGCGCGGACGGAACTTCTCGAACGCCTTCTTCAGGTTCGACAAGGGCCGCGGGCTCGGCGCCAGAACAACATGCACGCCATTGCGCAACGCGATGATCGACGCGAACAGGCCGAACACATGATAGACCGGCAGCACCAGCAGCATCGTCTCGCCGCGCAGGTCCTTCAGGCCGGGCGCGAGCGCGACGAACTGGTCGATATTCGTGATGAGGTTGGCTTCCGACAGGCGCACGCCTTTCGACGTGCCCGTCGTGCCGCCGGAATATTGGTAGACCGTGTCGCGGCCGGACGGCAGGCGGCTCGTGTACTGCTCCACGGGCCAGCCATATTGTGCGCCTACGGACAGCGCCTCCTGCATCTTGACATGGCGGATTTCCAGAGGCCGCGCCATGCGCTTCACCTTGCTGAGCAGGAAATCGAGCCCGGCGCGCTGGAATGCGGGGAAGAAATCCGTCAGCGAAACGGAGATCACATGCTGCACTTCAGTGCCTTCAACGGCGCGCTCGATTGTATCTGCGAACAGGGTCGAGCCGATTAGCACGCGCGCGCGGCAGTCGCGCAGCTGGCGGCGGGTTTCGGCCTCGGTATAGAGCGGATTGACGTTAGACAGCACGAGGCCCGCACGCAGGATGCCCAGCAGGCAGACCACATAGCTGATACAGTTCGGCGACTGCACGGCCACGACGGTGCCCGGCGCAAGGTTCAGCGTTTCGCGGAAATAACGCGCGAGATATCCGGATTGCTGCTCCACCTGTTTGAATGAAAGCGTTGCAGACATGCCATTCGGCAGCACCGTCGTCAGGAATGGACTATTCCCGAACAGGCCCGCGCCCGCACAGACGATGTCCTCGATCCGTTCCGGCGTGAAGTCCTGCAGCCCGTCCTCGAATGCGGCCGCTTCCGGATTGAACCATTTGCGGTGCGGCGCCGCGCGCTGCGGCTGATGCTGGGGACGTTCAAGAGCGGACATAGGCAACCCGTGTGATCTGGAGGCAGCCCTCCTTGTGTCACACTTTGGTTTGCACCCGCTTCGCCGTGCACGGACGATTTTGACCCGCCTGTTAACGCTTCGTCAGGAAACGGGGCCCGGCGGGCCGACGAGGCGGCGGACTTCATCCACGATCGATGTCTCGAGCATCGGCTTTCTCACAAAGCCCTCAAAGCCTGCATCCCTGGCCTGCTTGTCGGCAATGCCCGCCTCCCATCCCGTGATCAGGATCGCCGGCGCCGCGATACCCCTGCTGCGGATGGCGGAGAGCAGGGCGATGCCGTTCGATTCCTGCAGTTTCAGATCGAGGACGAATATGTCGAACGCCCCTTCCTCGAGAGCACTCAGAAGCTCGCCCGCCCCGCTGAAGGAGTCGACAGCATACCCCCTGTTCTTCAGCAGCATGCTCAGCGACTGCCGGACAGCCGGGCTGTCGTCAACGAGCGCTACGCGCCGTTCGGTCTTCTGGGTCAGGGGTAATGCCATGAAGCGTCAGCCGGATTGGTTCGAAGTCTGAGTTTATGTCGCGCGAAACCGTGTTGTCTTTAGGTAAAACCCCGGAAACGGGTCAGCGGCCGATGCCTGCCGCGAAGGCGATGCGCAGCACGGTGGACAGGCTCGCCGCCTCCATCTTTTCCATCAGGTTGGCCCGGTGGATTTCGACCGTACGCGGAGAAATATCCAGCGCCTCGGCAATCGCCTTGTTCGTCTGTCCGTCAACCAGGCCCAGCAGCACATCCTTCTCGCGCGGCGTCAGGCGTTCGACGAGGCCGCGCGCCTCGTCCGCCAGCACGTCTTCCCGCCGGCGCGCTTCCAGCCGCTCGAAGGCGCGGGTCAGCGCGTCCACGAGGCTCTGCTTGGCATAGGGCTTCTCGACGAAATCGACCGCCCCCGCCTTCATCGCGCGCACGGCCACGCCCACGTCCCCATGCCCGGTCAGCACGATCACCGGCATCGCCACGCCGCGCGTCTTGAGCTCTTCCTGAACCTCCAGCCCGTCCATGCCCGGCATCTGGACATCCAGCAGGATACAGCCGGGCTCTGCCGCGTCGACCTGCGCCAGGAACGCCACCCCGTCGGGATAGGTTTTCACGCGGAATCCGGCATGGCGCAGCATGAAGCTTGCCGAATGGCGGATCGCTTCGTCGTCGTCTACCAGATGGATGAGGCGGGCCTCGGTCATGATCAAGTTTTACCTGTGTCTGCGCGCAGTGTGAACCGGAAACAGGTTCCCCCCTCCGGCGGCGTAATGGCGCGGATCTCTCCGCCGTGAGCTTCTACAATCGTCTGGCAGATCGAGAGGCCAAGCCCCATGCCCTGCGATTTTGTCGTCGCGAAAGGCTTGAAGATCGCCTCTTTCATTTCGGCCGGCAGGCCGGGGCCGTTGTCGCACACGTCGATGGCGACAAATCCCGCCTCATCCGGCGACAACGTCCGCACACGGATCCGGGCATCGTCGACCCCGTCCATCGCGTCCATCGCATTGCGGATCAGGTTGATAACCACCTGCTGCACCTGGATCGGATCGGCCTGCACGCGCTGATCGGCAACGGCCAGCTCCAGATTGACCGGAATATCCGCATGGTCCCGGGAAATCCTTGAAAGCGCGATCGCATCCAGCAGCAACGGCCGCAGGTGCACCGTGCGCATGTCCACTTCCCCGCGCGACACATAACTGCGCAGCTTGCGGACGATCTCGCCGGCGCGCACGGCCTGCCGCGCGGCTTCCGACAAGGCTTCGCGAAGGATCTCCTTAGTCTCCGGGTCGGGCGAATCGAGCAGGTCGCGGCTCGCCTCCAGATAGTTCGCCACCGCTGTCAGCGGCTGGTTCAGTTCATGCGCCAGCGCCGAGGCCATCGTGCCAACGGCGCTGAGGCGCGAGAAGTGCACGAGCTCGGACTGCATCTCCTGAATACGCAGCTCGGCGCGCTGCTGCTCCGTCAGGTCACGGATGAAGGCCGTGAACAGGAAATGTTCGCCGATGCGCGCCTCGCCGATCTTCAGGTCAATCGGAAACAGGGTACCATCCGCCTTCGCCGCCATCACCACCCGGCCTATGCCGATGATCTGGCGCTTGCCGGTGGTCATGTAGTTGCCGATGTAATTGTCATGGTTCGCCCGGTCGCGCCCGGCCATCAGAACATTGACGGGCTGGCCCAGCATCTCTTGCTGCGTGTAACCGAACAGCGCCTCCGCTGCCCGGCTGAAGGCCAGCATGACCCCGGATTCGTCGGTCACGATCATCGCATCAGGCACCGAATCGAGGATCGACCGGAAATGCAGCTTGCGGCCCTGCTCATCCAGCTCATTGAGCGGCACATGGGTGGTCCGGGGTTTATCGGTCATCCTGCGTTTCCTGAGTGACCCGCACTCAATGCCCGCCTCAGCGCCGCGCGGCAAGCCGGGCAGACGCCGCCTGCCGTATCAGGCCTGCCGCCAAGATCGCAGCGCCTGCGGCCATCGCATAGCAGCCCCAGCAATGAAACAGCACCGAGGCGAGGTCGCCATGCGCCGTGACCAGCGCAGCCTCATCACCGGCGCCACAGCGGAAGGCGAGGTAATCTTCCAGCGTCGGGGCCCGGCCCATCAGCCGCACTTCTCCGGTCATTTTCAGGGCGCCGGTAACCAGCAGCAGGGTTCCGGCGGTCAGGTATCGCCACATAGCGGGTCTCCTTGTTCACGCCTGCCGGTTTGTCCCGGTGCGACAGGCAAGCCCATCCGTACTTCCCCTTATACTGATCAGGACGCCCCTCCGGCAGTTATCGGCCGACTCGACAACCTCACTCGAAACAGGGGGCTCATATGAGCACACTTAGTCAGACACCGGCCGGATCGGGGCCCGGCGTCAGCATCGGAACGGTCGCTGTCTTTGTCGGCGCGGTCGCCTTCGGCGTCCTTCTGATCGCCGCCAATGCCGCCGACCCGATGATGGCCGCCCATGCCTGGATCTTCTTCTTCCTGGCCGTCACCGGCCTGTTCGTCACCGGCATCTGGGCCGGGGGCCTGAATGGCCGCAACCCGTTCGACCCCGCGATGTACGAAGACACCATCGTCAAGTTCGGCGTTGCCGCGGCCATGTTCTGGGGGATTGCCGGCTTCCTGGTCGGCCTGATCATCGCCCTGCAGCTGACCTGGCCGAACCTGTTCTATTTCCCCGAATTCGGCTGGACGAATTTCGGTCGCCTGCGCCCGCTGCACACCTCGGCCGTGATCTTCGCCTTCGGCGGCAATGTGCTGATCGCCACCAGCTTCTATGTCGTGCAACGCACTTGCCGCACCCGGCTCGCGGGCGGCCTGTGGCCGTGGTTCGTCTTCTGGGGCTATAACCTGTTCATCGTCATCGCCGGCACGGGCTACCTGCTCGGCGTTACTCAGTCCAAGGAATATGCCGAACCGGAATGGTATGCCGACCTCTGGCTCACCATCGTCTGGGTCGCCTATCTTCTCGTCTTCCTCGGCACGCTGTGGAAACGGAAAGAGCCGCACATCTATGTGGCGAACTGGTTCTACCTCTCCTTCATCGTCACTATCGCGATGCTGCACATCGTCAACAACCTGGCGATCCCGGTCAGCTTCTCCGGCTCGAAAAGCTACATCCTCTTTGCCGGCGTGCAGGATGCGCTGACGCAGTGGTGGTACGGCCACAACGCGGTGGGTTTCTTCCTCACCACCGGCTTCCTCGCCATCATGTACTACTTCATACCGAAACAGGTGAACCGGCCGGTCTATTCCTACCGCCTCTCCATCGTGCACTTCTGGTCGCTGATCTTCATCTACATCTGGGCCGGCCCGCACCATCTGCACTACACCGCCCTGCCGCAATGGGCGCAGACCCTCGGCATGGTGTTTTCGGTGATGCTGTGGATGCCCAGCTGGGGCGGCATGATCAACGGCGTGATGACCCTGTCCGGCGCGTGGGACAAGCTGCGCACCGATCCGGTCGTGCGCATGATGGTCGTCGCGCTTGCCTTCTACGGCATGTCGACCTTCGAAGGCCCGCTGATGAGCGTGCGCGCCGTCAACTCGCTGTCGCACTACACTGAGTGGGGCATTGCCCACGTCCACTCCGGCTCGATGGGCTGGGTCGGTTTCATCAGCTTCGGCGCGCTCTACTGCGTCACGCCCTGGCTGTGGAAACGCAAGTCGCTCTACTCCAAGGCCCTCGTCGAATGGCACTTCTGGCTCGCGACACTCGGCATCCTCTTCTACATCGTCGCGATGTATGTGGCCGGCATCACCGAAGGCTTCATGTGGCGCGCCTATAACGAGTTCGGCTTCCTCGAATACGCGTTCATCGAAACCGTGAAGGCGAAGCACATCATGTATGCGGTCCGCGCCGCAGGCGGTGCGCTCTACCTGACTGGCGCGCTGCTGATGGCCTACAACCTCATCCGCACGGCGATGGGACACGGCGAAGCCCGCGACTCCCAGCCTTCTCAAACCCCTGCCCTTCAGCCCGCTGAGTAAGGAGCCTGAACATGGCTATCATGGATAAACACCAGACGCTTGAGCGTCACTCGCTGCTCCTTACCGTCGGCATCCTGATCGTTGTTGCCATCGGCGGCATCGTGGAGATCGCCCCCCTGTTCTATCTCGAGAACACGATCGAGAAAGTGCAGGGCATGCGCCCCTACACGCCGCTCGAACTGAAGGGCCGCAACATCTATATCCGCGAGGGCTGCTATACCTGCCACTCGCAGATGGTGCGCCCGCTGCGCGATGAGGTCGAACGCTACGGCCACTACTCGCTCGCCGCGGAGAGCATGTACGACCACCCCTTTCAGTGGGGCTCCAAGCGCACAGGACCGGACCTTGCCCGCGTCGGCGGCAAGTATTCGGACGAGTGGCACCTCGACCACCTGATCGACCCGAAATCGGTCGTTCCGGACTCGATCATGCCGCCCTACGCCTTCCTCGCGAAGAAAAAGCTGCGCTATGACGACATCGAAGACCATCTGAAGACTCTCCGTCTTGCAGGCGTTCCCTATACGGACGACATGATTTCCGCCGCCAAGGCCGATCTCCTTGCTCAGGCAAATCCCGGCGCGGACTTTGATGCCGAAGACGCCCTCATCGCCCGCTACGAAGAGGCCGCCGGCCGCAAGGGCACCGTGAAAGTCTCGAACTTCGACCGCGCGGCAGGCCCCGTCACCGAGATGGATGCCCTGATCGCCTATCTCCAAATGACCGGCACGCTCGTCGATTTCTCGACCTACGAAGCCAACGATCTCAGCAACCGCCGCTGAGGAGGAAACCATGTACGAAACCCTCTCATCCTTCGCGCAGACCTGGGGCCTCGGACTCTTCGTCCTGATGTTCCTCGTCGCAGTCGCCTATGCGGTCTGGCCGTCCAACAAGGACAAGTTCCGCGCCGCCGCCCACCTTCCCCTCGAAGAAAGGGATCCTTCCGATGTCTGACACTCACAAGGAAATCGACGAAGCCTCCGGTGTCGAGACCACAGGCCACACCTGGGATGGCATCAAGGAGCTGAACAATCCCCTGCCGCGCTGGTGGCTATTCGTCTTCTACGGCACGATTATCTGGGCGGTGATCTACATGATCTTCATGCCCGCCATCCCCGCCCTGCCGGGAACCGGCATGACCAACACGCCCGGCCTGCGCGGCCATTCCGACCGCGCGCTCGTCGCCGAGGACATGGCCAAGCTGCGCGCCGAGCGCGCTGCTGCCGCCAGCCAGCTGACAACCGCCTCGCTCGACGAGATCGAGAGCAATCTCTCGATCCAGCAATTCGCCCTCGCGATGGGCGAGAGCGCTTTCGGCGACAATTGCGCCACCTGCCACGGCGCCGGCGGACGCGGCGCGAAGGGCTATCCGATGCTCGCCGACGACATCTGGCTGTGGGACGGCATGCTCGACGGGATCGAGACCACCATCCGCCACGGTATCCGCCACACGGAAGACCCGGACACGCGCCTCAGTGCCATGCCCGCCTTCGGCCGCGACGGCCTCCTGTCACGCACAGAGATCGACGATCTCGTGCAGTATGTCCTCAGCGTGTCGGGCCGCAGCGCCAATGCGGCCGCCGTCTCGCGCGCCGCGCCCATCTTTGCCCAGCAATGCTCAAGCTGCCATGGCACGGACGCAAAGGGGAACCGCCAGCTCGGCGCGCCGAACCTGACCGACAATGAATGGCTGTTCGGCGGCGAGCCCCGCGACATCCAGCAGACGATCTACAACGCCCGTAATGCCCACATGCCCGCCTGGCAGGGACGGCTTGACGATACGACGATCAAGGCGCTCGCGGTCTACGTCCACTCTCTGGGGGGAGGCGAGAAGTGACGAAAGTCACCCTCATATCCTCCAACGACCGGGGCGCTCCGCAGAAAGAGCGCCCCCCTTCGCTGTATGAGAAGCGCCACCAGATCTATCCAAAGCTCGCCCATGGCAAGTTCCGGCTGGTCAAATGGGCCGTCATGGCGGTCACCCTCGGCATCTATTACCTGATCCCGTGGCTGCGCTGGCCGCGCGGCGACGGCATTCCGGATCAGGCCGTGCTCGCCGACTTCGACGGAGAGAAGTTCTACTTCTTCTTCCTCGAGATCTGGCCGCAGGAAATCTATTTCCTCGGCGGCCTCCTGATCCTCGCCGCGCTCGGCCTCTTCCTCGTCACCTCTCTGCTCGGCCGCGTCTGGTGCGGCTATACCTGCCCGCAAACGGTCTGGACCGACCTCTACATCTGGGTCGAGCGCGCCTTCGAAGGCGACCGCGCCGCCCGCATGCGCCTCGACAAGGCGCCGATGAGTTTCAACAAGGCCTGGCGCAAGCTCGGCAAGCATGCCGTCTGGCTGCTGATCGCCTTCGCCACCGGCGGCGCCTTCATCCTCTACTGGCATGACGCGCCGACCATCGCGCGCACCTTCTTCATCGGTGAAGCTCCGCTCACGGCCTATTTCTTCGCCGCCCTGCTCACCTTCACCACCTACATGCTCGCCGGCACGATGCGCGAACAGGTCTGCACCTATCTCTGCCCTTGGCCCCGCATTCAGGGCGCGCTCACCGACGAGCACGCCCTCAACGTCACCTACCGCTACGACCGCGGCGAACCCCGCGCGCCCCATCGCAAGGGCGAAAGCTGGGAAGGCCGCGGCGACTGTATCGACTGCAACCAGTGCGTCCAGGTCTGCCCGATGGGCATCGACATCCGCGACGGCGCGCAACTGGAATGCATCCATTGCGCGCTCTGCATCGATGCTTGCGACGACATGATGCGCAAGATCGGCCGCCCGACTGGCCTTATTGCCTATGATACCGACTCCGCTGTCACCGCCCGCGCAGCGGGCAGCAAGCCCGCCTACCACCTGATCCGTACACGCACCGTTCTCTATACGGTCATGATCGCGCTTATCGGATCGCTCCTGCTCTGGGCCTATCTCGCCAAATCGACCTATGAATTCAACGTTCTCAAGGATCGCTCGCCGCCCTACATCCAGCTGTCGGATGGCCGGGTGCGCAACGGCTACACGCTGAAACTAGTCAACAAGGCTTCTGACGCCCGGTCTGTCACCGTGGCCGTCTCCGGCATCGAAGACGCAGAGTTCGAGATTGTCGGCGTCGGCCCCGCCGCCGCGGGTGAAACGCTGACCCTCACGACCGAGGCCTACGGCGTCAACCGCTTCCGCTTGCTGGTCACCGCCCCGGCTGGCCAGACCGCCCACCGCCAGCTCCTGAACGTTGTCGTCACCGACACCGCAACCGGCGAACGCGTCGACGCTGACGCCGCCTTCATCCTCGGAGGAAACTGATGTCCACAACGCTCGCAGAACAGGCAGACGGCAGAGGTCCTTTCAAGGCCTGGCACGCCCTTCTCTGGTTCCTCGCCTTCTTCGGCTTCATGTTTATCGTCAACGGCATTTTCCTGTGGACTGCCATCACGACATTCCCGGGCGAGGATGTCGAAAAATCCTACGCCGCCGGCCTGGATTACAACTCCGCGCTCGCGCGCCGCAGCCTGCAGCAGGAGAAAGGCTGGGCCGCCGAAATCGGGCTCGTAGGCACCTCGCAAGGCGGACGGATTCATGTCCGCCTGCTGACGAAGGATGCCGCCGCCCTCTCCGCCAGCAGCGTAACGGCTTACCTGCGCCATCCGGCAGACCGCGCCATGGATCTCCTTCTGGATCTCCAGCCCATTAGCGCCGGCGAATACGCCGCTGACATCACCGGCATCCATCCCGGCATCTGGACCGTCCGTCTTACCGCCGACATCGATACAGAACACGAAGGCGCCGACTTTGAAGCCGAACGGGAATTCCTGATCCCATGACCACCGCCGCCCCGCCCCTTGCCGGTTGTCCCAGCGGCCTTGCGCCCGCCAGCGCAGACGCAGCCGTCAACCCCGCAGCCTTCGTCCGCCGAACGGGCAATCGCAGCCGTCTCTCGCTCACCGTGCGCGGCGCAAAATGCGGCGGCTGCCTCTCGCGCATCGAAGGCGCGGTCAGCGCCCTGGGCGGCATCGAACAGGCGCGCATGAACCTCTCCAATGGCCGCCTCGATGTCGAATGGACGGGCAGCCTCGATCCGCAGAAAGTCTCGGATGCTGTCACTGCGCTCGGCTACGGCGTCGCCCCGCTCGACACGTCCGAAGGCGACACCGCCCACCGCAAGGAAGAACGCAACCTCCTCCTCGCCATGGGCGTTGCCGGCTTCGCCACTGCCAACATCATGCTGCTCTCGGTCTCGGTCTGGGGCGGTCACGGCGAGATGGGCGAAGCTACCCGTCAGGGCCTCCATGCTATCTCCGGCCTGATCGCGTTGCCGACGCTCCTCTTCTCCGGCCAGCCCTTCTTCCGTTCCGCGCTCGCCGTGCTGAAACGCGGGCGCACCAACATGGACGTGCCAATCTCGCTCGCGCTGATCCTCGCTTTCAGTGTCAGCGTCACCGAAACCATCCGCGGCGGCGAACATGCCTATTTCGACGCGGCCTGCATGCTGCTCTTCTTCCTGCTGATCGGCCGCTTTCTCGATGCCCGCGTCCGCCGCAGCGCCTACGCCGCCGCGCGCGACCTTGCCGCCCTCGCCAATCGCACTGTCACCCGTCTCGGTACGGACGGTATCCCGCAGCCCGCCCGCCCCGCCGACATCCGTCCCGGCGACCGAATCCTCCTCGCCCCCGGCGAACGCGCCGTCGTCGATATGGACATCGAGTCCGGCGCGTCCGAAATCGATGAGAGCCTCGTCACCGGCGAAAGCCTGCCGCGCTTCGCCACTACCGGCATGAAGCTGATGGCCGGCAGCGTGAACCTGACCCAGCCGATCACTGGCCGCGCCACGGCCACAGCCGACGACTCTCTCCTCTCTGACATCGCCCGCATGCTCGAAGCCGGCGAACAGAAACGCTCCACCTATCGCCGGATCGCCGACAAGGCCGTCTCCTTCTATGTCCCCATCGTCCACACGACGGCGCTGCTCACCTTCATCGGCTGGCTGCTGCTCGGCCTTGGCGCGCGCGAAGCCATCCTGATCGCCGTCTCGACGCTGATCATCACCTGCCCCTGCGCCCTCGCGCTCGCTGCGCCGGTGGTGCAGGTCGTCGCCGCCGGCCGCCTTTTCCGCTCCGGCGTCTACCTCAAATCCGGCGATGCGCTCGAGCGCATCGCTGCCTGCGACCATATCATCTTCGACAAGACCGGCACGCTGACCCTCGGCACCCCGCGCCTCGTGCCCGAAGGCTTCACGTCTGCGCACCTCACCGCCGCCGCCGCCCTCGCCCGCGCCAGCCGCCACCCGCTCTCCCGCGCCCTCGCGCAGGAAGCCGGCCCCGGCCCGCTCGCCTCAGACGTGAAGGAAACCGCCGGCCTCGGCCTCGAAGGCTATCTAGACGGCGTACACTGCCGCCTCGGCTCCGCCGAATGGACCGGCGCGCCCGCCACCCAAACCAGCGGCCCTGCCCTCTGGTTCGTGTACGGATCAGACGCCCCCATCCTCTTCCGTTTCGAAGATGATCTTCAGGCCGACGCCGCCACCACCATCACGCGCCTCCAGCGCCTCGGCATCACCGCCGAGATCGTCTCCGGCGACCGTGCCCCCGCCGTTGCCAGCGCCGCCGCCCGCCTCGGCCTCGCCGACTGGACCGCAGCCGCCACCCCGCAGGAGAAGGTCCGCCGCCTCGAAGCCCTGCAATCCGAAGGCAAGCGCGTGCTGATGGTCGGCGACGGCCTCAACGACGCCGCCGCCCTCGCCCTCGCCCATGCCTCCGCCGCGCCCGGCGGCGCGCTCGACATCAGCCAGTCGGCTTCCGACGCCGTTTATGCCGGCGGCCTCGCCGCCCTGCCCGGCCTCATCCGCACCTCGCGCGCGGCTAAGTCCGTGATGCTGCAGAACTTTGCCTTCGCCGCCGTCTACAATGTCATCGCCGTGCCCATCGCCATTCTCGGCCACGCGACGCCCCTCGTCGCCGCCATCGCGATGTCGGCCTCCTCCATCGTCGTCTGCCTCAACGCCTTGAGGCTCAATCTCACTGCGGAGCGCACCACATGAGCGGTCTCGTTTTCCTGATTCCGATTGCCCTCATGATGGGCTTTGCCGGCCTTGCCGGCTTCCTCTGGGCCGTCCGCTCCGGCCAGTTCGACGACCCCGACGGCGCCGCCGCCCGCATCCTCATCTCTCCGGACGAGCCCCTTCCCCCGAAGAAGCCCGCCCCCTGATCAAGGTCCCGTAAAGCGGATCGTCCCGTCGCGCATGCCCGCAAGCACCACCTCCGCACCGCCAGATTTCATCATCCATTCCAGCCGGTGATCCCTGTACTGACGTTTGAACAGGCCCGCCTTCACGGCCTTGTCCACCTGCGCCATGCCGGAAATCGACGCCGCCGATTCTGCCCGCGTCTGGCTCACGCTCTCGCGCGCATTCGCCCGCGCCATCCAGTCCGCCAGCTTCGATCCCGCCTCCGGCACAATGCCGAAGCCCGCTGCACCATTCAGATACGGGATCACGCTCAGGTCACCCCAGCCGAACGCCGCACCATTGAACCAGTCCCGTCCGGCCAGATGGCTCTCCAGCATGGCGAAGAACGCCTTCGCCTGCGCCGCGGCCTTCGCTTCAATCTCTTCCTTCAGCGCGCCTTCCGCCCGCCGGAAGAAGTTGAGTTCGCCCAGCCCCCAGGTGATCGCCTCGAACTGCGTGTCCATCACGTCCTCGATCATCCGTACACGGGCACGCTCCGCCGCCGCCTTCGGCAGCATCGCCGGCTCCGGCCACACGTCTTCGATATATTCGAGAATGATCGTGCTGTCGAAAATCGCCGTCTCGCCATGCACCAGCGCCGGAACTTCGCCGCGCGGGTTCGCCGCGCTGAAACCGCCGCCTGCCGCCCCGGTGCCAATGCCTTCCGGTAGCTTCACCTGAAACACAACACCCTTCTCGCGCAGCGAGATCTTCACCTTCTGCGCATAGGGCGAAAGCGGGTGCTCGTAGAGCAAGAGGTCGGCCATGTGTCTCTCCCTTTGCGGCGCATGCCGTCGTCAGCTTTTCGCCAACTCTGGCACGCGCCCGCCAAAGGGCAAGCGGCGCGTCAGCCGCCTGTCGCGAGGAGAGCCTTCGATGCCGCAACGGTAAGGGCCGACTGGTCCGCGCCCAGCGCCGCCTGCCGCCCCGCCGAGGGGTAAGCCGCGCCCAGCAGCGCCAGTACCTCGCGCAGCGCCGCCGCCGCCTCGGCATCCGCCGCCTCGATCGCCGCGCCGGAGGCTGCGAACACATCTTCCGCCGTCTTGTAGAAGCCATAGCCATCCAGATACGGCTCATACTGGCCGGAGGCCGACGCCCCGCGATACATGTTCACCGCGCGCTCTGCCTGATCAGCCACCACCGCCGCAGAAATCGCCGCCGCGCTGCGCCCGTCCTCCGGCGCCTTCGCCGCAGCCGCCTTCAGCGTTGCCAGGATATCTGCCGTACGCTGATTGATCTGATCCACGCTCTCGCCCGCGAACACGCCGGCCGAAGCCGCGCTGAACATATCGCTGAAATCCGCCACACCGCGCGCTTCCAGAACCGGCTGCAGGTCGAACAGCACTTCCGAAACCGGGTGCGCGAACATTTCCGCCGCCGCATCCTTCTCGCCCGCCGCATAGGCGTCGCGCGCCGCCAGCACATGCGCCTCAGCCACCGCCAGCGCCGTGTGATAGACAACCGAATCCGTCGCCGCGAGTTCAATGGCAATGCCGCCCTCGCCTTCCCCGGCGGCGGCGGCATGCGCCTCATCGTCACCCGCAGAGGCCGCACCGGCATCACTGGAAACAACCGGCGCCGTCTCCGCCGCCTGCTCCGCCGCCGGGGCACATCCCGCCAGCGTGCCCGCCACCACTGCGGCGCCAAGCCCGAGTTGCGCCCAGCGCTTCATCCTGATTTCCATGACAAGAATCCTTCCAATTGGCTGCGCCCCGGTCTAAGCCAAATTATCGTAATTGCAACTCATTCGCAGAAATAATCCCCATGCTGCTGACCCTTTCCGGCGTCCTTTCCGCAGACCAGCTGGCCGAAGCCCGCCGCCTCGCCAAAGGCCTCGCCTGGCGCGACGGGGCAGATACCGCCGGGCCCGTCGCCCGCTCCGTAAAGCGCAACCAGCAGGCCGATCTCACCACCCGCTCCGGCGCAAAGCTGCGCGACCTGCTCACCGCCGCCGTCCAGTCCCATCCGGTCCTCATCGCAGCGGCCCAGCCGAAACGCTTCTCGCCCATCCTCGTCAGCAAGACCGGCCCCGGCGGCGGCTATGGCATGCACATCGACAATCCGTGGATGGGTTCCGGCGAGGCGCGCCTGCGCACCGATCTCTCCTTCACCCTCTTCCTGTCAGACCCGGCCGACTATGACGGCGGCGCGCTCGAGATCGAAAATGCCGGGTTCACCCAGTCCCTGAAACCCGGCGCCGGCGACCTCGTCCTCTACCCCACCACCCGCCTGCACCAGGTCGCCGATGTCACGCGCGGCGAACGCCTCGTCTGCGTCGGCTGGATCGAAAGCCTCGTGCCCGACGAAGCCGCCCGCGAAATCCTCTTCGACCTCGAAAACCTCCGCGCCACACTGGCGCCGGCCCACGCGCCGCAATCCCTGGAAATGCTGACCCTGACGAAGACGATCGCAAACCTGTTGCGGCGGTTTTCGAGCCGTTGAAACGTGGGGCGGGTTAGGCCGAAGGCTGTAACCCGCCATCCACCGGTGCGGAAGAAAATGGCGGGTTACGCTTCGCTAATCCGCCCTACGAGTGCCGCGCCGCCCTCAGGTAAAATGGAGCCGCCGGTACTTACCCCGGAAATACAGCAGCGGATCGCGGCGCGGCTCGAACTGCGCGCGCTCCACGCGGCCCACCAGGATGATGTGATCGCCGCCCTCGTGCACGGCGTCGCGCACGCATTCGAACGTCGCCAGCGAACTCGTCAGCACCGGCACGCCGTTCAGGCCCGGCGCCCATGGCGTTGAGCCGAACCGGTTCTCGTTGCGCGTTGCAAACCGTGCCGAGGCGGGTTGCTGGCCGATGTGCAGCACATTCACCGCGAAATGCTGCGCCTTTGCCAGCACTTCCGCACTGGCGCCGGACTTCGCGATACAGACCAGCAGCAGCGGCGGGTCGAGCGAAACGGAGGTGAAGGAGTTGGCCGTCAGCCCCACCGGCTCGCCATCCTCGCCCACCGCCGTCACCACCGTCACGCCGGTTGCGAAACAGCCGAGCGCATCGCGCAGCGTGCGTGCATCTGAGCCTTGCCGGAATTGCGGCGCGGCGCGCGGCACTTGCGCTTCCAGGAAATCAACCAGCATCGCGCTCAGCGCTTCGCCGAAATCTCCGGCGGTCGCGTCCGGTGTCAGGCACAGCACGGGCACGGCGAAGGTCTCGCTCGCCCGGCGCAGGGCCTCCTTCTGCGAAGCGTCCCGAGCCTCGCCCGGCAGGGCGACCAGCACCAGCCCGGTCACCAGCTGCGCGGCTTCCTCCGTCAGCGCCTGAAGCGCGATCCAGCCATCACCGGCACCCGCCACCACCACGGGGCGCGACGCCAGTTGCCCGAGCACGGCCCGCAGGTCTTCCACTTCCGCTGCCACGCCGTGGGCTGCAGCAGCGGCGCCCGCGCCGCGCTTTTCCAGCAGCAACACCTGCCGCCCGGCGCCCACTAGCGATCCGGCCAGGTCATCCCATATGCCTGTCGTGTCACCGCGTTCGGTCAGCAGCACCACGAGCGGGTCTTCGGCATGGCCCCGCACCTCCCCCGTCAGGGTGAGCCCGGCAAATCCTCTGAACTCGACCTTCTGCATCCACACCAAGTCCGCAATACCAGCAAAAATCCTAGGGGAACTCGCGCACAAGGCAAACAGCCCGCTGCCAGACCCCCGCAAAATCAACGGGGCGGACCCATTTCAGGATCCGCCCCGTCCACACGCCTGTCTAGACGGTTTCTGGACTGGCTTATGCCAGATCGAAACGGTCGGCGTTCATCACCTTCGTCCAGGCGGCGACGAAGTCCTTCACGAACTTCTCCTTCGCATCATCCTGGGCGTAGACTTCCGCATATGCCCGCAGGATCGAGTTCGAACCGAACACGAGGTCCGCCCGCGTCGCGGTGAACTTCACGGCGCCCGACTTGCGGTCGACGATGTCATAGGCATTCGCGCCTTTCGGCACCCACTTGAACGCCATATCCGTCAGGTTGACGAAGAAGTCGTTCGTCAGCGCGCCGACCTTGTCGGTGAAGACGCCATGCTTCGTGCCGCCATGATTGGTGCCGAGAACACGCATGCCGCCGAGCAGCACCGTCATCTCGGGTCCCGTCAGGCCGAGCAGCTGGGCGCGGTCGAGCAGCAGCTCTTCCGGCTTCACCACATAGTCCTTCTTCAGCCAGTTGCGGAACCCGTCCGCCAGCGGCTCGAGCACCGAGAACGACGCAGCGTCGGTCTGCTCCGCCGTCGCATCGCCGCGACCCGGCGCGAACGGCACAGACACGGTGACACCGGCAGCTTTCGCCGCCTGCTCGATACCGACATTGCCAGCGAGGACAATGACGTCCGCCAGGCTCGCACCGGCTGCTTTCGCAATCGGCTCGAGCACGCCAAGCACCTTGGCAAGCCGGGCCGGCTCGTTGCCTTCCCAGTCCTTCTGCGGGGCAAGGCGGATGCGCGCGCCATTGGCACCGCCGCGCAGGTCAGAGCCGCGGAACGTGCGGGCGCTGTCCCATGCGGTGGCAACCATCTCGCCGATCGACAGGCCGGACGCAGCGATCTTCGCCTTCACGGCGGCGACGTCGTAGTCCTTTTTGCCGGCGGGGATCGGGTCCTGCCAGATCAGGTCTTCCTTCGGCGCGTCGGGCCCGATGTAGCGGGTGCGCGGGCCGAGGTCTCGGTGGGTCAGCTTGAACCAGGCGCGGGCGAAGGTGCGCGAGAAATACTCCGGATCGGCCATGAATTTCTGGCAGATCGCGTTGTATTTCGGGTCGACCTTCATCGCCATGTCGGCATCGGTCATCATCGGCATGACGCGCTTGGAAGGATCAGTCGGGTCGACCGGCTTGTCTTCTTCCTTGATGTTGATCGGGCGCCATTGCTGGGCACCAGCGGGGCTCTTGGTCAATTCCCACTCATAGCCGAACAGCAGCTTGAAATAGCCCATGTCCCACTTGGTCGGGTTCGTCGTCCATGCGCCTTCGATACCGGAGGTGATGGCGTTGGTCGCCTTGCCGTCGAGGTTCGGGTTCATCCAGCCGAAGCCCTGCGTCTCGATATCGGCGCCTTCCGGAGCCGGGCCGAGCTTGCCCGCATCGCCATTACCGTGCGCCTTGCCGACGGTGTGACCGCCGCAGGTGAGGGCTGCGGTTTCCTCGTCATCCATCGCCATGCGCGCGAACGTCTCGCGCACCATCGCGGCGGTTTTCATCGGATCAGGCTTGGCGTTCACGCCTTCCGGGTTGACGTAGATCAGGCCCATCTGCACCGCAGCGAGGGGGTTTTCCAGGGTCTCCGGCTTGTTCACGTCCGCGTATCGGCTGTCAGACGGCGGCACCCATTCCTTCTCGGCGCCCCAGTAGACGTCCTTCTCGGGATGCCAGATGTCTTCGCGGCCGAAGGAGAAGCCATAGGTCTTCAGGCCCATCGACTCGTAGGCAATATTACCCGCGAGCAGGATCAGGTCGGCCCAGGAAATCTTGTTGCCGTACTTCTTCTTGATCGGCCACAGCAGGCGGCGGGCCTTGTCGAGGTTGCCGTTATCCGGCCAGGAGTTCAGCGGCGCGAAGCGGATATTGCCGGCGCCGCCACCACCGCGGCCATCGGCGAGGCGGTAGGAACCGGCGGAGTGCCAGGCGAGGCGGATCATCAGGCCGCCGTAATGGCCATAGTCCGCCGGCCACCAGTCCTGGCTGTTGGTCATCAGGGCGTGCATGTCCTTCTTGAGCGCTTCGAAGTCGAGCGTCTTGACGGCTTCGCGGTAATTGAACCCCTCGCCGAGCGGGTTCACCTTGGTGTCGTGCTGGTGAAGAATGTCGAGGTTCAGCGTTTCCGGCCACCAGGCCGTATTCGATGCACCGGCCGCAGTCAGGCCGCCATGCATCACAGGGCATTTGGCTTCATTGCTCATGGAATCTCCGTCTTTTCTAGGTTTTTCTAGCTTTTTACAGCTTTGTTGAGGATGGAATCGGGACCACTGGGCCAAAGTTCGCGGATCAGCACCTATTGATCAAATTGATTTTGGCGGACCTAGGTATAGGCCGTCTCTTTGGCAGTTTTATCTCAACCTGCAAGGGCCTCCGCCGCGGGAGGGCTGGCCGAAAGCGCTCAAGCTGTGGATAGTGCCCCCCGAAGACCGGGATACCTTTCCGGCACACCCTATCAGACCGCTCGGGAGGCGCACAGGCATGGCCATCGATTTCAACGCGAATTACACGATGACGATCAACGGCAAGGGCGTGACCTCGCCGTCGCAGATCGATGTCGTGAACCCGGCCACCGGCGCGAACTTTGCCTCGGCGCCGGACTGCACCGAAGCGCAGCTGGACGAAGCGGTCGCCTCCGCGAAAGCGGCGTTCCGGACCTGGAAGAAGGTGCCGATAGCCGAACGCCAGGCGCTGGTGCGCAAGGCGGGCGAAGTGTTGGCTGCGCATGCTGACGATCTTGCCCGCCTCTTCACCCGCGAGCAGGGCCGGCCGGTGGACGCGGCGAAGCAGGAAATCCTCGGTGCGTCGCAATGGCTGCAGGCGGTGTCGATGATGACCCCGCCGACGCATGTGGTGGAGGATTCCGCCGCCCAGCGCATCGAGACGACCTATGTGCCGCTCGGCGTCATCTGTGCGATTGCGCCGTGGAACTTCCCGGTGACGCTGTCGATGTGGAAGGTTGCCCCTGCCCTCGTTGCCGGCAACACGATGGTGCTGAAGCCCTCGCCCTTCACCCCGCTCTGCACGTTGAAAGTCGGAGAGCTGTTCCGCGATATCTTCCCCCCGGGGGTGCTGAACATCATCAGCGGCGGCGACCAGCTCGGGCCGCAGATGACCTCGCATCCGGGCTTTGCGAAAATCTCGTTCACCGGCTCCACCGCCACCGGCAAGGCCGTGCTGGCAAGCGCGGCGAAGGACCTGAAGCGCGTGACGCTGGAACTTGGCGGCAATGACGCGGCCATCGTTCTGCCGGACGTGGACCTTGATGACGTCGCCCAGAAAATCTTCTTCGGCGCCTTCTTCAACACGGCGCAGATCTGTGTCGCCACCAAACGCCTCTATGTGCATGAGAGCATCTATGACGGCCTACGCGACCGGCTGGCCGCCATCGCCAAAGCTGTGAAGGTGGGCGACGGCACGGAGCAAGGCACCGTGCTCGGCCCCATCCAGAACAAGCGCCAGTATGAGCGCGTGATGGACCTGATCGACGACGCGAAGAAATCCGGCCTTACTCTGATCGAAGGCGCGAACGTGCCAGATGGCGGCGGATACTTCATCCCCGTCACCATCGTGGACAACCCGCCGGAATCTTCCCGCGTAGTGCAGGAGGAAGCCTTCGGCCCGGTTCTGCCGCTGCTGAAATTCACCGACATCGATGATGTGATCGACCGCGCGAATGACAGCGATTATGGCCTCGCCGGTGCGGTCTGGTCGAAGGACACCGACAAGGCCGTCGAGATCGCCCGCCGGCTAGAGACCGGAACGGTCTGGATCAACCAGAACCTGCAGCTGCGCCCTGACACGCCCTTTGCCGGCCACAAGCAATCCGGTTTCGGCATCGAGAACGGAATGGAAGGCCTGCTCGAATACATGGTGCCGCAGGCCATCTATGTTGCGAAGGGCGCCTGAGCCTGACGGCCGACTTAGACCGGCGCAAAGCCTTCATCCGGGCGAACACGCGCCTCGGCGCCGTGCCGGGGATCGTGCTGCCGCATCTTGATCCGCCTGCTGAGCTTCGCGTCTGGCAGGCAGACGAGATCACTCCGATCTGGGCGGCGACGGAAACGGACCTGCAGAGGCAGGGCCTGGAGCCGCCCTTCTGGGCCTTCCCATGGGCGGGCGGACAGGGCGTGGCGCGCTACATTCTGGAACACCCGGAAACGGTGCGCGGCAAGCGCGTGCTCGACATTGCCTGCGGCGGCGGATTGCTTGCGATTGTGGCGGCATCGGCGGGCGCGGTGGAAGTGACCGCCAATGATATCGACGCGATTTGCGAGGCGGCGCTGGCGCTGAATGCGGAGGCGAACGGCGTGGCCGTGCGCTGGCTCGGCGGCAACCTGATCACCGCGCCGCCGCCCGATTTCGACGTGATCCTTGCGGGCGACGTGTTCTATGAGCGCGACATGTCCGCGAGCTTTCTGGAATGGTTCGCCGCTGCCGCGCAGCAGGGCGCCACCATCTATGCCGGCGATCCCGGCCGCGCCTATGCGCCGAAGGGAGGGCTGGACCCGGTCGCCGAATATAGCATCGCCACCACCATGGAACTGGAAAGCGCCGAACGGCGGACCTGCCGGGTCTGGGAGTTCTGAGGCGAAAGCCACCTTAAAGTTACGTGCTTTCCCCTAGGTCGCGGCTTGCCAGAAAAACTGGAACGTGTTCCAGTTTTCTGAAACCGGAGGGACTCACATGGCCGCAGCAAACCTGTCGCGCGTGCGCAAATCGATCCTGCCGCAGGCGGGCGATACCTGGGCGAGCATTGCGAAACGCGAGTTGCCGAAGCTGGATGAAGCGGCGGGCATTGCCAGACTGCAGAGCTGGAACCTGCATGTGTTCATGCGCTCAGCCGGGCCTTCGGGCGGGCCGCGCGGAGGCAACCCCATCCTGCCGAGCGATGTGATCTTCGTCGAGCCGCCGGGCGTGCGCGCATGAGCCTTGCCGTCATCCGCGATGTTCGCGTTGCCGCCGCACATGACGGCGATGCGGAACTGATGGTGACGCTGGAATACGAGAATGGTGGCACCTCGCTGGTGGCGCTGGATGAATACGCGGCGCGGACCCTGCTGGAGTCCTGCGCCGCCACCTCACCCGAGGGATTGATCGGGGCGGGCTGGGAAAAGGTCCGCGACGCACTGGTTGCGTCGTCGCAGAGATATGCCGGCGTGCCGGCGCAGGAACATTCGGGAGGAGAATGACATGTATGATCTGGTGATCCGGAACGGCACGGTAGTGGATGGCTCCGGCCTGCCCTCCTACAAGGCGGACATCGCCATCAGCGCCAATCGCATAGCGAAGATCGGCCGCGTGGCGGAGAAGGGCAAGAAGGAAGTGAACGCGGCGGGCAAGGTTGTCTCGCCGGGCTTCATTGATCCGCACACGCACTTTGATGCGCAGCTCCTGTGGGATGGCTATGCGAAGCCCGCGCTGTCGCATGGCGTCACGACGATTGTGCCGGGCAACTGCTCGCTCTCCCTCGCGCCGCTGAAGGAGAAGCACCGGATGAAGCTGGTGGGCATGTTCAACCAGATTGAAGAGATGCCGCTGAAAGCCTTCAAGGAAGGCGTGGCGTGGGACTGGGAAACCTTCGCCGAATATATCACGCGCATCCGCAAGGGCCTCGCCATCAACGTGGCGCCGCTGGTGGGCCATAGCGTGATCCGCCTCTGGGTGATGGGCGACGCCGCGATGGAGCGCACCGCCAACGCCGAAGAGATCGCCGGCATGCAGGCCGTGCTACGCGAGTGCCTGGATGCGGGCGCGATCGGCCTGTCGACAAGCTATGTCGACATGGACGAGACGCTGCAGCCGGTGCCGAGCCGGTATGCGGATGCCGATGAGGTGGACGCGCTGGCGAGCGTGCTGGGCGAGTATGGGCGTATCCTGCAGATCGTGCCGGAATTCTATGATCCGGACCTGACCATCGCGCGGCTTGATCAGCTGGCGGAGCTTTCGCTGAAATATTCGATCCCGACGACCTTCTCGCCGCTGTTCGTGAATGCGGACAATGTCGAGGCCGTGGACCGGGTGATGGCGCGGGTGGACGAGCAGTTTGCGCGCGGCGCCCGGGTGTGGCCGCAGGTGCAGACGCGGCCGATTGATATCAGCTTCTGCTTCGCCGTGCCGAGCCTGATGTTTATCCGGCTGGCGAGCTGGTACAAGATCATGCGCTTCGGTACGCCGGAGCAGATCATGGCGGCGTTCAGCGATGCGGAGACGCGGAAGAAACTGGTGGCCGAGGCCGAGCAGTTCCCGATCTGGCCGATCCTGCGCCTGCGCGCGGTGAACACCGAGGCGAACCAGAAATATGTCGGCAAGACGCTCGCTGAAATTGCTGCCATGCGCGGCACCACGGCGATTGACGCGATGATCGACCTGTCGCTGGAAGAAAAGCTCGACGCGCATTTCATGGCGGCGAGCATGGGGCACAATTCGGATGAGAAAGTCAGCAGCATGCTGAAACATCCGCGTGTGCATATCGGCGCCAGCGATGGAGGCGCGCACATCCTCTCCTTCTCCACCTATGGCGACACCGGATACCTGTTCGGCCATTTCGTCCGCAACCTGAAGGCCATGAGCCTTGAAGAAGCGGTGAAGAAAGTCACCTCCGACACCGCCGCCATCTGGGGCATTCCTGAGCGCGGCCTGATCCGGGCGGGCTATGTTGCGGACCTCGTGATCTTTGATCCGTCCACGATCGATCGGGGCGAGGAAGTGTATGTGCAGGACGTGCCCGGCGATGGCAGCCGCTATGTGCGCGATGCACGCGGCGTGGACACGGTCATCGTCGGCGGCGGTGTCGCCTGGACGGCGAAGAAGGGCTACGCAAAGGACACGCGCGGCAAGATCCTGCCTGGCATAGAAGCGGACGCGCGTTCGCTGGAGATCGCATGAGCTGGCCGGGCGTTATCCAGCGCCGCATCGCCAGCAACGGTATCCAGATGAACATTGCCGAGGCGGGCCGAGGACCGCTGGTGCTGTTGCTGCACGGGTTTCCGGAGTCCTGGTATTCCTGGCGCCACCAGTTCGCCCCGATTGCGGCGGCCGGCTATCATGTCGTTGCGCCCGACATGCGCGGCTATGGCAAGACCGACAAGCCGAAGGAGATCGAGGCCTATACGCAGGTCGAGATCGTCAAGGATGTGATCGGCCTTATCCCGGCGCTCGGCTATGAGAAGGCCATCGTTATTGGCCATGACTGGGGGGCGCCGACGGCCTGGGCGACGGCGCTCTTTCATCCCGACAAGGTTCGCGCCGTAGGCGGACTATCTGTGCCGTTCATGCCGCGCTCGCCCGTGCAGCCGATGCTGATGATGCGCGAGATGTTCAAGGGCCAGTTCTTCTACCAGCTCTATTTCTTCGAACCCGGCGTCGCCGAAGCGGAATTCGAACGCGACATCCGCATGTGCCTGAAGAAATTCCTCGTGCTCGGCGGCGGCGAGACGGACCTCACCGCGCTGCCCGTCAAGGGCGAGCATGACGACATGTTCTCGAACATGCCGGAGCCGAAGGCGCTGCCGAAATGGCTGACGGAAGCGGACCTCGATTTCTTCACCGGCGAATTCCAACGCTCCGGCATGCGCGGGCCGCTGAACTATTACCGCAATCACGACCTCACCTGGAAACTCACAGAAGGGGCGCCGACGGAAATCCACCAGCCGGCCATGTTCCTTGCCGGGGCGAATGACGGCGTAGTGGTGATGGCGGCGCCGGCCATTCAGATGATGCCGCATTTCGTGAAGGACCTGCGGATCAACCGGATGCTGCCGGGCATCGGCCACTGGACGCAGCAGGAGGCCCCGAAGGAAACAAATGCCGCTATCCTCGAATTCCTGAAGATGGTCGACGGCTGAGAAGCGGAGCGGAAAGATGGCCGAGAAAATTCTCGTCATTGGCGCAGGGATCGGCGGATTGTGCACGGCGCTTATGCTGGCACCGTCCGGGCGCGAGGTGATCGTGCTGGAGCGCGACGGGCCGGTAGAGACAGGCAATCCGGATGAATTGTTCGCCAGCTGGAAGCGCACCGGCGTAGGTCATCTGCGCCAGAGCCATGCCTTTCTTGCGCGCTTGCGCAACATCGTGAAGGCGGAGCATCCTGCCCTGCTGGACCAGCTGGCAGAGCTGGGCGTGCGCGAGCTGACTTTCGAGAACATGCTGACAGAAGAGCAGCTTGCCGCCTACCAGCCGGAGCCCGAGGATGAGGAACTGAAGATTCTCACGAGCCGCCGCACCACGCTGGAAATGGCGATGCGGCACTATGCGGAATCACTGGCGAACGTGACGATCCGGTCCGGATTTCTCGTCCGCAGGCTGATCACAACGAAGGACGCGGATGGCGTGTTCGATGTCACCGGAGTTGATGGGGAAGAGAATGGCGTACCCGTTTCCCTGACAGCTGACGCCGTGGTGGACGCCGCCGGCAAGAGCGGCTTCACCATCGAACAGCTGATCGATGAAGGCGCGACCATCAAGGAGGAGAGCGAGAGCTCGGGCATCCTCTATTTCACGCGCCATTACCGCCTGCGCGAAGGTCAGGACGAGCCCGACCGGCGCAGCAATCCGCCCGCCACAGGCGATCTCGGCTATCTGAAGTTCGGCGTTTTCCCCGGCGATGGCGGCAATTTCTCGATCACGATTGCCATTCCCGAAGTCGAGATGGAAATGCGCAAGTCCATCCTCAATCCGGAAATCTTTCACCAGATCACGCTGATGCTGCCCGGACTCTATCCGTGGACGAATGAAACGCGCTCCGAAGGCACGAGCAAGGTGTTCGGCATGGGCGACCTGCAGAGCCGCTGGCGCGATATGGTGACGGACGGAAAGCCCGCCGTGCGCGGCTATTTCGCGCTTGGCGATACGTTGATCCGGACCAATCCGCTCTACGGGCGTGGCTGCTCCTTTGCTGCAGTGAGTGCGCAGCGCCTGCGCGAAACGCTGGACGAAACAGCAGACCCGACCGCGCGGGCCGTTGCCTACTATAAACGCATCACGGAAGAACTGCGCCCGTTCTATCTTACACAGCGCCGGCAGGACCGCAGCGCGATCAAGCGGGCGAAACAGGCGCTGACTCCCGGATATCGCAAGAGCCTGCGGGCGAAGATTCTGGAGAGCTTCATTGACGACGGCATCCGCATAGCGGTGCGATCCGATATCCGCCTGCTGCGCGAAGCGATGCGCGGGTTTCACATGCTGGAACATCCCGACAAATGGCTTGGCAAGCCGCGCAATCTGGCGAAAGTGCTTTACTACTGGTCGCGCGGGAAGAAGAGCAATGCCGCAGCCTATCCGCCAAACCCCGGGCCGGAACGGATTGAAATGATGCAGGCATTGAAACTGGACTATCAGGCGGATATCGACCGGATGGCAGAGCCGGAGATCGCCGCCGCATGACAAGTCCGCCCGATACGCTCACCGCAAAGCCGGAAACAGGCCGGCGCGAACAGGCGAAAGCCGAACGCCGCGACAAGATCGTGCGCGCCGCGCGCGACCTGATCCGTGAAACCGGCGACATGAACCTCTCCATGCGGATGATTGCGAAGCGGGCGGAAGTCAGCGTTGCGACGTTCTATAACCTGTTTGGTTCCAAGCGCGCGGTCGTGATGGCGGTGCTGGAGGATGAGCGCGACTTCCTGCAGAAATACCAGAAACTGAAAGTCTCCAACGCCATCGACCGCATCTTCGAGGCGCACAAGCTGGCATATGGCTATTTCGTTCAGGACCCGGACTTTTATCGCCCGCTCTGGCGCGCGCTTCTGGATGCGAGTAGCAAGGATGAGACCGGGCTTGTGAGCGCGGAACGGCAGGCGCAGACGCGCGCCGCCTGGATTGCCCTGCTCACACAGGCACAGGATGAAGGCTATATCCGCGCCGATATTGAGCTGCCGCTGCTCGAGCGTACACTGTCCTACCTGGCCGGCGGCGCGCTGCTGTCCTGGACCGTGGAAAATCTGCGTACGGAAGACCTAATGCCTTCAGTGGGCCTTGGCTATGCCACCTTGCTCAGCGGCTCTGCGACGCCCAAGGGCGCGCGGCATCTGGAGCCCCGGATTGCGGAATACCGAGGGATGCTGTCACAGGTTCACTGAGCAAGGCAGTGCGATATCGCCCGCGCGGCGGATTTCAGCACGCGGTCTGTATCCAGCTCCGGCACCTCGAGCAGCATCTCGATGGCCGCATAGCCTAATTCCACAGCGAGCCGGGCCCGCTCAAAGGCTTCCGTGCGCGCCCGTCCGCGCCGCCCGCCTGCCATTTCCTTCGCCATGATCGCCGCGACATGGGCATGCGATTCGAGGCGCACGGGCGCGAGTTCAGGCGCTGCGCGCAGCGAGGAAATGATCGCGCGCCCGCCGCGGAATGCGCGTGTTGCCGCGAGCGTTTCCTGCAACACAAACTCCATCGCGCGCTGCGAGTAGCGCTGAGGATGGTTGCCGCCGCCCACCTGGCGCTCGATGATCTGGTTCTGCGCGCTCATCAGCCTGCGGCCGAGCTCGGCAAGTAGGTCGTATTTGTTGCCGAAATAGCGATAGAATGAGGGCGGCGTCGCACCGGCTTCTGCTGCAACGGCGTTGGAGTTCAGCGCTTCCAGCCCGCCCCGCTCGAGAATTGCCTGCGCCGCTGCAATCAGTCGTTCACGTGTTTCCACCGCCCGCGCCTGCAGGCGCCGTTCTGACACGTCCGGATCAAGTGTTCGCGGCATCAGGTTCCCCCGCCGGACAGACCGGCCATCCACAATCTTGATGATTGACCGGATCGGAAACTTAGTAAATGCTAGTTTTACAGGGGAGGACCGCCGATGAAAATAACACGGCGTCACTTGATGACCGGTGCGGCCGGCGCGGGCATTATTGCAGCCGGCGTCGGCATTCACAGTTTCAGCTGGAGCCAGCGCAGCTTCACTCGCCCGGATTTTATCGAAGGCGCGCCGGAAGCCCCGCCCGGCAGGTCCAGCTGGATGAACTGGTCGGGCATCGAGCGGGCGACGCCAAGGGATATTGCGTTTCCGGACTCGGTCGACGCACTCGCCGAATTGGTGCGCGGCGCGCCGGGCCGTATCCGCCCGGTGGGCAGCGGGCATTCTTTCACGGGCCTTGCGACCACCGACGATACGCTCGTCATGCTGAACGGGCTCTCCGGCCTGCAAGCCTTCGACGCGGAAACCGGCGAGGCGCGGTTCGGCGCCGGCACCCCGCTCTTCCAGGTGAGCGAAGACCTTGCCGCGCAGGGCCGCGCGCTGGACAACCAGCCGGATATCGACTCGCAGACCCTCGCGGGCGCCTTCGCCACCGCCACGCATGGCACCGGCAACCGCCTGCCTGCGCTGCACGACAATATCGTCGCCTTTGATATGATGACCGCTGATGGCCGCCTGCTGGAGGTCACCCGCGCATCCGACACAGATCTGTTCGAGGCGGGCAAGGTCTCCCTTGGCGCGCTCGGGATCATGACCTCTTTCACGCTCCGCAGCGTGCCGGCATATCGCCTGAAGCGCAGGGTCACGGTGGAAGACTCCGGCGACTTCCTCGACCGCCTGCGCGAAACGGCTGAGGCGCACCGCAACTTCGAATTCTACTATTTTCCCTGCACCGGGCTCGTCGCCAGCATCACGCATGATGAGACTGACGAACCGCCCACGGAAGAGATGGGTACGGATGATGATGAATTCCTGCAGGGCCTGAAACAGCTGCGTGACCAGCTGGGCTGGGCGCCCCCGATCCGCAGGATGATCGCGCGGTCGGAGTTTCCGCGCGGCGTGGTGGAGGAGCGCGTGGACGAGTCGCGCATGCTGCTGTCCACGACGCGCCCCACACGCTTCATCGAGATGGAGTACCATATGCCGCGCGACCGCGGGCCGGAAACCGTGCGCCGCATCATGCGCCTGCTGGACGAACGCGGCGAGGTGTTCTTCCCGATGGAATACCGCCACATCGCGCAGGACACCGCCTGGCTCAGCCCATTCAATGCGAGTCCGAGGGCTTCCATCGCCATCCACACCGCCGTGGATGAGGCCTATGATTATTTCTTCAAGGATTTCGAACCGGTTTTCCTGAAAGCCGACGGCCGCCCGCACTGGGGCAAGCTGCATTCGCTCGGCCGGACCGAACTAACGAAGCTCTATCCCGACTATGAACGCTTCCTGGAGCTGCGCCGCGAACTCGATCCGCGCGGAAAATTCCTGAACGCGCATCTTGCGAAACTGTTCGGCGAGACGCTTGATGCTTAAGCTGTCACGCCGCAAGCTGATGATCGGCGGCGCGGGCCTTGCGGGAGTGGCTATTCTGATGAGCAAACCAGGCGACGAGAGCGGGCCGCGCGATCCCTACTTCCTCGCTATGCAGGCGGCGCTCACCGAAGCGGGCATCGCCTCGCCCACGCTGGTGGTCGACAAGACGCGCCTCGACGCCAATATCGACACGCTGAAGAGCCACCTGCCCGCCGGCATGGCGTATCGTATCGTCGCCAAGTCACTGCCCTCGCTGGACCTCATCGCGCATATCCGCCAGCGCGCCGGCACAAGCCGGCTTATGACCTTCAACCAGCCCATGCTGAATGCGCTGAGCCGCGCCATGCCGGACGCAGACCAGCTGCTCGGCAAGCCGCTCCCGGTCGCTGCCGCGCGCAACTATTTCGCCGCGCTGGCCCCCGAAGACGTCGCCGCTGCGGCGCAGGTGCAATGGCTGATCGATACGCCGGAGCGGCTTCATCAGTATCAGGAGCTTGCACGCAGCACCGGCCAGACCCTCCGCATCAATCTCGAGCTGGATGTCGGCCTGCATCGTGGTGGCCTCGAAGCCGGCGATGCTTTCAAGGCCGCTCTCGAGACGATCCACAGTGCGCCGGAGTTTACCCTCTCCGGCCTGATGGGCTACGAGCCGCATCTCGCCGCACTGCCCGAAGCGCTCGGCTGGCGCGAACGCGCGAAGTCCGGCGCGTGGCGGCGCTACTCGGAGGCGCTCGCGCAAGTCGCGGATGTGTTCGGCGCTGATGCCACGGCCGGCCTTGTCCGCAATGCCGCAGGCAGCCCGACTTACCGCTATTATCAGGATACGGACATCGCAAACGAGGTCTCTGCCGGCTCCTGCCTCGTCAAGCCGACGCATTTCGACACGCCACTTCTGGAGCCCCACCTTCCCTCGAGCTTCATTGCCACGCCCGTGATCAAGACCATGGAGAAGACGCACCTGCCCGGCCTCGAATTCGCTACCGATGGCCAGCGCACCTGGGACCCGAACGTCTCGAAAACCGTGTTCACCTATGGCGGCAACTGGATGGCCGATCCGGTCGACCCGCCGGGCCTGTCCTACAACAAGACCTTCGGGCGCTCCTCCAATCAGGAAATGCTGACCGGCGGCCACAACCTCGCCATCGCGCCCGACGATTTCGTATTCTACCGCCCGCACCAGAGCGAAGCCGTGTTCCTGCAATTCGGGGACATCGCCGTCTACGAGGATGGCCGCATCACCGGGCGCTGGCCAGTCTTCGAAGCCTCAGCCTAACACGCAAAGTTCTAAAAACTTCAACACCGAAAATGCGCTTGCTTGCCTTTGCGTCATGCGGCGCTCAATGCCTGAAAACGGATAAACCGCGCAGGAGGAGGTGCCCGCGAATTGGCCGCTGGCACAAGCGAAATGGACGGAAACCGGGGCGAAATCGAGAAGGAATCAACCGCGCAGCGCCTCCGCTTCGCCGAGTTGCTGAGCTCGCCGCGCATCCGGAAAATTGCTGCGGCGGCGGTGGCCGGCCTTATCTTCCTGCTTGGCGCGATGCTGGTCGCGGATCGCACTTCCAACATCTCCACCTCCGATGCCCGGATCGCTGCCGAGATGATAGCAATCTCGACCGACATTTCCGGCCGCATCACCTCTGTCGGCGTGCGCGAGGGCGACCGCGTGAAAGCAGGCGACATCATCTACACGATCGATGCGCGCGAAGCCGAGTACACGCTCGCCCAGTTTGAAGCCGAGGCGAACCGGCTGCGCGCAGAGATCGCCCGCGTAGAAGCGCGCGCCGGTCTCGCCACGTCGAAAGCGGGCAGCCAGATTGCGGCACGCGCTGCCGGCACGGAGTCCGCCTCTGCAAGTGTTGAAGCGGCCCGGTCCAATCATGACACCGCAAAGCGCGAGTATGACCGGATGCGCGGCCTGTTCGAGCGCGGCCTGATCGCCCAGAGCGGGCTCGATCAGGCGCGCAATGCCCTTGAAACGGCAGAACAGGCGCTGCACCGCGCGCAGGCCGACCGCGCGACCGCCGCCGCAGAGCAGCGCACCGCGAATATCAGTGGTCAGGAAGTCCGCCTGGTCGATCACGATCTCGCTGTGCTGCAGGCCGATCTCGACCGCGCGACGGCGCGCGTCGAAGCCCAGAAAGTACTGATCGAACACCACACAATCCGCGCGCCTGCGGACGGCGTGATCGATGAACTGTTCTATGATCCGGGTGAACATTCACTGCGCGGCTTCCGCATGGCGCTGATGCACAATCCGGATGACGTGTGGGTATCCGCCAACATCAAAGAAACCGACATCCGCCATGTCCGGCCCGGCGCTGCAGTCACGGTGCGCGCGGACAGCGACCCGTCGCATCCGATCCGGGGGCGCGTGACCCGTGTCAGTGATGCAACGCTCGCCGAAGCGGCGATGATGCCGAACCCGAACGCCAATGGCGTGTTCACGAAGATTACCCAGCGCATCAGCGTTCGCGTGGACCTTGATGCCACAGATGTCCAGTTGCGCCCCGGAACGATGGTCCGTGTACGCATCTCCCGGAAGAGAGGGGCTGAGGCGCCCGAAGGGCTCGCCTCGTGACCAGTCTCGCCGGCCCAGCCCTTCCCGCGGGCAAGGCCGCACCCTACGACATTCCCGAACTAGCGAGCCGCGGCATCCGCGACCGCTTCCTGCAGTTCGGTGCGCGCTATCGCTGGCTGCTGCTCTTCACGATGCTGATGGGCTCGATGTCCACCATGCTGGCGGCGACCACGATCAACGTCGCACTGCCGGCCATCATCGGCGCCTTCGGCCTCGGCCAGGATCAGGCGCAATGGATGTCCACGGCCTTCCTGGCCTCGTCCACCATTGCCATGCTGGCAAATGCCTGGGCCATGTCGGTCCACGGCCCGCGCGCAACTTACATTTTCGGCATGATCACGTTCCTGATCGGCTCGCTGCTCGGCGCCGTGAGCACGACATTGGAGCTCCTGATCCTCGCGCGCGCAATGCAGGGCGTCTCTGCCGGCTTGCTGCAGCCGATGTCGATGTTCCTGATCTTCCAGACCTTTCCGGATCACCAGCGAGGCACGGCGATGGGCATCTTCTCGGTCGGTGTTGTGCTGGCGCCCGCCTTCGGGCCGGCACTGGGCGGGATTGCGGTGGACCTTGCCAGCTGGCGCCTCGTTTTCGTGGCGACCCTGCCGCTTGCCGTTCTCGCGATGATGGCGGCGCCGTTCCTGATGCCGAAGGGAGAGGATGCCGCCCGCCGCCGCGCGCCACCGCTGGACTGGCAAGGCCTGTTGCTCCTCTCCGTCGCGCTGATCGGCCTCCTGTCCGCCTTCGCCGGCGGCAACCGGGATGGCTGGGATTCGAACATCAGTGTCCTGAAGTTCACCATCGCCATCGCTGCGGGCATCGCCTTCTATTTCTGGGAACGGCAGCACCCCTTCCCGGCGCTCAATCCGGCCATTTTCAAGCATCGCCAGTTCTGGTCCGCCGGCATCATCATCGCCGCCACCGGCACGGCCATCTATGGCTCGACCTATCTCATTCCTCTCTTTGTACAGATGGTGCAGCACTATTCGCCCACCGGCGCCGGCGTGATGATGATCCCGGCCGGTCTTGCGATGGTCTTCTGCTTTCCGATTGCCGGAAGATTGTCCGACAGGGTGGACACCCGCCTCCTGCTCGCTTTCGGCATCAGCTGTTTTGCCGTCTCCGGATTTTTGCTGGCCGGTGTGTCGGCGCTGACGCCCTATTGGGTGCTCGTCGGCTGGATTGTCATCAGCCGCATCGGTATCAGTTTCTGCATGCCACCCGCCAACACCACCGCCGTGCGCGCCGTGCCACCGCACCTGCTCGCCTCGGCCACAGGCGGCGCTTCCTTCCTCATGCAGGTCGGCGGCGCCTTCGGTGTAAATCTGCTTGCCATCTTCCTGCAGCGGCGCACCATGTTCCATGAAGCGCACCTCACTTCCGAAATGGACGAGTCCAACTTCGAATTCCTGTACCAGCACGCGATGCACGCCCAAGCCCTCGAAGCCAGCGGCATGCCGCAGGTGGTCGCCTTCAGTTCCGCGTTCCAGGAAATCAGCCGCGACCTCTCCATGCAGGCCAGTGTCTTCGCCTTCCGTGACTGTTTCTTCGTCATCGCCATCTGGTTCGTTCTGGTGCTCGGCGCCCTGCTACTGATGCCGCGTCCCCGTCTGGTCCAGCGCGTCCCGCCGCGCTAGTCTCGGCCCGCAAGCAGCGGGACCGGACCTCCTTGACCATCAGGCACATCATCGTCATGGGCGTCGCCGGCAGCGGCAAGACCACCCTCGCCCGCGCCCTCGCGGCGCATCTCTCCCGCCCCTTCATCGAAGGCGACGAGTTCCACAGCGCCGCCAACAAGGGCAGGATGGCTGCCGGCCAGCCCCTCACCAATGCCGACCGCGAATGCTGGATCGCCGCCCTCACTACGGCCGTCCGCACAAGGAACGAACCCTGCATCATTGCCTGCTCCGCCCTCAATCCCGTCGTGCGCGGCTGGATCGAAGCAGGCCTCGGCCACGCACCCGCTTACCTCCTCCTCCACGGCCCGGCAGATCTCCTCAGAGAACGCCTCAGCCGCCGCCAGGGTCACTTCTTCGACCCCACCCTCCTCACCAGCCAGCTCGAAACCCTCGACCCGCCCACCCATGCCACCCGTATCGACATCGCTCTGACTACAGACGACCAGCTGCGCTTCGCCCTCGCCGCCCTAGACGAACAGCGATAGCAGCAACGTCATAGCCAGGCCAACGAGCCCTACCAGCGTCGACGTCACCGTCCAGCTGCGCAGCGTCTGCGCCTCCGTCAGCCGCAGATACCGGCTCACCAGCCAGAATCCGCTATCATTGACATGGCTCAGCACGGTCGCGCCCGACGCGATCGCCATCACCATCAGCGCTGCTCCGCCCGCGCTCAGCCCCGCGATCTCCGCCACCGGCGCCGCAATGCCCGCCGCCGTCAGCATCGCCACCGTCGCCGAACCTTGCGCCACGCGGATGATCGCCGCCACCGCAAATCCAAACAGCAGCGGCGACATGCCCGTCGCCGTCAATGTCGCCGCGAGCGCTGCGCCCGCTTCGGAATCCACCAAGATCTGCTTGAACGCCCCGCCCGCCCCGGTGATCAGCACGACCACGCCCGCCGGCTCCAGCGCCTTAACCATCGCTTCCGTCAAAGCGTTCGGCGCCACGCCGCGCAATCGTCCGAACACGAACCATGCGAGCAGGCAGGCAAGCATAAGCGCAATGAACGGATGCCCCGCAAACACGATGAACCCCGCCACCCGCTCCGGCAATACAATCAAGCCCGCCTTGCCGAGCGCGTCCACCAGCGTTCCAATCAGGATCAGCGCCAGCGGCAACAGCACCACTCCGAGCGCTGCCGGAAATCCTACGCCTTCTTCCGCCGCGTCCTCCTCCTCCGGCGCTGCGACCTGAAACTCCGCTCGCCGCTCCAGCCACCGTGCGAAAAGCGGGCCCGCAATCAGCATCGCCGGCAACCCGGTCAGCGCGCCAAACGCGATCACCAGCCCGAGATCCGCACCCAGAATATCCGCCACCGCTATGGGCCCCGGCGTCGGCGGAATGAAGGCATGCGACACGGCCAGCCCTGCCAGCAACGGAATCGCAAACGCCACCAAAGGCCGCCCCGTACGCCGCGAGAGGCCATAGAGCACGGGCGCCAGGATGATCAGCGCCACATCAAGAAATACCGGGATCGCCACGACAAAGCCGACAAAGCCCATCGCAAGCGGCGCGCGCCGCTCGCCGAAGGCTTTCAGCATGCCGCCCGAGAGCGCCCGCACGCCGCCGGAGGCTTCAAGGAGCGCCCCGAGCATCGCGCCGAGCCCGACCACGACCGCAACAAAGCCAAGCGTGCCGCCCATGCCGGACTGGATCGACCGGATGATCACCCCCGGCGACATGCCATAGACGATGCCGAAGCCCGCACTGACGAGCAGCAAGGCGAGAAATGCCGGCATCCGCACACGGAGGATCAAACCGAGCAGCGCCGCGATGCTCGCGGCAACGGTGATCAGCGCATATCCGGTCTCCCCCACGACCGCGCCCTCAGAAGCCGAGGCCGGTTGTCTTCAGGCGCACGCGCGCAAGGAACGAGGCGGACGTGAGATAGAGCGTGCTTCCGTCATCGCCAAAGGCGCAGTTCGCGACCGGCGTGCCCGTCGCAATCCGCGCCACAGGCGTGCCATCCGGCAGGAACACATGCACGCCGCCCGGCCCGGTCACATAGAGGCGCCCGTCCGTGTCCACCGCCATGCCATCCGGAAGTCCGCGGAGGCCTTCGGCCAGCATCGGCGTCAGGTCTGCAAACAGGCGGCGCGCCGTGGGCGAACCATCCGCCCCCAGATCATAGGCATAGACCAGCGCCGCGGCGGGGTCTGACACGGTCACATACAGCGTCCCGCCATCCGGCGAGCGCACCACGCCGTTCGGCCGCGTCAGCCTGCCATCGATCAGCGTCACGCTGCCATCCGGGCGCCAAAGATACACGCCATTATGTGGCTGTTCCTTGTGGGGCGAGGCATCCTGCCCCTTCAGGCCATAGGGCGGATCAGTGAAATAGATCGCGCCGTCTTCCACCAGCAACAGATCGTTGGGGCTTGAGAAGCGTTTGCCGTCAAACTCAGTCGCAAGGAATGTCTTCTCTTTCGTCGCAAGGTCCAGCCGTGCAATCGCCCGGTTGCCATGATCGCCCAGCAGGATCGTGCCCGGCAGGTCGCCGGGGATCAGGCCGTTCGCGCCCGGCTCGCTGAACACGCCTTCGGTGTCCGCGCCGCCATATCCTGAGGGCTTGAGGAAGGTTTCGAGCCCGCCCGCCTCGCTCCACTTGTAGATCGCGTTGCCCGGAACATCCGTAAACAGAAGATATCCGCCCTCACGAATCCAGACCGGCCCTTCGGACCAGCCGAACTCATCTCCGGTCAGCTTCTCGACCTTTACGCCGTCGGCAAACACATCTGCCGCCAGCGCCACATCAAGAATGACGATCTCAGCGCCAGCAGGCTGCGCATAGGCCGACCCGGGCGCGCCTGCCCCGCCGTCCGTCTCGCACGCCGCGAGCATTGCCAGCCCGAGCGCCGCCGCGCCCGTCATAATCCGTCCACGCATCCTCTACTCCTCAGAAACTGTGACCGGCGTCGCCATCGCCGCTGCTGGCCCCGCCGCCACGATCGGCGCCGTAAGGCGGAAACTGCCCGTCAGGCGGATATCGGCCGAGCTTGCCCCAATGCCGAAATCGATGCGGCCCGCATCCGCTTCAAACTGCCCGGAAGGCGCGAAATAGGCAAACTGTTCCGGCGCCAGTGTGAACGCCACGCGCCGCGTTTCGCCCGCCGGTATCGCCACGCGCGCAAACCCGCGCAGCTCCTGCTGCGGCCGCGCCACCTGCGCTACCGGATCGCGCACATAAAGCTGCACCACTTCGTCCGCATCAACGCCGGACGTGTTCGTCACCGCCGCGCTGATCGTCACGCGTCCGCCCGGCGCCAGCGTTCCGGAGGAGAGCGTCAAGCCGCCATACTCGAACGCCGCATAGCTCAGCCCCTGCCCGAAGGCGTAAGCGGGTGTGATCGGAATATCCATGTAGCGCGCGGAATCTTTCGCCAAGTCAGGATCCGCCGGCCGGCCTGTCGGATAGTGGCCGATGAAGTAGGGCGACTGGCCTGTGCGCCGCGGAAAGCTCGCCGGCAAGCGCCCCGCCGGCACAGCATCGCCGAACAATGTGCGTGCCACCGCCGGGCCAGCCTCAACGCCCGGAAACCAGGCGACGAGAATGGAGGCGCCCTCATGATCCAGCGGCCCAATGTCCAGCGGCCGCCCGGTCATCAGTACCGTGACGACCGGCTTGCCCGCCGCCAGCACAGCTTCGGCCAGCGCCCGTTGAGGCGCCGGAAGGCTGATATCGGAGCGCGAGCGCGCCTCGCCGGAAAGATTGTAATCTTCGCCGGTGACGAGGATCACGACATCTGCTGCCTTCGCCGCCGCCACGGCGCGCGCAATTTCTGCCGGATCGGCTGCCTCGCGCGTGCCTGCACCCAGTTCATAGGTGACATTCGCTTCGCCGAGGCGTGTGCGCAGTGCGTCCACGACGGTCACGACATCCCCTTCGCGCCCCTGCGCCTTCCACGATCCGATCATGGAGCGCGCATCGCCCGCCAGTGCGCCGATCACCGCCACCTTGCCCGGTTCGGCTTTCAGCGGCAGCAGGGCATTGTCGTTGCGCAGCAGCACCATGGAGCGTTCGGCCACCTTCAGCGCCGCTTCCCTGTGCGCCGGGCTCAGCATCACCTCGGCTTCGCGCGCGCCGTCATGGTACGCATACGGAGTGTCGAACAGGCCAAGGCGCTCCTTTGCCCTCAATACACGCAGCACAGAGGCGTCCAGCGCCGCCTGCAAGTCTGGCGAAGCCTCGACGGCTGCCAGCATGTCAGCGGCGTAAATGCCGCTCGTCATTTCCATGTCGACACTCGCGAGCAAGGCCAGCGCGCCCGCCTCTGCCCGCGTCTCTACCACGCCGTGCGCGATCAGTTCCACCACAGAGTTCCAGTCGCTGACGACGAGGCCCTGATAGTTCCAGGCGCTGCGCAGCAGGCCGTTCAGCAGCGCCTTGTTCGCCGTGGTCGGCACCCCGCCGATATCGTTGAAGGCCACCATGAAGCTCGCCGCGTCTTCTTCGGCGGCTGCATGGAAGGGCGGCAGGTAGACATCCATCAGTGTACGTTCGGAAATGTCGGCGCTGTCATAGTCGCGCCCGCCCGTGCCCGCGCCATAGGCGCCGAAATGTTTGGCGGTGGCGATGATCGTGTCGCTGCGTGTCAGGTCATCGCCCTGGTAGCCGCGTACCTGCGCGCGCGCCATGGCTGATCCGAAGAAGGGCTCTTCCCCGGCGCCCTCCACAATCCGCCCCCAGCGGGCATCGCGCGCGATGTCCACCATCGGCGCAAACGTCCAGTGCAGCCCTGCTGCCGACGCCTCCACTGCCGCCACCCGCGCCGAGAGCTCCGCGTCATCTGCGTCAAATGTCGCCGCGATGCCGAGCGGTACGGGGAAAATCGTGCGATAGCCATGCACCACATCCATCGCGAACAGCAGCGGAATGCCCAGCCGGCTTTCCTCCACGGCCACGCGCTGCAGCTCGCCCAGAAATTCTGCGCCCGCAACATGCAGGTAGGAACCAACCCCGCCCGCACATACGCGCTCATACTCGCCCTCATTGATCCGCGAGTTCAGCGCAAGCTGCCGCCCCCCCGCCATCTGGTTCAGCTGGCCAAGCTTCTCCGCCGTGGTCATCCGCGCCAGAATGTATTCCGCCCGCGCCTCCCCCTTCAGCCCGAGCGCGGTCGCGTAAGCAGCAATCGTCTGACCCTCGACTGCCTCCATCACAGCCGGTTGCGATTCGGGTGCCCCACTGATCGCGCAGCCGGGTACAGCGATCATCAGGGCGAGCGCAGCACTCCCCAAAGTGGCTTTCAACCGCCGATCGGCGGGGCGCGCCTTGCGGGATAAATTCATCCCTTCCTCCCGGGTCGTTTATAGTGTTTGTTAGCGCTAGCAAAACTGGCACCGGGATCACCGGCTGTCAAACAAGAAGCCCTCAAGGGGCTCGAAACAGCTGGGAGGAAACGGGAAGATGCTGGAAAAAGCTGGAATCTGTGAGAGCCGCCGGGAGCGCCTCGCTCTCTTCGCGGTCCCTTCGATCCTCCTTGCGGCGCTTGTGGCCTGCACAGGCCTGGAAAAAGCTGGAATCGCCGAGAGCGAACCGCGCTGGACCCGCACCGAAACCGGCATCCTCCTGCACCCGATCAGCAGCGATTCCGGCGCCCTGCGCCTCGAACTCGTCCGCGACAACATCCTGCGCGTCACCGCTGCCCCCACCGCCGGCATCCCCGATCTCACCAGCCTGATGGTCATCGCCGAACACGAACCGGTGCCCTTCACCGCCACTGAATCCCGCGGCGAGATCACCCTCTCCACCACCAGCCTGCAGGCCCGCATCGCCCTCGACTCTGGCGCCGTGTCCCTGTTCCGGCCTGATGGCTCCCCCGTTGTGGCGACGACAGGAGGGAGCCTGTTCTCGCCTGTGAAAGTTGAAGGCCAGGAGTATTACGCCGTCACCCAATCCTTCACCGGCCAGCCCGGCGAAGGCCTCTACGGTCTCGGCGCACACCAGACCGGCGAGTTCAACTATCGCGGCGCGAACATGGAGCTCGCCCAGCACAATATCGTCGATGCGGTTCCCTTCCTCGTATCCTCGTCGGGCTACGGCATCCTCTGGGACAATAACGGCATCACCCGCTTCGGCGATCCCCGACCCTATCAGGCGCTTGATCAGGAGCTGACACTCACCGCGCTTGACGGAACAGAAGGCGGGCTGACCGGACAGTACTACCTCGGCGACGAGATCGTCCTGACACGGATCGAGGCGGATCCGGACTTCCAATATCTTCCGCCCGACGAATACCTGCGCGATCCACCCGGGCGCTATGATTGGCCCGTTGAACTTGGAGGCGAGGAACCTTCGAAAGTTGTCTGGGAAGGCACAATGGAAGCCCGCACAACCGGCACGCATTCCTTCAATCTCTATGCCAGCAACTATTACAAGGTGTGGATCGACGGCGAGATCGTGATCGACCGCTGGCGCCAGAACTGGAACCCGTGGCATCACAAGTTTGACCTTGAGATGCAGCCCGGCGCGCCGCGCACCATAAAGGTCGAATGGATTCCGAATGGCGGCTATTACCGGCTGCAGCACCTTGGCCCGCGTCCTTCTGAAGATGCCAACAACATCACGCTGACCTCCGAAACCGCAAAGGCGATCGACTATTATGTCGTCGTCGGCGACGACATTGACGGCGTGATCAGCGGCTACCGTGAACTGACCGGCCCGGCGGTGATGTTGCCGAAATGGGCCTATGGATTCTGGCAGAGCCGGCAGCGCTATACCCGGCAGGAAGAGCTGCTGGACATCGTGAAGGAATACCGCAAACGCGCCATTCCGTTCGATAATATCGTACTCGACTGGTTCTACTGGCCGGAGGACGCCTGGGGCTCGCACGCCTTTGATCTTGCGCGCTTTCCGGATGCAGGCGGGATGGTGAAAACGGTGCATGATCACAATGTGCAGATCATGATTTCGGTCTGGCCGAAATTCTATCCGATGACAGAAAACTACAAGGAGCTTGATGCCGGCGGGCACATCTATCAGCGCCAAATCGAGCTGAAGTCCAAAGACTGGGTTGGACCCGGCTATGCCAATTCCTTCTACGATCCGTATTCGGAAGAAGGCCGGCAGATCTACTGGCGCCAGATGGAAGAAAACCTAGGGCGCCTCGGCTTCGATGCCTGGTGGATGGACGCAACCGAACCCGACCAGCATTCAAACCTCTCCTACCCCGAACGCGCCCTGCGCATGGGGCCGACGGCGATGGGCCCCGGCGCGGAATTCTTCAACAGCTATGTGCTGATGAACTCGAAGGCCATCTTTGAAGGTGAGCAGGCCTCCAAGCCCGATACGCGCAGTTTCCTGCTGACGCGTTCTGCCTGGGGCGGCATTCAGCGATATGCTTCGGTCGTATGGAGCGGCGATGTGACCGGGCGTTGGGAGGATCTTGCGCTGCAAATTCCGGCCGGGCTGAACATGGCGTTGTCCGGTGTACCGAACTGGACGCATGACATTGGTGGCTTCGCTGTTGAAGACCACTATACGCGGCAGGACCCTACGCATCTCGATGAATGGCGAGAGCTTTATTCCCGTTGGTTCCAGTACGGCGCCTTCACACCTGTGTTCCGCTCGCATGGCGAATTCCCCTTCCGCGAAACATGGAACATCGCGCCGGAAGGAAACGAGGTGTATGACGGTCTCGTCTATTATCACAAGCTGCGTTACCGCCTGCTGCCCTACATCTACACGCTGGCCGCCGACACTTATCATAATGACGGAACGATCATGCGCGCCCTTGTCATGGACTTTCCGGATGATCCGCAGACGCACAATATCGGCGACCAGTACATGTTCGGCCCTGCGTTCCATGTCGCGCCTGTAACGGAATTTAAAGCCCGCACGCGCGACGTGTACCTGCCGGCGGGTGCGGACTGGTATAACTTCTATTCAGGCGAGAGGCGCTCTGGCGGCAGCAGTGTCACCGCGGATGCACCGCTGACGCGCATTCCGCTGCATGTGCGCGCGGGGGCCATCGTGCCCATGGGGCCGGAGGTGCAGTATGCCTTGGAGGAGACCGATGGCGCCCTGACGATCCGTGTCTATCGGGGCGCAAATGGCGCGTTCAGCCTTTATGAGGATGACGGCGTCACCTATGCCGGCCTGCGCGGCGAGCATAGCCGCATACCGTTTTCCTACAGCGAGGCCGATGGCACGCTGACCATCGGTCAGAGGCAGGGCGCCTATCCCGGCATGCAGGTACAGCGCTCGCTTCAGATCGAATGGATCGGCGGGCCTGTGCCAGACCGGGAGAGCGTGACCTATTCCGGAAATGAAATCAGGGTCAAAGCGCCCGGTTGATCAACCTTAATTCTGAAGGTTCCCCCGCGTCACCGGCGCCTGCCGTGGCGCCATATGTTCCTTTACCCTGCGTTCTGTGCATGATCGGATACAACAAATCCAAAAAGAAACCGGGGAGAGACATGCACTACGCGGAATTGAAACAGGCGCGCGCAGAACTGACGGGTCCGGGAGGTCTGTTCGAGATCACCGAAGCGGAAGTTCTCGGCACCCGCATCCGCGTTTACAAGAATGCTCCGCCGAGCATTCGCGAAGTCTGGCTTTCCACCACGCAGTTCGGTGACCGGCGCTATCTGGTATATGGCGATGAGCGCCTGACGTATGCGGAGGCGCACCAGCGCGTGAACGCGGTGGCGGCATGGCTAGCCGCACAGGGCGTGCGCTCCGGCGACCGGGTTGCCATCGCGATGCGAAATTTTCCGGAATGGATGCTGATCTACTGGGCCTGCGTTTCAACAGGCATCGCCGTGGTCGGCATGAATGCCTGGTGGACCGCGGAGGAAATGTCTTACGGCCTGAAGGACTCGGCGCCGAAGGTTCTGTTCCTCGATGCAGAGCGCCTTGCCCGCGTGAATGAGAATCCGGAAATGGTTTCCGGCATGAAGCTGGTCGGCGTGCGCCTGACCGAGAGGCCGGCGAATGTGATCGACTGGGCAGACGTGATCGCGCATAGCGGCGACATGCCGGACGTGAAGATTGATCCGGATGCGGACGCCTGCATCTTCTATACTTCCGGCACGACCGGGTTTCCGAAAGGCGCGCAGTTGACGCATCGCGGATGTGTGGCGAATCTTCTCAACATGCAGTTTGCGGGCGCCTCCACCGCGCTCGCCATGCAGCGCGCGACGGGCATCGAGCCACCGCCGACGCCGCCGATCCCAGTAACGCTTATAACGACGCCGCTGTTCCACGTCACCGCCAACAATTGCGGGGCCTATGCCGCGACGGCGGCAGGCGGTACGCTGGTGCTGATGTACCGCTGGGATGCGGGCGAAGCTCTGCGCCTGATCGAGAAGGAGCGCGTGACGGCCATGAGCGGTGTACCGGTGATGGCGCGTGAACTGATCAACCATCCGGATTTCGAGAAGACGGACACATCCAGCATGCTTTCCCTTGGCGGCGGCGGCGCGCAGGTGCCTCCGGATCTCGTGTTGAAGATTGACAAGGCCGCTGCGACGGCGCGGCCGAATACAGGCTATGGCATGACAGAGACCTGCGGGATCATCACATCGATTTCCGGAGACTTCTTTGTCGACAAACCAGACAGCGCCGGCCCGTATATGCCGAACTTCGAGGCGAAATGCGTGGACGACACCGGTAATACCGTGCCACAGGGCGAGGTGGGCGAATTGTGGGTACGCGGATCATCCGTCATCAAGGGATACATAAACCGGCCGGAAGCGACCGCCGCCTCGATCACAGATGGCTGGCTGCACACGGGCGACGTGGCGCGCATTGACGAGAATGGTTTCATCTTCATCGTTGACCGCAAGAAGGACATGGTTCTGCGCGGCGGAGAGAATGTCTATTGCGCCGAGGTCGAGGCGACGATCTATCGCCATCCGGCAATTGCGGAATGCTGCGTGTTCGGTGTGCCGGACGAGCGCCTCGGTGAGGAAGTTGGCGTGGCGGTTGTACTGAAGGTTGGCGAAAGCCTGACGGAAGATGCGCTGCGCGCGCATTGCGCCACCATAATGGCGAAGCACAAGGTGCCGCGTTATGTCTGGTTCCACAGCGAACCGCTGCCGCGCAATGCAAGCGGCAAGTTCCTGAAGAAAGACCTGCGGGACGAACTGGCGCCGAAGCTGACTTCGGCCTGATGCGCAGACGGATCAGATTTCACCCTTGATCTCTTTCATCACGCCCGAGAAATCGAGACCATCGAAGCCGCGATCAGACAGCGACTGATAGATTGCTTCGGCATGCTCGCCGAGGCGGATGCCAGCGCCAGAAGCGCGGGCGGCTTCGGCGGCGAGGTGCAGGTCTTTCAGCATCATCGCGACGGCGAAGCCTGGCTTGTAGTCGCGGTTTGCGGGTGAGGTCGGCACCGGGCCGGGGGCCGGGCAATAGCTGGTCATCGACCAGCATTGGCCAGAGGAAACGGACGAAATCTTGTAGAAAGTTTCAGCATCAAGACCCAGCTTTTCAGCGAGGTTGAACGCCTCGCAGGTGCCGATCATCGAAATGCCGAGCAGCATGTTGTTGGCGATCTTTGCCGCCTGCCCGTTGCCCGCTCCGCCGGCATGGAAGATGTTCTTGCCCATGCCCTTGAGGATCGGTTCGGCTTTTTCGAACGCCTTAGCGGTGCCGCCAGCCATGAAGGTGAGCGTGCCGGCCTCGGCAGCCGCGACACCGCCGGAGACGGGTGCATCGACCATGATCAGGCCGGCGATGTCTGCCTGCGCATGCGCTTCGCGCGCATCGGTGACAGCGATGGTGGAACAATCGATCAGCAGCGTGCCGCGTTTAGCATGCGCGGAGACGCCGTCCGGGCCGAAATAGACGCCGAGAACATGCTTTCCGGCAGGGAGCATGGAGACGACAACATCAGCATCCTTCACGGCATCTGCGACTGAACTGGCGGCGCGCGCGCCCTTGTCGGCAACGGCATGAACGGCCTCGGCGTTGAGATCAAAAGCGGAGACCGCGTGCCCAGCCTTCACGAGATTGGCGCACATGCCGCCGCCCATGTTGCCGAGGCCGATGAAGGCGATGTTGGCCATGTTACCTGTCCTCAAACTTCGCGGCGCGCTTTTCGCTGAAGGCGGCCATGCCTTCTTTCTGGTCGGCCGTACCGAACAGCCCCTGGAACAGGCGGCGCTCGAACTTCACACCCTCCGTGGTCGGAAGTTCCAGCGCGCGGGCAACCATTTCCTTGGCCGCCATCAGCGAGGGCACCGAGAAAGCCGCAATCTCGTTTGCAGCGGCAAGTGCCACCTCCAATAGCGTATCGTGCGGCACAACGCGGGAGACGAGGCCGATGCGGTCAGCTTCGGCGGCATCGATCATCCGGCCGGTCAGGACGAGGTCCATTGCCTTGGCCTTGCCGACGGCCTTGGTAAGACGAATCGAGCCGCCCATGCCGGGCGTGACGCCGAGCTTGATTTCCGGCTGGCCGAACTTTGCCTTGTCGGAGGCGATGATCAGGTCACACATCATCGCGAGTTCGCAACCCCCGCCGAGGGCGAAACCATTGACTGCCGCGATTACCGGCTTGCGGCTGGCGGCGAACCGGTCCCAGCCCGCGAAATAGTCCTCGACATACATGTCGGAGAAGGATTGCGGCTGCATTTCCTTGATGTCTGCGCCTGCGGCGAACGCACGGCCTGCACCCGTCAGTATGCTGACAGCGATGCCCTTGTTGCGGTCGATGGCGGCGAAACAATCGACGACCTCCGCCATGATCTCCGCATTGAGCGCATTCAGGCTGTCCGGCCGGTTCAGCGTGACAATGGCCACACGGCCCTTCTGCTCGAAGGTGATCGTCTTGTATTCAGTCATCAGGATAGGTTGTCCTTGCTATTCAATCTTAATCAGACGGGCGGCGGGCCCGGTGGCGGTGGGAAATCGAGGCCGCTGGTGCCGGCGAGCGGTGTATCGGCAACGACTGCGTCGTAAATGCCTTCACCGATAGGTGAGAACCCGATAACCCGCGCAAGGACAGTCACGGCCACTAGCACGCCGATACCCCAGAACCAGGCGGGGTGCGGCCTTCCGTGCACACGCCAGTCATAAAGAATGCCGATGGCGGGGAAGATGATGGCAACGAGTACCGCGATTTCGAAGGCGTAGGGCGGCAGAAGCGGCATCGGCAGGAGCCTTCCGAAGCCGGGGCCCATGAGCAGCACGAAAGAGCCGATCTGAAGGCGCGCATGCCAGTCCGTTTGCTTGCGCATGAGGTAGGCTGCGACGAGCAATCCGATGGCGGCATAGAGCGATAGCGGGTTGGCGACGATGAAATGCTGTGGCTGAAAGAAGAAGGGCGTGCGCCCCGTCTGCACTGTTGCGACGGTCACCCACGTTCCAAAGACGAGGAGGCCAAGAGCCCAGATGGCTGCCACCTTGCCGACCTGTTTGTGCAGCGCAATGTTACCCGCCCCGGCGAGCCAGACCTGCGTCAGCACGATGCCGACCCAGCCCATGAACACCACGGCATGGGCATGCACGATCAGCGGCGCATTGAAGCTGGACCGGCCCATCACTAGCTGGACGACGAAGCCAGACACCAGAATGACGGCCATACCCGTCGCAAGGTTGCGGATAAAACGGCGGTCATCCGCCACTGGGGCAGTGATATTGGCATCCGCCATGAAACCCTCCCCGGTTTCAATTGTTGAGCCCAACGAATTAACTCAGCCCTGTACACCTCACAAGCGGTGCACTTTCGGCAGGATGCCTATCCCATCGTCGGGATGACGAAGGCCTGGTCGCCGATATCGCCTTCCGGCCAGCGCTGGGTGACCGTCTTGATTTTGGTCCAGAAGCGGATGCCTTCGGGCCCGTGCTGGTTCGTGTCCCCGAAGGCGGAGCGTTTCCAGCCGCCGAAGGTGTGGTAAGCGACCGGCACCGGGATCGGCACGTTGATGCCGACCATGCCGACATTCACCTGCGCCGCAAATTCGCGCGCCGCGCGGCCGTTGGAGGTGAAGATCGCGCAACCGTTCCCGTACTGATGATCTGAGGCGTAGGCTGCAGCTTCTTCCAGAGTCTCGACACGCATGACCTGCAGGACAGGCCCGAAGATTTCCTCTTGGTAGGATTTCATGCCGGGCTTCACATGGTCGAACAGCGAGGGGCCGATGAAGAAGCCTTTCTCATGGCCCTGCAAGGTGTGGCCCCTGCCATCGAGGATGAGCTTTGCGCCTTCATCGACGCCCATCTGGATATAGCTTTCGATTTTCGCCTTGTGCTGGGCGGAGACGACGGGGCCATAGTGGGCCTCGGTGTCAGTGGAGATGCCGATCTTGAGCTTCTGCGCTTCGGCGGTCATGCGCTCAACGAACTCGTCGGCCGTCTTCTTGCCGATCGGCACGGCCACCGGAAGCGCCATGCAGCGCTCGCCAGCCGAGCCATAGGCGGCGCCGACAATGTCCTTCACCGCCTGCTCAAGGTTCGCATCCGGCAGGATGATGCCGTGGTTCTTGGCGCCGCCCATGGCCTGCACGCGTTTGCCGTGGGCTGTACCGGTGGAATACACATAGTGTGCGATGTCGGACGATCCGACGAAGCTGACGGCCTTGATATCCGGATGCGTGAGGATGGCATCAACGGCAACCTTGTCCCCGTTGACGACGTTCAGCACACCCTTCGGCGCGCCGGCCTCCAGCATCAGCTCCGCAAGGCGCATCGGCACGGAGGGGTCTTTCTCCGACGGTTTCAGGATGAAGGTGTTGCCGCAGGCGATGGCGACGGCGGCCATCCAGCATGGGATCATGGCGGGGAAGTTGAACGGCGTGATGCCCGCGCAGACGCCGAGGGCCTGGCGCATTGAGAACACGTCAATGCCGGGGCCCGCGCCTTCGGTATATTCGCCCTTGAGCAGGTGCGGCACACCACAGGCGAACTCGACCACGTCAAGGCCGCGCTGGATGTCGCCCTTCGAGTCGGCGATGACCTTGCCATGTTCAGACGAAAGCAGGTGCGCCAGCTCGTTCATGTTCGCCTCGACGAGGCGCTTGAATTCGAACATCACACGGGCGCGGCGCTGTGGATTGGTGCTGGCCCAGGCTGGGAGGGCGGCTTTGGCCGCGTCAACTGCAGCCGCCAGCTCCGCTGCCGTTGCAAGCGCAACGCGGGCCTGAATCTCGCCGGTGTTCGGGTTGTAAATGTCCCCGAAACGGCCGGACTTGCCCGGCACGACCGCGCCGTTGATAAAATGATGCACCTCGCGCATGCGCGCCTCTCCCTTGGTATGCCGGGCTGAGCCCGGCCTGTTTGCGTACTCCGATACACGAGCAGCCCCATCGGTGACACCCGCAAAAATGCAGGATCGCGCCCTCATCGCGACAGCCATCAAGCCGCTATTGGGCGGCCGCGGGAAATCAGCATCAGCATCATTTCCCCGTTGACCAAAGCCCCCGCCAACCCTATTACCCCGCCTCTCTACCCCGTGCCCAGATGGCGGAATTGGTAGACGCACTGCTTTCAGGTAGCAGCGCTGCAAGGCGTGGAGGTTCGAGTCCTCTTCTGGGCACCAGGAATTCTTCCGAGAAGATCCTGAAGAGTTCAAAAATACAATAAAAACAGACAGTAAGGCCGACCGGGTCGTCTGCGGAGATCCGGGGAAATATGACGAAGTGTTGGTACAGCCAGACGCTTTGTTGGTATCTTTGTTGGTATCTTTGTTGGTATCACAGAGGCTCGTGGCATCGATCTTGCTCGCCCAATCGGGGAATCCGAAGGAGCGCGCTGATGCCTCTCACTAACTTGCAGGTCCAGAACCTGAAGCCATCCGGTCGCAGTCTCAAAGTGAGCGACGGCGCGGGACTGTATTTGCACCTCACCCCCTCGGGTTCCAAGCTCTGGCGAATGGCTTACCGCTATGGCGGAAAACAGAAGACGCTGGCGTTTGGTGCCTATCCAGCGGTTTCGCTTGCTGTCGCCAGGGAACGGAGAGCTGCTGCCCGTCAGACACTAGCCGCAGGCAAGGATCCGGCTCTGGAAGCGAAACGAGCACGCCAGAACGCGGAGCTGGAAGCGGCAAGCTCGTTCAACGCGATTGCCGATGAATTCCTTGCGAAGGCCGAAAAAGAAGGCCGCGCTGACGCAACAATGGCAAAGAAGCGTTGGCTACTCGACATGGCCCGCGAGCAATTTGGAGATATGCCCGTTCGGGAAATCCAAGCGGCCGATGTGCTCGCAGCGCTTCGCCTGGTTGAGGAGCAAGGCAATTACGAAACCGCCCGGCGGCTGCGCTCAACAATTGGGCAGGTTCTTAGATATGCAGTCGCAACAGCGCGAGCCGAGACTGACCCCACCACTGCCTTAAGAGGCGCGCTGATCGCCCCCAAAGTCACTCATCGCGCCGCAATTGTAGACCGGGAAGAGTTTGGCAAGCTCGTTCGGTCGATCTGGAGCTATTCCGGTTCGACAGAAACGGAAGTCGGGCTGCGACTTATGGCACTATTGTATCCACGACCGGGAGAGCTCAGATTTGCGACTTGGGGTGAGTTCGATATCGACAACGGTTGTTGGACGATACCTGCCGCCAGAACAAAGATGCGGCGTGAGCACAGAAAGCCGCTTTCGGGACTGGCTGTCGAGATCCTTCGAGACTTCCGAACACGACGCCGAACGGACGGGCTTCTGTTGCCGTCTTTAACTTCACTCCTCGCGCCAATAAGCGAGAATACACTCAATCTCGCGCTGAGGCGGCTTGGATACGGCAAGGACGAGGCGTGCTCGCACGGCTTTCGCGCCAGCGCCTCCAGCATCCTAAACGAAAGCGGTCTTTGGTCGGCCGATGCTATTGAAGCAGAGTTGGCCCACGCTAGTGGTAACGAGGTTCGCCGCGCTTATCACAGAGCGAGCTATTGGGAGGAGCGCATCAGAATGGCGGAATGGTGGAGCGACGAGATCCAAAAAAGCCTCCGGCAGAGCAACACCCAGACACCTAGCTTTGCAACCGCCGCTGTGCCTTCCAAGATAGGCGTCTTACAGTATGACTGATTGGCAGAATGAGTTGTTCGACGAAAATGCTTATCATCGATTAAT
>NZ_JBKBXB010000016.1:0-64143 GCF_046313975.1 Hyphomonas sp. | reverse complement strand
TCCAGCTTGATCGTGGACGGCAGCGATGGCCGCGTGCAGCCGACGGCCGCCTTCCAGCGCGTGGTGCAGCGCGCGATCCTGCATGTCGAAAGCTCCGGCCGCGAGGAAGTGACCGGCGCGAACGTGCTGGTCTCGATCTTCTCCGAACGCGAGAGCCACGCCGCCTACTTCCTGCAGGAGCAGGACATGACGCGCTATGACGCGGTGAACTACATCTCGCACGGCGTGGCGAAACAGCCGGGCATGTCGCGCCCGACGACGCCGCGCGGCGCGGAGTCGAACGAGGAAGAGCCGGTCAAGCAGGGCCATGAAGCGCTCGACACCTATTGCGTGAACCTCAATGCGCGCGCCCGGGCCGGCAAGATCGACCCGCTGATCGGCCGCGACATGGAAGTGAACCGCTGCATCGAGGTGCTGTGCCGGCGCAACAAGAACAACCCGATCCTCGTCGGAGACCCCGGCGTGGGCAAGACGGCGATTGCCGAAGGCCTGGCCAAGCGGATCGTTGATGGCGAAGCGCCTGAAATCCTGGATGACGCGATCATCTGGTCGCTCGACATGGGCGCGCTGCTGGCCGGCACGCGCTATCGCGGCGATTTCGAGGAGCGCCTCAAATCGGTGATGAAGGAACTCGAGCAGCAGGAGAAAGCCATCCTGTTCATTGACGAGATCCACACGATCATCGGCGCGGGCGCCACCAGCGGCGGGGCGATGGATGCCTCGAACCTGCTCAAGCCTGCGCTGCAGTCCGGCGGCCTGCGCTGCATGGGCTCTACGACGTTCAAGGAATACAAGCAGCACTTCGAGAAGGACCGCGCGCTGAGCCGCCGGTTCCGCAAGATCGACGTGGTGGAGCCGACCGTGCCGGACACGATCAAGATCCTGACGGGCCTGAAATCGAAGTTCGAGGATTTCCACGGCCTGAAATATACCAACGACGCGATCAAGGCGGCGGTGGAACTGTCGGACCGCTACATCACCGACCGCAAGCTGCCCGACAAGGCGATTGACGTGATCGACGAGGCGGGCGCGGCGCAGTGGCTGCTGCCGGCCTCGAAGCGGAAGAAACAGGTGGGCCTGCGCGATATCGAAGCGGTGGTGGCGAAGATTGCGCGCATTCCACCCAAACAGGTGACGACCGACGATGCGGCCGCGCTGAAATCGCTGGAGAGCGATCTGAAACGCGTCGTGTACGGACAGGATGAAGCCATCATGGCGCTGTCGGCTTCGATCAAGCTGGCGCGGGCGGGCCTGCGCGAGCCGAACAAGCCGATCGGCTCCTACCTCTTCACCGGCCCCACCGGCGTCGGCAAGACGGAAGTGGCCAAGCAGCTCGCCTCGATCATGGGTGTCGAGATGCTGCGCTTCGACATGTCGGAATACATGGAGCGTCATACGGTGAGCCGCCTGATCGGCGCGCCTCCGGGCTATGTCGGCTATGATGAAGGGGGTCTGCTCACGGACGGTGTGGACCAGCATCCGCACTGCGTGCTGCTGCTCGACGAGATCGAGAAGGCGCACCCGGACCTGTTCAACATCCTCCTGCAGGTGATGGACAATGGCACGCTGACGGACGCCAATGGCCGCAAGGTGGACTTCCGCAATGTGGTGGTCATCATGACCACGAACGCGGGCGCCTCGGATGCGGCGAAGAACTCCATCGGCTTTGGCCGCGGCAAGAAGGACGAGGAACAGGACGAGGCGCTCAAGCGCCTGTTCACGCCGGAATTCCGCAACCGCCTCGATGCGATCATCACCTTCGGCGGTCTGACGCCGGAGATCATCGACCGCGTCGTCGAGAAGTTCATCCTGCAGCTGGAAGTTCAGCTGGAGGATCGCAACGTGTCCATCGAAGTGTCGAAGCCGGCGCGCGAATGGCTGGCGAAGCGGGGCTTCGATGCGGATATGGGCGCGCGGCCGCTGGCGCGGACGATCCAGGAATACGTCAAGAAGCCGATGGCGGAGGAACTCTTGTTCGGCAAGCTGCAGAAGGGCGGCGTCGTGAAGATCGGCCTCGACGAGAAAGCCGACGAGCTGACGTTCAAATACATCGCCGAGCCGCCGAAGAAGAAAAAGGCGACCAAGGACGAAGCGGAAGAACCGGCGAGCTAGGCAGCGCGTTTCATCAAAGTGATCTGGAAGGTCGCCTTTGGGCGACCTTTCTTTTTGGGGCGCCCTCACCTCCCATTGCTGCGCAATAGGCCCCTCCTCTCCCGCAAGGCGGGAGAGGGGTTCGCGTTGTGCTCGCGGCGAAGTCCTAACTCCTCTCCCTCTAGGAGGTGAGGAACTGACGCTCGGGAAACACTCGCCTTCGCCCGCCAATCCGCTAACGTCTCGCGCAAAGAACACGGGAGGATATCATGGCAGTGCATGGCAGGTGTGATCCGAAGTTTGCGAAGGTGAAGGAGGCGTTTGAGCGCAACTTTGCAGAGCGGGGCGAGGTAGGCGCGAGTGTGTGCCTGTCGGTGGGCGGCGAGACGGCGGTGGACCTGTGGGGCGGCATGGCGAACCCGGAGACGAATGATCCGTGGCAGGAGGATACGATCTCCATCGTCTATTCGTGCACCAAAGCGGCCGTGGCGACCTGCGCGCACATCCTGATCGACCGTGGGCAGCTGAACCCCAATGCGCTGGTGAAGGAATACTGGCCGGAATTTGCAAAGAACGGGAAAGAGAAGACGACCGTCCATATGATGCTGAACCATGAGAGCGCGCTGCCGACGCTGCGCGATCCGGTGAAGCCGGGCGGGTTTGCCGACTGGGATTACATGGCGCAGCGGATGGCGGACGAGGAAGCCTTCTGGGAAGTGGGCGCGCGCAACGGCTATCACATGATCAATTTCGGCTGGACGGTGGGCGAGCTGGTGCGGCGCGTTTCCGGCAAGTCGCTCGGCACCTTCTTCCGGGAGGAAGTGGCGGAGAAGACGGGCGCGCGGTTCTGGATCGGCCTGCCGGAAAGCGAGAAGGTGCATATTGCGCCGATCCGGCCTTATGTGCCGAAGCCGGGTGATCAGCCTACGGAGTTTGTTACGAAGGTGATGACGGATCCGAATTCCATCCAGCATAAATCCTTCATGAATTCCGGCGGATGGGACTTCAACGACCGGAAAGGACAGGCGGCAGAGATTGGCGGCGGCGGCGGGCTGTCGAATGCGCGCGGGCAGGTGGCGTATTATACGGAGCTTGCGACCAATTCCGGCAAGCTGGTTTCATCTGACCGGCTGGCGGCGATGACGATGGTGTCGACGGCCACGCAGCGCGATGCGACGCTGCTGATCCCGACGCGGTTTGCGTCCGGCTACATGAAGTCGATGGACAACCGGCGCGGCGGATATGGGCCGGGCACGAGCGCGATCATGGGCGGACAAGCGTTCGGCCATGTCGGCGCGGGCGGCTCGATCGGATTTGCCGATCCGGAATGCGGCATGGCGTTCAGCTACACGATGAACCAGATGGGCAATGGCATCCTGCTGAATGAGCGCGGGCAGAGCCTGATCGATGCGGCCTATGCCTCGCTCGGCTACCGCACGAATGCGCCGGGGGCGTGGGTGCGTTAGGCGTTCTTCCAGTCGCCGGGCGTGAGATCGCCCAACGACCAGTCTCCGATCCGTACACGGATCAGGCGCAGGGTGGGGTGGTCCACAGCGGCGGTCATACGGCGGACCTGGCGGTTGCGGCCTTCGGTGATGGTGAGTTCGATCCAGGAGTCCGGCACGGATTTGCGGTAACGGATGGGCGGATGGCGCGGCCAGAGATTTTCCGGCTCCGGGATGGCGCGCGCCTTGGCGGGGCGGGTACGGCCATCGCTGAGATCGACGCCAGCGGCGAGGGCTTTCAGGGCGGCGGCATCCGGAATGCCTTCGACCTGCGCCCAGTAGGTTTTTGCAACCTTGTTCTTCGGATTGGCGATGCGGGCCTGCAGGGCGCCGTCATCGGTGAGGACGAGGAGGCCTTCGGAATCGTAGTCGAGCCGGCCGGCGGGATAGATGCCGGGGATGGGGATGAATTCCTTCAGCGTGCGCTTGCCGCTGCCTTCATCCGTGAACTGAGAGAGGACGTTGAAGGGTTTGTTGAAGAGGATGAGGGTCATGGGCGGCCTGTTGCGGCGGGCGTTCGGATCCAGATCCAAGGGCCGGTTTCGGCATCGTCCCCGCCGGGCTCGTCCGTTTCGATCCAGCCAAGGGCGCGGTAGAAGGTGCGGGCCGTTGTGTTGCGGGCCGCGCATTTCAGGGACAGGGCGGGTCCGTGGCGGGCGAGCGTGGCAGTCATGAGGGCGCGGCCGATGCCGGAGCGATGCAGGGCGGGTGACAGATAGAAATGATGCAGGAAACGGTCCTCCGCCCAGACGGACGAAAAGCCTGCGATCATGCCTTCGTGTTCCGCGACGAGAATGGCTTCACCTTGCGTTCGCCGGTCGAATTCTGTTTCGTCCGTGGCCGGAAGGCTGGCCCATGGGAAGGCGGTGCGGCTCGCGGCGTCGAACAGGGCTGCGAGGGCGGCCCGGTCTGTGGGGGTGAAATCCCTAATCCGCGTCAGCTGACGACCCCGTGGATGGCCTTCAGTGTGCTGAGGAGATTGTCGGCGCCGGATAGGGGCAGGCAGCTGGGGCCGTCGCAGAGGGCCTTGTCGGGGTCGGTGTGGAACTCGAGGAAGACGCCGTCGGCGCCCGCCGCGATGGCGGATTTCGCGATGATGGCGACACCGTCACGGCGCCCGCCGGTGGAGGCGCCGCCAGTGCGCGGGTCGGCGCCGGGAAGCTGGACGGCGTGGGTCGCGTCAATGGTGACGGGCGCGCCAAGCTTTTTCATTTCGGGGATCGCGAGCATGTCGACGACAAGGTTGTTGTAGCCGAAGCTGACGCCGCGCTCGCACAGGATGACGCCGACATCCGGCGCGGCCTCGGCGACTTTCGAGAGGATGTTTTTCGCATCCCACGGCGCCATGAACTGCGCCTTCTTGGCCTGGATCAGCGCGCCGTGTTTCGCGGCGGCCCTGGCGGTGGCGACGACGAGATCGGTCTGGCGCACGAGGAAGGCGGGCAGCTGCACGATGTCGGCAACCTCGGCGACGGGTTCGGCCTGATCCGGCTCGTGCAGGTCGGTGACAACGGGCACGCCGAGTTTGGCTTTGACGGCGGCGAGGATGCGCAGGCCGTCCATGCCGGGGCCGCGATAGGATTTGATCGAGGAGCGGTTGGCCTTGTCGAAGCTTGCCTTGAAGGCATAGGGCAGGCCGAGGCGGGCGCAGATGCGCTTCAGCTCGGTGCCGACCTCGAGGGCGAGGGCTTCGTCTTCCAGCACGTTGAGGCCGGCGATGACGGCGAGCGGCTTGCCGGTGCCGATGGTCCAGCCGGAAGCCTTGTGCGTGAGGACGCTCATCCAATCTCTCCTTGTTGCCGGCTTGCCATAGCGGAAAAGGGGGCTGGGGCGAAACCCTCCGTGTCAGGTGCCTGAAAACAAAGAAGCCGCCCTGTCGAAGGGCGGCTTCCGTGAGCCCCGTGGGGCCCGTCAGGTCGCGGCGCATTTCAGCGCCGGTCCCGCATCTCTAGGCGCTGACCGGAGGCTGCTCCAGCCAGACACCATAGGATGCAGACCCAACGGCCTCACCTGGTTTCTCACTCGACATTGGATCACCTCCTTTCAAGCGTGCAACGGGCACGGACTTTGTCCCGGACCATCCAGAACAGGACTGAGGTAAGCATGATTTGCGCCAATGTTAAGTTAAGAACATGCTCATTGCGGGTTCAGGCCCGGTGAATGCACAAAAAAGACCCGGGCCGCCGATGGGGCGTCCCGGGCCGGAGTGAGCCTCAACAAGGGGTACGATAGAGGCCGAAAGGGTTCAGTCGGAGACAAGTGCGCCGACGACGAGGCCGATGATGGCGCCGGTGGCCACGGAGGCGAGGATGGCGTCGCCGCGGTCATTGTCGCGCACCCAGTGATAGCCGCTGGGCGGGGCGTAGAGGCCGTAATGGTCGTAATTGTTGATGTAGACCGTGCGGCTGGGCCCGTAGCTGTAATAGTTGCCGACCGAATAGCGCGGGCTGTAGCCGGAATAATAGTAGGGGCCGTAGGAATAGCCGTAGGTGACGCTCACCGTGCTGCGCGGGTAGTAGCTGTAGGAGGGCGGGTACACGACCACGGGGCGGTAGCTGGGGGTGTAATAGTGGTGATGGTGATGGCTTTTCTTGCCGTGACCGTGGCCGCGCCCGCGATCATCATGGCGGTAGTCGCGCCGGTAATCATTGCCGCGATGGCCGCGATGGTCGTCGCCGCGGCGTTCCCAGCCGCCCCGGTCTCCGCCGTGGCGTCCACCACGGTCACGGTCAGCCTGGGCGATGGGGGCGATGAAAAGGCTGGCCGCTGCAGCGACAGCGATGAAGCGGGAAGCAGTCTTGAACAGGGTCATGGTAAACCTGCCTATATGGAGCCGTTGGGGCCGGGGTGTGCTGGACTTTGCCCGCAAACCCCGGTTTCGTAAGGAAACTCTCAGCCCCGGAGGCTGAACTTAGGCTGAACAGGTCCTTCAGGTTTCCCCGATGAGCGAATTTGGCGACCTGAAAATCACGGAAAACCTGACCCTTCCGGCCTGGGAGATCAGCGAAGCGTTCGTGCGGGCCTCTGGGCCGGGCGGGCAGAATGTGAACAAGGTGTCGAGCGCCGTGCAGCTGACCTGGCATGTCGGGGCCTCCTCCCTGCCGGCAGCGGTAAAGGAGCGGTTCGGCAAGCTCTACGCGGCGCGGATCACGGCAGACGGGCGGCTGATCCTTGAGGCGAGCGAACATCGCAGCCAGGTGCTGAACCGGCAGGCGGCGCGTGAGCGGCTGGTGGAGATGATCCGCAAGGCGGCGGTGGCGCCGAAGAAGCGGATCAAGACGAAGCCGACCGCGGGAAGTGTCCGCAGGCGGATCACTTCAAAAAAGAAGCGCGGCGAGGTGAAGGCGCTGCGCGGTAGTGTGGGGAGTGACGACTAGCTCTTCAGAGCGTCTTCGATGGCTTTCTCGATGACGGGAATGTTGGCGCCTTCGATATGGGTGTCGCCGATGAAGAAGGCGGGCGTGCCGGTAACACTTAACGCGGCGCCGAGGGATTTCATGTCGGCGAGCTGTTTCTGCACGGCCTGACCTTTCATGTCGGCGCGCAGCTTCGAAACGTTGAGGCCGATGCTTGCGGCTGTTTCGTCGATCTTCGCTTCGGTCAGGTCCGCGTTGTTCTCGATCTTCATCAGGGCGGAGTGGAATTCCCAGTACTTGCCCTGCTTGCCGGCCGCGAGGGCGGCGAGCGCCGCCGTTTCGCTGATGCCGCCGAAGATCGGTAGTTCCTTGAACACGACGCGCACCTCGCCGTCATACTTCGCGGGCAGTTTCTGCACCCAGTCGACCGAGCGTTTGCAGTAGCCGCAGCGATAGTCGAAAAACTCCACGATAGTGACGGCGGCATCGGCCGGGCCGATCGCATAGTCGCCGGCATGCGCGTAGAGCGCATCCTTGTTGGCGGTGATGGCGCTGCGAACGAGGTCTGCCTTGGCGGCGTCCCTTTTGTCCTGGAGGGCGTAGATGGCTTCCTCGATAAGTTCAGGATTCTCGAGGATATATTCCCGGACGATCTTTTCGATCTCGGCCTTGTCCGCGTCCCCGCCCGGCTGGGCGCAGGCTGGCAGGAGGGAGACGGCCACCGCCGCAAGGGCGAGGGTGGTTTTGCGGAGCGGAGACATCATCTGGAGGAAACCCATGGCTTGATTTTCAACGGACTATACGGCCGGCGGCGGCCTCGTCCACCCGCGCTCGCAGAGGTGTTACTCGCGCCCTCGGGCGGAAAAGTCGCCGAAGGGCATGTCGCGGCCGGCCGTGTGCAGGCTGAGATTCGAGCCCCGGCGGTAGCGGTCATAGAAGGCGCGGTTGTCCGGATTGCTGGGATCGGTGATCAGCAGGATGTCATCAGCGCGGCGGTAGTTCGTGGTGGATTTGTCCAGCGATTGCACGGCGCGGCGGGCGAAGGCGTTGGCCCGGACAATGTCGCCGACCCAGTAGGCGGACTCGGCGGTGGCGAGCTGGGCCTCGGAGCGGCGGTCCTGATTCTCGTAGGTGATGGCGAGCTGGGCCCAGGCGAAGGCATTGTCCGGCTCGGCAATCAGGGCGTCGTGGAGCGCGGTTTCGGCCGCAGCAAAGTCGCCCTCTGCGCCGCGCGCGTTGAGCGAGCGGGCATAGTTGATGAGCAGTAGCGGCTGGCCAGGTTTCAGTTCCAGAGAGCGTTTGTGCGGCGCGATCGACTCCTCGATCTTGCCGCTTTCGAACAGGATCTGGCCTTTCAGCTCGTGGAAGTAGGGGTTCTCCGGTTCCTCCGCGAGCAGGGAGTCGATTTCGGTCAGCGCGCGCTGGATATCGGAATTGCGATAGGCGGAAATGGCACGGGCATAGCGGGCCGGGGCGCTCTTGTCGGCATCCGGATAATCGCGGCGCACCCGCAGCGGCGTGTCGAGGAAGCCGACGAGCTTGGCACGCATCATGCGGTACTGTTTCAGCTCACGCTCCGTGGGCGGAACATCCATCAGGCCGGTGGCTTCGGCCAGTATGCGGGCGCCGCGGATACGGTCGGAGGCGAGCGGGTGGGAGCGGAAATACGGGTAGCGTTTCGCGTCTGACAGGACTTCCTGATAGCGGAACTTCTCGAAGAACTCGACAATGCCGGAAGGCGACTGGCCAAGCGCAGCGAGATATTTCACGGCGGCTGCGTCAGCGGCGGCTTCCTCGGCGCGGGTGTGGACGAAGAAGTTCAGCGCCGCGAACTGGCCGGAGCTGCCGATCAGCGCGGCGCCGGCGCCGGGCTCACCGGCTGCGATGGCGAGGATGCCAAGGCCGATGGAGACCAGCGCCGGGCGCATCGCGATCTCGCTGGCGCGCATGCGTGCGACGGTGTGGCCGCAGGCGATGTGGCAGGTTTCATGGCCGAGCACGCCCTTGATCTGGCCGGGCGTTTCCGCCTCGATGAGGAGGCCGGTGTGCATGTGGATGCGCTGGCCGTTGGCGACGAAGGCGTTGAGGCTGGGATCGTTGATGATGAAGAGCTGCACGTCTGCGGGTACGAGGCCGGAGACTTCGAGGATGGGATCGGTCCATTCCCGCAGGGTTTCCTCGATTTCGGCGTCGCGGATCAGCCCCTGCGCAGAGGCGCCGCCAAGCGCGACGAGCGCGCTGGCGGTGAGGGCAAAAGCGGCGCGGACCAGTCCAGAAACCATCCACATCTCCTTGTAGACTCTTCCAACGAGCCTAGGACCTGAAACCGTCGAAAGCGAGGCATTCGAGGCAGTATTTACCGAAATGTCAGAAACCGGATGACGCGAATGTGAACGTGAAATCGGGGTCGAGCGACACGCCGGCTTCGCTGCCGGGGGCGGCGGCGGCCGACAGAGGCACCAGCGAGATGAGGGAGAGGCCCTGGCCTTCCAGCGTCAGGCGCACGAGCGGGCCGGTCAGGTGGCGGCTGGTGACGAGCATGCGGACGGGCGAGGCCGCGTCGAGGCGCACGCCTTCCGGGCGCACGCCGATGACGGCGCCGCCGCCTTCGGGAAGCCAGGCCTTGGGCAACAGCGCGCGCGGGATTTCGTTGACCGGGCCGAGCGCGCGGGCGACCGCGAGGCTGGCGGGGCGGCGGTAGACATCGTCCGGATCGCCCGCTTGCAGGAGGCGGCCTTCGCGCAGGATGGCGATCCGGTCTGCGTGCGCGAGGGCTTCGGCGGGGTCGTGCGTGACCATCAGGGCCGGGATGCCGGCGGCACGTACTGCGGCGAGCGCGGCCTGGCGCACGGAGTCGGAAAGCATCGGGTCGAGGCCGGAGAAGGGCTCGTCCATCAGGATGGCGTCGGGCTGGGGCGCGAGGGCGCGGGCGATGGCGACGCGCTGCTGTTCGCCGCCGGACAGCTCGTGCGGATAGGCGCCGGCGCGGTGCGTGAGGCCGAGGAGGCCGATCCAGTGATCGATGCGGGCGGTGGCTTCCTGCTTCGGCAAGTGTTTCAGGCCGAAGGCGACGTTACGCTCGGCGGTGAGGTGGGGGAAGAGCGCGAAGTCCTGGAAGATGAGGCCGATGCGGCGCTGTTCCGGCGGGACGGTTTGTCCGGGTGCGGACAATACCCGGTCACCAAGACGGATCTCGCCGGTCTCGACAGGCTCAAGGCCGGCGAGCAGGCGCAGGAGCGTGGACTTGCCCGCGCCGGAGCCGCCGAGCAGGGCGGTGATCTTACCGGGCTCCAGTGACAGGCTGACATTCTCGACCACGGCGCGCGGGCCATAGCGGCGGGTGACGTTCAGCGCCTCGAGACGGTGGCTCATGCCGCGCTCCCCGGACGGGCGCGCGACATCTGGCGCGAGAGCAGGATGACCGGCAGGAGGCCGGCGAGGGTGATCAGCAGGGCGGGAAGGGCCGCCGAGGCGAGGCGCTCGTCGCTGGCATAGGCATGGGTGCGCACGGCAAGGGTGTCCCAGTTGAAGGGGCGGAGCATCAGCGTTGCGGGCAGTTCTTTCAGCGCTTCGACAAACAGCACAAGGGCCGCTGCGGCGGCGCCCGACATCGCGATGGGCAAGTCAACGGAGAGGATGCGGCGCATCGGCGTGGCGCCGAGGCTTTCGGCGGCCTGTCCGATGGAGGCGGGTGCGCGGGCGAGGGCGGCGGCCATCGGCTCGGTGCCCGCGGCGGTGAAGCGCACAGCATAGACCCAGGCGAGGGCCGCGAGGGCGAGGACGCCGGAGAGGGTCACGGGCAGGGCGGCAATCACCGCGAGCGCGCCGAGGGCGAGCACCGCACCGGGGATGGCATAGCCGGAGGAGGCGGCGATGCGGGCGACGGTGGCGATGGGGCCGCGCGCGCGGATAGACAGGGCGATGATCAGGGCAAGGACGAACGCAAAGGCGGCGCCGGCGCTGGCGAGGAGGAGGGAGTTGAGGAGCGCGTCGCCGATGGGCGCTGCGCGCGTGCCGGTCTCTATGCTGCGCCAGATGAGGCGGCCAACCGGAAGGATGAACGCGAAAGTGAATATGGCGGTGCACAGGGCGCTGGCGCCGATGGCGGCGGGGCCGCGCAGGGTGACACGCGGGATTTCTCGCCAGCGGGTGGAGCTTTGCTGGATGCCGGCGCGCCCGCGCGAGCGGCGCTCGATGATCACGAGCGTGAGCACGAGCAGCAGGAGGACGAGCGCGATGCGCGCGGCGGCGGCAGGCTCGCCGAAACTCTTCCAGGCGCGCACGATGCCGTAGGTGAGGGTGGGCACGCCGAGGAATTCGGCGGCGCCGTAATCGGCGGCAGCCTCCATAAGCGCGAGGGCCAGGCCGGCGGCGATGGCCGGGCGGGCGGCGGGCAGCGCGACGGACCAGAAGGTGCGCACGGGGCTGGCGCCGAGGCTGCGGGCGGCTTCCATGGTGCATACGGACTGCGAGAGGAAGGCCGCGCGGGCGGTGAGATAGACATACGGGTAGAGCGCGCAGGCGAGCACGAAGGAGAGGCCGGGCGCGGAGCTGAGGACCGGGAACCAGTAATCGCGCGCGGACCAGCCGGTCGCCTCGCGCAGCGCCGATTGCAGCGGGCCGCCGACACCGGCGAGATCACTCCACGCGTAGGCGAGTACATAGCCGGGGGCGGCGAGGGGTAGCACGAGTAACCACTCAAAAACGCCGCGTCCGGGGAAGCGGAACATGGTGACGAGCCAGGCGGCAGGCACCGCCATCAGCAGGCAGAGGATGCCTGTCATGATCAGTACACTGAGCGTGCCGGTGAAGTAGCCGGCGAGCAGCGTGTCGCGGATATGCGTCCACGCCGAGCCGCCGCCTTCGGAAAGGCCGGTGGCGAGCACGACCGCAACCGGCAGGGCAATGACGAGCCCGGCCAGAAGGACCGGAAGCTGGCGCCATGCCTGTGCCGGGATGGCGGCCGCGGAGAAGACGCGTGCCCTCAGTTCCATCCGGCGCGGTCGAAGATGGCCTGCGCCTCAGGCTGGTGCACGCCAAGCTGGTCCAGCGGGAAGTCGCTCTGCTTGAACTCCGGCAGGACTTCGAGGCCTTCCGGGAGGGCGGCGCCGGCGACGACGGGGAATTCTTTCGTTTCCGAAGTCAGCAGAGCCTGGCCTTCGGGCGTGGCGAGGAATTCGATGAACTTCACGGCGGCGTTCGGATTCTTGGACGAGGCGGTGACGGCGGCGCCGGAGATGTTGATGTGCGTGCCGTTGCCGTCCTGGTCCGGGAAGGAGATGGTGGTCTTGGCGGCTTTCAGGCGCTGTTCGGTGGTGCCCTGCGCGAGGCGGACCCAGTAGTAATGGTTGACGATGGCAGCGGCGCACTGGCCGGCGGCGACCGCTTCGATCTGCGCGGTGTCACCGCCTTCGGGCGGGCGCGCGAAGTTTGCGGTGACGCCTTTCGCCCATTGCTCGGCTGCCTCGCCGCCATTGCGGCCGATGAATTCGCCGAGCAGGGAGAGGTTGTAGACATTGGTGGAGGAGCGCACGCAGATCTCGCCGCGCAGGCGCTCGTCAGCAAGGTCGGCATAGGTGTCGACTTCTTCGATGGGCAGCATCTGCGGATCATAAACGATGACGCGGGCGCGTTTCGACAGGCCGAACCAGTGGCCATCCTTTTCGCGCAGCTGGGCCGGGATCGCGGCTTCGAGCGCTTCGGAGCGGACGGCCTGCGTGAAGCCTTCCTTCTGGAAACGGTAGAGCGCGCCGGCATCGGAGACGATGACGAGATCGGCGGGGCTGTTTGCGCCTTCGGCCTTCATGGTTTCGAGGAGTTCCGGCGCGCCGGCCTCGCGGACGTTCACCTTGATGCCGGTCACTTCCGTGAAGCGGGCATACATCGCCTTGTCCGAATCATAGTGGCGGGCGGAATAGATGTTGATCGACTGGCCGGCGGCTTCGGCGGAAGCTTCGGTGGCGGCGTCGGGCACTGCAGCGGGAGTGGGCTGGCCACAGGCGGCGAGAATCGCGGCGGCAGCGCAGGCAAGCGGGATTCGGAACATTCGGGGCGTCCTTGGATGAGGAGAGCGTAATCTTGTGGCCGATCCCAATCACACTTGAGAATGAATCGCAACAGAAAGCCTGCGCGACCTTTTCACCACAGTGCGCCAGCCGAATTGCCCGGTTCTTGCAAATCGGGGTTCTCCTCGGGGGCGAGCTGTGCCAGCACAACAATGTTGCAGGTGCGAAATGTCTTGTCCCAACGGGGGTATGGGTTAATTTCTGGCTTGGGAGTGGAGGCAGCGATGGCCGAAGTGGTCCTTGATGTCGAACTGATGGATGAGGCCGAGGACGTTCGCCTGTCCGAGGCGATCGACAGCTTCATCCAGATGCAGGGCCAGCGCGCAGGCGCCGATGGCTTCGACTTTGACCTGATGGTGCGCACCGTGTTCGGCCCCGGCGGCGAGCGGCTGAAGCAGCTGATCTTCCAGAAGCATGACCTGGCGCAGGCCTTTGACGCCTTCTGGAGCAGCTTCCGCCTGCTGCCGTGAAACCCTGATCTGATATTCTGATGCTTGTGCGCGTGTGGGCGGGCGATACAACCCGCGCATGATCCGCAATCCCTTCGGCACATCTACTTCCGGTGCGGTCGCCATCCTGGGCGGCGGCATTATCGGGCTGTCGATTGCGTATGAGCTGGCGGTGCGGCGCGGGCTGGACGTGACAGTGTTTGATCCGCGCGCCCCGGGACACGGGGCGAGCTGGGCGGCGGCGGGGATGCTGGCGCCGGCCTTCGAGGCGGCGGCGGAGCCGGGCGTGCATGCGGGGCTGTTCGATCTTTGCATGGCGAGCGCGGCGCTGTGGCCGGACTTTGCGGCGGAGCTGGCGGCGCGGGCGGGCCGCGAGGTCGGGTTTGATGCGGCGCCGTCACTGGCGGCAGCGCTGGACGCGGGGCAGATGGCGCGGCTGTCGGGGATTGCGGAGACGCTGGCGGCGCGCGGGGTGGCGCATGAGGTGCTGGGCGCAGAGGCGCTGCGGGCGTGCGAGCCGGCGCTGAGCGAAGCGGTGCTCGGCGGGATGGAACTGCCGACGGATTTCCGGGTGCATAACCGGCGGGTGGTGGAGGCGCTGCTGGTGGTGCTCCGGGCTTCAAGGAATGTGAAGTTTGTGGACGGGGCCGCGCTGCTGAAGTCCGTAGGCGGACGGGTTCAGCTGGATGGGCATGGCGCCATCATCGCGGCGGCGGGCTGGGAGACGGCGATCATCAAGGTGGAAGAGCGCGGGGCGTGCTACAGCCTCGTGAACTGGGATACGGCGCTGGATGATATCGACTGCCATGGGGGGCAAATGCTGGCGGTGGAGGCATGCCCCGGCGCGCCGCTGAGGGTGGTGCGGGCGGGGCATGTGTATCTTGTGCCGCGCGGCGGGCAGGTGGTGATCGGCGCGACGGTGGAGCCGGGGCGGGTGATCGAGGCGGCCGAGCCGGAGGCGATTGCGGCGCTGCAGGCGGAGGCTGCGCGGCTCTGCCCGGGGCTGGCGGGGTCGGCAGTGACCGAGCATTGGGCCGGTGTACGGCCGGGCACGCCGGACCATGCGCCCTTCCTGGGTGAGACGGTGACACCGGGACTGTTCGTCGCGGCGGGGCATTATCGCAACGGCATTCTGCTGGCGCCCGTGACCGCGCAGATCCTGGCGGATGCGGTGACGGGCAAGGCGCCGGGCGCGCTGGCGGCGGCGTTCACCACGCGGCGGGCATACACCGTCCCGGCGTGAGGCTGGACGCGCCGATAGCTCAGCCCTAAGTGTCCCCCGCAAAGGGAGACAGAACATGCACACGATCCGCCCGATGACCGAGGATCAGCAGGCGATCCGCGATGCGGTCGCAAAGACGCTGGAGCCATTCGACGACGCCTATTGGGCGAAGACCGACGAGACGGGCGAATGGCCGGAAGAGTTCTGCGCCGCGATGGCGAAGGGCGGCTGGATGGGCATCGCCTTTCCGGAAGAATATGGCGGCGCAGGTCTGGGCCTGACCGAGGCCGCAATCATGATGCAGACGGTGACGCGCACCGGCGCGGGCTTCTCCGGCGCCTCGGCAATCCACCTCAACATCTTCGGGCCGAAGCCGCTGGAGAAGTTCGGCAATCCGGAACTGAAGCGCGAGAACCTGCCGAAGATCATCTCCGGCGAGGAGAAGATGTGCTTCGCGGTGACCGAGCCGAACTCCGGGTTGGATACGTCGAGCCTCGAGACCAAGGCGGAGCGGACGAACACTGGCTATGTCATCAATGGCCGGAAGATCTGGACGACGGGTGCTCAGCGTGCGGACAAGATCCTGATCATCGCGCGCACCACGCCGAAGGATCAATGCTCGAAGCCGCACCTCGGACTGTCGCTGTTTTACACTGATCTCGACCGGGGCAAGATCGAGGCCAAGCCGATCCCGAAGATGGGCCGCAAGGCGGTGGAGTGCAATGCGCTGTTTATCGACGGGCTGGAAGTGCCGAAGGAGCACCTGATCGGCGAGGAAGGCGCGGGCTTCAAATACCTTCTGCAGGGGCTGAACCCGGAGCGTGTGCTGTTTGCGGTGGAGTCGGTTGGCCTCGGCTTTGCGGCGCTGGAGCGGGCGGCGCGCTACGCCAACGAGCGCGTCGTGTTCGGCCGGCCGATCGGGCAAAACCAGGGCATCCAGCATCCGCTGGCCAAGGCGTGGGCAGAGCTGTCGGCGGCGGAGCTGCTCGCCTACAAGGCGGCGGCGCTTTACGATGCGGGCGAGGAATGCGGTGCGGAAGCGAACGCGGCGAAATATCTCGGCACGGAAGCGGGCTTCTCGGCCTGCGAGACGGCGGTGCTGACGCATGGCGGCATGGGCTATGCGCGCGAGTATCATGTCGAGCGCATGATGCGCGAGGCGATGCTGGCGCGGATCGCGCCGGTGAGCCGCGAAATGATCCTGAATTTTATTGCCGAGCGTGTGCTGGGATTGCCGAAGAGCTATTGATCCGCAGGCGGATCACATGGCGTCGGCGCCCTTCATCAGCTGGAAGAATTCTTCCTTGCTGTTGGTGCGTGGGTAGGGCGTATCCGGAACGGGCACACCAAGGAAGGCGCAGAGCGGTTCCCAGCCATCTTTGGCGGAGTGAACCAGCAGGCGGCTTGCCGGTATCTCGGCTTTCACGGCGGCCTCTTGTGCGTGGAAGGCGGCGATGACGCTGTCTTTGTCAAACGAGGGGCCAAGGCTGCGATGAATGACTTTCAGCACCATGTTGAACCATTCGACGGCTGGTGGCGGCCAGTTATCCGGAGCGGTCAGAGTTGAGAGGATGGTCTGGGATATACTGTCATACCAGCTCTCGGCTGAGCGGGTGGACAGGATCACCTTGGCGTCGGGATAGGCAACGGCCAGTTCGCGCCAGAAGGCAGCGGTGGGCCAGTCCACGGCCGCACTGTAGCCTTTGTAGATGGCGCCGAAATCTGCCCTGCCTTCGACCGCCGCGTTCCAGAGCGGCACCTGCACGGGGCCGTTCTCGATCACTTCCTTCATGTGATGGCACGGCCCGAAGCCGATTTCCTCGAGCGCGAGCTTGAGTGACAGCGTGCCTGTGCGGCCGAAACCGGCGCTGAATACCTTGATGGTCATGGGCATCCCCCTGTGCTCTAGCGCTTGTGAACCGTGAATAGCATACCGAGGGACAAGTCCGAAGACCCCGGTCCGGCGTCCGCGAAACCTGCCTAGCGCTTCGCGAAGAAGCGGGCGACGCCGATGGCGCCGGCGAGGATGGAGCCGATACCGCCGAGGAGCACGAACAGGGGGTTGGCCTGATCTGCGAAGGCTATGGCGCGGTTGAGGCCCGAGACCTTGACCGTGACCGTGTCGCGATAGGTGCGCAGGGGCGTGACCGCGTCCGTGTCGATGGCGAAGATTTCGAAGGTGAGGTCATGGTCGCCCGCAGTGAGTGGGGTGACGGACCAGCGCCAGGTATTCTCCGTGAGCGGAGAAAGCGTCTGGATCAGCGGCGAGGTCTGCTCGATGCGGAAGCTCGCGCCGGAGAGGCGCACCTCAACGCGGTCGGAGACTTTCGCGGTGCCTTCCTCAATCACGCCGCGGCCGGGGAGGGCATCGGCGGCGGTCGTGTCGCCTGTGGCATCGATGGCGAAGGTGACGTTGAAGGGGCGCTTGTACTCGGCAGAGGCCGGGGTCTCGTGCGCGATGGGAACGGTCTGCAGCTTGTCCGCGAAGGAGGCCTTCGGCTCCGGGATGACCGCGGCGGGTTCGCCGGCCGCATCGGGCGCCGGTATGCTGCGCGCCGCCGGGGCGGGGCCTTCTTCCATCTGCGTCTGGAACATGAAGCCGATTTCGTCATCGGTGAGGGCGGGCTCACCCGTCTCGGCGGGGGCCTCGGCGGCATCTGAGGGCTCGGCTGCCGGCGGCGCGGCTCTCAGCGCCGTGTCGTCAGGCTGGGGTTCAGCCGAGGCGATTTCGACGGCGGCCTCTTCTTCCGGAATCGCAGATTCTGTCGCCACCATTTCCTCATATGGCGCACCGGCGGGCGTGGAGAGCTCTGCCGTTTCCGTGTCGAAGTTTTCCAGCAGGGCGGCGCCCCCGAAACCGGCGGCCAGCAACCCGGCAATCACGAGCAGGACGGACAGGATGCGCATCATGGCTTCGGTCTCCCCAATTCCGGGTCAGTCTACAGAGGATCAGGCGGCAGGACTACTGCCCCGGCTCGCCTCGTAGAATGCAATTGCGGCAGCATTGGACACGTTGAGGCTTTCCATCGCAGCGGCAATCGGGATGCGGGCGAGTTCGGCGCAGGCCTTTGCAACGCCGGGGCGCAGGCCCGGGCCTTCGGCGCCGAGGACGATGGCAAGCTTCGTCGCGCCTTTCACCGCGAGGTCGAGCGGGCGGGTGCTCTCGCCGGCAAGGCCGACGGTGTGGAAGCCGGCTTCCCCCAACTGTTCGAGGGCGCGGGAGATGTTGACCGTGCGCACTTCGGTGACGGTTTCGATGGCGCCCGCCGCGCTCTTGGCGACGACGCCGGTGATCGGCGGGGCGTTGCGGCTCTGTAGCACGAGGCCGGTGAAGCCAAAGGCGGCGGCGGAGCGGAAGATGGCGCCGAGATTGTGGGGGTCGGAGACCTGGTCGAGCACGGCGATGCGGGTGGCGCCCTCAGCGATCAGGTCTTCGAGGGCGGCAGGCTCCAGCGGGTCGGCCTTGACGGCGATGCCCTGGTGGACGGCGCCGGGCGGCAGGCGCTGGTCGAGTTCCTTGCCGGTGACGACCTGCGGCTGGATCTGGGTGCGGGGCAGGCGCTGGGCGGCGTTCTCGGTGACCAGCAGCTGGTGGAAGCGCCGGTCGGGGTTGGCGAGGGCGGCCATGACGGCATGCGTGCCCCACAGCCAGACGGGGCCGCCTTCGGTTTCCCGCTCGGGACGGTGGAAGACGGGCTGTTCGGGCCGGCTGGGACCATTTCCGGGGGGCCTGCGACCGGGCCGCTTTGGATGGTTGCGCGCCATGAGGATCATCCTTATAAGGCCGCTTCCGGCGTGGATCGGGGCTGTCTGACAGCCCTATGAAACGACGGCGCGGCGGCGTCAAATGGCGTTGGCGCGGGGCCGTGGAGGGATTGGAGAGTGGTTAAATCCACCAGACTGTAAATCTGGCCGCCTAGCGTACGCTGGTTCGAATCCAGCTCCCTCCACCACCCCGCCTCAGCCATCGGCGCAGCACAAGCCCTGATGGGCGGGTATAGCATAATGGTAATGCACTAGCCTTCCAAGCTATGTATGTCGGTTCGATTCCGTCTACCCGCTCCAGTCCGGACCTGCCGTCCCTGCGGTAACTGAACCCACCTGTAAGATTTCCGGCAGCGACAGGCAGTTGCGCTGCGGCCCGGTTCCGGCTTGTCTGTTACAGGCTGATAATATTGCCAGGGACCCCGGATGCTCGCGCCGATACTCGAAAGCTCTGCCTTCCAGATCGGCTTCGTGCTGGTGCTGGTGGTGATTGTCTTCTTCGGCTTCGTCCGGGAGAAGCTGCCGGCGGACATCGTCGCGCTGCTGGCGATGGGCGCGCTGATGCTGACGGGCATTCTCTCGGTCAGCGATACGCTGTCGGTGTTTTCAAACTCTGCGCCGATCACGGTGGGGGCGATGTTCGTGCTCTCCGCCGCGCTGGAGCGGACCGGGGTGATCGACTGGGTGGGCCGCAAGGTGGCGTCCCTGGCGCAGCGCGGGTCGCCGACGCTGGCGGTGATCGCGCTGATGTTCGGCGTGGTGCTGCTGTCGGCTTTCATCAACAACACGCCGGTTGTGATCATCCTGATCCCGGTGGCGATCCGGCTGGCGCAGGCGATCAAGGTGGCGCCGTCGAAACTGCTGATGCCGCTCTCCTTCGCCGCCATATTCGGCGGCACGACGACGCTGATCGGCACATCCACCAACATTCTCGTTGATGGCGTCGCTCAGCGCCAGGGCATGCCGGCCTTCGGCATGTTCGAGATCACGCTGGCGGGGCTGATGTTTGCCGGTGTGGGTATTCTGTACACGGCCATTCTTGGCCCGTTTCTGCTGCCGAAGCGGGAATCGCTGAGCTCCCTGCTGCCCGACCAGAAAGAGCGCCGGTTCACGGCGCAGATCCTGATCCCGCTCGACTCGGCCCTGATCGGCAAGAAGATCGGCGAGACCGGGTTTACCGCCGAGAAGGGCTTCACCGTCATCGACGTTTTCCGCGAGGGCCTGTCGCTGCGGGCCAACCTCAAGGGCATCGTGCTGCAAGCGGGTGACCGGATGGTGCTGCGTTCACCAGTGTCAGAGATGCTGACGCTGAAGGAAGCCGGCAACGTGGCCCTCGGCGCGCAGGCGAATGCGCCGGCTTCGTTCGAGCCGGTGCAGACGACAGAGACGGTGATCATGGAAGGCGTGATCGGGCCGCAGTCGCGCCTGATCGGACGCCGCCTCGCCGGGATCGGTCTTGCGCGCCTCTACGGTGTTTACGTCCTGGCGATCCACCGGCGCGGCGAGAACATGGCGCGCCAGATTGACGAGCTGCGCTTCGAGGTCGGCGACACGGTGCTGATCGAAGGCCCGCCCGCCGGCATGCGGCAGATGTTTGAGGACGGCGTTCTCAACAACCTCACTGAAAGCACCGAGCGCGCCATCCGGCGCGACAAGGCGCCGATCGCGGTGGGCGCCGTGCTGCTGGTGATGGGGCTGGCGGCAATCGAGCTGATGCCGATTGCGGGCCTTGCGCTGATTGCAGCGACGGCGGTGGTCGCTTTCGGCTGCCTCGACCACCAGGAAGCCTACCAGTCGATCCAGTGGGATATCCTGATGCTGATCTTCGGCATGCTGGCCCTTGGCATCGGGCTGGAGAAGACAGGCGCAGCTGCGCTGATTGTCGGTTTTCTCGCGACGATTTCGCAGGGCATGGGGCCGCTGGTGTTGCTGATCATCGTCTATGCCTTCACCTCGATTGTCACCGAGGTCATGAGCAACAATGCTGCGGCGATCCTGATCACGCCGCTGGCCATCGGCCTCGCGCAGCAGATCGGGATTGATCCGCGCCCGTTCATCGTGGCCGTGATGTTTGCTGCCAGCGCGAGCTTTGCGACCCCCATCGGCTACCAGACCAATACGCTCGTCTACCGGGCGGGCGGGTATAAATTCATGGATTTCGTGAAGTTCGGCTCGCCCCTGAACTGGATTTTCATCGCGGTCGCCGCGGTCGTGATTCCGATCTTCTGGCCGCTGGTTCCTGTTGCGCCATAAGGCATTTGCCGGTTTTTCGGGCAGGCCGGAGCGGAAGTGCCGGAGGATCGGGCAGCACAATCTGCAGGCAGCTCCTCACGCGAACCCCGTTGAGCCCCGCTGAATCCCGCGTAATGTCACTGGCATGGGAGAAACTCCGACGTTTTTCAATGAGATGGATGGGGGCGGTGAACGCCCGCGCACGCCCTATGCCCGCTATGGCGACTGGTTTGCGGCCGAACCGCCCGAAAGGCTGAGGCGCAAGGCCCGGGAAGCCGAAACCTTCTTCCGGCGCACCGGCATCACCTTTAACGTCTATGGCGCAGCCGATGCCGACGAACGGCTGATCCCGTTCGATATCGTGCCGCGGATCATTTCGGCGCGCGAATGGGCAAAGTTGACACGCGGGATCGAGCAGCGGGTGCGCGCGATCAATGCCTTCCTGCACGACATCTACCACCGTCAGGAAATCCTGCGGGCGGGGCGCGTGCCGGTCGAGCTGATCGAGAACAATGATGCCTTCCTGCCGAAGATGATCGGCGTTGCGCCGCCCGGCGGCATCTATACGCATATCGTCGGCGTCGACCTTGTCCGCACCAGCGAGAACGAATTCTTCGTGCTGGAGGACAATGCCCGCACACCGTCCGGTGTCTCCTATATGCTGGAGAATCGGGAGACGATGCTGCAGATGTTCCCGGAACTGTTCACGAAGATCCGTGTACGGCCGGTGAGCGATTATCCGAAGATGCTGCGCCGGTCTCTCTCCGCCTGCGCGCCGCCCGCGTGCAAGGGCCGGCCGGTGGTGGCGGTGCTGACGCCGGGCATTCATAACTCGGCCTATTACGAGCACGCCTTCCTTGCCGACCAGATGGGCGCCGAACTGGTGGAGGGGCACGACCTGCGCGTGGTCGATGGCCGCATCGCGATGCGCACAACGCTTGGCTACACGCCGATCGATGTGCTCTACCGCCGCGTAGATGACGACTATCTCGACCCGCTGAATTTCCGTTCGGATTCCTTCCTCGGCGTGCCAGGCATCCTGGATGTCTACCGCTCCGGCGGGATCACCATCGCCAATGCGCCTGGCACCGGCATCGCCGATGACAAGGCGATCTATTCCTACATGCCGGACATCGTGCAGTTCTATACCGGCGAGAAACCGATCCTGAAGAATGTGCCGACCTGGCGCTGTTCGGAAGCCTCATCGCTTGCCTATGTGCTGGAGCATCTGAGCGAGCTGGTGGTGAAGGAAGTGCACGGCTCCGGCGGCTATGGCATGCTGGTCGGACCGGCGGCATCGAAGAAGGAGATCGAGGCGTTCCGCGCGAAGCTTACGGCGAAGCCCGGCAATTATATCGCGCAGCCGACGCTCGCGCTCTCGACCGTGCCGATCCTGACGCGCGCTGGTCTCGCGCCGCGGCATGTAGACCTGCGCCCGTTTGTGCTGATGTCGCCGGAAGGCATCGAGATCACGCCCGGCGGCCTGACGCGCGTGGCGCTGAAGAAGGGCTCGCTGGTCGTCAATTCGAGCCAGGGCGGCGGCACCAAAGATACCTGGGTTCTGGAGGACTAGGCGGCATGCTGGGCAAGACCGCAGGGGGCCTCTTCTGGATGTTCCGCTATCTCGAGCGGGCGGAGAATACCGCGCGCCTCGCCGATGCGGGATTCCGCATTGCGCTGACGCGGTCCGACCATGCTGAGGATGAGTGGGCCTCGATCATCGACACAGCCTCGGCGCGCAAGGCCTTTCTGGAGTCCGGCGGTAAGTTCGATGGGCCGAGCGTCATCAACTTCCTGCTGCGCGACAGCGCGAACCCGTCGAGCGTGCTCTCGGTGACGGAGGCGGCGCGCAACAATGCGCGGCTCGTGCGCACGGCGCTGACGCGCGAAGTGTGGGAAGCGGTCAACGAGACCTGGATCAAGCAGAAGGCCGCGCTCGCCCGGCCGGTGCGCGAGACCGACCTGCCGGATGTGCTGGGGCTGATCCGCAGCCAGAGCGCGCTGGTGCGCGGTGCCACCGTCGGCACGATGCTGCGCAACGACATCTACAATTTCGCCCGCATCGGCACCTTCGTGGAGCGCGCCGACAATATCGCGCGCATCCTGGACGTGAAATATTATGTGCTCCTGCCTTCTGTGCAGCTGGTCGGCTCGACGCTGGACAATGTGCAATGGGAGACGATCCTGCGCGCCGCTTCGGCGGAGCGGTCCTTCCGCTGGTTGCACGGCGGCGAGACGCGGCCGCTGACGATTGCGGATTTCCTGATCCTCGACCGGCGGATGCCGCGCTCGCTGCTCTACTGCCTGCGAAAGATTGCCGGAAATCTCGGTCATCTGTGTGCGGATTATGGTGTGCGCCGCCCCAGCCTCGATGCCGCGCTGGAGCTGCGCGACCAGCTGGAGGACATGTCCATCGAGCAGGTGATGGAGCGCGGCCTGCATGAGTTCCTGACCAGCTTCATCCAGTCCAACAACGCCCTCGCCCGACAGGTCGAGGAAGACTTCCGTTTCAACAGGTGAGGGAAGATCGATGCGTCTGAGAATCCATCATGCCTCGCACTATCGCTACACCGCGCCGGTCTCCTACGGCCTGCTGCAGCTGCGCCAGACTCCCAAATCGCGCGCCGGCCAGCAGGTGCTCGGCTGGGAGCTGAAGATCGAAGGCGGCAAGGTCGAGGCAGAGTACGAAGACCAGAACGCCAACTGGGTGCAGCTGGTCAGCCTCACGCCGGGGGCCGAAGAGCTGGTGATCACCAGCGACGGCGAAGTCGAGGTGGAAGACAAGGCCGGCGTGATCGGCGTGCACCGCGGCTTTGCGCCGCTCTGGCTGTTCCGCCGGTCGACGCCGCTGACGCGCGCCGGGGCGCATGTGCGCAAGCTTGCCCGCGCCGCGCCGGATGCATCGGATGGCGACATCGCCCGGTTGCACGCGCTCGCCGGGCTGGTGCGCGAAGCGATCCGGTATGAGCCGGGCTGGACGGATGTGGACACCAGGGCGGAAGACGCGCTTGAGGCCGGCCACGGCGTCTGCCAGGACCATGCGCATGCGTTCATCTCGGCGGCGCGCCTGCTCGGCTATCCGGCGCGGTATGCGGGCGGCTACCTGATGATGAATGACCGGGTGAACCAGGATGCGGGCCATGCCTGGGCGGAGGTGCATGTCGACCGGCTCGGCTGGGTCGGTTTCGACATTTCCAACGCGATTTCCCCCGACAGCCGCTATGTTCGCGTGGCGACGGGTCTTGACTACCGCGAGGCGGCGCCTGTTTCTGGCATGCGGTTCGGCGCGGCGAGCGAATCGCTCGATGTCTCGATCCAGGTGCAGCAACAATAAGAAAGCCGAATAACGGTTCCCTCCCATGACCTATTGCGTCGGAATGAAGCTCAACGAAAGCCTGGTGTTCATGTCCGACACGCGGACGAATGCTGGCGTCGACAATATCTCGCGGTTCCGGAAACTGTTCACCTGGCAGGTGCCGGGCGAGCGGGTGATCGTGCTTATGACGGCGGGCAATCTCGCAACAACACAGGCCGTGGTCAGCCTGCTGGAGGAACGCACCAAGGCACCGTCTGAGCGCCGGCCCTCGATCCTCGAAATGCCGACCATGTTCCAGATTGCGCGCCATGTCGGCGATACGCTGAAGGATGTGATCCAGTCCAACGCGCCGACCGGGCAGAAGGCGGACTCGACCTTCAACTCGACGCTGATCCTCGGCGGGCAGGTGAAGGGCATGGAGCCGCGCCTGTTCATGATCTATCCGGAAGGTAATTTCATCGAGGCGAGCGACGACACGCCTTTCTTCCAGATCGGCGAGACGAAGTATGGCCGGCCGATCCTGGTGCGCGCCTACGATCCGGGCATGAGCACGGAGGAGGCGGTGAAGCTGCTGATGGTGTCGTTCGATTCCACCATCAAGGCGAACCTCTCGGTCGGCCTGCCGCTGGACCTTCAGGTGGTGGATACCGATACCCTGCGTCTCGGCAAGTCGAAACGGATTGAGGCGGAGGATCCCTATTACCGCCAGATTTCCAGCGGATGGGGCGAGGCGCTGAAGAAAGCGTTCGACTCGCTGCCGCCCTTCAGGTTTTGAAGAGACACAGGAGCCCGCCCGCTGCTGCGTGTGGCTTGTACAGGAGACACGCATGAAACTGCTCTTTGCCGCTCTGGCTGCCGGCAGCTGCCTCACGCTTCCGGCTTTCGCGGAAAACGGAACATGGAAGGGCGAGGGTTCTTTCAGCGCCGGGCTGAACACCGGCAATACCGAGACGAGTGATCTGGGCATCGGCGTGAAAATGGCGCGCGAGACGCAGGCCTGGAAGAACAGTGCGGAGCTTTTCGCCGACTATGGCACCAAGAATGGCAGCCAGACCAAGAATCGTCTCTTTATTGCTGGTCAGACCAACCGTGTACTGAATGATGATGCCTTCGTGTTCGCGCGCGTTTCGCACGAGGTGGACGAGTTTTCGGCTTTCGACAGCCGTTCTTTTGTCGGCGGCGGGGCAGGCTGGCAGGTGTTTGACGGGCCGGCGGCGAAATGGTCGCTGGAAGGGGGGCCGGGCCTGAAGTTCGACAAGGTGAAGGAAACCACGACCGGCAATCCGCCGGTAACGGTGTCGGCGCGCACAGACGAGTCCTTCTCCTTCATCGCTGCCTCGAAGCTCGGCTATACGCTCAATGATGCGGTGAAGTTCGGCAACGATACGAACGTGCTCTATGCCGACACCTCCACCCAGATCGGCAACAAGACGAGCCTGACCGCGATGCTGACCAAAAGCCTGTCCGCCCGCTTCTCCTTTGAAGTGCGCCACGACACGGCCCCAAAGCCTGGCTTCGAGGAAACCGATACGGCAACGCGCATGTCGATCGTTTACGCCTTCGGCGGCTGAGGCGCGGCTATTCTTTCCGGCTGAACACTATAGATGCATCACCGAAGGGCGCGCGATAACGTGCCAGCCTTTCGGCTGAAATCGTGCGCAGGCCGGCAACGGGCTCGAGCACGACAAATCTGTCACCCTCGTATCCGGCGACGAGGACATAGTGGTTCAGCATCGCGCGGCTCGTCTTTTCGGAAAGCCAGGCTGTCCGTGAGGTGATGAATTCCGCGGGAAAGCCGAGGACAGGAATGTTCATTCCGGGCAGTTGGCGGGTCTGGACGTATACGGAGGGAAGATTGACGGGCACCAGCACGGGCCTGCCCGCCTCCAGCTCATCGATCAGTCCCTCCGGCGGAAGCCGCACGGCGCTCGCAAGCAGGCCATTGTCGCCGGCGAGTGAGAGTAGCTCGGTCATCGAATATCCGTTCACGGTGTCGGCGGGCGGCGTGCGCGCAAACAGGTCCGCGCCGCGGACGGTACCGGCGCCGTGCCAGTAATTGATCAGGCTGGCGAGGGCATGCGCGCCGCAGGCTGCGCCGTCTTCCTGCGGATCATGCACGAGCAGCAGGAGAAGGGTTTCTGGTGGGTCAACCGCCGCGCCAAACAATTCGAAACTGTTCTGGCTGGTGCGCGCCGCAAAGGTGGCCGGATCGGAAGCGGGGTGTATGGCGCAGGCACTCAGTCCGAGCGCCAGCGCCATACTGAAGGCAGGCCGCATCGTCAGACGACGGAGGCAATCACAACGACGATGGCGACAAGGCCGATGAGCGCCAGGATGTTGTTGTTGGTGAGGCCGGCATTGTAGGCCTCCGCCTCTTCGGGCGTCAGCACCTGCACCTGATAGCCCTGCTCCTGCCAGGCGCGCACTTCAGCCGTTTCGGCTTCGGTGAGGCCATAGCGGGCAAGCTCGCTGTCGGAGAAGGTCTGTGCCGGTACACTGCGGAACTGCGATGCCGGCGTTTGCGCCATGGCCAGCGGCACAGCGATCTGGGACAGGGCGAAGCTTAGCGCAATCGCGGTGGGAAGACGAATTTTCATATGTGGATTCCTCTGCGTTTGTTGGAACAAAACCGTTCGGAAGCGACCCCCGGCTTGATGAAGCCCGTGTCACTGAAAGCAATCGTCGCCGCAAAATCCGCCGGGTCAAGCGAATTAGGCCCGCAAATGTCGCAGATTTGACCGATCAGGCGAAATGTTTCGAAAGTTTAAGGCTCTGGCCCTGATAATTCGAGCCTTTTCCGCCATAAAGCGATGCCGGCCGCGCGGTCATCGGCTCGTAAATCAGTTTCGCAACCGGCTGTCCGTGCTCCAGAATGAAGGGCACATCGCGCGATCGCACTTCCAGCACGGCGCGGCTGCCGCCCTTGTTGATGCCGAAACCCGGATCGAAAAATCCGGCATAGTGCGCGCGGAACTCGCCAAGCTCCGGTGCGATGGGCGCCATCTCGGCGGCTTCATCGGGCGCGACCTTCACGGTCTCGCGGCTGACGAGGATGTAGAATTCCTCCGGGTTCAGAACAATTCGTCCGTCGCGCGGATAAACAGGTTCCCAGAATTGTGCCGCTTCGTGCGCGCCGATGCCGCGCAGGTCGACGATGCCGGAATGATGTTTCGCGCGCCAGCCTGCGGGTTGTCCCGGCGGCGGCTCGAGATCGATGGAGACGACCTTCTCTTTCAGTTGTTCGGGCTTCTTCCGCTTGAAGCGGATCTGCGCGAGCCGGTCGCCGGGGCGCACCATGATCGGGAAGGTGCGCGGGCTGACTTCCAGGTAGAGCGGACCTGAATAGCCCGTCGGCACTTCGTCGAAGGCGCGGCTCTTGTTGGTGACGAGGCGGGTGAACACGTCGATACGCCCGGTCGAACTCTTCGGGTTCGCGCGCGCTGCAAGACCGGCAGGCAGGCGCAGGGATTCCATCAGGGGCACGAGATAGACGCAGCCGGTTTCCAGCACGGCGCCCTGCGCGGTCAGGTCGATCCGGTGCATGTGGATGCCGGGCTCCTGCAGCATGTCGGCCACCGACCGGTCCTTGCCCGGCAGGAAGCTCGCGCGCACGCGGTAGGCATCCACCGACAGGCGCAGGTCAAGGCTGGCCGGCTGGACCTGACCCGGCTCCAACGGCTCGCTTACGCGGATGGCCCCATCGGCCAGCAGCGCCTCGATTTCGAAATCGGGAATAACCCCGCTAATATCAGCCATTACTTGCACCCTGTAGGTCTCAGGCATAAGACCCCGCTCAGGAAACACAAGGACGCGTGCTGCCATGGCCGATTCACCTGGCTCAGATGACCCTAAAGGCTGGAAACCTGCGACCCAGGCGGTGCGCGGGGGCCTGATGCGGTCGCAGCATGGCGAGATTTCCGAGGCGATCTTCCTCACCTCCGGCTATGCCTATGATTCGGCCGAGCAGGCCGAGGCCCGCATGGCCGGCAAGGAGCCGGGCTTCGTCTATTCCCGCTATGGCAGCCCGACTGCCGAGATGCTGCAGCAGCGCCTCGCCCTGATCGAGGGCGCCGAGGCCTGCCGCGTCACCGGTTCCGGCATGGGCGCCATCTCCACCGCGATCATGGCGCCGCTGAAGGCGGGCGACCGGGTTGTGGCCGCGACCGCCTTGTTCGGCTCCTGCCGCTGGATCCTCGCCAACCAGATGCCGAAGTTCGGCATCGAGACCGTGTTCGTGGACGGCGCCGACATGGCGGCATGGGAGCGCGAGATCGGCAAGGGCTGCCAGCTGGTGCTGATCGAGACGCCCGCGAACCCCTTGCTTGACGGCATAAACATCGCGGCGGTGGCCAAGCTGTGCAAGGCCGCCGGCGCGCTCCTGGTGGTGGACAATGTGTTCGCAACGCCGGTGCTGCAACGCCCGTTCGAACTCGGCGCGGACGTGGTTGCCTATTCCGCCACCAAGCATATGGACGGGCAGGGCCGCGTGCTCGCCGGGGCCATCCTCGCCAGCGAGAAGCTGATCACGGAGACCTATGATCCGTGGCTGCGCCACATGGGCCCCGCCTGTTCGCCGTTCAATGCCTGGGTCGTGCTGAAGGGGCTCGAGACGATGCAGCTGCGTGTTGAAGCGCAGAGCCGCAATGCCGCGCGCCTTGCCGATGTGGTGGCAACCCATCCGGCGGTCGCCGCCGTGCGCTATCCGCACCGCAAGGATCACCCACATTACGAAATTCACAGGAAGCAGATGCTCTCCGGCGGCACGCTGCTCGCGCTGTCGATCAAGGGCGGGCAGGCGGCAGCGTTCCGTTTCCTCAACGGACTGAAGATTGCCGATATCTGCAACAATCTCGGCGACACCAAGACGCTCGCCTGCCACCCTTCGACTACCACGCACCGCGCTCTCACCGATGCCGAACAGGCCGCGATGGGGCTCGACCGCAGCTGGGTTCGCGTGTCGGTAGGGCTTGAGGATGTATCCGATCTTGAGGCAGACTTCATCGGCGCACTGGGCGCCGTGTAGATTCGCAAAGGTAGCCTCTCCGGATGGCCCGTCGTCCCGCGCCGCCGCAATATGAAGCGATCACGGAAGGCGTGCGCATCCGCGTGCGCCCGCGTTTCCTGCATGACGAGTCCGAGCCCGGTCGCAGCCATTTCATGTGGTCGTATTCGATCGAGGTGGAAAACGAGAGCGACCGGGTGTGGACCATTGCGCGCCGGCACTGGCGGATCGTGGATTCGGCAGGGCGGGTGCAGGCGGTGGACGGCGAAGGCGTCGTCGGCCAGACCCCGACGCTCAGCCCCGGCGAGCGCTTCAGCTACACGTCCGGTGCCCCGCTCGCGACTCCTTCGGGGCTGATGAGCGGCACCTACGATCTGGTTGGCGAGAATGGCGAGGAGATGGTGGCCATCATCCCCGCCTTTTCACTGGACAGCCCCTACGACACCTCGCGGCCGAGCTGAGGCCTACTTCTTCAGCACGGGCTGCGCGGGCATGACGCCGTTGATTTCCAGGACACGGAAGTTCCTGGACATGAATTCGGGCGTGAACAGAAGGTGCAGTTCTTCGGATGTCAGCAAGCCCTTGAATTCGGCAATCGCCTCGGGTGATCCTTCCGCATACAGAACACTTCCGCCGGCTTCATCGACCAGGATGGCGCCATATTCCTGAAGCGCGCGGGCAATGACTTTCGCCGACGGTGACAGCATCGTGTTCTCGATGTCATAGGACGGGTCAAGCATGATGCGGGCGCCGAGCGGCAGGCCGAAGGGATTGTCTACGCGGCCTTCCTGCGAGGCAATGCCGGTGCTGGCGGGCGGGACAAAGGCACTGGTGCGCACGTTCGGATAGCCGAAGGCGAGCGCGTGTTCGATTCGGCCGGCTTTCAGCTCGTCAACGCGGATCAGGCCGGCGGTCAGCGGCACGCCGGAAGGGCGCGGGCTGGCGGCCAGCAGCGGGCTTTCCGTCGTCATCCAGGGCGGGCTGACGCCGGTGCCGCGCAGATCAACGGTAGCGCCGAAGCCGGCAAACCAACCGCCATCCTTGTTCTGGCCCGCCTGGCGCATTTCCCAAGCAGAGCCGGTCTTGCGGTCTTCGAGCACGATATAGCCGGTGCCAAGGTCCGGGCCGCCCGGGGCCGCACCGTCCGGGATCGGGATACGCTGGCGCGGGCCAAAGCCGCGACCGTACTGGTTCGGATAGAGCGCCTGAACATAGCGCTTGGGTGTGGTCTTGCCATCGACCTGGTAAACGGCAACCGACCATTCCGCGATGTTGATGTGGAGCGGGTTCATCTCGACGAAATCGGCCATCAGGACGTCCGAATTCGGGTCAATCTTCGCGTCTGCGGGGATTTTCGTGTTCCACGGGCTGCCGGCAGAGAACGGGCGGTAGGGGCCCGCCTGTTCCGCCATATCTGTAGCCGCTGCAGCAGGCTCGGCGCCGGTCTGGGCGCATCCGGCAAGGATTGCAGCGCCGAGGAAGGCGGCGGCTGGCAAAATGGAGCGCATCATGAGTTTGGTCTCCCTGACTGGGTTCTGACCGTCTCCGTGCAAAATACCTGCCGCTCACCTGACAGGCGAATTCCGCCCAAAAAGAAAGCCGTGGCAGTTGCCCGCCACGGCAAGTCCCTGGGAGGAAACCTGAGGTCAGTAACGATAGCTCAGCGTGACGCCGTAGGTCCGCGGTTTGCCGGCGAAGCGGAGCACCACGTTGGCGTTGGAGGTGATCTGCTGCCAGTAATACTCGTCCGTCAGGTTCTGTCCCCAGACCGAGATGTCCCACTTGTCGTTCAGCGAGTAGACGCCGAGGGAGCCGTTGAGGATGCCGTAGGAGTCGATGTCATAGAGCGGATCATTCGGATCGCCAGCAGTCGACTTGCTCTGCCAGCGGCCGGACAGCGAGCCGCGCAGGCCCAGCGTCTCGTTCAGCGGACGGTCATAGAGCAGGGCAAGGCTGGCCGAGGTTTCCGGGCTGTAGAGCAGCGGGTCGCCGGCGCGGCTCACAGGCAGGCCGAAACCGTCAGACGTGTCGAATTCCTTGATCTCGGTCTGCAGCAGTGTCAGGCCGCCAATCGCTGTCAGGTTCTCGTTGACCAGCCAGGTGATTTCCGCATCGAGGCCGTAGGCTTCCGATTTCGGAATATTCTGCAGGCGCGAGAGTGCCCGGTAGATCGGATCCGGGAAGAAGGACGCCGACTGCTTGTCTTCGTAGTCGTAGAAGAACAGCGAGGCGTTGGTCTGGAGGCGCTGGTTGAAGAACTGCGCCTTGATGCCGGTCTCGTAAGCGAGCAGCGATTCCTGCGTCGCCGGGGCGTTCTGTTCGGACTTCGAGGCGGCGTTCACCGGCGTCGAGGCAGACTTGTAGCCCTGTGTCACCGAAGCGAAGAGCAGCATGTTGTCCTGCGGCTTCCAGTTGCCGGCGATCCGCCAGCTGACGTTATCTTCCTTGGTGTCGGATGTGACCGGACCGAAGGAATTTGTGGCAAGGTCGTAGGTGTTACAGCCATTTTCCGTCAGCGCTGCCGGCGGAACGGGCAGGCCGTAGATCAGCGAGAAGAACACGCGGTTGAACACGTTGACGTTCGGCTGCATGGAGCCGTTCACATCGCCGGAGCAGCCGGCATATTTCTGCTGGTCTTCCGTGTAGCGGATGCCGGTTGTCAACGAGAATTCCGGCGTGATTTCCCAGTCGGCATTGGCGAAGATGCTCTTCGTCGTCGATTCGAAATCGCCTGTATCGTAATAGGTCTGGAACGAGTTGAGAAGTTGGGCCGCCGTGTACGGAAGACCTGTTTCCGGATCGACATTGACCAGCGAGACGAGCCCCGAAACCGCGCCCGGCAGGCCGAGCAAAGTCGGATCAACGGTCAACAGGTACGCCGCCGTGGAGACGAAGTTCGAGTTGGCATTGTCGCGCAGCATCGTGCGGTTGCCATCTATGGTCTCGTCCTTGCCGTAATAGGCACCGACAAGCCAGTTTGCGCGGCTGTTCTGGCCCTCAAGGCGCAATTCCTGGCTGAAGGATTTGATCTCGCCGTCAATGTCCTGCAGCAGGATCTGGTAAGGCACACCCGACCAGTCGAGCACGGCTTCACGCTCCAGTTTGTTGTAACCGGTCAGCGAGACAAGGCGCATGTCATTGTCGAACGTGTAGTTCATGCCGAGGCGCAGCGCGTGGAAGGAGGAATCCTCCTCATGCGGACCATCAATGCCGGGTACGCCTGCAACCGAAGCGGCGCGGTCAGCGTAGGGCGCCCAGTCGGATTGTTCCGCGCTGGTCGGGAAGTTGTTGGCGAGGTAGGCAATCAGGCCCGGCTGGTTGAAGCCCGCCGTCGATGACGGACCGCTGGTGCCCGGCACGATGAAGTTCGGGTTGGTGTTTGGCGTCAGGCCCATGCCCTGTCCGCCGATCGTGTCGGACTTGTTGAGCCAGCCATTGTAGGAAAAGTCGATGTCGAGATTGTCCGTCGGCTGGAATGCCAGCGAAGCGCGGAAGCCGAGCTTGTCGACCGTGCCGCGATCCTCGTTCGGGCGGCTGTTCGAGCGCTGCCAACCCTCGTCGCTGTTCTCGCTGCGGAACGCGAATCGCGCCTGCAGGTTTTCCGAGAGCGGGAGGTTCACCATGCCCTCGATATTCCAGGTGTCATAGTTGCCGAGATCAACAGAGGTGCTGGCCTCGAACTGGTCGGACGGCTTGTTGGTGACGACGTTGACAAGGCCGGCGGTCGTGTTGCGCCCGAACAGCGTGCCTTGCGGGCCTTTCAGGACTTCGACGCGCGACACATCGAACATCGGGCCGGAGTTCATGAACGGATAGGGATAGGCGACCTCGTCAACATAGGTGCCGACGGTTGATGTAGCAGACAGGTTGATGGTGTTGAAGCCGATTCCCCGCAGTGTGTAGGTCGGTACGCCCTGATAGGACTGCGACACCGAAAAGCCCGGCACGACCGTCTGCAGGTCTTCGACGCTGTCGACGCGGAGCTGTTTCAGCGTGTCACCGCTGAAGGCCGCAATCGCCATCGGCACGTCCTGCGCCGACTCTTCGCGGCGGTTCGCGGTGACGACAATTGAGCCGAGCTTCAGCGCGCTCGTCTCTTCGGTTTCTGTGGCAGCCGGCTCAGCAGCGGTGTCTTCCTGTGCAAAGGCAGGGGCCTGCGCGGTCAGCGCGATGGCTGACACGCTGGCAGCAAGAATCATACGGCTGGCGTTGGGTGACTTCATGTTTTCCTCCCGGGAGATAGCTTATCGGTGTTTGGATGGGAGAATGACGGCCCGGCGAGGGCGCGGACAAGCTATCGAAACTGATAGTATGACGCTGCGTCTACAGGCCCAGCACAGCCTTCGCCATGATGTTGCGCTGCACTTCGTTCGAGCCGCCATAGATCGAGCCCGCCCGGTTGTTCAGGTAGCGCGCCATGCCGGTCACCAGTGCGTCCGGCCCGATCACCGGCACATTCGCGCCCGGCAGCCAGGCGTCCGGCTGGTGTACGCCGGCATGTTCGCCCAGCGCTTCGATGCCGAGCGTGTCGATGGCCTGCATCAGCTCGGTGCGTTGAACTTTCAGCATCGAGGCTGCCGGCCCAGGCGGCTGCCCGCCGGTCAGCTCCGCCAGCACGCGCTGCTCGGTGATCTTGATCGCCTCCAGCTTCATCGACACGTCGCCGAAGCGCCGGATCAGCCCGGCATCCGCCCCATGCGTGAACAGGTGCGTCTTCAGCCGCCCCAGCACGGCCTCAAGCCCCGCCGATGAGCCGCCGCCCCGCTCGAATTCCAGAAGGTACTTCGCCACCGACCAGCCATCATTTTCTTCGCCGAGGCGTCCGCTTTTCGGCACGCGCACATTGTCGAAGAATACCTGGTTCAGCTCATGCTCGCCCGCCAGCGTGATGATCGGGTCGACCTTGATGCCGGGCGATTTCATGTCGAGCAGAAGGAAGGTGATGCCCAGCTGCGGCTTTGTTTTCGGATCCGTCCTTACAAGGCAGAACATCTTGTTGGCGTGGTGGGCGTGGGTCGTCCAGATCTTGGTGCCATTCAGGATGTAATCGTCGCCGTCGCTCTCCGCCTTCAGCTGCAGCGAGGCGAGGTCTGATCCCGACCCCGGCTCCGAATAGCCCTGGCACCAGTAATCTTCGCCCGCCAGCAGGCGCGGCAGGTAGTACGCCTTCTGCTCTGGCGTGCCGTAGCCGATGATGCACGGCCCCACCATGCCGAGCCCCATCGGGGCAAGGCCCGGCGCGCCAGCGCGCGCACATTCGGAGGCGAAGATATAGCGCTGCATCTCGTCCCAGCCGGTGCCGCCATATTCTTTCGGCCAGTGCGGCGCCACCCAGCCTTTCCTGTGCAGGATGCGTTGCCAGGGCAGGGAGTATTCCGGCTCGATGAACACGCTCGTCGCAAGGCGTCCGGCTGCCGCAAGGTCAGGCGTCAGTTTGTCCTTCAGGAACGCTCGCACTTCATCACGAAAAGCGATATCCTCCGGCGTCAGATCGAGGTTCATGTTTCTGGTGTCTCCCCAAGCGGCGCATTTTTCTTGTCTCACGAAACCGGGCCGCGTCCGGCGGTGCAAGCTGACAGAAGTGATAGGCCTCCGGCAAGCGTCATGACTCAAATACCGGACACTTCCGCGCTCAAGGGCGTGCTCGGCCTTGCCCGCGACATCGAACGCGCGGGCCGCGACATGGGGCTTCCTTACATCGCCGTCAGCGCCGATATCAGCGATCCCGCGCCGATGATCGGCCCGGATGGAAAGCCGCTCGCCGAAACGGTGTTCCGCTGGCTGAACCCGGACGTCGAGTACTGGAAAGACCGCTCCTTCGCTCTGCGAGCCAGCCTCATCCAGGTGTTCCGCGTCTGCGCCGAGCCTTTCTATTTTCATCAGGGCCGCCTCGGCAGCTGGCGCGATGTGCGCGCGCTGGACGAAGTCAACGCCCATCTCGATCCGCAAGACTATGCCGGCCACGGCATTGGCGGCGCCATCGCCGCGCCGATCCATTCCCCGCTCGGCGCCATCGGTGCCATCGTCTGGGCAACCGGCGACGCGGCGCTCGATGTGCCTGCCATCTTCACCGCTCGTGCGGCAGAGCTTCACCTCCTGTCGCTGAAATTCATCTCCGCCTACCGCGACGCTGTGCAGGCGCACGCGCCTTCAGAATCGGTCGAGTTCACGCGACGCGAAATCCAGTGCCTGAAATGGGCCGCAGCCGGAAAGACGGATGCCGAGATCGCCACCATCATGAGCGTCTCGGTGCCCACAATCCGCTTCCACATGACCAATGCCAGCCGCAAGCTCGGCGTCTCCGGCCGCTCGCAAACCATCCGCCTCGCCACCAATCTCGGCTATATCGGCCCGGCCTGAAATGTGCCGCTTCTGCGCATTTGCATCGATTGGCGTAAACCTTCGGCAAGTGGCACATGAAACTCTGCACGCATGCAGCGTCCACACACCTTTGCGACTGGAAACGGTTCCCTAACCATGGCAGAGTCCCCCGCGCCCCTGATCGGCGGCATTGATGCTGGCGGCACAACGTTCAAGTGCGCCGTCGCTGCGCCGGACGGGCGGTTGCTCGCAACGCTGCGTGTGCCCGTCACCACGCCGGAAACCACCATCGGCGCCTGTGTCGATTTCTTCCGCTGGGAAATGAAGGAGCGCGGCACCAGGCTAAACGTGCTCGGCATTGCCAGCTTCGGCCCCATCGATGTCGACCCGGCCTCGCCGGACTATGGCACGCTCTACGCGACCCCCAAACCCGGCTGGGCGGGAACACGCCTTTCTGCGCGCTTCTTCTCCGCGCTCGGCGTGCCGGTTATTCTCGATACGGACGTTAATGGCGCCCTCGCTGCAGAAGTGGACCGCGGCGCTGCTCGCGGCCTTTCCAGCGCAGCCTATATCACCGTGGGCACGGGCATCGGCGCCAGCCTCTGGTCTTCCGGCGCGTTCATCGGCAAGCCGTCGCATCCGGAGTTCGGCCATATCCGCGTTGAGCGCCATCCCGCCGACCGCGAGTTTGCAGGGGTCTGCCCTTTCCACGGCGATTGCCTTGAAGGCCTCGCCAGCGCCCCCGCCATCGCCCGCCGCTTCGGCCCGCCGGAAACTCTGCCTGCGGACCATCCGGCCTGGGAGATTGAGGCCTTCTATCTTGCGCAGGCCTGCGCAGTCCTCTTCTACACCGGCCGGCCGCAGCGCATCCTGCTCGGCGGCGGCGTGATGCAGGCTGAAGGGCTGGTTCCGAAAGTGCGCGCCGCCTTTGGCCATTTGCTCAGTGGCTATCTCGGCCTCACGGATGGCGACATCGAAGCCCTGATCCAGCGCCCGGCGCTCGGCGAGGATGCCGGCCTCTTCGGCGGCGTCACGCTGGCCCGCCAGGCCATGGCGAACAGCGACTGGACCGCATAAGCCGTACACGGAGCATGCAAAAGAAACGCCCGGCCGCGCAATCTGCGGGCCGGGCGCTTTGATCGGGTTGTGTTTGCCGAAGCTTACAGAACGCGGTCTTTCAGGTCCTTCGACGGACGGAAGGCAACTTTCTTCGAAGCCTTGATCTTAATCGACTCGCCGGTTGCCGGGTTGCGGCCTTTGCGGGCGGGGCGGTGGCGAACCTGCAGGATGCCGAGGCCGGTGATGCGCAGCTTCTTGCCCTTCTTCAGGTATCCGCCCATGCGGTCGATGAAGTCGGTGACAACGAGTTCAGCCTGCTTTTTCGGCATTTCGTGCGCTTCCGACAGTTCTGCCGCGAGGTGTTTCACGGTCATCACGTCCGGCGCAGCTTTCTTCGCAGCGGCTTTTGCCGGGGCTTTCTTGGCAGCCGGAGCTTTCTTCACCGGAGCCTTTTTGGCAGCCGGAGCTTTTTTAACAGTCTTCGCCTTAACGGCCATGTCAGTATCCTTTCTAGACATTGGGGGGCAAAAAACAGCCTGATTAAAGGGTTTTTGCTGTTTTTTAGTTACAACGATGTGTGTGATTCGAGGAAGTGCGTGACCGAATATCTTTGCTTTACGCGCCGCGCAAGCTGGGGAATGGAGCGGGTGAGGGGAATCGAACCCCCGTCGTCAGCTTGGGAAGCTGCTGCTCTGCCATTGAGCTACACCCGCGCGCGCCCGGCTATTTGAGCCGGAAAACCCTGCTGCGCAAGGCCCGCCTTTGCGCACTGGCGCCCGCACCCGCACCCGTGTAAATGGCCCCAAATGAACGGATTTCTTGCAGTTGCCCTCGGCGGCGCCCTCGGCGCCAGCCTGCGTCACGGTGTCGGCCTTCTCAGCCTGCGCCACATGCCGCAGGGCTGGCCGTGGGGCACATTCACAGTGAACATTCTCGGCGGCCTGGCGATGGGCCTGCTGGCCGGCTGGCTGGCAGAGCGCACCGAAGGCGCCGGCCAGACCCTGCGCCTTTTCCTCGCCACCGGCGTGCTCGGCGGCTTCACCACCTTCTCGGCCTTCTCCCTCGAAGTGATGAATTTCATCCGCGCGGGCGAAACCGGCAAGGCGGCCGCCTATGCCGGCCTGTCGGTCGTGCTCGCCTGCGCCGCGCTTGCCCTTGGCCTCATTCTTGCCCGGAAACTCTTCGCATGAGCGGCCAGATCATCACCGAAATCGTCTCCGCCAAGGAAGCCGACACCCGCCTTGACCGCTGGATCAAGCGGCGTGTCCAGCTGACACAGGGCCAGATCGAGAAGATGCTGCGCACCGGCCAGATCCGCGTCAACGGCGCGCGCGCCAAGGCCAGCCAGCGCCTTGAGGAAGGCCACGAGGTGCGCCTGCCGATCTTCAGTACAGAAACAATGGCGCCCAAGGCGCACCATGCCGCTCGCGCCAGCGCAGAGGACAAGGCCTTCCTCGAGTCGCTCATCATCTATGAAGACGACGACATGATGGCCCTGAACAAGCCCGCCGGCATCGCCGTGCAGGGCGGTTCGGGGCAGGGGCGCCATATCGATGGCCTGCTGCAGAGCGTCTATGCCGAGGAGGAGCACCGCCCGGTGCTCGTCCACCGGCTCGACAAGGACACGTCCGGCGTCCTCCTCCTCGCCAAGCATCCGCGCGCCGCGCACCAGCTGGCCGACATGTTCCGCGGCCGCGACATGGACAAGGTCTACTGGGCGGTCACGGTCGGCGTGCCCAACCCGCCCATGGGTCAGATCCGCTGCTGGATGGTCAAGGGTGTTCCGGATGCGGACGAACCCTCGGGCTACCGACCCTATGATCCCAAAGCCGGCAAGCGCCGCGACGGCGACCGCGAACGCATGATCCGTTCCGCGCAGGGCGTCGAAGGCGCCCGCCACGCGATCACGGACTATAACGTCATCTCCACCGCCGCGCAGAAAGCTGCCTGGGTCGCCCTGCGCCCGGAAACCGGCCGCATGCACCAGCTGCGCTTCCACATGCTGGAAATCGGCACCTCCATTCTCGGCGACACGAAATACAAGTCCCGCCGCGAAGTGCCGCAGGGCCTTGCGCCCGGCCTGCACCTGCACGCCCGCGCCCTCGTCATCCCGCGCGAACACGGCAAGCCGACCGTCATCACCGCACCGTTGCCGGAGCACATGAAAGAAACCTTCGCCACGCTCGGCTTCCTCGAACAGGAAGCGGGCAAGGACCCGCTGGCGCCGTTCATCTGATGCCCGGACCTTCTAAGGATTTACGCCTCGCTATCTGGGACGTCGACGGCACGCTGGTCGACTCGCGCCGCGTCATCCAGACCTGTATGGAAACCGCTTTCCGCGAGACAGGTCTTCCGCCCCCGGACTATGAGGCGACGCGCAAGATCGTCGGCCTCGGCCTGTATGAAGGCTGCGCCATCCTTGCTCCGCCGGATATTGATCGCGGCAGGCTCGAGATGCTGGTGATGAATTACAAGAACGCCTTCACGGTGCATCGCACGTCAGACGGCTTCCACGAACCGCTCTACGAAGGCGCCCTCGAAACGCTGGACTCCCTGCGCGATGCCGGCTGGCTGATGGCGGTCGCTACCGGAAAATCCCACCGCGGCCTCGCCTCGCTCTTCGCCACGCATCCCATCGAGAATTATTTCGACACGGTCTGGTGCGCCGATGACGGCCCCGGCAAGCCGAACCCCTTCATGGTCGAGCAGGCGATGGGCGCGCTCGGCTGCACGCCCGGCCAGTCGCTGATGATCGGCGATGCCATCCACGACATCGCGATGGGCCGCGCTGCCGGCGTGCGCTCCCTCGGCGTCAGCTGGGGCTTCGGCCGCGCCGACGAACTGCAAGACGCTGGCGCCCATGAAGTGCACCATGACTTCCGCACACTGAGGGACAGTCTGAATGAGTTTGCTGTCGGCTAGGACCTACCGCACCGAATTATACTCCGCCCCCGTCGCGGCAAACCAGTCCCGCCAGAACAGCGTCACATCTTCCAGAGGCAGCGCATATTGCTGTCGCGGCACAATCCGGGCGGCAACTTCGACCCCCTCCAGCCCCGCCCGCATCGCGGCGAGGTCAGAGACTGCATACTTCTCCGCATCGGCCCCGCTGCGATACATCGAAAAACCTTTCGAATGCTGCATCAGGTCTGACACGAGAATCAGCCGGCGCGCCGGTACATGGTCCTGGAAATCCGGCCGGTCGCCGATCGTGTAGATCGCCTCCATCAGCGGCGAACTCGGCGCCACCGTATCGCGCAGCGCCTCATCCGCCTTCGCCATCATCGGCGCATGGAATTTCTTCTCCCAGGCCGCCGCGATCATCTTCGGGTTCTGGAAGATCGGGTTTGCCTCCTCCGCGCTGCCTGGCGAGCAGACCGAATATATCGTGACCGGATCAAACGGCGAAGCCGAGTTCGGCACCACCAGTGTCAGCCGGCCATAGCGCGGCATGACGCGTGCCTCGCCGTCCAGCAGGCTGCGCACCCAGTCGAGATCGGTCGCGTTGAACGGGTCCGACTGGTCGACAAGGATGATCGTATGCGCCGGGTCCTGCCGGTCGAGGCGGCATCCAGTCTCCTTGTCCGTGCCCGGCGGCTGGTGGATCGCCGCGGCGGCAAACAGTCCGAACACGGAGGTCAGCATCAGCGCAATCGCGCCGCGCCAGAACCAGGGTCCTGCTTCCTTGCGTCTCGGCATCGTCAGCCCGCCTTCTTCGCGTTGTCATTGCCGCGCGCATCGCGCACGCGGGCAATCTCGTCGGCCACCTTCTTCTCGATGGAAGATAGCCCCTGCTGCACCTGCTGGATATGCGTTTCCAGCCACTCGCGCGTCAGGTTCAGCGCCGTGATGTTCTGGTCGATAGTCTTGATCGCGGCATTCGCCTGCGCGCGTTCCTTCGCATAGTCGAAGGGCGGCAGTTGCGGCGTCAGGATCTCGTCGAAATAGGCCGGGCAGGCGGCTTGCTCGCCCAGCTTGTCGCGCAGCGAGTTGCGCATCCGCCGGTGCGCCTGCCGGTAAGCCACCTTCAGCCCGCGCTCCTGGTCTGCCGCTTTAGAGGCAATCGCGACCGCAATATCGCGCCGCGATTCCAGGAGGTTCATCGCCTTCTCGATCTCGCGCTTCGCCGCCGCATGGCGCGACAGCTGCGTCTCGAACCAGATACGGCTCGCGGAGAAATAGTTCGACAAGTCCCCGCGCAAATCCTCGCGCAGCTGTTGGCGTCGCTCATAGGCCTTGCGTTCTTTCCGCCACACGCGGCCATAACCGGGATAGGGGTCGGAAATCCGGTCATAGCCTTCATATACCGCCAGCGAGAAAACCGTCAGTCCAAGGATCAGAAGCGCAAGCGCCACGAAGCTGTCCAGCCCGAAAATGTTCGGGAACATGGTAGAGATCACAGCTCCGGGCGCTATCTCGAACATGGAAAACTCCGTCAGCCGGTTCTCCGCCTCGGCGGCCATCAGGCCGAGCTCCACGGCGTCGCGGAAATGCGCGACGAAGAAGTTCAGGAAAATGCCAAGCAGGATGCAAACGCCCGCCAGCACACCGCCGGCGATCTTCGCCGCCAGCGCCGGATGGTTCAGGTAGCGCAGGCCGAAGAAGCCCGCCGTCACGCCGAACAACACGTTCACCGCCGACACGCCAAACGCCACGAGCAATCCGCCCAGCAAGCCGGCGCTCTGCGCATCCTTGAACAGAAGCGCGTTGAACGCGCCCTCCACAAGCATGATGAAAACGAGGATGGCGATTGCCTGCTCGACATTCTTCTTGATGTCCGGTGTGCGCTGGCCAAGACGGTCGCCGTGTCGCTCCTTGAACGCCTGCAATTCTATGATGGCCGCCGAATGGCGCTCCTTCGCGTCATTGGAATCGTCTGTCTCGTAATGGCGGTATTCGTGTTCTTCCGCCTTGATCGCTTCGCGCAGCTGGTCGGGGTGAATGTCTGCCGGCGCCGTGTCGTGGATATAGTCGCGCACTTTCGCCGCCGTCACCGACATCCAGGTCGTGGTGCCCCGGCGCACCTCTTCGGCGCGCTCGGCGATCATCTGCTCGCGCTCGCTCCACTGGTCCTGCGTCATCGCTTCGGAGGCGGGCAGAGCGTCTGCCGCATCGCGCCGCGCCTCCTTGCGGGTGATGCCGCGGCTGAGGCCCAGCTCGCCCTTCGCGCGCCGGCCTTTCAGTCCGTGATCGGAGAGTTCGCTGCGGGCTTCAAATGTCCGGATCTGTTTCGGGCAACCGATATCCGTGCCCCAGCGCACTGTCTTCTTCGTCATTCCCAGTCCTCGTGCAAATTCCTGCGGCCTCCCATCAGGCCGTAACAAAGGCTCTGCCCGAGGACTTGCCAGAGTCTGAACGCGGAAGGCTTCTTCCAAAATCGTAATGTTCGTTAACTGAGCAATTTGTAATGCGCCTGCGGCCGCTTCAATCCGAACAATTTCATCGCACTACACACGCGTTGTATCCGCAGCGCCACGCCCGGGCAGAATCTTCGCGCGCAAGGCTTTGCTAACGCCTGTGGCGGAAAGGCGACTTGTCAGCCACATTCCCGGATGATGTCGAGAAGTTCACCCGCGCACCGATAGGCCGCGAAGATGTCGCCGCTCGGCAGGTATCCGAACGGAACGCCGATGCGTTTTGCTTCCGCTTCAAAGCCCGCCTTCCAGGTGTCGGTCGTCTCTGCGCCGGAAAGCGCGATACCGCGAAAACTTCTCAGCAGGCCGTCCGTCAGGAAGTCATCATCCTGCAGCGACCAGCGCATTTCTTCCTGGAACGTGTCCGGATGGATGCGCGATCCTGTCTCCCAGGCCGCCTCGATATCGCGCAGATAGGTGCGCACGAAGGTCAGGTCGCCGGGGCTTTTCTGCAGGAAGGATTCATAAAGCCAACCGGGGCTGCGCGTGCGGGCCACCTGTTTCAGCGCTTCCAGCGACAGGCGCGCGCCAGCAGGGTTCTGCAGCGCCTGCACGAAGATCGGCGCCAGCCATTGTGGCCGGAACTCTTCCAGGATATCCCGGTTGAACACGCAGTTGATATATACCGTGTACGTCACACGCGGCGACGTCGCCGCCAGCCGGTACCCCACCGGGCAGGACGAGCCGACCGCAACGAGGATCACATTCTCCAGCCCTGCCTCTTCGAGGAAGGTATCGATCAGCCTTGCCTGCGCGTCTGCGCCGTCCACGCGGTCCGACGCGCCAAAGCCCGGCCGGCGGATGGCGAAGGTGCCAAAGCCTGCATGCGCGGCATCGACGCAGAAGCCCCAGGACGGCGCGCTCGCATACTCGATCGAATGCAGGAACACGAGCGGGCGCAGACCGTCGCGGCCGAACTGCATGAATTCGAGATTTCGGGTTGCCGGGCCCACGCGCGCTGTCTGCCAGATGCGCAGCACGCGCTTGCGCTCGCCCACCGTGTCCAGCAGGTTGCCCTGCGCCGGCTCTGTCAGGCTGCGGCCCGTATCATTCCGCGCGGTGCTCATCTGACCAGACCCTTTCGCCGGGGGTTTCGCCTGCCGCTCGGAGACGTTCGGATACCGCATCGGGCAAGTAAAGCATGACCATCTCCTTTTCTATATATCCCTGAGCAGTTCCAACAGTTCCTTCCGGCTCTGCTGCAGCACGAAAATACATCCTTTGGGAAGGATAACCGTCCGTATACCAAGTTCTCCGGAGCGTGCATCGAAACCCGTCCGCCATGGCGGCGGCGAGTCCTCGCCGATCACCGCGATGCCGGGAAAATCCTTCAGCGCGCCCGCCGTCAGCAGGGGGTCTGGCTGGGCAAAGGCGATGTTGCGCCGGAAGGTTGCCGCATCCATCGCGCACAGGCATTGCCAGGCATCGGCGACATCGCGCCGGTGCGTCTTCAGAAAATCCTGGTCGCCCTCCACACCAAAGAAGGGGCCATACAGCCATCCCGGTCCGAGATTGCGCATCGAGGCGAGCGCCAGGTTTGCCCCCGCCTGCGACAGAAGCGTCTGGCGCAGGATGTTGGCAACCCAGTCCGGCTCGTTCTCCTCCAGCGGCTGGTTGTTGTATCCGGGCTTGGCGAGGACCGAGAACGCGATCCGCTTCGACGACATCGCGAGGCGAACGCCCGCCGGGCGCGCCGAGCCTTCCATGACCAGCACGGCGTTCTCGTAGCCTTCCGCATCGATGAACTCCGCCAGAAGGCCCGCCTCATCCTCGATCGTCTCCACCCGGCTCGTCGCGCCAAAGCCCGGCCGGCGGATCGCCACGATGCCGAAGCCCGCTTCGGCCGCATCCACGCACAGCCCCCAGGGCGGCGCTGACGGATACTCGACCGAGTGCAGCCAGATCAGCGGGCGCAGTCCGTCCCGGCCGAACTGCATGAACTCCACGCGCCGCCCGCTGCGAAGCGTCCGGGTGCGCCAGATACGCAGCACGCGGCGCAGGCTGCCGGCATCGCCCGTCTGGTTTGCCTGCGGAGCATCGGCCGCACCCGTGCGCGCGGGATCCTCCGGATGAGGTAATCGCGCGCCGGACTTGAGATCAGCCATCAGTTCCCCCCGGAACTCTTCCCACGACAGAAATCTTGCAGAGGAATGTCTTCACGGTCGAGAGCCCGTCGCAGTTAAATCGCGCGCGCGGGCGCCTAAAGCCCCGCTGAAACCGTCGGCCTCCGCGTCCACTGCCCAAAACTACGGCACGCGCCACCGTCCAGACCTGCGGCTCCCGCGCCAGACGCGCACGTCAATTTGACGTTTGCGTGAAGGTCAGTGTCGCGGCTGCAACGGGGCGCAGATTTTTTCCGGCAGCCCGCCAGCCGTGCCGGGAGAGACGCCGGAGTCCCGGCGAGCCCCTAAAGCGGAATGTTGTCGTGCTTCTTCCACGGATTGCTGAGCTTCTTGCCCTTCAGCGTGCGCAGCGCCTTGGAAACACGGCGGCGCGTGTTGTGGGGCATGATGATGTCGTCGATATAGCCCTTCTTCGCGGCCACATAGGGGTTGGCGAAGTTCTCTTCATATTCCTTCGTGCGCGCGGCGATCTTCTCCGGGTCGCCGATATCCTTGCGGAAGATGATCTCCACCGCGCCCTTCGCGCCCATCACGGCGATCTCCGCCGTCGGCCAGGCATAGTTCACATCGCCGCGCAGGTGTTTGGAGCTCATCACGTCATACGCGCCGCCATAAGCCTTCCGTGTAATGACGGTCACCTTCGGCACTGTCGCCTCGGCATAGGCGAACAGCAGCTTCGCGCCATGCTTGATCAGGCCGCCATATTCCTGCTTCGTCCCCGGCATGAAGCCCGGCACGTCCACGAAGGTCACCAGCGGAATATTGAAACAGTCGCAGAAGCGCACGAACCGCGCCGCCTTCCGGCTCGCGTCAATGTCCAGCACGCCCGCCAGCGTCATCGGCTGGTTCGCCACCACGCCCACCGTCGAGCCTTCGATGCGCGCAAAGCCGCAGATGATATTGCCGCCGAACTGCGGCGAGATCTCAAAGAAGTCGCCCTCGTCGACCACCTTGGTGATCAGCTCCTTCATGTCATACGGCGTGTTCGGGTTCGGCGGGATCAGCGTGTCGAGGCTCCACTCCTGCCGGTCATATACGTCTGTCACCGGGCGCACGGGGGGCGCCTCGCGGTTCGAGGCGGGCAGGAAATCGATCAGCCGTCGCATCTGGATCAGCGCCTCGATATCGTTCTCGAACGCCCCGTCCACCACTCCGGATTTCTTCGCATGCACCGAGGCCCCGCCGAGCGTCTCGTGCGTCACTTCCTCGTTCGTCACCGTCTTCACCACGTCCGGGCCGGTCACATACATGTAGGAGGTATCCTTCACCATGAAGATGAAGTCGGTCAGCGCCGGCGAGTACACGTCGCCGCCTGCGCACGGTCCCATGATCACCGAGATCTGCGGGATCACGCCGGAAGAGAGCACGTTCTCCATGAAGATGTCGGCATAGCCCGCCAGGCTGTCCACGCCCTCCTGGATGCGCGCGCCGCCGGCATCGAAAATGCCGATCACCGGCGCACCGTTCTGCACAGCCATCTTCTGCACCTTGACGATCTTCTCGGCATGCGCCCGGCTCAGCGATCCGCCGAACACGGTGAAGTCCTTGGAGAACACATAGACCAGCCGGCCATTGATCGTGCCGGTGCCGGTCACCACACCGTCGCCGGGGATCTTCTGGTTCTCCATGCCGAAATCGCTGGAGCGGTGCTCGACGAACATGTCGTATTCCTCGAAGCTGCCTTCATCCAGCAGCACGGCCACGCGCTCGCGCGCCGTCAGCTTGCCCTTGGCGTGCTGGCTGTCGATCCGCGCCTGGCCCCCGCCAAGGCGGGCGGCTTCGCGTTTCGCTTCCAGTGCTTCGATGAAATCCTGCATGCGCCGGGCTCCTGAGAAATCGGTGAGGGAAAGTCCGGGGCTGACTGAATACCCCCTCCCGCGCCCTTGGCAAGCGATGCCCCCGCGACAGAAAAACGGATCGGCCCGCAGGTGAGGGTTCCGCGGGGGAAAATACCGCCCGCCGCCCTGTTCAGGCCTGCTTCACCCGCCACCGGCTTCATGCCACCCTGACACCATATCGCCCGTCCGGGCCAGAGAGGAGCCTTGCCATGATCCGTCACGCCGCCGCCGCTGCCGCGCTTGCCATCACGTTTGCCGGTGCGGCCGGGGCAGGGCCGGTCCCGCTGTCGATGGGGGAATGGGCAGTCGACCTGTCCTTCGAATTCCTCGGCGACACGGAAGCCGATGCCTTCACCGAATGCCTGCTCGAGGAAGAATCGAACATGGAGGTTGCCGATCTCGTCATCGCGATGAGCGGCGGCGAGGAGTGTACGGCGCAGGATGTGGTCCACAAAGACGGCGCGGCCACCCTGCGCATCAGCTGCGCGGTTCAGGAAGGCATGTCGGGCGGCACCTTCGCCGTGAAACACACGCCGGAGACCCTCAGCATCACCGGCAAGGTCGACATCACCTCCCCGGAATGGGACACCACCATGCCTGCCAACATGTCCATCATCGGCTACCGCGCCGGCGCCTGCCCGGCGGAGTAAGTCCCCGAAAGTCATCCGCACCCGGATGTCCGGTCCGGGTGCGGTTCAGGGGTCAGGAACAGGCTACCAGCGCGGGCCCTTGCCCTTGCCGGGGAGCGGCGCGCGGGGCACGCCGCTCAGCGACACCACCTGGCCGCGCCGCGTCTCGCACATCACGCGCGTTTCGATATCGCGGTGCTTGCTCTCGAACTCCACCTCACGGAAGTTGAGCACGAAGCTGTAGGCGCCCGTCTGGCGCAGGCGGATATCATCATCGATATCGACATCGCGGAAGCCGATCTGGCGCGCCTCATAGCGGATCGCCTGGCGGCAGGCATGCTCCGCATCGCGGCGTAGCGCGCGCACCTCGCGGTCGCTCTGGCCCCAAGGGTTCAGCCCGTAGCGATAGTCCGGCCCGTAGCGGCGGTCATACCCGGCCGAGCCGACCGCCAGGGTCAGCGTCGTGTCATTGCCAAGCCGGGTCTCCACCTTGGCGAGGGCGCCGCGCGTATCCGCGGCGGCGGGAAGGGTGAGAAGCGCCGGCGCAGCAAGCGCAACGACAGCGGCTCCAAGAGTGCGAAGCGGTTTCTTCATGGCGGCAGAAAATCACACGCAGTCCAAACCGCCCGTGAAGCCCCCGTTCATCCCCGGTTCCACTCCCGTTCATCCGGCATTGCCGCCCCACGGCCCAACCTCTCCACCCTGTCATCCCGGCAAAAGCCGGGACCCAGCGCCACAATCCCCACCCTCACCAGAGATACCTGCGAAAGCAGGTATCCAGATGCCATCAGCGCCGCGCCTCAAATCCGGATCCACCCCTGCCAGACTGAAAAGGTGCATCCCCGACCCCCAATCCAGTGAACAAACGCTCGCATCGCCACAATTCCGCCACATTTATATACGAGTGAACAATTACTCACAAAAAGCGGCATCCTGCCGCCCCGTGAGCCACAAGCCTGAGAGAGACCCATGACCGCCCGCCTGATGACCCCCTACTGTTTCGCCACTGAGGCCGTCCGCGCCCTGATCGCCGACAGCCGGTTCACCCTGCGCCTACTTGAGGCCTTCGCCGTTCCGGCCGGAAGCCGGGCCCCGGTGATCCCGCTCGATCCCGTTGGCGGGCTCGACCTTTCGGCGCTGGAGCAGGATGTAGAAAGCTGGAATCACCCGGAGGTCCCGTAGAAATCCCGCGGCCTCTGAGCGCCCGGCAGCATTGCGCAATTGCAATCCTGCGCGCCCCTGCAGCCGCGCCTGCAGGCCCGACGAGGGGCGCGCCGCCGCCCCGGTTTCGCGTTCATCGTCTGTTAGGAAAGCCCGGTGCATTCCGCGCTCATGAGCAGGGCCGGGGCTGGCCCTCACAGAGCTGGACGCCGCAGGCGATGAAGACGCTGAAACTCGAAATGGCTATCGCAGGCACGGCCCTGTTCGCGCTAGGCGCCTTTATCGCCACGCGTCCGGACGGCGCCGAGGCAACCTCGGATCAGCCCGCCGGCGTGCGGGCATTTTCGGAATCCGATTTCAATGCCTTCAGCCGCGGATTCCTGATACGCGAGACGCCGTGCGCCATCGGCCTTGCGGCACAGAAGATCTGCTTCACGCCGGCGCCGATCGAGAAAAAGCTGGAAATCGGGATGGTGATCCCGTCCGAAGTGCCGCTGGTCGCCGCCGAGTTCCGCGTCATCGTGATGACCGACCTGAAAGACGAGCGCCTGCGCACCGTCCGCTTCGGCCAGACCCTCGTGCTGATAGATCCGGAAACCCGCACGGTTGTCGACCTCCTGCGCCTCTCGGCCCCGCGCTACAGCGAGGCCCGCGCGCCCGCCGCACAGGGCTTGGCGCCGTGACCGGTCCGGCGTAAGCGGGGCGGATGACCGAGCCAGACGCCCGCCCGAAACGCTTCTACACATCCGCTGCTGCCCAACGCCTTGGCGAAGCCTGGACCGTCGCCCTCGACGGGCGCACCCTGAAAACCCCTGGCCGCGCCGCCCTCGCGCTGCCAACCCGCTCCCTTGCCGAAGCCATTGCGGAAGAATGGGACGCGCAAGGCGAGCGCATCGACCTGCTCGGCCTGCATCTCACCCGCCTCGCCAATGTCACCCTCGACCGCGTGCCGGAAACCCGCGAGGCGCTGGCCGACGAAGTGGCGCGCTATTGCGAGACCGATCTCATCTGCCACATTGCTGAGGAACCCGAAGACCTGATCGCGCTGGAAGAGGGCCACTGGGCCCCGATCCGCGACTGGGCGGCCGACACGCTTGGCGTGATCCTCGTGCCCACGGAAGGCATCCGCGCCGAGCCTCAGCCCGATGCCTCGCTGGAAGCAGCGCGCGACTATGCCCTCTCGCTCGATGACTTCCGCCTTGCTGCGCTCGCGCTCGGCTGCGGCCTTTACGGCTCGGCGCTGCTCGCGATGGCGGTGGTGGAAGGTGTTCTGTCTGCGGAGGATGCCTTCGAATCTTCCCGCCTCGACGAAGCCTGGCAAATCGCCCGCTGGGGCGAAGACGAGGAATCCGCCGCCGCCACCGAAGCCAAACGCGAGGAAGCTGCCGCCCTCGGCGTCTGGATCAGGGCACTGGCGGGCTGAGAATGGCGACCCCGGCAGGACTCGAACCTGCGACCATTCGCTTAGAAGGCGAACGCTCTATCCAGCTGAGCTACGGAGTCGTTGGGGCCAAGTAGCGCGGGGGCCTTCAGTGAGTCCACGGTTGTTTGCGCGAGGCGGAGAAGTTTTCCGAATAGGACTTCACCAGCCGCTTTCTCTCGCGGGCTTCCTCGACCGTGAATTTCAGGCCTTCGCGCTCGGCATAGGCGATGGCCTGCTCGCGGGTTTCGAAGGTCAGGCGGACCTGGCCGGACATGTCATCGATGCCGGTCCAGCCCATCAGCGGGTCGGTGCGGCGCCGGGCGGCGGGGTTCACGAATTCAAGCACCCAGTCCTTGGTGTTGCCTCGGCCGGACTGCATGGCGCTCCGGGCTGGCTTGTAGATCCGCGCTTCCATTCCTGCCGTCTCCGACCCCTTAGAATCTCTGGTCGGAGCGATAGGATTCGAACCTACGACCCTCTGGTCCCAAACCAGATGCGCTACCAGACTGCGCTACGCTCCGGAGTCCCGATGTAAAGGGATGCGGGCCGGGCGCAAGCTGTTTTCCGCTGTGCACAAAAAGTTGCGGCGCCGCCCACCCAGAGCAGCGCCGCCGACGTTGTGCATCCTTGCCGCCAGTTCACCTGCCGGATGACCGGCCTGTCCCCCTGGAACTGATCCCTCGCGGTTCAGGATGCCGCGTGCGTCCCTGTGTGCAATTAAACTTTGCAAAAGATTACCGTCTTGACATAATCGGCCATGGCGGCAGTCAAATCCGGCCAAATGTGTTGAAATCGGGGCGAGGCGAAATAATTCACCCTCATTCTTCTTAGCCCTGACAATAAAAGTCCCGGGAAGTGTGGCCGTGCCAACAGTCTCTACCGCGTACTTGTCAAACTACATTGAGACTTCCGTGGCCCTCGGCGCCCCGGCAGAGGCCCTGTATGAGCTGGTGCCCGGCGGGCGGGCGGCGCTCAACCATCCGGACAAGCGGTTTCCGGTGCCGCTGATGGCGGAGGTGCTGAACACGGCGGCGGCGCTCACCGGGATCGATTCCATTGGCCTGCGGGTCGGCATGCAGTTCCGGCCGGCGACCTTTCTGGATGTGGGCTATGCCCTCGCTGCGGCGGGCACGATCAAGGAAGCGCTCGAGATCAACATGCGCTACCAGCCCCTGACCCAGGAGGCGGCCCGCACGCGGCTGGAGATCGTCGGCCGGGAGGCGCGGATCATCCTGGAGCCGGCGGTTGCGGATGCCGAGCACATGCGCCGGGTGACCGATGCGATCCTGGCCGGCTATGCCTCGATCGGCAGGTGGCTGCTGTGGGACCAGGAAAAGCCGGTGGCCGCGGTCGCGCTGCGCCATCGCCCGCCTTCGTCCGAGGCGCAGGACTTTGCCCGGCAGCTCTACGGCGATGTGGTCTCCTACAATGCCCCCCGGGACATGATGGTGATCGATGCGGCGCTGGTGACCCGGCCCTTGCCGAATGCCAATCCAGCGCTTGTGCAGCTGCTGACCGGGCGCCTGAATGCCCGGCTCGCGGCTTTCCGGGCGGGCAGCTCGCTGCGCATGTTGGTGATTAGCGGCCTGCACCAGCAGATGCGCAAGGGCAAACCCAGCCTCGAGGATACGGCCAGGCTGATCGGCATGAGCGGGCGCACGCTGCGCCGGCGCCTGCTGGCGGAAGACCTGTCCTATTCCGACCTTCTGGCCGCGACCCGCAAGGAAGCCGCAGAGGTCTACATCCATGAGGAAACGCTGAGCTTTGCCGAGATCGCGGGCCTGCTCGGCTACAGCGACCAGACCGCCTTTGTGCGCGCCTTCCGTGGCTGGTTCGGCGAGCCGCCCGGCGCCTTCCGCGACCGGGTGCGCCGCGAGCGGCGGGGCTAAGCCTTCGGCTTGCGGACGACCTTGCGCATCAGGCCTTCCTGCGCGACTGAGGCAACGAGCCGGCCGGAGGCATCATAGACCGAGCCGCGATTGAAGCTGCGCGCGCCGCCGGCATAGGGGCTGTCCATCGTGTAGAGGTGCCACTCGTCGAACTTCAGTGGAGCGTGGAACCACATCGCATGGTCGAGGCTGGCCGACATCAGCTCGCCGGTCATCCAGGAGATGCCGTGCGGGCGGTTGCCGGTGCCGAGCAGGGCCATGTCGGAGGCATAGGCCAGCAGGCAATGGTGCAGCCATGGCGCCTCGTCGATCGCGCGCGCCACGCGGAACCAGAGGTGCTGCACATCGCTGGCCTTTTCCGGCTTCAGCGGATCGAGCGGATCGATCTCGCGCATCTCAACCGGACGCGGACGCAGGAAATGGCCGCGATGGCGCTCGGGCAGTTTCTCGGCAAACTGGCGGCGCCATTCCAGCCGGTCGCCCAGACCCTCCGGCGACGGAACATCCGGCATCGCGTGCTGGTGGTGCCAGCCTTCCTCGACCACATGGAAGGAGGCGGCGAGGTTGAAGATCTGCTTGCCATGCTGGATGGCGACAACGCGGCGGGTGGTGAAGCTGCCGCCATCGCGGGAATGGTCAACCTGGTAGATGATCGGCACGGACGGATCACCGGGGCGGATGAAATAGCAGTGCAGCGAATGGCAGAGCCGGTCGGGCGGCACGGTGCGATAGGCCGCGACCAGCGACTGCGCGATGACCTGCCCGCCGAAGACACGCTGGCTTTCTTCCTCGTCCGGGCTCTGGCCGCGGAAGAGGTCGTGCTCGAGGCGTTCGATGTCGAGGAGGGTGAGCAGGTCACCTACGGGGTCTGTCGTCATCGCGCGCTCCTGTCTCGTGCGTCTCGTTGTGCGGCGCAGCAATAGGCCGTCACGCGGGGGAAGGCAATCGCCGATCACGCCGGTTTTCTTTGACAAGACTTCCGAAACGGAATTGTCTGGAATCCTTGAACATTCCAGACTTGAGCACCGACGCTCCGGACCAGAGAGGCGCCGATGAATCCCTTTGCCATTCTTTCCCGTGAAATCAGCTTTTTCCTGTCGGTCCGGCGGCTGTCGAAATGGACCGGCGATATCTCGCCGGACTCGGCCAATCTCGTGGCCGACGATTTCGAGAAATCGGTGGACAAGCACAAGAAGAATGTCGCCTTCCGCTTCGAAGGCCAGACGGTGACCTATGGCGAGTTCGATGCGCTCGCGAGCCGGTTTGCCAACTGGGCGCTCGGGCGCGGGCTGAAGGCCGGGGACTGTATCGCGCTCTATATGGAGAACCGGCCGGAATATGTCGCTGCCTGGGCAGGCTTTGCGAAAGTAGGAATCGTCACGGCACTGATCAATCACAACCTTGAAGGCGAAGCGCTGGCGCACTGCGTGAACATCGCCGACGCGAAGCTGATCGTCACGGGCGCGGAGCAGGACGAGGCCGTGCGCGCGGCAGCCGGATTGTTCGCAGGCGCGCCGCCGGTGTTCACGCTTGGCGGCAGGCAGGGCGAGGACCTTGGCGCGGCGCTGGCAGCCGTCTCTGACAAGCGGCCGGACCGGTCGCACCGCGCGGGCCTCTTGGGCAAGGACATGTGCCTCTACGTTTACACCTCCGGCACGACCGGCCTGCCGAAGGCCGCGCGGCTGACACAGGCACGCACGCAGGGCATGATGCGCAGCTTCATCGCGCCCTGCCGCACGGGACCGGACGACAGGGTCTATGTCACCCTGCCGCTCTATCATGGCACCGGCGGGCTGTGCGGGGTCGGCATCGCGCTGATGACCGGCGCGCGCGTCGTGCTGCGGCGGAAATTCTCGGCGAGCGCTTTCTGGGACGAGGCGGTGGAGGAGGGCGCGACGACCATCGTGTATATCGGCGAGCTCTGCCGCTACCTCCTCAACACGCCGCACCATCCGAAGGAACGGGCGCACCGTATACGGACGGGTTTCGGAAACGGCCTCCGCCCGGAAGTGTGGCAGGCTTTCCTCGACCGGTTCAACATTCCGCACCTGTGCGAATTCTACGGCTCGACCGAGGGCAATGTCAGTTTCCTGAACTTTGACGGCAAGGTCGGCGCGGTCGGCCGGATCCCGGGATGGCTGGAAAAGCAGTTTGCGAACGTCGCCTTCGTGAAGTTCGACGTGGAGAACGAACAGCCGGTGCGCGGGCCGGACGGGTTCTGCATCCGCGCGGATGTGGACGAACCCGGCGAGGCGCTGGGCCTGATCGGCGAGGACGTGCGCCAGCGTTTCGAAGGGTATAACGACGCGAAGGCGACCGAGAAGAAACTCCTGCGCGACGTGTTCGAGAAGGGCGACCTGTGGTTCCGCACCGGCGACCTGATGAAGAAGGACAAGGACGGCTACATCTTCTTCGTGGACCGGATCGGCGACACGTTCCGCTGGAAGGGGGAGAATGTCTCGACCAATGAAGTGGGCGAAGCCCTCTCGCGCGTGGACGGCATCAAGACGGCGAACGTCTACGGCGTGCATATTCCGGGCACGGACGGCAAGGCCGGCATGGCGGCGATCACGGTGGAGGGCGAGGTAGACTTTGCCGGGCTCTACAAGGCGCTCAGCGACAAGCTGCCCTCCTATGCCATCCCGATCTTCATCCGTGTACAGCCGGAAGCCGAGACCACCGGCACGTTCAAGTATCGGAAAGTGGAACTGGTGGCGGACGGCTTCGACCCCGACAAGGTGGAAGAGCCGATCTGGATGCTCGACCCGGAAGAACAGCGCTATGTGCCGATGAATGCGGGCCGGTTCGACCGGCTGATGACGGGCGGGTACCGGTTTTAGGCCCTCACCTCCCATTGCTGCGCAATGGGCCCCTCCTCTCCCGCTGGGCGGGAGAGGGGTTCGCGTTGCACTCTGTGCCGGGTCCAACCCCTCTCCCTCCGGGAGAGGAGGGGCCCGCCGCCGGAGGCGGTGGGAGGTGAGGGCTACCCCGCCCGGTTCATCCGGCGTTCGAGTCGTGTCGAGAACCAGGAGATGATCCGTCTCCAGATTTCATCCTTGAGGATCGCGCCTTCGACGTCGTGGTCGATGGAGGGGTTGTCGTTGATCTCGATGATGACGACGCCCTGTTCGGTTTCCTTGAGGTCGACGCCGTAGAGGCCGTCGCCGATCAGGCTGGCGGCGCGGACGGCGGCGTTGACGACTTCGGGCGGCGCGTCCTCGACGGGCATGGTGGTGAAGCCGCCTTCGGAGGTCTTGCCGTCATCCTTGTATTTGACGATCTGCCAGTGGCCGCGCGCCATGCGGTATTGGCAGGCATAGAGCGGCTCGCCGTTGAGCACGCCGATGCGCCAGTCGAATTTCGTCGGGCGGAATTCCTGGGCGATGATGAGGGCGGTGTCCTCGAACATTTTCGCGGCGCCTTCCTTCAGCTCCTCGAGCGTAGAGGCGCGCACCATGTTGAGGCCGAAGCTGCCATCCGGGGTTTTCAGGATGACAGGGCTGCCGAGCCGCTGGAAAACGGCGGCGAGATCGGTCTTCTCGTCGAGAATCTCCGTACGCGGAATAGGCAGGCCGGCCTTCTCGAGGATTTCCTTGAGATAGACCTTGTTGGTGCAGCGGATCATCGACTGGGTGTCGTCGATCACTGGCATGCCTTCCTGCTCGGCCCGGCGGGCGAAGCGGTAGGTGAAATTGTCGATCGAGGTGGTGGCACGGATGAACAGGGCGTCGAATTCCGCCAGCGAGGGCAGGTCGGTCGGGTCGATCAGCTCGACCTCGACGCCCATCTTCTCGGCCACATCCGCAAAGCGTTTCAGCGAGGCGGGCTTGGAGGGCGCGTTCTTCTCGGTGGGATCGACGAGCACGGCGAGGGCCCATTTGGCGGGGGCGCGGGCCTTCTCGTTCTTCACCTTGCCCTTGGTGTAGGCGTCCATGGCGTCGAGGAAGAACTGGCGGCGCTGGTCCTTCAGGCGGTGGGGCGGCATGGCGCGGATGCGGCCGATGCCGTGGGGGGCCTCGTCGTCGAACTCCACCTCCAGGGCGGGGGTGCGGAACCAGTCCATCGCCTCGCGGGCAAAGGCCTCGTAGCCGGGCACGTCGCAGCGCGAGAAGGCAACGAACAGGGTCTCCACCTTGGGCGCGCCTTTGGCGAGGGTCTCCTGCAGGGTTTCGCCAAGGTCGGGCAGGGCGTGGTTGTAGAGCGTCTTCTTGGAGAGCTCGACCATGGTCTGCACCGACGGGCTGACCCGGTGGCCGCGCGCTTCGGCCAGAAGGGAGGCGTAATAGCCTTCCTTCTGGTAGGCATAGGAGCGCGCCAGGTTCAGGATATAGGGCCGGCGTCCCGAGAACAGCGCCGGCTTCGAGATATAGTCCGAAATGCGCAGCACCTTGTGCGGTGTTTCTGCCTGAGAAATGTCGCTCGCCGATTCAACGAGCACGACCCAATCGGTCATGAGGCTCCATCTGAGGGCGCGATGAGAAACTTCTCCATCCTGTGCGCCGTCTCTCCGTCCGGATAGTAGGACTCGAGGGCGGCAATTACGCGATAACCGGCCGAGTCGTAAAGCCGGTGGGCTGCACTATTTGAGGCCCGCACCTCCAGCCGCATCCGCGCTGCGCCGCGCTTTCCGGCGTAATCTTCACAGGCCGTAAGAATTTTTGATCCGAGCCCCCGGCCCCGGGCGGCGGGGGCAACCGAGATGGAATAGAGCCGGGCGATGTCCGAGCCCTGACGGAAGAGGAGGACGGCGGAGGCATCCAGTGTGCCAGCGGTTTCATGGACGAGGGTCAGCGACTGGCCGGCCAGCAGGCGGCGCCAGGTGCGCCGGTCGAACCGGTCCACAGCGGGGAAGGTTTCCTCCAGCGCGACGAGGGCGGGAAGATCAGCCTCCGTGGCGGGGCGGATCAAAGGCGCACCATGTCGTCGCGGTGGATGACGGCGGGGCGGCCCTTGTAGCCGAGGAGGGCTTCGGCCTCTTCCGTGCGGCGGCCGGCGATGCGGCGGATGTCCTCGGCGCCATAGGCGGTGACGCCCTTGGCGAGGAGGCGGCCGGAGGTGTCGCGCACGGCGACGGCGGCGCCGCGCTCGAACTGGCCGGTGACGCCGCGGACGCCGACGGCGAGCAGGCTCGCGCCTTTCTCCAGCGCGCGGGCGGCGCCGTCATCTATGGTGATCTCGCCCTCGGGCTTGAGGTGGCCTTCGAGCCAGGCGGCGCGGGCGCTGGCGGGGGTGGTCTTCGCGGCGATCAGGGTGGCGCGCTCGCCGGCTTCGAGGGCGCCGAGGGGGCGATCCCGTGTGCCGAGGGTGATGACGGTGGAGCAGCCGGCGGCATGGGCGATGCGGGCGGCGGCGAGCTTGGTGGCCATACCGCCCGAGCCGACACCGGCCCCGGCATTGGCGCCGGAGGCCATCGCGTCATGGGCAGGGGTGAGCGCTTCGAGGAAGGGAATATGCTCCGCCTGCGGATGGCTGCGCGGGTCGGCGGTGTAGAGGCCGTCAATGTCGGACAGGAGGATGAGCATGTCCGCCCCCATCATCTGGGCGACGCGGGCGGCGAGGCGGTCATTGTCGCCATAGCGGATCTCTTCGGTGGCGACCGTGTCATTCTCGTTGATGACGGGCACGACGCCAGCCTCGAGCAGGGTTTCCAGCGTGGCGCGGGCGTTCAGCCAGCGGCGGCGGTTTTCCGTGTCGCCGGGGGTGAGCAGGGCCTGGCCGACCGGCAGGCCATGCGGGGCGAAGGCGTCGGCGAGGGCGGCCATCAGGCGCGGCTGGCCGATGGCGGCGGCGGCCTGCTTCTGCTCCAGCCTTGCCTGATATGGCGCGCCGAGGGCGGCCTTGCCGAGGGCGACCGCGCCGGAGGAAACGAGGATCACCTCCTTGCCGCGCTGGCGCAGGGCGGCGATATCGGCAGCGAGCGCGGCCAGCCAGGCACGGCGCGGGGCGCCCGCCTCGGCAATCAGGGCCGAACCGGTTTTCACAACAATGCGCCGGGCGCGGGAGAGAGTGTCAGCCGTCATCGCGCCGGGAGATACACGGGCGCGGAGCAGATGGCGAGGGGCCCGCTTTACTGTGCGGTGACGCCGGCGATGATGCCGAAGCCGATGACGACGATGGCGAGGGAGACGGCGAGCATTTTCCAGAGGCCGACGCGGCTGGCGCCGGTGATGCGTTCGGTCTGCAGGATTTCTTCGGTTTTTTCCGGCGTCATGGTGTGCTCCTTTGGGGGACTGCCGAACGCGCAGTGTAGCACGAATTGGCGGCGAGGCTAACCTTAGGGAAAGTTCATCTCGCGCCGGGAGGAAAAGATGAAGCTTTACAACACACCGATGCCGGCGCCGAACCCGCGGCGGGTGCGGATATTCCTGGCGGAGAAGGGGGCGGTGATCCCGCTTGTGGACGTGGCGCTGGTGAAGGGCGAGCACAAGGCGCCGGAGCATCTGGCGCGCAATTCGCTCGGCCAGACGCCGGTGCTGGAGCTGGACGACGGGACGTGTATCAGCGAGACGGTGTCGATCTGCCGGTATCTCGAGAGCGTCTATCCGCAGCCGAACCTGTTTGGCGAGACGGCGCTGGAACAGGCGCTGGTGGATATGTGGGTGCGCCGGGTGGAGTTTCACCTGATGAGCCCGGCGGGCAATTACTGGCGCCATGCGCATCCGTTCACGGCGAAAGTTGTGGTTCCTCAGTACAAGGACTTTGGCGAGGCGAACCGGGGCGCGTATGAAAAAGCGCTCGGCTGGCTCGACCGGGAAATGGCGGGGCGGGATTTCGTGGCGGGCGCGCGGTTCACCGTGGCGGATATCTGCGCGCTGAGCTCGGTGGATTTCGCGGACTGGATCGGCCTAAAGGTGCCGGAGGGGCTGGGCAATGTGGCGGCGTGGCATAAGCGGGTGAGCACAAGGGCGAGCGCGGGGGCTTGATCCTCTACCGGGAGTCGGCCCTCATCCCCAACCCCTTCTCCCTAGGGAGAAGGGGCTTTCCGGGTTTCCGCCAGCACGTTTGCCCGGAGCGGCGGGGCCGTCCGGGGGAGGGATCTGGGAATTTGATCCGTGTCAGGAGGTGTTGGGACGGGCCAGCGCGGCGAACGTCAGCTGGCGCAGCAGGGCTCGGCCGATATCGGCGAGCGGGTCTGACTTGAAGCCGGGGATGTTGATCGGGGCGATCAGCGGGCCGGTGGGCGGGCGCGCACGCAAGCGGCGCTGCAGGCGGCGGGCGGCGCGGATGGGGTCGATGAAGGCGGCCTTGAGGGCGTCGATGCGGCGCAGGAGTTTGGCTTCGAGGTCGATGGGGTCGAGCGGCCGGCGCGGTTCGCGCGGCGGCGGCGGGGCCGGGCGCGGGGTGATGCCAGGGATCGAGATGCGCGGGCCGGGGCCGGTTGGACGCTTATGATCCGTGAACAGATCAGGCTGGGGTTCGGTGAGGCGGAAGAGGGGCGTGCGGAAAGCGCTGCGTTTGGGGCTCTCCTCTCCACCCGTTTGGGGCACCTGCCCCGTTTTGCGGGGGAGGAGGGCACGGCGCTCCGGTTTTTCGGGGATCGCGGCGGCGAGGATGTGGATCATGCGGCGCAGCGCCGCTTCGGCGGGGAGGAGATAGCCGGCGAGGATGCCTTTCAGCATCGGCAGGGTACGGACGATACCGGGCGAGAGACAGAGCGCGATCTGGGCCAGCAGCCAGTCGATCAGATGATCGGCCTCGCGCAGCAGGGCGCTGCGTTCTTCGGGGAAATCCGCGGGGAGGTCTGGCGCGTTCATGCGCGGAGTATGGCATGGGTTTTGGGGGTGTAGCGCAAGTTTGCGTGATTATTTTTCAGAGGGTTGAATTTGTGTGAAATTTCTTCTGGAAAGCGTTGCGTAAGTCATCCGTAGGCGGATGAAATGTTCAGGCCGTGGATGCCCGCCTGCGCAGGGGTATGCGGAGAGGTGGGGGGATTGGGGCACTGGGTCCCGGGTCATTCGGCTGCTGTGCAGCCTTTGCCCGGGATGACAGTTTTTAAATGTCCAGCTCTTCGACGAAGGCGGCGTTTTCCTGGATGAAGCGGAAGCGGAGTTCGGCTTTCTTGCCCATCAGCGTGTTGATGAGTTCGGCGGGCTTCATTTCGGTGAGTTCGTCCATCGAGTCCGGCAAGGTGACGCGCGCGAGGGTGCGGCTGGCCGGGTTCATGGTGGTTTCCTTCAGCTGGGCCGGGTTCATTTCGCCGAGACCCTTGAAGCGGGTCAGCTCGATCTTCTGGTTGCCCTTGAAGTGCTCCTTCACGATGCGGGCGCGGTCCTCATCATCCATCGCGTAATGGATGTTGCCCTTGTTCGCGAGCTTGAAGAGCGGCGGCTGGGCCAGATACAGGCGGCCGGCTTCGATCAGGCCGGGGGTGAGGCGGTAGAAGAAGGTGATCAGCAGCGCGGCGATGTGGGCGCCGTCGACATCGGCGTCGGTCATGATGATGATGCGCTCATAGCGCAGGTCGTCGATGTTGAACTTGCGGCCAAGCTCCGTGCCCAGAGCAAGCGAAAGGTCCGCCAGTTCCTGGTTGCCCATCAGCTTGTCGTCGGACGCGCTTTCGACGTTGAGGATCTTGCCGCGCAGGGGAAGGATCGCCTGCGTCTCGCGGTTGCGGGCCTGTTTGGCGCTGCCGCCGGCCGAGTCGCCTTCGACGAGGAAGAGTTCGGTGCCTTCCGGGCCCTTGGCGGAACAGTCCGCCAGCTTGCCGGGCAGGCGGAGTTTCTTGGTGGCGGACTTGCGGCTGACTTCCTTTGCCTTGCGGCGGCGGGCGCGCTCATCCGCGCGGTCGATGGCCCAGGTGAGGAGTTTGTTGGCTTCCTTCGGGCTGGCGGCGAGCCAGTGGTCGAAATGGTCCCGCACGGCGGCTTCGACGAGGCGGAAGGCGTGGGTGGAGGAGAGCTTGTCTTTCGTCTGGCCTACAAATTCCGGGCCGCGGATGAAGACCGAGAGCAGGAAGCCGGAATGGCCCATGACATCCTCGGCGGTGATCTCGGCGGCTTTCTTGTTGCCGGAGAGTTCGCCGAAATTTCTGAGGCCCTTGGTGATGGCGGAGCGGAAGCCGGCCTCGTGCGTGCCGCCTTCGGGGGTCGGGATGGTGTTGCAATAGGAGCGGGCGAAGCCGTCCTGTTCGCCGAAGCCGGCCTGGGTCCAGGCGATGGCCCATTCGACCTTGCCCTCCTTGCCCATGTCCATGAGGCCGGTGAAGGGGGCATCGGTGATGGTGGCCTTGTCCTCGAAGACTTCGGCGAGCTGGTCGGCGAGGCCGTTGGGATAGGAGAGGACCGCCTCGGCGGGGATTTTCGAATCCTCGGGCAGCAGTTTCGGATCGCACGACCAGCGGATCTCGACGCCGCGGAAGAGATAGGCCTTGGAGCGCGCCATCTGGAACAGGCGGGCCGGGCGCCAGCGCAGCTTGTCGCCGAAGATCTGGGGGTCGGGCTTGAAGCGGACCGAGGTGCCGCGCCGGTTGGGGGCGGGGCCGACTTTGGTGAGGCGGGTGGTGGGCACGCCGCGCGAGAAGGTCTGGCGGTAGAGCGTGCGGTCGCGGGCGATCTCGACTTCGACCGTTTCGGAGAGGGCGTTGACGACCGAGATGCCGACGCCGTGCAGGCCGCCGGCGGTGGAATAGGCCTTGTCGGAGAACTTGCCCCCCGAGTGCAGCGTGGTCATGATGACTTCGAGCGCTGATTTCTTTGGGAATTTCGGGTGGGGGTCGACCGGGATGCCGCGGCCATTGTCGGCGACGGTGAGGAAGCCCTCGGTGTCGAGGTGGATTTCGATGCGGCTGGCATGGCCGGCGACGGCTTCGTCCATCGAGTTGTCGAGGACTTCGGCGAACAGGTGGTGCCAGGCGCGCTCGTCGGTGCCGCCGATATACATGCCGGGGCGCTTGCGGACGGGTTCGAGGCCTTCCAGGACCTCGATATCCTTGGCGGAGTAGCCCTTGCCACCGTCATCGATGAGCTTCAGTTGCCGGGCTGTCGACATGGGCCACTTCTCCGTTCCGATACTGGTCCGCAGATAGAGGCCGAATCCGTTAAAGGCCTTTTAACCCTCTGGCATTCTGCGGGGCCGGATGGTTCAAGCGGGGTTTGAGGCGGGGGGCAAGGGCCTGTCGGCTGTGGAATGCCGGGTTTCCCCCTGAACCCCTCTCCCCGCAAGCGGGGCGAAGGGGCTTCACGGCATCGCGAGCCGCTCACCTGCAGTTCTATTCACACCTTTCTATAGCAGAGGGCGGGTTGAAGGGGGCTCATGAGGTTTCCACATTCCGGACATCGCCTCATTCATGCTCTAATCAGCATGACAGGGTATAAAGGGCAGCCGCCGAGTCGGGGCCCGTGAAGAGGAGGCATGAACATGCCAAGAACCAAGACCGTGCCGGTGTTGCCGCTGAGGGACATCGTTGTGTTTCCGGACATGGTGGCGCCGCTGTTTGTCGGCCGCGACAAGTCCGTGCGCGCTCTCGAGATGATCGAGGAGAGCGAGAACGAGATCATGCTGGTGGCCCAGACCGATGCGGCCATCGACAATCCGGTGGCCGATGACCTGCACGAGATCGGCACGCTGGCGACCATCCTGCAGCTCTTGAAACTGCCCGACGGCACCGTGAAGGTGCTGGTGGAGGGCAAGTCGCGCGCGCGGCTGGTGGAGTTGCATGACCGCGGCGAGTATTTCGAGGCCGAGGTGGAGACCCTTCCCGAGGCCGGCACCGGCGGCGCGGATGTGCAGGCGCTGATGCGCGCCGTGCAGGAACAGTTCGAGAGCTATGTGAAGCTGAACCGCAAGATTCCGCCGGAGACGGTGACGTCGATCGGGCAGATGTCCGATGCCGGGCGGCTGGCGGACCAGGTGGCGTCGAACCTGTCGGTGAAGCTCTCCGACAAGCAGGAACTGCTCGAGATGCCGGACGCCAAGGACCGGCTGGAGAAGGTCTTCGCGCTGATGGAAGGCGAGATGGGCATGCTCCAGATGGAGCGGAAGATCAAAAACCGCGTGAAGCGGCAGATGGAGAAGACCCAGCGCGAGTATTACCTGAACGAGCAGATGAAGGCGATCCAGCGCGAGCTGGGCGAACAGGGCGGGGAAGGCGGCGAGCGCGATGAGCTGGCCGAACTCGACCAGAAGATCGCCGACACGCCGCTCTCGCAGGAAGCGCGCACCAAGGCCGAAGCCGAGATGAAGAAGCTGCGCCAGATGTCGCCGATGTCGGCGGAGTCTACGGTCGTGCGCAACTATCTCGACTGGCTGCTCTCGCTGCCCTGGGGCAAGCGGAAGGAAATCGTCACCGACCTGCGCAAGGCCGAGAAGCAACTGAACGACGACCATTACGGCCTCGACAAGGTGAAGGAGCGCATCCTTGAATACCTTGCCGTGCAGAAACGCACCGGGCGCCTGAAAGGTCCGATCCTCTGCCTCGTCGGCCCGCCGGGCGTCGGCAAGACCTCGCTGGGCAAGTCCATCGCGGAAGCGACGGGCCGTGACTTCGTGCGCGTCTCGCTGGGCGGCGTGCGCGACGAGAGCGAGATCCGCGGCCACCGCCGGACCTATATCGGATCGATGCCGGGCCGCATCATCCAGAGCCTGAAGAAGACCAAGAGCGGCAACCCGCTGTTCCTGCTCGACGAGATCGACAAGATGGGCATGGACCATCGCGGCGATCCGGCTTCGGCGCTGCTGGAAGTGCTCGACCCGGAGCAGAACTCGACGTTCAACGATCACTATCTGGAAGTCGATTACGACCTTTCGGACGTGATGTTCGTGACGACGGCGAACTCGCTGAACATGCCGCAGCCTCTGCTGGACCGGATGGAGATCATCCGGATTGCGGGGTACACGGAGGATGAGAAGCTGGAGATCACCAAGCGCCACCTGATCCCTCAGGTGCGCGAGGATCACGGCCTGAAGGAAGGGGAGTGGATCGTTACCGATGGCGCGATCAGCGACCTCATCCGCTATTACACCCGTGAAGCCGGCGTGCGCAGCCTGAAGCGCGAGATTGCGCGCCTCGCCCGCAAGGCGGTGCGTGAACTGGCGCTGACGGAAGGCGCGAGCCTGACGATCACGCCGGAAAACCTCGCGACCTTCGCAGGCGTTCGCAAGCATCGCTACGGCCTCGCCGACGAGACCGATCAGGTGGGCGCCGTGACCGGCCTTGCCTGGACGGAAGTGGGCGGCGACCTGCTCACCATCGAAGCGGTGAAGATGCCGGGCCGGGGCGCGATGAAAGTGACCGGCAACCTGCGCGATGTGATGAAAGAATCGATCCAGGCGGCGAGCTCGCTCGTGCGCGCCCGCTCGGTCGCCTTCGGCATCAAGCCGACGGCCTTCAACACGACCGACATCCACGTTCACGTTCCGGATGGCGCGACGCCGAAGGACGGTCCGTCTGCCGGTATCGCGATGACGACGGCCATCGTGTCGCTGCTGACTGGTATTCCGGTGAACCGCGAAGTGGCGATGACGGGCGAGGTGAGCCTGCGCGGACGGGTGCTGCCGATTGGCGGCCTCAAGGAGAAACTGCTCGCGGCCCTGCGCGGCGGCATCAAGACGGTGCTGATCCCGAAGGAGAACGAGAAGGACCTCGACGAGATTCCGGAGAATGTGAAGACCGGCCTGAAGATCATTCCGGTTTCGGATGTTCAGGAAGTGCTGAAGCTGGCGCTGATGCGCCCGCTGGTGCCGATCGAATGGTCGGAAGAGGACGAAGCCAAGCTGCAGGCTTCGCTGAGCGGCGGCAAGACCGGCGACGGCGAGTCCGACACGATCCGCGCGCACTGAGCGGGTTTTGGCTGAGAGTATGGGAAACCCCTTCTCCGGATGGAGGGGATAAGGGAAACCGGGAAGTCAGCGACAGTTTTGACCTTCTTGCTTGAAGAGAGCGCCCTCTTGTCACTGAGATGCTGTGCGGTTCTACCCGACCAAAGAGTATGGGAAGGCATTTCGAATGTAGGTGTTCACAAAGGAGCCTACTGAAGACGAGCCCATCAACTGCTCGTACAGGTGAGCTGGCACACCATAGTATTGATAAACCGCCCCGCCTTTAAACTCGATTTCTAGGGTCTCTGAGTTTGGATCGAACCCAATTGACGTTACGTTCGATGATGCGACATGTTTTCTCTCCATATCAGAGCCTCCTTGTTTGGATATTACCGCACGGGGGGATTGTGACCTCCAAGAAGCAACCACGGTAGCGTCCCATCACGTGGTGTAATTCGTGCGCGCCGTTTCGGCTGCGGTGATGGTTTCAGTTTCCCACGCCGGGCAGACTGAGAACAGGGTTATCG
>NZ_JBKBXB010000015.1:0-65128 GCF_046313975.1 Hyphomonas sp. | reverse complement strand
ACCGCGGATGCCGTTCCGCGCGAGGCGCTGGAAGTGGCCCTGAAAGACGTGCTGCAGACAACGGCAACAACCGAGACACGCGGCCTGATGGTGCGCGATGCGTTCGAGGATACCATCGACCCTTCAGGCCTCGCCCGGCTCGAGAGCGAGCTGCAGCTGTTCGACCGGATCGCCATGCTGACGAGCCCGTCCGCCACACTGACGCTGATGTCCTATGTCAGGGACGGCACCGATCTCAAACGCACCCGCATGCTGGCCGAGGCCGGCGGCATGAAGGCCGTGGTTCTGGTCGAGGAACGCGGCCATGAGGCGCTGCGGGTGGCCGATGCGGGCGTGCGCTGGAGCACGAACATGGCGCTGGACATCATGAGCCTGACGGCCGCCGGGATGCTGCTGTTCTGGGTCGCGCTGTCGACCTGGCGGATCTATTTCCGCCGGCCGCCGCCGAAAGCGGAACCGCAGGGCCTGGAGCCTGCCTAGCCGATATTGAACGCGCCGCGGATGCCGTCGATCACGAGCTGGGCCGAAAGTGCGGCGAGGATCACACCGAGTATGCGCGTCAGCGCGCCAGCAACGCTGGCGCCCATGAACCGCACAAGCGGGCCTGCCAGCAGGAAGATAACCAGCGTAATCAGGAGGTTCGCGCCGATGGCGGCCAGGACCACCGCCTGATGCATGTAGCTCTGCGCTTCGGTCATGTAGAACATCGCGGTGGCGATCGAGCCCGGCCCGGCGATCATCGGAATGCCCATCGGGAACACCGAGATATCATCCGGATCCGGATCATCGCGGTGGCGTTCCTGAAATTCCTCCGCCCGGTGCTCGCGCCGTTCGGTGCGTTTCTCGAACACCATGTCGAGCGCGATCATGAACAGGAGCACGCCGCCGGCGGCGCGGAACGCGTCGATGGAGATGTGCATCGCATCCAGCAGCCAGGCGCCGCCGAAAGCGAAGAGCAGCATGATGATCGTCGCCACGAACACCGACTTGATCGCCATCTTCCGGCGCCAGGCGGGCGAGCCGTTCGCGGTCAGCGTGGCAAAGATCGGCGCCACCCCCGGTGCATCGATGAGCACGAAGAAAGTGACGAACGCGGCGGTGAAGAGAGAAATGAGTTCGGGCGTCATGACGGCGCCGCGTTACATCTTGCGCGTGGCTGCGTCGAGGATTTCCCGCACCTCGGGGGCAACGGTCACTTCCGTCGAGGGCGGCTTCAGGCGCGACAGGTCCGCGCCGCCTTCGGCCAGCACCGTCAGCAGTTTGTGGCCGCGCAGGCGCTGCAGCAGGCCGTCGGCGCCGCGCGGGGTATCCGCGGTGGCATAGCGCCCGCCGCCGAGATCGACCCGCAGGCCCTCCCCTTGCCCGGCTTCGAGGCGGCGGATTGCTTCATCGATGCTGACCGCCGGGGCCGTATCCAGCGGGGTCCGGGCGCGCAAGGAGCTGCCTTCCGCCATCACAGGGCCTCGCCCACGGCTTGCGGCATCAGCTTCCGGCAGCGCGTCAGCGCGCGGTAGAGGTCGCCGGCCACGACATCGGCTGAAATCGCCAGCACATCCTCGCGCAGGTCCGGCTGCTGGGCGATGAGGCCGGCCAGCGCGTCTGCGGTCTGGGAATAGAGTGGCCCGTCGACTTCGCCGAGCAGGTACATCTGCATTACGGCGAAATAGGCCCGGCCAGCGGGTGTCGCGGCTTCGGAGGGCTTCAGGATATCCTTCTCGCGCAGCACGCGGGCCTGCGTCTCCAAGAGGAGCACGCCGCGCCGGTCACCGTTGCGGACGACAGCGCCGTTCACAACGAAAGTTTCGCCGGGCTTGAGGGATAGTTTGAGTGGCATACTGCGCAAACCTCGTCCTGCGGACTGTGCCAAGCTCGCACACAGGCGTTAACGCTTGATTGCCGGGAGTTAACCGCCACAGGCGGAGCAGATTGCGCGGCTTTTCAGGGTCGGCGGGAGGCACCATGCGCCCGTCTCAGGAGGGCATTGGATCATAAGTCCTGCACCGTTCGGGGGCGCTGCGGCAGTCAGCCGTCTCATCCAGGAGCGGCACGGCGCGTGTCTGAAGCTTGAGCCTCTGTGGCGTCGCGCATGGCATAATCTGTATACCACCAACCGGGCCTTCCCTAAAGTAAATTCGCTGTTGCACTGCAGCGCTTTCCTTCAGGTCAGCGCTTGCCCGGCACGGGGCCCGCCTTATGGTGCTGACCGGAGATTACAGAGGGATAACGGTTCATGCGTTTCGAGGGCACGAAGGACTATGTGGCGACCGATGACCTGCGGGTTGCGGTCAATGCGGCCATCTCGCTGGAGCGCCCGCTGCTGATCAAGGGCGAGCCAGGCACCGGCAAGACGGTGCTGGCCATCGAGGTTGCCAAGTCTCTCGGGCTCGAGCTGATCGAGTGGCACATCAAGTCCACCACCAAGGCGGCGCAGGGCCTCTACGAATATGACGCGGTTTCCCGCCTGCGCGACGGCCAGATGGGCGAAGAGCGTGCCAAGGACGTGAAGAATTACATCAAGAAAGGCAAGCTGTGGGAGGCCTTCACCTCCAAGAAGCGCCCCGTCCTGCTGATCGACGAGATCGACAAGGCCGACATCGAATTCCCGAACGACCTCCTGCAGGAACTCGACCGGATGGAGTTCTATGTCTACGAGACCAACGAGACGGTGAAAGCGAAACAGCGCCCGATCGTCATCATCACCTCGAACAACGAAAAAGAACTGCCGGACGCCTTCCTGCGCCGCTGCTTCTTCCACTTCATCAAGTTCCCGGACGAGCCGACGATGCGCGCCATCATCGATGTCCACTTCCCCGGCATCAAGAAGAAGCTCGTCGGCGACGCGCTCTCCACCTTCTATTCCATGCGCGAACTGCCGGGCGTGAAGAAGAAGCCGTCGACGTCAGAGCTGCTCGACTGGCTGAAGCTGCTGATGAACGAGGACATCGACCTCGAGACCATGCGCGAGAAGGATCCCGACCGCCTGACGCCGCCACTGCACGGCGCACTGCTGAAGAACGAACAGGACGTGGCTTTGTTCGAGCGGCTCGCCTTCCTCTCCCGCCGTAGCGAAGGCGGCGGATCAAGCGGCGGGCGCCGGGGGCCTGCGGGGTGAACGCAGGGCGGGATGTAATCCCGCCGACGCGCTACCCCAACGCCGCATCATGCCCGCTGGCGGCGTGGGCGTAGTTCAGGTCTTCGCGGCTCTTGAGGAAATCGGCCATCTTGGTCTTGTCGGTGCGCTCGTCCCACCAGGTCTTCCAGGCAATACCGATCCATCCCGCGTGGAAGACGAGACCGCACAGGATGGCGAACCAGCCCGGGATCGGCCCGATATGCGCGCGCCGGAACAGGTGTTCCCACGAGGTGACATCCACCGGATGGATCGCGATCTTGGCAAAATACGCCGCGCCGAGAATGGCGAAGATATAGCCGTAGTTGCGCCGCAACCTGCGCCCGATGCAGCGGATCATCGAGATGCGGTAAGCGGGCTTGATGTAATCGTCGGACAGCGCCGTGCCCCGGTCGAGACGGATCTTCGATCCCTCCCCGCGCAGGATCGGCACCATGAAGGCAATCTCCAGAACCCGCGCGCGAAACCGCCAGACATAGAAAAACCTGTAACGGCGCGCTTCCAGCATCAGGAACACGACGCAAAGCATGCCGACCAGCACGATCGGAAAGGGCGAGGCGCGCTCGTTCGCAAACGCCACGGAGAGGCCGATGCCGGTCGAGATCACGGCCCAGTTGGTCGTCTGGTCGAGGCGCTGGCGCCACACGGTCGAGCGGTAGACTTCGGCGCGGTAGAGGTGCGACAGCGCGGTAACCTCGGCAGGCCCGCAAATGCCTTCTGCCGGAATGAGCGTGTGATCCGCTTCGGTTTCGTCGAGCGTGTCCATATCCCGCTATGACTCAAAGATGGACGTACGGAAAGACCTGACGCCTACCGCGCACAATATCCGAGCGAGAGGATCGCGCCGTAGCCCTCCAGCGCCTGGCGCACATGGCGGGTATCCTTGCTGCCATCGCCGTCGCGGATCGTATCGGCGAGGCCGCCGGCGCTGCCCGTGATGCGCGCGCGCCAGAGGCGGTAGCGCAGTGCGTCCGGCGCGGTGGTGAGCGTAGCCGCGCGGTCGAAGGCCGCAAGGTCGCAGTCCCGCATCGCGCGCTCGGCCAGCACATGGCCAAAATCGGCGCGTTCGAAGGAATCCAGCGGAATGCCTGAAACCTTCCGTCTGTCAGAGGCCCCGGCGAGCTGCACCATCAGGTCGATCAGCTTCTTGCGTTCGCCCGCATCCGGCGCGAGGTCCACGGCCGCTGCCATGATTTCCGGCCGGCCCATGTGCAGCGGGGCGGCGCCGTCGCGGGCGCGTTGGAGGAAACCCTGCCAGCCATGCGCCGCGATCGCCGCTTCGGCCTGCGCGCGGGCATAGTCGCCGCTGGCGGGCTCGAGTTTCACATTGCGCAGGCGGTCAGCCCAGACCGCTCGGTTTTCGATGCCGGCGAGATAGTTGACGGGCTGGACGAAGGCGGCGCGCAGGTTGTCCCGCTTGCCTTCCGGCAGCGCCTGCGCCGCCTGCCAGGCCGCTTCCAGCATGCAGGCCGCCTCGCCCTTACCCGCCGGGCACGGCTGCGCCGTGGCCGGCAAAGCCGCCAGCAATCCCGCCAGAAAGAAGAGCAAACCCGCCCGCATCATGGCCGCCTGACTAGCCGAAAGCCCATGAATACAGGATGACCGGCCTCTTTTCCCAGCGTCAGCTTGGACACCGGCCTCAACCGCGATTATCTTCCATTCCGAAACAGTACGGATGGACCGGCGATGTTCCTCAATTTCTTCAACGAGCTGCGCGAAGCCAAGGTGCCGGTGACGCTGAAGGAATACCTGATGCTCATGGAAGCCATGGACAAGCAGGTGATCGATATGGAGGTCGAGGAGTTCTACTATCTCGCCCGCGCCAGCCTCGTGAAGGACGAGCGCAATATCGACAAGTTCGACCGCGTCTTCTCCCATGTGTTCAAGGGCCTCGACACGCTCGCCGATGCGGTGAACGTGAAAGACCTGCCCGAGGAATGGCTGCGCAAGATGACGGAGAAATTCCTCACGCCCGAAGAGATGGCCGAGATCGAGGCGATGGGCGGCTTCGAGAAGCTGATGGAGACGCTGAAGAAGCGTCTCGAGGAGCAGAAGAAGCGCCACGAGGGCGGCAACAAGATGATCGGCACGGGCGGCACCTCGCCCTTCGGCGCCAATGGCTACAACCCAGAAGGCGTGCGCATCGGGCAGGAAAAATCCCGCCACCGCCGCGCCGTGAAAGTGTGGGACAAGCGCGAGTTCAAGAATTACGACGACAAGGTCGAACTCGGTACACGGAATATCAAGGTGGCGATGAAGCGCCTGCGCAAATGGGCCCGCAAGGGCGCTCAGGATGAACTCGACCTCGACCAGACGATCCGCAACACCGCCCGCAAGGGCTATCTCGACATCGAGATGCGCGCCGAGAAACGCAACACGGTTTCCGTGCTGCTGCTCTTGGATGTCGGCGGCTCGATGGACCCGCATGTGCGGATCATGGAGGAGCTGTTCTCCGCAGCGAAATCCGAGATCAAGAATCTCGAATACTACTACTTCCACAACTGCCCCTATGAGGGCCTGTGGAAGGACAACCGCCGGCGCATGAACAACCGCATCCCGACCTGGGACGTGCTGAACAAGTATCCGTCGGAGTACAAAGTCATCGTCGTCGGCGACGCCACGATGAGCCCCTACGAGATTACCTATGCCGGTGGCTCGGTCGAACACTGGAACGAGGAGCCGGGCGGCCTCTGGATCCAGCGCTTTGTCGAGCGCTATCCCCACCTCGTCTGGCTGAACCCGACCAAGGAAGGCGCCTGGGAATATACCGGCTCGATCAAACTCATCCGTGAACTGATCGGCCCCCACCGCATGTTCGAAATGACGCTGGGCGGTCTGGACGAGGCGATGAAGGAACTGAGCCGCTAGGGTCATGTCCATCCTGACCGCTTCCAACGGCCCCGTCCGCATCATCACGATCAACCGCCCGCAGGCGCGCAACGCTGTCGACCATGACACCGCCCTCGCCCTGTATGAGGCCTTCAAGGCGTTCGATGCCGACGAGACCGCCAGCGTCGCCATCCTCACCGGCGCGGGCGGAAACTTCTGTGCGGGCGCCGACCTGAAAGCCGTCGCGACCGGCAAGGGCAATCCCACAGTCACCGGCGGCGACCTTGGCCCGATGGGGCCGACGCGCCTGCAACTCTCCAAGCCCGTTATCGCCGCCGTGGACGGATATGCCGTGGCCGGAGGACTGGAACTCGCCCTCTGGTGCGACCTGCGCGTCGCCTCGCCCTCCGCCCGCTTCGGCGTCTTCTGCCGCCGCTTCGGTGTGCCGCTGATCGACGGCGGCACGGTGCGCCTGCCGCGCCTCATCGGCGCTTCCCGCGCCATGGACCTGATCCTCACCGGCCGCGAAGTCGCCCCCGAGGAGGCCCACGCCATCGGCCTCGCCAACTATCTGACCCCGGACGAAACCGCCCTGCCGCGCGCCCTGAAACTCGCCGAAGATATTGCCGCCTTTCCGCAGCTCTGCATGCGGATAGACCGCACATCAGCGATCCGCCAATGGAGCCTCTCCGAAGAAGATGCGCTCGCCGCGGAATTCGCAGGCGGCCTCGACGTGCTGAAAGCGGGCAGCGCGCGCGACGGCGCAGAGCGCTTTTCCCGAGGCCAGGGCCGTCACGGGAAGTTCTGAAGTCGGGTCACACGTCGATCAACGCATCGAAGCTTGTCAGCGGGCGGACGAACTCGAAATAATAGTCTTCCGCCGCATGCCACTGGCGCTCCCACGGGCCGATCTGGCCTTCGCGCGCGATCAGACGCGCTTCGCGTACGCCCTCGTCCGCACGCACAAACACTGCAAGATCAATCAGGTCGGACAATTCAGGCCGGGCCGAATAGACGCCCTCCAGGATCACGATGGGCTTTGGCGCCAGTACGGTGAGCGCGGCGCACGAGCGCCCGTCAAACACGTCCCAGTCGAACGCATGCCAGGCAGCCTGCTCGCCCGCACGCAAGGCCTCCAGCACGGCGCGCTGCTGCGGCCAGTCGATGCAGGCCGCGACGAGGTCTGCCGGTCTCTCCGAGCGCACCTCAGTGCCGCCTGCATAGAAATCATCGCCTTCAATAACGGCAGCGCCCAGGATGTCTGCAAGTACAGCGGCCAGGGTTGTCTTGCCCGCTGCACTGCGCCCGTCGAGCGCCACCGTGAACGGACGATCCAGCCCCTCAGCTCTCGCGGCGAGCAACTCGGCCAGCGGTGCAGGATCCATGAAGCGATGCGCCATCCCGTCCCTCCCTCCGGCCATGCCGTTATACGGAGGATATTATACCGGCTTCGCGCCTTTATAAATCCGCCACAGCGCAAAGCCGCCGATGCCGATCCACAGCACATTGATCGCCACGGAGGGGATCGCGCCGTGATAGCCGCTGTTGAGGATGAACCCGGCCGCGCCGATCACGTTCATCCACTGGTACACAGGGCTGTCACCCTTTAGCTTGCCGGCCGAGAGCAGGATATAGGCGCCAAGGATGAGGCTCGCCCCGATCCAACCGGCCGCTTCAATGAGGAAAAGTGTCGGTGTCATGTGCGCGCCCTAGCCCGGCGCGGGCCCCGGCGCAATCAGCCAAAGCCGTGCCGCGCGGCCCATTCGGCACGCGTCATCTCCCAGACCAGGCTGGCCCGCGTCGTACCGTCCGGCCGCTCGCTCCTCACTTCGCCGAGGCGCCGGAAGCCGAGACCGTCGAGAAGGCGCTGCGTTGCAACATTATCCAGAGCCGCCGTTTCGCACAGCAAGTCCAGCCGCAGCGCCTCGAACATCCAGGCAAAGCTCGCTGCCGCGCCGCGCGCGCCGCTGCCCTGCCGGTGCAGCGAGGGATGCAGCGCGCCTGCCAGCTCTCCCGCCGCCCAGTGCGGCCAGACCTGCACATCCGAATAGCCCATGATGCGCCCATCCTCGCCCGCGCGCACGAACAGGAGGCCGATGCCGGTCTCGCGCTCGGCGATGTGTGTCTCGATGAAGGCGGCAACGCTTGTCTCGGTCAACGGGCGCGGCAGGGTGTAGATCGGTGCGTGCACGGCCGGATCGGACAGGAGCGCGAACAAGGCGGGCGCATCCTCCGGCCGGGCAAGACGCGAGTCGCCGAGGCGCGTCGCCGAGCGCACCGCTGTGCGGATCGCTTCGGCCTGTTCCGGCGACGCCGGGTTGCGGGTGAGGGGAATGTCTCCGGCCATGACTGATTATCCGCCTGCTGACGCAGAGGAACTCAAGAGCCCGGCGCCGGATAGCCCGGAAGCGCGGCAGGCTTGACTCGTTAATTTCCATTTTGCTGAAATATTTCAGGAATGAGAATATAAATGCCGGGCTGGCCCCCCCAGTCCAGACTTCCGATTGACGCCGCCCCGCACTCCAACCATTGGTACTGGATGACACCCCCTCCCCCGCGTCCGCCCGGAAAGAATGCCTTCCTGTTCGTGGTTGTGGCGGTGGCCATAAACATGCTGTCCTTCGGCATCATCATGCCGATCATGCCAGCCCTGCTGGCGGAACTGACAGACCAGCCGATCGAAATCGCCATCAAGGCCAATGGCTGGCTCGCCATGGTCTTCGCCGTCGCCAACTTCCTTGCCATGCCGCTGCTCGGCGGCCTGTCGGACCGGTTCGGCCGCCGTCCCATCCTTCTCATCTCCATCGCCATGCTCGGCGTGGACATGTTGATCCTCGGCCTTGCGCCGACACTCGGCATCCTCTTCCTCGGTCGGGCTCTGGCCGGCGTATTCTCCGGCACCGTTTCGGTCGCCAATGCCTATGTGGCCGATGTCACGGCGCCGGCGGACCGGGGCCGCGCCTTCGGCATGCTTGGCGCCGCGTTCGGCTTCGGCTTTATCCTCGGCCCCGTCCTTGGCGGCCTGCTCGGCGAGATCCACACCCGCCTGCCCTTCTTTGTCGCTGCCGGCTTTGCGGGCCTCAACTTCCTGTACGGCTATTTTGTGCTGCCCGAGAGCCTCGCGCACGAGAATCGCCGGGAATTCAGCCTCGCCCGTGCTAACCCCTTCGGCGCCGTGAAGCATTTCTCGAAACTGCCGCGCGTCGCCTGGTTCATCGTCACCATCGGCGTTTTTCAGATCGCCCATGCCGTCTATCCGACCACATGGAACTATCACGGCGCCTCGCGCTATGGCTGGTCGGAATGGGAGATTGGCCTATCCCTCGGAGCGGTCGGCATCGGCTCGGCCCTGTCCCAGGCCGTGCTTGCCGGCTGGCTCATCCGCCGTCTCGGCGCCATGCGCGCGGCGATGTTCGGCCTCAGCGTGCACGTTGTCGCGATGATCGGCTTCGCCTTCGCCATCCATCCTTGGATCGCCCTCGCGATGATCGCCGTTTCCGCAGCCGGCGGCGTCGTCATGCCGGCGATCAACACGATCACGGCCAATCTCACGCCCATGAACGCGCAGGGCGAACTGCAGGGCGCTCAATCCTCGATCATGGCGTTCACCCTGATCTTCAGCCCGGTGCTGATGACACAGGTCTTCTCCACCTTCACAGTTCCGGGCGCACCGGTGCATTTCGCCGGCGCCGCCTTCCTGCTCGCCGCCTTCATCGCGCTGCTCGCCATGATCCCGTTCGTGATCGGTATCCGCGCGAACCGCGAAAGCGTCGCCAGCCTTTCAGCCTGATACAGCTTTCGCCGCGGCAGGCTCATGCACCCGCACACGCTCCGCAGACGGAAGGATTGCCTCCGGAGCAGGCTTCAGGCGAGCTGGCCGGTATCGACAATCCGCGCCAGCGGCATCGGGCGGCCGAGCAGGAAGCCCTGAACCTCGTCGCACCCCTCCACTGACAGCACGGACAGCTGCTGCGGATTCTCGATGCCTTCTGCCAGAACCGGGATCTTTAGGCTGCGGCCCAGCGCCAGAACCGCGCGCACCATCGCTGCGGTCTGTTCGCTGCGCTCCACCTGTTCGACAAAGGACCGGTCGAGCTTGATCTTGTCGAACGGAAAGCTGCGCAGCGTCTCAAGGGAGGAATAGCCGGTGCCGAAATCGTCCAGCGCAATCGTCACGCCCATCGCCTTGATCTGACGCAGGATGTGGAGCGAGCGTTCCTTGTCTGCAAAGATCGTCGTCTCGGTCAGCTCCAGTTCGAGGCGGCTGGCCGGCAGGCCCGTCTCGATCAGGATTTCGAGGATCATTTTCGGCAGATCCGTATGCGCAAACTGCATCGGCGAAACATTCACCGCCACCTTGTAGGGCGGGTCCCAGCTAGCCGCCTTGGCGCAGGCATGGCGCAGCACCCATTCGCCAAGGCGCAGGATGAGGCCGTTTTCCTCCGCCACCGGAATGAACTCCGACGGCGAGATATTTCCCCGCTCGGGATGCTGCCAGCGCACCAGCGCTTCATAACCGCGGATCTCGCCTGTCGCGACAGATTTCTGGACCTGGAAGTGAACATCCAGATCGTCGCTGTCGAGGGCCATGCGCAGGTCGTTGGCGAGCGCCCTCCGGGTCCGGACCATCTCATCCATCGAAGAATCGTAAAAGGCCACGGCCTTGGTCAGCGATGCCTTGGAGCGATACATTGCGAGGTCTGCATTGCTGATCAGCGAAATCTTGTCGGATGCGTCATCCGGATAGATCGCCACGCCGATGCTGCCGCCGGGCACAACTTCATACTCTTCCATCCGGATTGGTCCGGTGAGTGCCGCTTCAAGACGGTTGAGGAAGCCCGTAAGATCACCCGCCGAATGCATGCGCTTGACCGCCGCAAACTCGTCACCGCCAAGGCGCGCGACAAACTCGCCTTCCTTCAGCATCGCGCTCATGCGCGCAGACAAGGTGCGCAGCACTTCATCGCCCGCCGCATGTCCGCGCAGGTCGTTGATTTCCTTGAACCGGTCGAGATCGATACAGATCATCGCCACCTTCTGGCTGCCGGCACGCGCGGCATCAAACTCGTGATCGAGGCGCCCATTGAAGCTAACGCGGTTCGGCAGACCGGTCAGGCTGTCGGTGATCGCCATCTTGCGCAGCTGCTCATAGGAGTCCGTACGCACGCTCTCGTCGATCACATAGCTCGACACCCCTGCCCCGATGATCAGCAGGCCAACGCAGGCAATCGCCAGTGCCAGAGCCTGAACCGCTTCATGCATCGGTTCGATCAGCGTAACGCCGATCTGCTCGACTTCGAACGCGACCATGCCGGTGAAGTGTAGCAGGACAATCGACACGACCAGCGTGCCGATGGCCATCCATTGCTGGCGAACATCGCGCGCCGTCATGGCCAGATGAATGGCGACTGCCGAGAAGATCACGGAAAAGGCAATCGAGAGCACCAGGAAGGGCACGCTCCACGTCACGATACCCTGCACCCCATAGCCCATCATCCCGGTATAGTGCATGGCCGCAATGGCGAGCCCTACGAACCCGCCTCCAAGCACGGGCGCGAAACGTACAATGCGGCTGGTAGCCAGGGAGAAGCCCGCAACCGCGCCGAGCACGGCCACGATCAGCGAGACAATCGTCAGTATGGGATCAAATGAAAAAGGAACGCCGGGATCGAAGCCGAGCATGGCGATGAAGTGTGTGCACCAGATCGATGAGCCGGCCGCGACTGCCGTCAGGATCTGCCAGCCAATCTGTTGCAGGCCGCTGACGCCCGCCGCGCGCGCGAACAGTTTCAGCGTCACCCAGCTGCCGGCAAGGCAGATCAGCGCGGCGAGGATGACGAGGCCGATATCATGGTGCCAGATATGGTGATCGAAGACGCTGCCGCTTGTGTCTGCTTCAATGCCGGCATGGCCATTCATGCTGCTCGATCTTGCCTGAAGGGCCCACACTTTCACCACCATTCTCCTGCGTTTCTTATTGCAGGGCGGCATCGCAAGTCAGGGTTACGAGCAGGTTATTTTTCTATTGTATCGCAGACGAGATACTTAAAGCCGGATTCATGTCTGGCGGTGCGCAGGCCGGATCCTGTCGTCCGGCCTGCAGCTTGCCGTAATGGAGCCTCAGCCCTTTTTCTTCATCACAAAACCGGCAATCGCCGCCAGGATGCCGCCGCCGATGCCGCCTTCCAGGAAGCTCTGGATATGGTTCATCAGCGCCGTGTCCCCGAGCAGGGGTCCGATGCCGGCTGCGTTCGCGCCGTAATGCGCGGCGACGCCGCCGATGATGCCGCCCAGCACGCCGCCGGTGCCGCTGCCGCCCACGAGGCGGGAGACGACCGGCCCGAGTACGGTGCCGCCGAGCGCGCTGACGAGCAGCGGGATGTATTGTTCCATGGTGTGGTTCCTCCCTGGTTGCCTCCCGTGAGGGCCTGTGCCTGCCCTTCACGCGGCGGAGGGTGGCGCAAGGGCAGGCGGCGGTCCATCGCCTTCGCCAGTGCGGCGAGGATTGCGGGCGGCGCCGGGTTACGCCAAGAGGGGGCATGGCCTCCCTGAAACCCGCCCTGTTCCTGGACCGCGACGGCGTCATCAACGCCGACAAGGGCTATGTCAGCCGCATCGAGGATTTCGAATGGATCGAGGGCGCCGCCGAAGCCATAGCCAATTTCAACCGGCGTGGCTGGTATGTGTTCGTTGTCACCAACCAGTCCGGAATCGCCCGCAATTACTATAGCGAAGACGACATGCACGCCCTGCACGACTGGATGCAGGCGCGCCTCGCCGAGCAGGGCGCCCGGATCGACCGGATCTATTACTGCCCCTATCATGAAGAGGGTGAGAACCCCCACTACCGGCGCGACAGTTTCGACCGCAAGCCTAAGCCCGGCATGCTGCTGCGTGCCATGTCGGATTTTCCCGTGCGGCGCGAGCAGAGCTTCATGATCGGCGACAAGGACGCCGACATGGAAGCCGCCCGCGCGGCCGGCATCGCCGGCTTCCTCTTCACCGGCGGCAACCTTGCGAGCTTCGCCGAATGGACGCTCGCGGGATTCGAGGACGGCAATCGGGGTTGAAAGGGTGACAACAGCCATTTGAATGTGCTCCTCTGCACACGGCATAATCCGGAGACTACTATGCTAAGACCTGCAACCGCTCTTGCTGCATTCCTCCTGCTCACCGCATTTACCGGCACGGACAGGATGGCGTTCGAGTTGCAGCCGGGCCGGTGGTTGGTGTTCGAGACCCTTATGCTGGACGGAGAATATGTAGAGGAGAACGAGTCCGAGTTCTGCGCCACAAAATGGGAACGCCGCACGCCTGCGGATTTTCTTGCTATGGCCGCTCGCGGAGCATCTTGCGAAATCACAAGTCAGGCGCGCGATGGCGAAATGATTGATCTCGTCTATGCCTGTCGCGATGGTCCGGTACGCGAAGGCAAGATCCGCATCGGTGGCAGCATCGACGATCTGGCAGTATGGGCCGAGGCAAATTATCAGACCCAGGACGGGCGCGTGGTGCCCGCCTATATCGATACGGGCTTCCTCTTTGATGGCCCCTGTCAGACTACTGAGTAACGAAGCAGCTATACCGCCTTAAGCGTTTTCGGATCGAGCCCGCCCATGCGGCACACCTCTTTCCATTCCGCAGCCGTCACCGGCTGCACGGAAAGACGGAAGGAGGTTACGAGGCTCATCTCCGCAAGCTTCGGATTCGCCTTGATGTCCTTCAGCGTCACCGGCTTTGGCACGGGCGCTAGCGCACGTAGGGTGACGCAATCCCAGCGCACATCATCCGTGGTCGGATCAGGCTTCGACAGTTCCGCCACCTCGCAGACGCCAACCACCGCCAGCCCCTCGTTCGAGTGATAGAAGAACACGCGGTCGCCAAGCTTCATCGCGCGCATGTTGTTGCGGGCGGTATAGTTGCGTACGCCGGACCATATCTCGCCGGCCGCGCCCTTGGCGACCTGCTGGTCCCAGCTCCAGGCATCGGGTTCGGATTTCACTAGCCAGTATTGCATCAACGGCCCTCCTGCCCCCGCTTTAGCCGCTGATTCCCGCCTCGGCCAGCGCCGCGCGGACGAGGCGCTGATAATGCGGCCAGCCCTTATAGTCTGCGAGACCCGGATCGATCCCGTCCCAGGCGACGCGGAAGGCTTCGGCATGGGCTGCATCCGGCAGCGCCGCGCGCAGGGGATCGATGGCAACGCGGATGGTGAAAATCATCGCGCCGCTTTGCGTCTTGCGGATGGTCTGGCGCTCGACCCGGAACCAGAGCGCCTCCAGCGCGCCCTCCTCCGGCAGCTCTGCCGCTTTCGCCTTGAATGGCGCCTGGTCCGGCGTGAAGCGGTCCGGGCCCGGCTGGACTGTCCAGTTGAAACGCTCGAGCACCTGGCCCGGGCGAAGCGCATCGAACATCCGGTGGATGCGGCCCACCATACCGGGGTTCGCGCCGGGAACCGGATGGTGCAGGCCGGAAAGCGGCTCACCGATCTTCTCGGACAGGCGCCAGAAAGTCGGCGCGCAGAGGCTGGCCGCCCGCAGGCGCCACACGCCGTCCGCGTCCCTCATCAGTACACAGATGTCATCCGACACCGTGGCCGCAGCCGCTTCAAGGACCGACAGCCACCGGCCCGCCGCCGGCGCCTGCCCGCCCAGAACCAGTTCTGCCACCGGCGCGAGTTCGCGTTCCGCGAGGTCCAGCGCCAGCACATCCGGGCGGCGCGTGCGCATCAACAGGCGCTTTTCCTCCAGCACATGCGCCTCTGTATCCGGCGCGAGCCAGGTGTCCGGATCAATCGGCCTGAGCCCCGGCGCAAGGCTCAGGGGACCGTTCAGGAACAGCAGGTAAGGCGGGCGCCGCACCAGTGTCACACGAGGCGCGCCGCGCCCCAGCTGACATAGCCGGCGATCTTCGGCGTGTTCGGCAGGTACATCGTCTCGGCATTCTCTGGCTCAAACCCGCCCTCGCGCAGCATGGCGCAGGTGTCGCGCGTCAGATGGCACCCGCCCGCGAGCGGCTTCCAGACAGGCTCGATCCGGCGCTGCCATTTCGCCACGCCCTCATCCGGGGCAAGGCCGTGTTCGGAGAACAGGATTTTTCCGCCGGGCTTCAGCACGCGCCGCGTTTCGGCAAGCGCGCTTTTCCAATCGGGAATCGTGCACAGGACGAATGTGATGACGGCGGTGTCGACTGACTTGTCCGGAAGCGGGATGGCCTCGGCGCCGGTCTCGAGGAAATCGATGCTCTTGCCGATGCCCAGTTCGCCAGCGGTGCGCTTTGCCTTCACCATCATGCCGGGCGCAGGCTCGAGCGCATAGAGCTTCTCGACCCGGGCGGCATCATACATCGCGAAATTGGTGCCCGACCCGCAGCCGAGTTCCAGCACGACACCGTCCGCCTGCGGAACAACTTTCGCGCGCTGTTTCATGATCGGCCGCGTCGAGCAGGCGCAGGCGATCAGGTTCGGAACGACATAGCGCTCCCAAGGATTCATTTCTTCGATCCGCCGATCGGCTTGAAGCCCGGATAGGACTGTTCCTGAATTTTCTCCCGTGTCCCGGGTGTCGGGCGGGCAATCAGCGCGTCCTGCGTGATCGAGATTTCGAACTCGTATCCATCGCCCATCGGCTGGTAGGTGGCCGAGCCATATTCCGCGTCGATGCCGAAGCGCGAGCCGTATTTCGCGGCAAGGTCGCTGATGTCGATGCCGGGCTCGGTCGGCACGATCTTAATGCCGTCGATCTTGCCTTCGGTCACCGCGTCGGACGAGAACTGGTGGGCGTCCAGCGAGCGCATATGCTCCAGCCGGTAAATCGAATCATAGCCGAGGATGTTCGCCATCGGTTTGAACTTGATGACCTTGGCGCCGATCTGCCACTCGTTGCCGCGGAACACGGGCGCCGTGCCATCGGCCTGCAGGAAAGTCTGGCCGTCGGAGAAAACCACATCCGCGCGGTAGGCGTTTTCCTGGTCTGAAACGGCGGTGAATTTCACGGTCGCTACCGGGCGCTCATAGGTAAGGCGTTTGTAGGTCTGGATATTCAGGCCGGCAAAGGCGATCACGCCGGCAAGACCGAGGAAACCCGATCCGAAGGCCAGGCGCGCGACGCCGGCGAAGGGCTTGAGGCCAGCCAGCTTGCCGAATCCCGCAAACAGCAGGATGAGGCCAAGAACGCCGGAAATCGACGGCAGTACCCACCAGATCAGGCTCATCAGACCTCTCCCATGCAGCGTGCCGTGCCGGCCGCCGGTTTACCCACCTGCCGCCTATATCAGCCCTCTTTCACAGATTTTAGCAACCTTTCGCAGATGTGACTGCGCATCGTTCAACCCGTCCATCCGAGCGCGGCGGCGGCTTTCCACCCGACATAGGCGGCAACCGTTACAATCAGGACAGCAAAGCCGATGCGGGCAAGGCGGACGCGGGGCGCGAGTATCCGGGCGAGCCGGATACCGATCAGGCCGCCGATGGCACCGCCGAGCAGCAGGAGGCTGGTGAGGCGCAGGTCGACCTCGCCGTGCAGGCCGTAATTAAGCGCGGTGGCCGAGCCGAACACGGCGACCGAGACCAGCGAGGAGGCTGCCGCATGCGACAGCGTCATGCCGGTCGCCAGCATCAGGCCGGGCACGATCAGGAAACCGCCGCCGATGCCGAAGAAGCCGGCCGCGAGTCCGGTCAGCAAGCCAAGCGGCACCAGGCGCGTCATCATCTGCCGCGTGATGTGGATGTCGGGATTGCCCTGCCCCGCCGCAGGACGGAGCATAGACAGGCCGATGGCCGCCATTGCGAAGGCAAAGGCAAAAAGCAGCCAGTCACCCGGAACCCGTAGCGCCAGCCAGGACCCGATCAGGGAACCGACGATACCCGCGCCCGCAAACATCATCGCACAAGGCCACTTCACGCGGCCTTCGCGGCTATGGCCGCGCAGGTTCACGAGGGCAATCGCGGCGACGGCCGCCGCCGACGTGCCGATCGCAAGGTGCGGATCAGTGACGCCCACCGCATAGAGCAGCAGCGGCACGGCAAGCACGGATCCTCCGCCCCCGAACAATCCGAGGAAGAGGCCGATCACGGCCCCGCTGGCGAGCGCCGCGACGATGACGGGGAGCGTGATCTCGATCATGTCAGGCCGCTTTCACCCGGTTCCAGGGCATCAGGGCCAGCACATTCGCCATGCCGCACCAGCCGGAAATGCCCGCAAAAGTAAGGCCCGCGCCGACAAAGCCCGAGAGCGCGTAGCCTGCCGGGTGCACGAACGTACCCACAACAGCACCTGTCAGCACCAGGAGGCCCGCCGTGATCTGCACCTGGCGGTTCATCGGCAGGGGTGCTTTGGCATTCGCCGTGACCGGCAGGCCGGCTTTTTTCCAGGCCTCGATGCCGCCTTCGAGAATGAGCGCCTCACCCTCCACCCTTTCGGCCAGCATCGCGCAGTTTGTCTCCGTTCGCATACCGGATTTGCAATGGAACACGGCCGTGCGGCCCGCTTCCAGCTTCACATCCGCCGCAGCGGCGCGCGACAGGGGAAACGACACGGCGCCCGGAATGTGCTCGCGGGCGTACTCGTCCGGCTCGCGGATATCGATCAGGTGGTAGCGGCCGGATTTCAAGCCGGCCTCAACGCTCGCGGCGTCGATTTTCGTCAGTGTACTCATCATTCACTCCTCAGGGCAGAAGATGTCTGCCAGTGTTTCAATCACGCGGACGGCAGCGGGGTCCGCAATCCGGTAGATGATGCTTTGTCCTTCCCGGCGTGTGGCCACGAGGCCGTCTTCGCGCAGCACAGCGAGGTGCTGGGACAGCGCGGACTGCGACAGGGTTGTTCCGGCGAGAAGGTCGCTCACCGTCAGCTCCCCGCCGCCGAGGCGGCAGAGGATCATCAGGCGGTGCTCACTGGCCATGGCCTTGAGAAGCTTTGCAGCCTCACCGGCACGGTCGCGGAACTGGGCGGGGTCAAGGATCATCTGTTTCATGGACCCTATATATTAGGTCTTGCTAATTTAGCAAGTGCTAATATATGATCGTCAGCAACAACAGGAGCTTGCCCCATGGCCGACCTCAAAGCCTTCTTTGACGGCGCAACCAACACCGTCACCTATCTCGTCTGGGACCCGGAAACCCGCGATGCGGCGATCATCGACCCCGTGCTCGATTTCGACCCCGCGCCGGCTCGGCTGACCAGCCGGTCGGCCGATGACGTGCTCGCTTTCGCGCGCGAGCAGGGCCTGAAGATCACCTGGATCCTCGATACCCACGCCCATGCCGATCACCTGTCGGCGGCCGATTACCTGCGCCGGGAGACCGGCGGCAAGATCGTGATCGGGTCCGGCATCACACAGATCCAGAAGACCTTCCTGCCGGTCTTCGGCCCCGTGGAGGACCACCCCGACGGGAAAGTGTTCGACGTGCTGCTGGACGATGGCGGGTCGATCCCCCTCGGCAATACGAAGATCACCGTGATGCACACGCCAGGGCATACCGCCGCCTGTGTCACTTATCTGATCGATGACATGGCCTTCGTCGGCGACACGCTGTTCATGCCGGACTATGGCACCGCGCGGACCGATTTTCCCGGCGGCGATGCACGCGCACTCTATCGCTCGATCCGGAAGATTCTCGCCCTGCCGCCGCAGACTCGCATCCTCGTCGGTCACGACTACCTGCCGGAAGGGCGTACGGAAATCCGCTGGGAAACAACCGTTGCCGAGCAGCGCGCGAAGAACATCCACATGCATGACGGTGTCAGCGAAGAAGAGTTTGTCGCCATGCGCGAAGCCCGCGACAAGACGCTGGCCGCGCCCCGCCTGATCCTGCCCTCGCTGCAGGTCAACATCCGCGCCGGCGCCCTTCCTCCGCCGGAATCGGACGGGCAGGTCTACCTGCGCATACCGGTGAACCGGTTGGGGAAGGGATAACCCCGCGTCCCCCCTGCCAAGCGCAGTGAAAGCCTGATAGGGCCGAAATCATGTCTGCGCGTGATTTCGGCCTTCTGGTCCTGTGCTGCTTCTTCTGGGGCGTGAACCTGGTGATGACCCGCTGGGTCGTTGCCGATCACGAGGTGCCGCCGCTGTTCTTTGCAGCGGTGCGTTTCCTCGGCGTGGCGGCCTTCCTGATCCCGTTCCTGCGGCCCGTGCCACCGAACCTGTTCACGCTGTTCCTGATCGCGATGCTGATCGGCTGCCTGAACTTTGCGCTCCTGTTCATCGGCCTTGCCAATGCCGAAGTCTCCGCCGCCGCGGTGACCGGCCAGCTCGGCGTGCCGATTTCGACGCTGCTGAGCATGGCTTTCCTCGGCGAGAAAATCCGCTGGCGGCGGGGCATGGGAATCGCGCTCGCCTTTGCGGGCGTCGTGGTGATCGCGTTTGATCCGGACTCATTCAGCCTTTCCTTCGGCCTCCTGCTGATCGTGATCGCGGCGTTCCTCGGATCGGTGGGCGGGATCATCATGAAACGCATGCCGCCGATGAAGGCGCTGAACCTGCAGGCCTGGGTCGGGCTGTTCAGCTTCGCGCCGCTGTTTGCCTTCTCCTTCCTGTTCGAGACCGGACAGGTGGAGAGCTATATCCACGGCGGCTGGGAAGTGTGGCTGTCGAGCCTGTTCGCCATTCTCGGCGTGTCGATCTTTGCGCACTCGGCCTTCTATGTGCTGGTCAAGAAATACGATGTCTCGCTGCTCTCGCCGCTGACCCTGATGACGCCGCTCTGGGGCGTGCTGTTCGGTGTGACGCTTCTGAACGAGCCCTTCACCTGGAAACTGGTGATCGGCGGGGCGATCTCGCTGGCCGGGGTCTTCCTCATTGCGATCAGGCCGAATACCGTGCTGCCAGACGCGCCGCTGGCGAAGAAGATGGCGACCGGAGATTCGTGATGCAGATCGAGGACGTGCCGAGCCCCAACCATGACGAGCGAAAGTTCGCCGTGGACATGCTGGTGCTGCATTATACGGGCATGGAGTCCGGTGAGGCGGCGCTCCGGCGGCTGATCGATGCGGAGGCGAAAGTTTCGGCGCATTACCTTGTCTGGGAAGACGGGCGCATCACGCGGCTGGTGCCGGAGAACCGGCGGGCCTGGCATGCGGGCGTGTCCAGCTGGCAGGGCGACAGCGATCTCAACTCCCGTTCTGTCGGCATCGAGATCGTCAATGGCGGGCATGACTTTCCCCTGCCCGGCGGCGGGCTGCCGCCGTTTCCGGACGCGCAGATTGCGGCGGTGATCGCGCTTTCGCGCGAGATCGTGGCGCATCACGGCATTCCGCAATCGCGCATCGTTGGCCATTCGGATATCGCGCCGCAACGCAAGATTGATCCGGGCGAGCATTTCCCCTGGCCCCGGCTGGCAGAGGCGGGGCTTGGCTTCTGGCCTGCAGAAGAAGCAGGCGCAGGCTGCGTCTGGATGGGCGGCGATCCGGGCGGCGTGAACCGGCAACTCGCCGCGATCGGCTATGACATCGCCGATGTGCCCGCCGCGATCCGGGCCTTCCAGCGGCGCTGGCTGCCGGATGCGATCACGGGGATGGCGGATGCGCGGACCTTGCGGCGGCTGTCTCAGATTGCGGCGCTCTACGCGTCGGCGCCCTCTTCGCCCCAGGCCTGAGCCCATTCGGTGGCAAGCGCGGCGCCGAGCAGCAGGGACATGACAGAAGCCGACAGCCAGACGAAACCGAGGATGAGCGAGGCGAGCGCGCCGTAAAGCGTTCCGAGTACGGAATAATTCAGGTAGAGCTGGAACAGGAAGGTGACGAAGATGAAGGCCACTGTTCCCGCCGCCGCGCCGGCCGCGATGGCGCGCGTGCCGCGCTGTATCTGGCCGCGCAGGCTGAGCACGAGGATCAGGTAGAAGATCGCAAAACCGGCTATGGCTTTCGAGATCCAGAGCGAATCGGCAAGCGTGGCGATCGTGCCGGCAAACCGGCCAAGCTCGTCGCCGGTGTTCGAGGAGACGATCGTCACCGTCAGCTGCAAGGCGCCAAGCAGCCAGACCATCAGCACAAGCGCGCCCGTAAGCAGCAGCGAGACACCCTGGAAGCGCGCGAAGCGGGTGCGTCCTTCGGTGCCGGCGATCATGCGGATACCGGTGATTGCGGCCTTGGCGCCGGAGGTGGCCGTGATCAGAACAAGGATGAGGGCGCCGATGGCGCGCAGGCTGAGCCCGGCGGGGGTCATCTCGCGGATGGTCTCGACTTCGCCCCCGGTGAGCGGTTCAACGTTCTGGCTGAAGAAATTGCTGATCGGTGTGGCGAGCTGTTTGGCAAGGTCGGGCGGCAGGAAGACGGTCAGCAGGGTGAGCGTCAGGTAGATCAGCGGGAAGATCGAGAACAGGGCGTAGAAGGCAATGCCGCCGGTCACGATACGCACGTCCGGCCGGAAGAGCCGGATCACCGCGCGCCGGGCGGGAAGAAGAAGGTCGCTGCGCCAATCCATCATCATCGCAGAGCTTGGCATGATGCGGGGCGAAGGCAAATGGGCGGTGTGTTAAGGTGGACGCATGCGGGTGCGCCCGGACGCGGGGGTTCCCGGCCGGTTGGCTTGAACTGAGCTTTCCATTTTCCCCGGTTATCCCCGCGAAGGCGGGGACCGGGTCAGGCACGAGAGCGGCCTGAGATCCCCGCCTTCGCGGGGATGCGCGGATTTATCTAGGAGGTGTTGTGCGGGGTGAGGGCAGAGGCCCCCTCCGTCTGCCTGCTACGCCGAAGGCTTCGCAGGCCGCCACCTCCCCCGCTACGCATGGGAGGATTGGGATCGAGCCTTAGCGTTGTGGTAGTGAGGATGCATACGGGCACGTTGGTTGCCCAGCAGGCGTCATCCCAGCGTGGCCGTTCAAGAACATATGGTCTGCAGGCTGAGGGATCGGGTTTCCGGTCGCCGCAATAGGCGATGCGGATGAAGCCCCAACAGTTGGTTTCGTAGAGCACTTCCTCGTAGCCCGAGCTTTCGTACCAGTCGAGCAGGCGGTTGAGGCTCCACCAGAGGATGGGCCAGCAGAGCGGGTGAACGCGCTCGAAAAGGTGCGCGAAGTGCGGGTTGGCTCGGAGGGCACGCATCGGGGTCATGCGCGGAGTGTAACCCCGGTGGTGGGGGTGTAGCGCAAGTTTTCTGATTTTTCTTTCCGGGCGTTGATCCGTATGGGGATTTTTGGCGTTTGGCCTGATCTGCTGATGCGTAAGTCCCTGATTTTGACCTCTCCATTCCATCGTCACCCTCGACCGTCGCAGACGGTCTGAGGGCCCAGCTCCTGTGCTCTCACCGCTATGCGACGGGGATGGGACAGGAGATGGGCCCTCAGATGGCCTGCGGCCATCGAGGGTGACGAAGGAAGGGAAAGGTGGGGTTTGGGGCGGTGCATTGCGGCCTTTGGCCTTAATGCACCCTACGGGCTTGCCGACCGTTACAGGCGATTCCAGCTTTTTACAGGTTTCTCCGCCCTGCCCTTTCGCCGGGGGGTGGGAGGGGCTATATGGCGCGCAGGACCAGAAGGCCGGGCAGCCGCTGGTATGGGGGTAACCCCATGCTGGAGGAAAGTCCGGGCTCCAGGAAGACAGGGCGACGGCTAACGGCCGCCCGGCGCGAGCCGAGGGAAAGTGCCACAGAAAGCAAACCGCCCTCCGGAGCTTCGGCGAAGGAGGGTAAGGGTGAAAGGGTGGGGTAAGAGCCCACCGCGGGACTGGCAACAGGACCGGCACGGCAAACCCCGCCCGGAGCAAGACCAAGTAGGGGGCACATATGGGCCGTCTTATGCCCGTGCCCCGGGTGTGTCGCGTGAGGCACTCAGCAATGAGTGTCCCAGAGGAATGGCTGCCAGACCCCGAAAGGGGCGAACAGAACCCGGCTTATTGGCCTTCTGGTCCTATTTATCCCGCCGCAGTTCAGCGCCGCATCGGACGGCTGAGGGACGCGGTGAGGTCGTCGATGTCCTTCTGGGTGGTGGCCCAGGAACAGACGAAGCGGTGGGAACCACCCGGCCATTCATAGAACTGGGCGCCGTCTTCCTGCAGGTCGTTGAAGGCCTGCTCGTCAAGCGTGACGAAGATTTCGTTGCCTTCGACCGGCCAGGCGAGATCGTGGCCATCCTCGATGAAGGCGGCGGCGGCTTTCTGTGCCATGGCGTTGGCATGGGCGGCGAGTTTGAGCCAGAGGCCATCCGTCAGCATGGCTTCAGCCTGCGCAGCGAGGAAGCGCATCTTGGCGGGCATATGGCCGGCGCGCTTCGCGCGGGCCTGCAACTCCCTGCCCTTCGATTTCGCCCCGCCGAACAGGAGAATGATCTCGCAGCCGATGGCGCCGGTCTTGGTGAGGCCGAGGGTGAGCACGTCGACGCCGGCTTTCCAGGTCATCTCGGCGGGCGTGGCGCCGGTATGCACGAGGGCGTTGCCGAGGCGGGCGCCGTCGAGATGCACCGCGAGGCTGGCATATTTTGCGCGCTGGGCAAGCCGGGCGATTTCGGCGGGCGTGTAGGCGCGGCCGCATTCGGTGAGATTGGTCAGCGACAGGACGGCAGGCGGCGTGGCGTGCACGTTGCGGGGATCGAATTCGTCGAGATAATCCTTGAGCGGATCAAAGTCGATCTTTGCGCCTTCGCCGTCCATCAGGTGGAGCTTGCCGCCGCCGGTGAAGAATTCCGGGGCGCCGCGCTCGTCCATCTGGATGTGCGCTTCGCGGTGGCAGATGATGGAACTGGTGGGCGGGCAGAAACAGGCGAGCGCGAGCGCGTTGGCAGCTGTGCCGGAGGCGACGAGCCAGAAGTCGAACTCGTCAGTCTCGAAAACCTCTGCAAGCCGGGCGCGTAGACGCTGGGTGACCTTGTCGGCGCCGTAGCTGGAGGCGGCGCCGGTGTTCGCCTTCAGCAGCGCTTCGAGGACGGCAGGATGGGCCGGGGCGGACGTGTCGGAAGAGAAGTTCATCAGGAGATCACAGCTGGGTGTCGGGGGTCTGCCACATCAGGTGCTGGCCGCCATCGACGGCAATCATCTGGCCGGTGACGCTGGTGGCGGAGATGAGGTAGCGCAGGGCGCGGACGATCTCTTCGGGGCTTGCCCCTTCCCCGGTCAGCGTGGCGGCCTGCTCGGCAGCAAATTCTTCCGGGGACTGATGGATGCTCTGCAGCGTAGGGCCGGGGCCGATGGCATTGACGCGGATATGCGGAGCAAGCGCCTGGGCGAGGGTCTGGGTCGCCTGCCAGAGCGCGGCCTTGGACAGCGTGTAGGTGAAGAATTGCGGGGTGAGCTTCCAGACGCGCTGGTCGATGATGTTGACCACAAGGCCTTTCGCGCCGGCGGGCAGCTCTTTTGCAAATTGCTGGGCAAGATGGATCGGCGCGCGCAGGTTGGGCTCCATATGATGGTCCCAGTCGGCGCGGGAATGATCCGTGGCCGTATCATCGGCGAAGGTGGAGGCGGAGTTGACGAGCAGTGTGACCGGGCGGCCAAGGAGGCGGGCGGCGTCCGCGACAAGATGCGCACGGGCGGCTTCGTCTGCAAGATCGGCAGCGAGAAGTTCAGCGCGGGCGCCGGACTTGCGGATGGTGGCGGCGGTTTCTTCCGCGCCGGTCTTCGAGCCGCGATAATGGACCGCGACGGCCCAGCCGTCTGCGCCGAGGGCTTCGGCCATCGCGCGCCCAAGGCGTGCACCAGCGCCGGTGACGAGCGCGCCCCCGGGCATCATCCGCGGATGACCTGGTAGAGGCCAAGCAGGCTGACGCCATTGACGAGGCCGTAGATATAGGCGGCGTAGAGCAGCAGTAGCAGCAGCGCGGTGAGCCGGCCGATGCGGGCGCGGGTGAGGATGAGGATGGCGATGACGAGCGCCGAGAGACCCATCACCCAATGGTCATAGGCATGGAAGAGACGCGCCAGCTCGATCGGGCCGGCGAAGGCGATGAGGCCGCCCGCGCCGAGGATGTTGATCGTGTTGGAGCCGAGGATGTTGCCGACCAGCACGTCGCCGCGCTGGCGGAAGGCAGCGGCGATGGAGGCGCCGAGTTCCGGCAGCGAGGTGCCGACGGCGAGCAGGGTGAGGCCGATATATTCTTCCGGGATGCGCAGGCTGCGCGCGACGCCGTCCGCGCCGGTGACGACCAGTTCGGAGGCGTAGACGAGGGCCGCTGTGCCGAGCGGAACGTAGATCAGCGCCCGCCAGAGCGGCGGGCCGGAGCCGCCATGTTCGCGCACGCCGGTCGGCTCACCGGCAGCCTCGGCGCGGGCGGCAGAGAACAGGCTGAGGCCGGTATAGCCGATCAGCACGAGGAGGAAGCAGAAGCCCATCAGCGGGGTGAGCGGCATGATCGCGGTCATGCCGATCCACAGCGCGGTGGCGAGCAGCATGGCGAAGAGGGCGCGGCCCCTGCCCGGCCCGCCGGCGGCGAACGGGAAGATCAGGGCCGGAACCGCCAGCACGAAGAAGATGTTAGCGATGCTGGAGCCGACAATGTTGCCGACCGCAAGGCCGGGACTGCCGGTGAAGGCGGCGTTCACGGAGACGATAATCTCCGGCAGCGAGGTGCCGAGGGCGACGATGAAAATGCCGGCGATGAGGGGCGAGGCGCCCATGGCCCGGCCGGTTCGCACGGCGCCGCGCACGAGCAGGTCGCCGCCGAGGAACAGCAGCAGGAGCCCGCCAACCAGTGATGCAATCAGGACAGGATCCGGCATGAGGTCTGCCCCGGAAAGACTAGTCGAGGCGTTTGAACTCGATGAGGTTCAGGATGCCGAACACAAGCACGGTGGCGGCAATGGCGATGAGCGAAGGATGGATCATGGTGGTGTCTCTCAGCCCGCTGGGTGTCACAATTTGGCCCCTCCTAGCGCGCGTTGCCGCGCTTGGCGAGCCTATTCGGCATGGATCGGCAGGATTCTGAGGGGGGCCCGCCCCGGATTACCGCTGCGGAAAGGCCTTCCGGGCTCATTTCCGGCGGATTGTGCCGGTCAGGCGGGTGGCTTCGGCCACCGTATTCGAGATGGTTCCGTACTTTCGAATGTTCTTGTGCAGGAGCTCGAGCCGCGCATCGGATTCGGCCGTGTCGACGATAATTTCATAGACGACCGAGACCATTTTCGGGGGCGCGTCCTGGCGCGTGCCGGTCAGACGCACTTCCGCGCCCTCAAAGCTGAATTGCAGGAGCGGGGCCACGCGTTCAATCCCTTTCAGGATACAGGCGGCAATCGAGGCGAGGAACAGCTCGGCCGGATTAAACGCGTCAGGCCGGCCGGCAAGGTCTGTGTCGATCACAAGCTGCGCCTCTTTGCACCGCGCCTCGCTACCATGTGCGTCGATGCGGTGGGCGGTGACCGAATAGGTGAGCATGGCTCAGCTTACACCCATTCCCGACTCGGCTGCAAAAGCGCGGATGCGGGCTTCGATCTCGTCGCGAGCGCGGGCGAAGCGGCGGCGGAAGTCTTCCGGCGTGAGGGCAGGGTCGGAGCTGGCGGGATCGTCGGTCGGCCAGTGCAGGCGCTGGGTCTTGCCGGGCAGCCAGGGGCAGATTTCCTCGGCGCAGAGGGTGATGACGTAATCGAAGGCGGTGGCGTCCAGAGAGTCGAAGGATTTGGACGTGTGGCCGGTAATGTCGATGCCGCGCTCGGCCATGGCTTCGATGGCATAGGGGTTGGGCCTGGTGGGCGCAGAGCCGGCGCTCATCACTTCGGCGCCGAGGCCGAGCAGGTGGCGGGCGAGGCCTTCGGCCATCTGGCTGCGGGCGGAATTGGCGACACAGAGGAAGAGGAGCTTCATGCCGGTTCCTTTTCGAAAGGGGCGAACTTTGCGCGGGTGCGGTTGGCGAAGGCGACGAGGGAGAGCATGACCGGCACTTCGACAAGCACGCCGACCACGGTGGCAAGTGCAGCGCCGGAGCTGAGGCCGAAGAGGCTGATCGCGACGGCGACGGCGAGTTCGAAGAAGTTGGACGTGCCGATCAGCGCGCAGGGCGCAGCAACGCGGTGGGGCACTTTCCAGGCGAAGGCAGCCGCATAGGCAGCAGCAAAGATGCCGTAGGACTGGATCAGGATCGGCACGGCGATCAGCGCGATGACCAGCGGCTGGGCGAGGATGACGCCCCCCTGGAAGCCGAAGAGGAGAACGACCGTGGCGAGGAGGCCGAGGATGGAAGCGGGCTTCAGGCGCGCCATGAAGGCGTCGACCGCCCCTGCCCCGCCCTTGCGGATGAGATGGCGGCGCATGGCGATGCCGGCGATGAGCGGGATCACAACATAAAGGCCGACCGAGAGCAGCAGCGTTTCCCAGGGCACGGTGATGCCCGTGATGCCGAGCAGGAGCGCAACGATGGGTGCGAAGGCGAAAACCATGATGGCATCATTCACGCCGACCTGAGCGAGCGTGTAGGCGGGGTCGCCCTTCGTCAGCTGCGACCAGACGAAGACCATTGCGGTGCAGGGCGCCGCGCCCAGCAGGATGAGGCCGGCAATATAGGACTTCGCATCCTCCGGCGGAATGAGGCCCGCGAAGACATGGTTGAAGAACAGGACGCCGAGCGCGGCCATCGTGAACGGCTTGATCAGCCAGTTGACCGTCAGTGTAATGATCAATCCCTTGGGGCGGGCGAAGGCGTTCTTCAGGCCGGAAAATTCGACGCCGATCATCATCGGCCAGACCATCGCCCAGATCAGGATGGCAACGGCGAAATTGACATTCGCGTATTCGAACGCGGCGAGCGCACTGAAGGCGGACGGGAACAGCTGGCCGAGAGCGATGCCGGCGAGGATCGCGAGCGCGACCCAGAGGGAGAGGTATTTTTCGAAGAGGCTCATGGGCGGGCGGACTTGCGGGATTTTGTCTTTTTGGGCGCGCAGCAGGCGGCGCGGGCGGCTTCCTGCACGGGCGCGCAGATTTCCGGGTGGCCGCCGCAGCAATCGTCCATCAAATAAAGGATGAGATCGCGGATGGCTTCGGGGTGGGCGGCGTAGCGGATGGAGCGGCCTTCGCGCGTGCCGGAGATGAGGCCGGCATGGACGAGGACGGCGAGCTGCGCCGAGAGTGTGTTGGGCGCGGTGCGTCTCTTCGCGGCAATGTCGCCGGCGGCGACGCCTTCGGGGCCTGCGCGCACCAGCAGGCGGAAGACGGCGAGACGGCCGGGCTGGGCGAGCGCCGAGAGGCGGGCGATGGCGGCTTGTGATTCCATATTTCAACGAATGTCGAAATGCGGGTGGGGAGTCAAGATGGGGTGGGGGCTTGTGGAGCGTGCGGCAGGAGGCGTTCCTTGCGGAGATCATCCTGAGCGAAGTCGAAGGATGGGGATGCGCTGAAACGTCAGGGAGCCCGCTCTATCCTTCGACGTCGCTCAGGATGAGCTTCTCAGGGTTTGAGTTTACCGCTCTGGGTCACGGCGTTCGCCGGGATGAGAGGACCGGCAGGCTTGCTATTTCGTGACTTCGATCGAGACGAACTGGTCGAACCAGGCGCCGGTTTCGCCGCGGCGTTTGACGCGGATGAGGATCGGCTGGGCGGGGTTAGCGAGACCGGTTTTGACTTTGGCGAGGGCGTCTGTGACCGTGGTGACGGACTGGAAGTTGATTTCCACGATGACATCGCCGCGGCGCAGCTTGTTATAGGCGCGCCCGCGCGAGCTGACAGAGGTGACGACGACGCCGGAAATGTCCTTGGTGATCGAGTAGCGGCGGCGGACATCATCGTCGATGGGAGCAAGCTCGGCGCCGAGGTCGTTGGAATTTGCAGCCGTGTCCGGGGCGGCTTTGGCAGGCGTGTCGGCGTCATCTTTCAGCTCGGCGAGCGTGGCGGTGATATCGCGCGTGCGTCCGTCTCGGGAGATAGAAAGGGTGACCGGTTTGCCGATGGCCTTGTCGGACAGCATGCGCGTCATCTCGCGCACGCTGACGACGGCGCGGCCGTCAATGGTGAGGATCAGGTCGCCGACTTCGAGCTTGGCCTTTTCGGCGGGGCTGTCCGGGGTGATCCGTGTAATGATGACCCCGCTGGTGCCCTTGGCGCGGTAGGCCTTGATGAGGGCGGCGTCGGCATCCTGCGCGTTAACACCGAGCCAGGGCCGGCGCACGCGGCCATCCTTGATCAGCGTCTGCGAGATGCGCTTCACTGTGTTGGACGGGACCGAGAAGCCGAGGCCGATGGAGCCGCCGGACTGGGAAATGATGGCGGTGTTCACGCCGACGACCTGGCCGGCAAGATTGAATAGCGGGCCGCCGGAATTGCCCTGGTTGATGGCAGCGTCTGTCTGGATGAAATTGTCGGACCGGCCGGTGTTCAGGTCGCGCTGCGTGGCCGAGATGATGCCGGCGGAGACCGAGCCGCCAAAGCCGAGCGGGTTGCCGATGGCGATCACCCAGTCGCCGACTTCCGCCTTGTCGCTGTCGGCAAACTCGACGAAGGGCAGCGGCGTGCGCGAGGAGACTTTCAGCACGGCGATATCCGTGTCGCGGTCGCGTCCGACGAGGGTCGCCTGCAACTCGCGGCCATCTGAGAAGGTGATGGTGATCGTGTCGGCCTGCTCGATGACATGGTTGTTGGTGACGATATAGCCATCGGCACTGATGACGAAGCCGGAGCCGAGCGAGCCCTGGCGCTGGAAGCCGTCGCCGTCGCGGCCGAAATATTCGTTGAAGCGTTCGGCCGGCGAGCCCTCCGGGAAGGTCGGCATGCGCGAGGCGATGACCTGTTCGGTGGAGATGTTCACGACCGCCGGCATCAGGCGCTTGGAGAGGCCCGCGAAGCTGGCCGGGGCGGCTTTCATGTCGACCGTAGCCGGAGGTTTCGACAGGCTGCCCTGCCCCTGGGCAAGTGCAGGCAGGCCTGTGGCCGGAAGGGCAAGGATCAGGATCGCCAGGGCGGCGGTGCGGTTCATGTCAGGTCAGGCTCCGGGACGGCTTCGGATTCTCGTAAGGTCCGATTGCCGCCTGACTATGGCGCTTTGCGGGCCGAGCGCAACCGCCTCACGCGGCGTTGACTGCAATCGTCAGCAGGAGCGCGCCGAGGGCAGCGGCGCCCAGACCAAAGAGGATCAGCTCGCGCGGCGGGGTTTCAGAGATCAGCCTTGTGATGCGCCGGACCGTATCCGGCGCGAGGGCGACGAGCGCGCCTTCGACCAGAAGCCAGAGGCCGGCGCCGGCAAGCAGGATCGTCCACCCGCTCACCGGCGCCGCCGTTTAGCGGGGCCCGCCGGCGGCGCGGGCGCTGTCGAAGAACTGGTCACAGATGCCCAGCTCGTTCGGGCCGACGATGACTTGTGTACCCGTCTTGATGGCGGTTTCGCAGGCGATCAGGGCGCGCTGGAAGCGGAAGAATTCCGGATCCTTGTTATAGGCCGAGGCGTAGATTTCCGTGGCCTTGGCATCGCCTTCACCGCGGACCTTCTCTGCCAGTTCGCGGGCCTGGGCCTCGATGACTGTCTTTTCACGTTCCGCCTGTGCGCGGATGAGGCGGGCACGCTCCTCCCCTTCCGAACGGATGCGCTGGGCTTCCTGCAGACGGGCGGTGCGCATGCGGTTGTAGACGCCTTCGGCGACTTCCGAGGGAAGGTCGGCCTGACGGATGCGGACATCGATGATGTCGATGCCGTCCGTGGCGAGGCCGGCATTCACGCTTGTACGGATGCGGTTCATCAGCTGGGCGCGCTGGCCGGAGACGATTTCCGGCACGGGCACATCGCCCAGCACTTCGCGGATGGCGGAGGTGGTGATGCGTTCGAGCTGCGACTCGGCCGAGGCTTCCGTGCGGAAACGCTGGTAGTAGCGCAGCGGATCGTTGATCCGCCAACGGACGAACGCATCGACCTGCAGGCGGCGCTGGTCGGAGGCGATCACCTGGATGCCTTCGACGTCGAGGCCGAGATTGCGCTTGTCGATGATTTCGACCTGCTGGATGATCGGGATCTTCATGTGCAGACCCGCCTCATCCTTGCCGGGGGCGTTGATCAGCTGGATCGGGCGGCCAACCTGCAGGACGATGGCCTGCTGCGACTGGCGCACGATGAAGAAGACGTTCGAAGCGATGATCAGTGCCAGGACTGACAGGATCAGGATAAGCCATCCAAGCGCGCGCATCAGCGGTCTCCCGTGGTCGTAGGTGCCGGGCGGTTACGCTCCAGCGGCAGGTAGGGCACGGCGCCGGACTTCTGATCGAGGATCAGCTTGTCCGACCGCTCAAGCACCCGTTCCATCGTCTCGAGGTACATGCGCTCGCGCGTGACGCGCGGGGCCTTGCGGTATTCCTCGTAGATCTGGTCGAAGCGGGCAGCCTCACCGCTGGCGTCGGCAATGACGCGGTCGCGGTAGGCTTCCGATTCCTGTTGCAGGCGCGAGGCCGTACCGCGGGCCTGCGGAACCGTCTGGTTGGCGAACTGCGTGGCCTGGTTGGTGAGGGTTTCAGCGTCCTGTTCGGCGACGTTCACATCGTTGAACGCCTCGATCACCGGCTGGGGTGGATCGGACTTGTCGATCTGGACCGAGAGGATTTCGACACCGGCATTATACTCGTTGAGCAGGGCCTGCATCTGTGCGGCGACCGATTGCTGCACGACATCCCGTTCGGTGGTGATGATGTTCTGAAGGCGCGTCTTGCCGACGACTTCGCGCATCACCGATTCGGCAACCTGTTCGACGGCGGAGGAAGGCTCGCGCACGAAGAGGAGGTAGCGTTCCGGGTTCGCGGTATCGACTTTCCAGAACACTGAGAACTGGATGTCGACGATGTTCTCGTCCTGCGTCAGCATCAGGCTTTCGCTGGCCGTCGAGCCGAGGCGCGTCTCGTTCCGGCGTTCCACCGGGATGAGGACGTGGTTCTCGATCGGGGCCGGCAGGTGGAAGTGCAGGCCGGGGCCGAAATTCGTCTGCCATTTGCCGAAGCGGAACACGGCCGCCTGCTGGGTCGGGTCCACGACCACGACGCTGGTGGAGAGCCAGGACAGGATCACGACGCCGGCAATGACCATCAGACCGAGCGGGCCAATGTTCGGCATCTGACCGCCGCCGCGGCGGCGTCCGCCGCCACCGCCCCCGCCGCTGCCCTTGCGGCGCTGGCGGAACCGTTCCTGCATCCGGCGCATCTGTTCTTCGAGGTCGGGATTGTCCTTGCCGCCGCCCCCGCCGGAGCCGCCGCTGCCGCCGCCGGACGGCCGGTTCCAGGGCGATCCGCCCTCACCCCCGCCGCCGTTGCCGCCGCCTGAACCGCCCCCGCCCCAAGGGCCGGAACCTTTACTCTTGTCATCCCAGGGCAATGACGCCTCCTGAATTCTTCGGTTGGGGCCTATATAGGGCCTCTGGTGAGGTGTGCACCCTGAATCGGCGCGCAGAAGCGGCGAAAATGACGCAACTTCGTCACCAGAAGCTTGCAGTTTCACCCCCGGCGCGAGTAGGCGGCGGACTAAATGCAGTTAAGGACCGGGCCGGCACGACAATGTTTGGGTCAAAGCAGAAGACACGCGAAAAGCTGGCGGCGGCCGTGCGCGAGGCGCTCGGCAATGCGGACTGGCTGGAAGCCGTGACCGTGGACGATGACGGGCGGGCCCTCCTGGTCATCCGGGTGGAGGCGGGCGGACCGGAGGCGGCGGAGCCGCGCCGGATCGAGGCGGAGAACTATGCCGCGCGCATTCCGGGCATTACCGCCGTGCGCAGCGTGGTGACGGCGGAGCGGCAGGCGAGCTCCCCACGAACGCATGACCATGAGCGCGACCATGCACATGCGCATGGCAAGCAGACCCTGCCGCTTACCCCTTCCCCGCGCCGCGTGACCAAGGGCGCCCGGCTGTCTGACGAGGCGCTGAGCCAGGGCAGCGTGGCCCCTGCAGCGAGCCTGAAACCCATCCCCGGCATCGCGCGCATCCTCGTGGTGGCCAGCGCCAAGGGCGGGGTCGGCAAATCGACGGTCGCCGTGAACCTCGCCGCCGCGATGGCGAAGGCGGGCATGAAGGTCGGCCTGCTCGATGCGGACATCTATGGACCCTCCATCCCGACCATGCTGGGCACGGTGGGCGCAGAGCCGGGCACCTCGCCGGCAAAGAAGCTGGTGCCGGTCGAGGCGCACGGGATGAAGACGCTGTCGATCGGATACCTGTCTGACCCGGATGCGCCGATGATCTGGCGCGGGCCGATCGTGATGTCGGCGATCACGCAGCTGCTGAACGATGCCGAATGGGGCACACGGGAGGACCCGCTGGACCTGCTGATCATCGACACGCCGCCGGGCACGGGCGATGCGCAGCTGGCGATTGCGCAGAAGGTGCCGGTGACGGCGGCGCTAATCGTGACGACGCCGCAGGAAGTGGCGCTGGCGGATGTGCGGCGCGGGGCGGCAATGTTTGCCAAGACGCATGTGCCGGTGATCGGCATCGTGGAGACGATGAGCTGGTTCGAGGACGCCGCGGGCAACCGCAATTACCTGATGGGCGAAGGCGGCGGGCGGAAGATGGCCGCTGCGCTCGGCCTGCCGCTGCTGGCAGAAATTCCGATGCTGCAGGCGATCCGCGAAGGCGGCGACGCGGGCACGCCGGCAGCGATGGCCGGTGGTCCGCCTGCGGACGTTTTCCTGCGGCTGGCGCGGAGTGTTGCGATTGCGCTGGACGAGTTGGTGACGAAGGCGCCGCCGGAAATTGTGTTTGAGGAGTGAGGGACGGCTATGAGATTCTCAGTTCCTGTTGCCGCAATCAGCGCGGCTTTCCTCGGCGGGTGTGTTTCTGTGACGGAGGCGCCGGTTGCGGCGGCGCCGGCAGCCAAGACGGTGCTGGTGCCGGGCAATCATCTATACAGCGCGGCGGTGCGGCAGGGGGATACGATCTATCTTGCCGGTGTGATCGGGCGCAGTGAGACGGGCGATGTCAGGCAAGCGACGCGGCAGGCGATGGATGCGGTGAAGGCGAACATCGAGAAGGCGGGTAGCACGATGGCGGACCTTCTGAAATGCACGGTGTTCATGACCGACATCGAGCAGTATGGCCCGATGAATGAGGTGTATGCGGAGTATTTCACCGGCACAGCCCCGCCTGCGCGCACAGCGATTGCGGTGAGCGCCTTGCCGTTCGGGGCGTTGGTGGAGGTCGAGTGTATCGCCGCGGCCAGCGCTTCCCGGGCGGACTAGGCCGGCCGGAACGCAGCCGGGCACACGGCGCACCTTGTTTCGATACGGTTTTTGCCGGGCAAAAAATATAAATATTTTCAACAGCTTGCTTTATGCCGACGCAGGGCTCACCTGATCTGGGAGGACGCCGCGTCCTCAGGTCAGGAAAGCGCGCCCGGATGCCCAGAAAGAAGTCCGGCACGGGTGGGCCGCCGTCACGCCAGTATGGCAAGCCCTCACCGCCCCGGACCATGCACTATGGCAGGCTGCGCGCCGCGCCCGCCGATGACGACCTGATTGATCCGGAAACGGATGAACTGCCCGGCACCGATATTCCGTCTGAGCCGCAAGACCGCCCGGAAAAGGACTAGCCGATGTTTCACATTCCCCTGCGCCTCGCCGCCCTCGTGGCCGCCTGCGTCCTGATCTGCGGATTGCCGGCACTGGCACAAACCCAGACACAGGTTTCCGGCAGCGGATCGCCGCCGAACTCGGTTGCAAAAGCGTATGGCAGCGGCTGGAGCTGCGACAAGGGCTACCGCGAAGCCAGTGGCGCCTGTCACGCGGTTGCGCTGCCCGAGAATGCCTTCCTGACAGGCGCCGTCTATGGCGCTGGCTGGGAATGCAATTACGGGTATGACCGGTCGGGCGACATCTGCGTCAAGGTCAATGTTCCGGAAAATGCCTATCTCGATGCGTCCGGCACGCGCTGGCAGTGCGACCGCGGATATGCCCGCGACGGCAACAGCTGCGCCGCCATCAAGGTGCCGGCCAATGGCTACCTGACCTATTCCAGTTATGGCAGCGGCTGGGCCTGCGAGCGCGGCTACCGGCCGGATCGCGGGGCCTGCGCCAAGATCGCCCTGCCCAGGAATGCCTATATCACCGACAGCTCATCCGGCCCCGGCTGGGCCTGCGACCGGGGATATGCCGCGACATCCACGGCCTGCGTGAAGGTTGTGCTGCCGGAATTCGCCCACCTCAATTCATCCGGGGACGGATGGCAGTGCGCCCGCCCCTACCGCCAGCTCGGCGGCAGATGCGTCGCGCCCTGAGCCCTAGGCGTTGTAGTTCAGCCTCAGCCCTGCTTCCGGCCATCTGGTCCTGATCAGCTGGCCGGTGCCGGAGGCGCAGATGTAGGCGTCCTTCATCTCGGCGCCGCCGAAGGCGATGTTGGTGACGAAGGGGTCGGGAATTTCGGTGAAGGTGGAGTGGCCGTCCGGCGTGATGGTGGTGATGCCGCCATAGCCGCCATTTTTCAGGATTGTTGCCACACAGACGTTTCCGGAGGCGGCCACCGCAAGGCTGTCGAAATAGCAAAGCTCCGTCTGCCCCGTCACCACGCGCCCGCGCAGGAAAGGCGGCTTGTGCGGCTTATATTCGCCGGGGCCAGTGAGCGCGAAGGCCCAGAGACGGGCGGTCATCGTGTCGGCGAAGTAGAGCGTCTTTCCGTCCGGTGAGAGGCCGCAGCCGTTCGGTGAGATATGGTGATAGTCGACTTCCTTGATGAAGGAGCCGTCGGGCTTGGCATAATAGACGCCGCCATGATCGCGGGTGCGGGAGAAGCCCTTGCCGAGGTCGGTGAAGTAGAAGCCACCGGAGGTGTCGAAGACGATGTCGTTGGGGCCGCGCAGCTTGTTGCCGCCGACGTCCTCATAGAGGCGCTCGACCTTGCCGGTGGAGAGGTCGATGCGTTCGATACGGCCGCCGGAATAGTCGGGCGGGCAATTGCCGGGGATCGTGAGGCCGCCGACCTCGTGATATTCGAAGCCGCCATTGTTGCAGCAATAGAGCGCGCCGTCCGGGCCGATGGCGAGGCCGTTGGGGCCGCCGCCGGGCGTGGCGATGACTTCCTTCCTGCCATTGCCCCAGAGGCGCGTGATGCAGCCGCGCTGGATCTCCACGATGATGACCGAACCATCGGCCATGACAACCGGGCCTTCGGGAAAGCCGAGGCCGGAGGCGAAGACGTCGAACTGCATGGGTGATCCTCCCGAATTTTTGCGGGAGGCTAGGCGCCGCTTAGGGGCGCGTCCATTGCTGTCGCAGGGTCAGGGACGTTCAGGCGGGCGCGGTCACGCGGTCGAGCACGCGCACGGTGAAGGCGTAGTCATTGCCCTCCCCTGCTTCGATGCGGGCGGCAGAGGTTTCATGCCAGTGGGCCGGATTGAGCGCCGGGAAGAATGCGTCGCCTTCGGGCGCGGCATCGACTTCGGTGAGATAGATCCGGTCGGCCAGCGGCAGGGCGAGGGCGTAGATGGCGGCGCCGCCGATGACGAAGACTTCCGGCTGGCCGGCGCGCAGGGCCATCGCCTTGGCGGCGTTCAGTGACGGGACGAAGCTGGAATAGACGCGCGCTTCGGCGGCGTCATAATTCCAGTCCCGGCTGATCACGATGTTCGGACGGCCGGGCAGCGGTCGCTTGGGCAGGCTTTCCCAGGTCTTGCGTCCCATGATGACCGGCGCGCCCATCGTCGTGCGCTTGAAATGCGCCAGATCATCCTTCAGCCGCCAGGGCAATTGGCCGGCGGTGCCAATCACTCTATTTCGGCCTTGGGCAACAATCAGGCTGAGACGGACAGGTTCGGTCATGTGGAGCACTTCCTGCAGCACCGGACGGGATTCGCAAGCCCGGAGCGGCGCTGCTTTAACCATAGGGCAAAAGAGGGGCGCCTTGTGCGCCGCACACGACGCGTTAAGCAAGATGCATTGGCAGCCACCGCTGCTATTGGCACGGGGGTTGGCGATATCTCATGGGCTTTGATCTGGCTTCCATTCTGACCAATGGCCATCCCGGCCTGCTGCTGCCGGCACTGGCAGCGCTGGGACTGACCTTCGCGGCGATCTGGCACCTGCAGGGCCGCGCCTGGGCGCTGCTCTATGTGGTGCTGATCCCGTTCCTGAACTGGAGCTTCGGAGTGATCCCGGAATTTCCGATTGTCGCACCGGGCGATGACGTGTTCCGGCAGGGCGTGTCGCTGCACCCGATGACGATGGTGACCGGCATGGTGTTCGTGATCCGCGATTTCGTGCAGCGGGAGATGGGCCACCGGGTGCTGATCCTGATGGCGATCGCGGTGGCCTGGTCGTTCTTCTATGCGTGGCCGGTCATTGCGCTGGCGAGCGGGATTGCCTTCGCGATTTCGGAAGGAGTCGACTGGCTGTTGTTCACGTTCACGAAATACCGGCTGTCGACGCGCATCCTTTTGTCGAGCGCGGTGGCCGCGCCGGTGGATACGACCGTGTTCCTCTATGGCGCCGACCTCGCCAAGCAGATGGAATTGGGCATGGACCCCGGCAACTCGTTGCATGTGGCCAACTGGATCGTGTTCGTGATCGGCAAGATGGTCGGCGCGGTGATCGTCTCGCGCATCATCCGCAAACGCGAGGATGCCGGGCTGATCTCGCCGCATGAGGCGTGAGTCTGATTGCTCGCAGCTGATCCCTCGCCTGAGATTTGCTTGTGATTGCTCGGTGCTGATCGCGAGCTGACGCTCGCGGCACCTGAGCCTACGCTTTGCTTGTGGGGCGCCCCGCCTCGGATGAAGCGGGGCGACCGGTTCAGGTTACTCCGTCTCGAGCAGTTTCTGCTTGAACAGGAAGCCGGCGAGCGCCGCGCCGATGAGCGGGGCGATCAGGAACAGCCAGAGCTGGGACAGGGCCGCTCCGCCGACAAGGACGGCCGGGCCGAAGCTGCGGGCCGGGTTCACCGACACGCCGGTCACCTGGATGCCGACGATGTGGATGACCACCAGCGTCAGGCCGATGGCGAGGCCGGCAACCATTCCGGGTGCGGACTTCTGTGTCGCGCCGAGGATCACGACCAGGAAGAGGAAGGTCGCCACCACTTCGAAGACGAGCGCTGCGGCGAGCGAGTATTCGCCGAGATAGCCGGGGCCCCATCCGTTCTGGCCGAGGCCATTGCTGACGAGATCGTATCCGGTCTGGCCGGTGGCGATGAGCCAGAGCACGGCTGCGCCGAGGAACGCCCCGATGAACTGGGCAACCCAGTAGCGAAGCATAGTGTTCATATCCATCCGCCCGGCGATGAACGCGCCGAAGCTGACGGCCGGGTTGACATGGCAGCCCGAGATCGGGCCGATGCCATAGGCCATGGCCACGATGGCGAGGCCGAAGGCGAAGGCGATGCCGAGCTGGCCAACATCGCCGCCCGCGAGGACGGCTGAGCCGCACCCGAACAGGACCAGGGTGAACGTGCCGATAAGCTCGGCGAGAAAGATTTTCATGTGATGCCTCCTTGGCACGACCGGGAGGATCTGAATGCCCGCCTCGGCACGTTCAGGCAGGATGACGGGCTTCGGGCACGGCGGCAAGCGCTTGCCTTTCGGGCCTGATGCGGCAACACAATCAGGGCTGATCCCGTTCTGCATGAAGGATGTTCCGATGAAGGCAAATGCCCTCCCCGCCCTGCTCATGGCCTGCGCACTGGCTGTCACGGGATGCAAGTCCGTGCAGGAAAAGCCTGCCGCCGAAGCGGTGCCCGTGACCGCCGCGCCGGCAAGTCCCGGGACGCCGGCCGCGCAGAAGCATGAGGCGAAGATCGTGTCCCTGCCCTTCCGTGTGGATGTCACCTACTCCGCCAAGGCGCTGACGCTGCTGCAGGAGACGGGCGGGCTGCTGGGGGTTACGGCGGACTATTACGGCGCGCCGAAGAACCCGTCCGCAGACGGACTGGATCCGGACCTCGGCGTCTGGCTTGGAGGAGAGATGGAAACGATCGGCGCGGCCCCGCGCTCGCTCACCCTGAAGGGCCAGTTCGATGCGGCGCGGGTGGCGCGCGAAGTCGTGGGTGATCCGCGGGTGCAGGTGACGGCCTATGCGGTCCGCTCGCCTCAGGCGCAGGACAAGATGGTCTGCAAGGGCTTTGACGAGGCGCTGCCGATTGCCGTGGAAACCGGCGGGACCGTTCACTGCACCCTGAAGGGCGAATAGGCCGGATCAGACCGCGACAGCGGCCTTGATGTGCGGATGCGGATTGTAATTGTCGATCCGGAAATCCTCATAGGTCCAGCCGAACAGGTCTTTCTTGTCCGGGTTCATCCAGAGGGTGGGCAGCGCGCGCGGCTCGCGCGTCAGCTGCAGGTTCGCCTGTTCGAGATGGTTGAGATAGAGGTGCGCGTCGCCGAGCGTGTGCACGAACTCACCGGGGCGCAGGCCCGTGGCGCGGGCCATCATGTGGGTCAGCAGCGCATAGGAGGCGATGTTGAACGGCACGCCGAGGAAGACATCTGCCGAGCGCTGGTAGAGCTGGCAGTTGAGGCGGCCGCCGGCCACGTTGAACTGGAACAGGCAGTGGCAGGGCGGCAGGGCCATGTCGTTCACGTCCGCCGGATTCCAGGCGGACACGATCAGGCGGCGCGAGTTCGGATTGGTGCGGATCTCGTCCAGCACCCACTGGATCTGGTCGATGGTACGCCCGTCCGGCGCGGCCCAGCTGCGCCACTGCTTGCCGTAGACCGGGCCGAGATCGCCGTGCTCGTCGGCCCACTCATCCCAGATCGAGACGCCGTTTTCCTTCAGCCAGGCAATATTTGTTTCACCACGAAGGAACCAAAGCAGCTCGATGATAATAGAGCGCACATGCAGGCGCTTCGTCGTCAGCAGCGGAAAGCCCTTTTCGAGGTCGAACCGCATCTGGCGGCCGAAAACCCCGCGCGTGCCCACCCCTGTACGGTCGCCGCGTTCCAGGCCGTTCTGCAGGATATCCTGCAGGAGATCATGGTACTGCTGCATGCCGGGCTCCGCCGAATCGGGAAGTGGAGGGTTAACCGGACCCTACCATGCCGGTCATAATTTGCGGAAGCCCGGAAACCAGACCGAAAGCCCCATCTGTCATATCTGCCCTGATACATTCTGCGGCGAGTCCGCGAACAAGGGCGTATGGCGATGGGTATCCGGGGCTTCATCAACACGGCGGGCAGCTTTGTTTCAAAGTTTGCCAGGGGCGAGCGCGGCAATGTCGCGATCATCGCGGCGCTGGCGGTCATTCCGATCATCACGGTGGCGGGCTTTGCGCTCGACTTCCAGATGACCGTGACCAAGAAGAGCAAGGTCCAGTACGCTGTGGACGGGGCGGTGCTTTCGGCCGTGAAATCGCTCGAGGCCAACGCGCCGAAGGAGCAGGTGACGGTCGAGGCGAACGCCTATTTCCGCGAAATCCTCGGCCTGAAGAATGATACCTTCCTCGATTGCGGCCCGCTGAACCTTGTGTTCGGCGAGGACAATGAGGAACTCGAAGCCTCTGTCTACTGCACCAACGAGACGACGCTCTCCAAGATCGCCGGCAAGCAATACCTTGAATTTACCGTGTCCTCTGCTGCGACCTACGGCCAGGGTTCCCTGGAAGTGTCCCTGATCCTCGACATCACGGGGTCGATGTCCGGCTCGCGCATCACGGCGCTGAAGGCAGCGGCAACCGACTTCATCGACATTGTTATCCAGGACGTGCAGGTGCCGTTCTATTCCAAGGCATCGATTGTTCCCTACGCGGCCGCCGTGGCTGTGGGCGACTATGCGGACACGGTCCGCGGCGCCATTCCCGGCAGCAAGGCGATCACCAATGCGGTCTGGCAGGATGGCGCCACGGTCAGGAACATCACCGGCATCACAAGGGCAAACCCGGCCGTCGTGACCTCCAACAATCATGGCTATGCCAACGGTGACTCCGTATGGATCAGCGGCGTCACCGGCATGACGCAGGTCAACAACAAGGCCTATACGGTCGCCAGCGTGACCACCAACACCTTCCGCCTGCGGAGCACCAACAGCTCCGGCTGGGGCAGCTATTCCAGCGGCGGCCAGATCCGCAAATGCCTCAACGCCGGCTGCGCCCCCACAGTGACATCGGCCAACCACGGCTTCCAGAACGGCGATCATGTCGTCGTCAACGGCGTCAACGGGATGACGAGCCTCAACACGGGTGCGAACGTGACCTGGGTGGTGGCCAACCGCACGGCGAATACATTTGTCGCGACCGGATCGGTCGCCCCGTCCTCGGGCGCCTACACGAATGGCGGCTCGATCTGGTGCACGACCTATGGCTGCCGCTATTTCCGCTTCCTCAACAAGGCCTCGAACGCGCAGCGTGTGCATGAAGTCTCGACCTGCGCAACCGAGCGCACGGGCGCCGATGCCCTGACCGACCGCCGCCCGAGCGAAGCGCTTGTCGGCCTGCACTATCCGCCGTCGGGCAACCCGTGCACGACCGCCAACCCGATCGTGCCACTGACCAGCAACAAGACGACCCTCAAGGACGCGATCAGCGCCCTGGACGAGGTCGGCTCGACGGCCGGACACATGGGCGCCGTGTGGGGCTGGTACACGTTGTCGCCGAACTTCGGCGAAATCTTCCCGGCCGGCAGCCGTCCTGGCCCGTACAACACGCGCAGCCTGTTCAAGATCGCCGTGTTCATGACCGACGGTGACTTCAACACGGCCTATTGTAACGGCGTGATCGCCGGCAACTCGACGTCGGGTTCGGGTTCGACCGCTGACCAGAACAATTGCAACGCCACAAATGGCACCTCCTATCAGCAGGCGCGCGCCTACTGCCAGGCGATGAAGGACAATGGCATCATTATCTACACGATCGGGTTCGAGGTCGGGAGCATCGCGGCGGCGCAAAGCCTGCTGAACGACTGCGCGACCAGCCCCGGCCATGCCTACCTCGCCTCGGGCTCTGCCCAGTTGCGCGAAGTGTTCCAGGCGATTGCCCGCTCGATCAACGAAGTCCGCCTGACGCGCTGATCGCTCAGCACCTGTAATCCCGGCTGCAGCGCTGGCAAGCAGCGCTTGCGGCCGGGGGCTCCGGGTGGCTAGGACTGGGCGATGCTCGTCTGGATTCCCAATGCCCTGACCCTGTCGCGCTGCGTGTTCGCCGTGCTGGTGCTGTTCGGCGCGCTGCAGGCGGCCGGCATAAGCGCTGCGCAGGCCGCTGCCAGCGGGGATGAGGCGCTGCGCTTTGCGACGATGGCGCAGCTCTGGCACCAGTTCGCCCTGCTCGCCTTCATTTCCGGCGCGCTCACCGATTTCATCGACGGCTGGGCTGCCCGTGCCCTGAAAGCGGAAAGCCGGTTCGGCATCTGGCTGGACCCGATTGCCGACAAGCTGCTGGTCGGCTTCGCCCTGCTCGGCGTGGCGATAACGCTGAAATCCTGGCTGATCTACGTGCCGGCCGCGCTGATCATTGCGCGCGATGTGTTCATGACCTGGCTGCGCACGCGGCCCGAAGCAGCAAGCGTTGTCGTGCCCAGCAATCTCGCCAAGGTGAAGACAGCGGTAGAGATGGTCACGATTGCCGGCCTGATGCTGCCCTTCGCGCTGGCGCCGTCCACGGTTGAGGCGGCGCAGGGCGCTGACCCGCTGGCCGTTGGTGCGGCTGCGCTGATCGTGTGCATGCTCTGGCTGGCGGCGGCGTTGTCATTGCTGACGGCGGCGCAATATGTCCGCGCGATCCGCCACGCAGCATAAGGAAACGCCGGCCCCCGGGGACATGGGAGCCGGCGCAGCCAGCGGTGGGATCAGGGTGGGTTGGAGGGAGAAGTCCCGGCCCGCCGGTAGTTCCGAGTGGCGCAGGGGACGCCACACAAAAAGAGTAGCGCGCCAGCCTCAACAAATCGTGAATCAGAGGCCCGGAAATTTTCATACTGCCGCACGCAAGGCGCAGCGCTGCCCGACTGCTGCCATGATTTGCGTTCCAGTCTGGCACACATGAGACACCGGGCCGGGAAACGACCGAACATTATTGCTGTGCTGCTGGCTGCGCTCGCCTTCCTTTGCCTGCCAGCGCTCTTTGCCTTTGCGCACGCTGACACGGTTCCGGCGACGAAGCGCTCCGATGCGGCCTATGCGAAGACGAAACCGGCGCTGGAACAGGCGCTCGCCGCCAAGGGCCTCGCGCTTGGCAATCCGGTGTACCTGCGCCTGACCAAACAGCCTGCTGAACTGACCGCCTATGTCGCCGATGCGAAGGGCGACTTCAAAGCCTTCCGTACCTGGCCGGTCTGCTCCGTATCCGGATCACTCGGGCCGAAGCAGAAGGAAGGCGACATGCAGGCCCCGGAGGGCTTCTATGTGGTGAAGCCCGCACAGATGAACCCGGCCTCCAGCTTCCATCTCTCCTTCAATCTCGGCTATCCGAACGCTTTCGACCGCGCCCATGGCCGCACGGGAAGTTTCCTGATGGTGCATGGCAGCTGCGTGTCGGTCGGCTGTTTTGCAATGACGGATGCGGGAATCGAGGAAATCTGGACGCTGATGCAGGCCGCCTATGAGAATGGGCAGAGTGCGGTGAATGTCCACATCTTCCCCTTCCCCATGACTACCGCCAATCTGAAGGCACATGAAGCCAGTGAACATGCGGCCTTCTGGCAGAGCCTTGCGCCTGCCTGGATACAGTTTGACCAGACGGCCCGCGTGCCGCGTGTGAAGGTTTCAGGCAAGGCCTATGAGGTTCTCGGTGCCCACCAGGGCGAAACTGGCGCGCCGCGATAGAGCTCCTCAAGGCGGCGGCGGTTGCCGGCCGTTATGTCCGCAGGCGGATCAAGCGGATCGACCCATGCTGTCTCCGCGATTTCACCTGCGCTGGTGGCGCCCACCTGTTCCCAGCTGCCGAAGGGCACGCGGTAGAGCAGGACGTGATCGTTACGGAAATTGTGGTGGTTGGAATAGAAACCGAACACTTGCGGCTCGGCGGTGAGCCGGATGCCGCCCTCTTCGACGAGTTCCCGGCGCAGCGCCTCCAGCGCCGGTTCGCCATGCTCGACGCCGCCGCCCGGCATGAACCAGCCCCGGGTATAGGTGTGGCGCACAAGAAAGATGTGGCCATTCTCATTCTCGACTGCCGCACGCACGCCCAGCGTCATCGGACGGCTGATGCGGAACCAGGCCTGGAAGGCGAGCGTGCGAAGCGAGGGCATGTGTTTTATCCGTGTACGAAGTCTGAGGCTCTGTAGCCCTGGAAGAACAGCGCGGCCGTCAGATCCGTATGCTGAATGGAAGCGTTCGCCTCTGCGGCAACCAGGGGCTTCGCCTTGTAGGCAATGCCGAGGCCGGCGGCGCGGATCATGTCGAGGTCGTTGGCGCCGTCGCCCATGGCGATGGCATCGTCCGTTCCGATCCCGAGCTGCGAGACGGCTTCGAGCAGGGCTTCGCGCTTCGCCTCGCGCCCGATGATCGGGTGGCCGACCTCGCCGGTCAGGGCGAGCCCGTCATCGGCGAGCAGGTTGCCAAGGTGCGCATTGAAGCCCGCCATCTCCGCGACCCGCGAGGTGAAGAAGGTGAAGCCGCCGGAGACGAGCAGCGTGGCTGCGCCATGCGCCTTCATCGTGGCGATCAGCGTTCGGGCGCCTGCGTTCAGCGTGATACGCTCGCGCAGGGTGCGGTCCAGTTCGCTGAGCGGCAGACCTCGCAGCATGGCAACGCGCGAGGTGAGCGCGGCTTCAAAATCCAGCTCGCCGCGCATGGCGCGTTCTGTGATCTCCGAAATCTGCGGCTTCAGGCCGACGGCATCGGCCAGTTCGTCGATACATTCCTGGCCGATGATGGTGGAGTCCATGTCCGAGATCAGCAGGCGTTTGCGGCGGAACTGCGCGGCGGGCATCACCGCTGCATCGATTGGCAGATTGTGCTGGGCGATGACCGTGCGGAGTTTCTGCGCCGCGTCCTCAGGGCCGCGGAAGGGCATGGCAGCGGCGGTCAGCGGGGCGCCGGAGGTCAGATCCATCCAGCCTGCCGGCTGCGCACCGGCAAGGCCGACAAAGGCCGGCAGCAGCGATTGAAGGTCACACGCGCCTTCCCGGCAGACACCGGCGACGATCCAGTCATGGTTCACGGGCAAGCACTCCGGAGGACGGTCTGTCTCTATGAGTCTTTCCTCCCGGCGGGCAAGCCCTTAGGTGTGGGGAATGCATCCTGTGATCCTCATTCACGGGCCCACGGCCTCCGGCAAGTCGGCCCTCGCCATTGAAGTCGCCCGCCGCCTCGGCGGTGAGGTGATCAATGCCGATTCCATGCAGGTTTACCGCGACCTCCAGGTGATCTCCGCCCGACCGACCGAAGAGGAAATGGCCGGCGTGCCGCATCACCTGTTCGGCCATGTCGACGCCGCCACGCGCTTTTCGACCGGCGAATGGCTGGAGGCAGCCCGCGCGGTGATCAAGCGGCTGGAACGGCAGAACAAGCATGCCATCTTTGTCGGTGGCACGGGGCTTTACCTTCTGGCGCTGACCCAGGGTCTGTCGGACATCCCGCCGGTGCCCGAGGAAATCCGCGCCGAGGTGAAGGCCATCAACGACGCGGAAGGCGCCGACGGCCTGCGCGCACGGCTGATGCCGCATGATCCGGAACTGGCTGAACGGCTGGGGACCGGCGACCGCCAGCGGCTTGCGCGCGCCTATGAGGTGTGGCTCGCCACCGGCCGGCCGCTGACCGACTTCCAGACCGAGCGCCAGCCGCCCGTTCTGGAGGAAGGCCGCTGGATGGGGGTCGCCCTGACCCCTCCCCGCGCGGCGCTCTACAAGAAGATCGACCGGCGCTTCGAGGGCATGCTGATGCAGGGCGCGATGGCGGAGGCGCGGGCGTTGGTAGCGCGAGGGCTCGATCCGGAACTGCCGGCGATGAAGGCCCACGGCATGCCCTGGCTCGCGGCCTTTGCCCGGGGCGAGATGAGCGCGGAGGAAGCCGCCGAAAATGCAAAGCGCGACACGCGCCGCTATGCAAAACGGCAATTCACCTGGATCGGACGGCAGTTTCCGTTCTGGCCGCGCATCCCTTCCCCGGAGATGGGAGACCGTCTGAGGGTCATTTTTGCCCTTTATAGGGAGATTGACACAGCTCAAGCGGAAGATTATGCCTGAGCACCTGAATTCGAGGAAACGCCCCTTGCGCAAAATGACCGTAGTAATCCTTCGGCGCCCGTAGCTGCCTGATCCCCTCAGGCGGTTGCGGGTGCGCACAGAAAAGGGCTTCCTCCGGAGGCCCTTTTTTGTTGGCGGAAACCTGACCCTTTACCAACCCTCCACTCCCTCCCAGAGCTCTCCGATGACCACCAGGACCAAGGCAAAGCCTGCCCCCACGACTGCCGAAACCGGCCCGCGCATGATGACCGGCGCGCAGATCGTCGTGGAAGCGCTGCGCGAGCAGGGTGTCACGGTGATGTTCGGCTATCCGGGCGGCGCCGTGCTGCCGATCTATGACGCGCTCTACGGACAGGACGCGATCCGCCATATCCTCGTGCGCCACGAGCAGGGCGCAGGGCATGCCGCCGAAGGCTATGCCCGCTCCACCGGCCAGCCGGGGGTCGCCCTCGTCACATCCGGTCCCGGCGCGACGAACATGGTGACCCCGATCACCGACGCGCTGATGGATTCCATCCCGATGGTGGTGATTACCGGGCAAGTGCCCACCCACCTGATCGGCACGGACGCCTTCCAGGAGTGCGACACGACCGGCATCACGCGCAGCTGCGCGAAGCACAATTACCTTGTCACCGACGTAAACCAGCTGGCGCGCACGATCCATGAGGCTTTCTATGTCGCCACCACCGGCCGGCCAGGCCCGGTTCTGATCGACATTCCCAAAGACATCCAGTTCGCCACCGGCCCCTATGTCGGCAAGGACGGCATCTTCAAGCCGACCTATGTGCCCGAGACGATCCCGAAGCGCGAAGCGGTCAAGGCGGCGGCAGAGCTGATGACCAAGGCCTGGCGGCCGGTCTTCTATACCGGCGGCGGCGTTATCAATTCCGGCCCGCGCGCCTCCGCCGCGCTGCGCGAGTTGCAGGAGCTGACCGGGTTTCCGGTGACCTCGACGCTGATGGGCCTCGGCGCCTTCCCGGCCTCGCATCCTGACTGGCTGGGCATGGTCGGCATGCATGGCAGCTACGAGGCCAACAATGCGATGCATGACTGCGACCTGATGATCTGCGTCGGCGCCCGCTTTGATGACCGGGTAACGGGCCGGATCGATGCCTTCTCGCCGAAATCGAAGAAGATCCACATCGACATCGACCCCTCCTCGATCAACAAGATCGTACGGGTGGATGTGCCGGTGCTGGGAGACTGCGCCGAAGCGCTGGAAGCGCTGATTGCCGAGATCAAGGCGCTGAAGCGCAAGCTGCCGGACCTGACCGCCTGGCGCGAGCAGATCGAGGGCTGGCGCGCGCGCCGCTGCTTCGCCTACGCCAACTCGAAAGACGTGATCAAACCGCAATACGCGGTCGAGCGCCTCTATGCGCTGACGAAGGATCGCAAGACCTACATCACCACCGAAGTCGGCCAGCACCAGATGTGGGCGGCGCAGTTCTATCATTTCGAGGAACCAAACCGCTGGATGACCTCGGGCGGGCTCGGCACGATGGGCTACGGCCTGCCGGCCGCGGTCGGCGTGCAGGCGGCGCATCCGGACGCGCTCGTCATCGACATTGCCGGCGAAGCCTCGATCCAGATGATGATGCAGGAGCTTTCTACCGCAGTGCAGCACAAGCTGCCGGTGAAAGTGTTCATCCTCAACAATGAGTGGATGGGCATGGTGCGCCAGTGGCAGGAATTGCTGCATGGCGAGCGCTATTCGCACTCCTATTCGGAAAGCCTGCCGGACTTCGTGATGCTGGCCAAAGCCCTCGGCGGGCACGGCATCCGCTGCGACAAGCCGGACGAACTGGACGCGAAAATCCTTGAAATGATTGACCATCCGGGCCCGGTATTATTCGACTGCCGGGTCGAGCGGGCGGAAAACTGCCTGCCAATGATCCCGTCGGGCTCTGCGCACAACCAGATGATTCTCGGCGAGATAACGGGTAACGAGATCGGGGAAGCGGGCCGCAAGCTCGTCTGACAGGGCAGATACGGGGACGGTGATGGACACGACGAACCTGCTCACCTTCGGGCAGACCCATGCCGATGTGATCATCGCCGTGGTCTCTGCCTTTGTCGCCATCATCAGCGCCCTGATCGCGCGCGGGGAGACCCGCCGCCAGCGCAAGCTGCAGACCGAACGCCTGCGCCAGAGCATCGATGCGGCCAGTCTCGACTGGGGCAATGCCGCCATCGACATTCTCGCCCGGGCCGCCATGTTTGCGCGCACCCGCAACATGCAGGCCAATGACGGCGCCTTCCTCGCCAACAAGGCGAACCTGATGGTCGCCATCTCCACGCTGGTCGACCGGGGGCGGATGTTTTTCCCGAACCTCGACCCGGAGAAGAAAGGCGCGGAGAAGGAAGGCGCCTATCGCGGCCACCGCCCTCCGATCCTCGATGCGCTGATGTGGGCCTATCACGAGCTGGACGCGATGACCCGCGAAGGCGGCCCCTCCTCCGAAGACAGCGGCCTTTATATCGACGAATGCCGCCGCCTGCTTGTCTCGGAGCTGCAGGCGCATCTCGATCCGCGCCGCATGGACGAAATCGTCGGGCGTTATGACGACCAGGAAAGTGAAGCCCGGCGCGGCGCGATTGCCCAGACCGAGGCGCTGAAATCCAAACTCGAATCCCGCCGGCCCGGTCAGAAATTCGGCGCCGCCGCAGCTGCACAATCCCAGAGGCTTCAATGAGCGACGGCCAGACCCCTCCGAACAACGGCTCGCCGAAATCGGCCTACTTCCTTGCGCACGAGGATGAAGCCATCGAACGGCGCACACTGGCGGTACTGGTCGACAACGAGCCGGGCGTCCTGGCGCGGGTCACGGGCCTCTTCTCCGGCCGGGGTTACAACATCGATTCGCTCACCGTAGCCGAAGTGGATGCCAGCCAGCACCGCTCGCGCATCACCATTGTTACGCAAGGCACGCCGCACATCCTTGAACAGATCGAGGCCCAGCTCCTGCGCCTCGTGCCGGTGGCCGAAGTCATCGACATCACCAATTCCAAGCGCGGGATCGAGCGAGAGCTGGCCCTCGTGAAAGTTGCAGGCACCGGAGAAAAGCGTGTCGAGGCGCTTCGCATCGCTGAGATTTTCCGCGCACATGTGATAGATACCACCAATGAGAGCTTCATTTTCGAGGTCACGGGCGCCTCGGACAAGCTGACCCAGTTCATCGACCTGATGCGCCCGCTGGGCCTGGTCGAGGTCAGCCGCACCGGGGTCCTGTCGATCAAACGCGGAAAGGAGAAAGGATGAAACCCTGTCTCTCGCGCAGCACGCTCGCGGGTCTGGCCTTGCTCGCCCTGCCCCTCATGGCGGCTGCCCAGACGTCAGCCTGCGAGACGGCGCTGCAGAACGCGGCCTACACGCTCGGCGCCAATCCCGATGAAGCCCGCCTCAGCTGCGATATCGACCGCGCGGCCGGCATCCGCGACCGGGCCCGCCAGATTTACGGCCTGCGCTTTGACTCCATGGTCGAGATCATCGACACCGCCTCCCCGAGCGGCGCGGCCTATGTCTATAACGTGCTGGCGGATGACGGGAAGCTGACGCTGGATGCGCGCTCTGTGCCGGATGGCAAGGGTCCGCGGTGCCGGCTGCAGGTGCCGCTGGCGGAAGACAAGGCGAATGAGCTGACCACGCTGCTCTCGAGCGCAAGCGATCCGTCCGTACCCGGATATGGCCCGCGCGAAGACGTGACGATCAATCCGGACGGCTCACGCAGCGTCCGGCTCGTCTTCGACAGTCACGACATCATCACCCGCGCCGAAACGGCGGTGGGCGCGCGCAACTTTTCCCGGCATTCAGGATCGGATGATCCCGTCAGCCGGCTGAACAATCTCGTCATCGGCATTGCAAATGTCAGCCCCGGCTGGGTCTGCAACGCCTCCTGATCAGCACCTACAATCAAGCCCTTCCCCACCCCTTCACCGGAGCCTGCGAACCCACATGAAAATCTACTACGAACAAGACGCCGACCTGAAACTGATCCAGTCCAAGAAGGTCGCTGTTGTCGGCTATGGCAGCCAGGGCCACGCCCATGCGCTGAACCTCAAGGATTCCGGCGTGAAGAATATCAAGGTCGCACTGCAGGAAGGCTCCGCCTCGCGCAAGAAAGCGACCTCCGCCGGCCTTGACGTGATCACGCCGTCAGAAGCGGCCAAGTGGGCCGATGTGCTGATGATCCTCGTGCCGGACGAGAAGCAGGCCGTCCTCTTCGCCAACGAGATCGAGCCGCACCTGCGCGCCGGTCAGCATCTGATGTTCGGCCACGGCTTCAATATCCACTATAACCTGATCCGCCCGCGGGCGGACATTGACGTGTCACTCTCCGCCCCGAAGGGCCCCGGCCACACGCTGCGCGACCAGTATCAGCGCGGCTTCGGCCTGCCGGGCCTGATCGCCATCCACCAGGACGCGACCGGCACGGCGCAGGCGGTTGCCCTCTCCTACTCCAAGGCCATCGGCAACACCCGCGCGGGCGTGATCGAAACCTCGTTCCGCGAAGAGACCGAGACCGACCTCTTCGGCGAGCAGGCCGTGCTCTGCGGCGGCATCGTCGAGCTGATCAAGGCCGGCTACGAGACGCTGGTTGAAGCTGGATACGCGCCTGAAATGGCCTATTTCGAATGCCTGCACGAGACCAAGCTGATCGTCGATCTGATCTATGAAGGCGGCATCGCCAACATGAACTATTCGATCTCGAACACGGCCGAGTACGGAGAATATGTCACCGGCCCGCGTGTCGTGAACAGCGCGACGAAGGCAGAGATGAAGAAGGTGCTGGAAGATATCCAGAACGGCACCTTCGCCCGCAACTGGGTGCTGGAAAACCAGGCCGGCGCGCCGGGCTTCCACGCCATGCGCCAGCGCATGGCCAGCCACCCGATCGAAGCCGTCGGCGAAAAGCTGCGCGGAATGATGCACTGGGCGCAGAACGACCGCCTCGTCGACAAGAGCCGGAACTAGAAGGCATAGCGCATGGCGAGCCTTGCGGGGTTTACGCATCGCCGCGCGCTGCCCGCCGACGAAGACGCGATTGCGGCGCTGATGGAGCTTTCCATCAGCGCCCTGCTTCCCGCTTTCCTGACACCGCAACAGGTCGCCCTGTCGCGCTCCATCATGGGGCTTGACCGGCAATTGATCGTGGACGGAACATATTTCGCCGTGCATGATGCTGCCAGCGGGCAACTGGTCGCTTCCGGCGGCTGGAGTCCGCGCGCCACGCTCTATGGCGGCGACCATTCGACCGCGCAGCGCAATGCCGCGCTCCTGAAGATGGGCACAGACGCGGCCCGCATCCGCGCCATGTACACGCATCCGGACTTCACACGGCGCGGCCTTGGCCGGTATGTGCTCGCCATCTGCGAAGGCGCCGCGCGCAAGGCCGGCTTCACCCGTGTCGAACTGATGGCTACCCTCGCCGGCGAACCGCTCTACCGCGCCTGCGGCTATGAGCCGATCGAGCACATGATCAGCGCCTCCGCCGGCGGCGTGGACGTGCCGGGCCTGAGGATGGGCAAGACGATCTAGTCCGCCGCCCGGTTGAGATCGACCGGGCCGTCAATGCCCCTGGCCCTGCCCTTCATCGAATGTTGCCAGATCGCATAGGTCAGGTCAGGCGGTCCGCTGAGGGAGCGGACCCAGAGCGGATGGCGCCCGAAGTCCTCGCCCGCCAGCCATTCGGCATGGAAGGCGGGCGTCGTGTAGATCACTGCCGTCTGCCCATACTCCGCCTCCACCGCAGCGAGGAACGCGCGCAGCTCGCCCATCGTTTCGGCGCGGGTGCCGGGCGCCGCACAATTATGGGCATGCTCAAGGTCAACGGCGGGCGGCAGCGTGCCGGCGCGCACTTCCACCTGCCGGATGAAATTCTCCGCCTGCGCGAGGCCGGGTCGGCAGAGCAGGTAGAAATGGTATGCGCCGGTCCGCCAGCCGATGCGCGTGGCGGATGCCCAGTTGGTCTGGAATTGCGGGTCGGCGTGCCCGGTGCCCTCGCTGGCTTTCAGGTAGACAAACTCGAACGGCTCGGTGGCAAGCAGCGTCCAGTCCACCGCGCCATTGTGATGCGACAGGTCGATGCCTTCCGCGCCCGGCGGCAGAAGCGGCGATGCCTCCGGGGGCCGCGAGGCCGGCATGCACCCGGCCAGCAGGAGGATTGCGCCGGCGAGCCCGGGCCATAGTCCGCGCCGCATGAATCTTGCAGCCATCCTACCGGTGCCCTTCTTCTTCAGTTAACAATAGGTTAACCTGTGAAAACGGGGCGGACACAAGGACCTTGACGATGGCATCGACACCCAACCGGACAGAAGCGCCGCAGAAGCCCGCGAAAAGCGGCCTTGGCAACTCGCTCGCCACCGGCGGCCAGTTCGAGGGCAAGTTCCGCTTCGTCGGGCCGGTCATCGTCGGCGGCCAGGTGCGCGGCGATGTCGAAACCGATGACATGGTGCTGATCGAGGTTTCCGGCAGCATTGAAGGCCGAATCCGCGCCGCCACCGTTATCGTGCACGGCACTGCGCGCGGCGATGTTGAAGCCAGCAAGTCGCTGGAAGTCTGTACTGGCGGGCGCCTCGAAGGCTCGGCCTTCGCGCCGTCCATGCGGGTCGAGGAACGCACATTCGTCAGCGCCGACATCCTGATCGCGCCGGAGCGTTCTGTGGCGCACATCAACCGCGCCGCCTCGGTCCCCGATCTGTCGAACGTTGCGCCGCTGGCCCCTGCCCGCGCAGACGTGCCGGCTGCTTCGGCAGACAGCGCCCGCACCGCTGCGGGCTGATCAGCCTTTCAGGTCGCGCAGCCGCTCGAACGGGCGGTCTTTCGGGTCATAGACGCCGAGCTGGCGCATCCGCTCGCACGACCATTCATAGCCCTTTTCGCAGGCCTGTGTCAGCGCGTTGATGCCCGCCGTCACATCCTTGCGGCCGCCAGTTCCGGTATAGGCCATGTTGCCGAACGCCGCGCAGCCGCTGAGATCGCCATAGTCACAGGCCTTCTTGTACAGCGCCCGGCCTTCGGCCTGGCTCTCGGCAACGCCGCGGCCCTGCACCGTCAGGTAAGCGAGTCCCGCGCAGCCGCGTCCGTCTTTCGCGCTGCACATGGTCTTGTAGGTTCTCGCAGCCCCTTTCAGGTCCTGCGGCCCGCCGCGCCCTGTGCGCTGCATGTCGGCGAGCGTGAAACACGCCTCGAGGTTCGTCGCGGAACATGTCGCGAGCGCCGCCTCGCGCGCGGTCTTGTCCTTCTCGATCTGCGTCTGAGACTGCTCCAGCGCGATCTCGGCTTTCGAGCGCTCGACGCGTCCGAACTGGGCGGAGGCGGGCAGCGCAAGGGCGCAGCTCACGAGGAGGGCGCCCAGCATCATATGCAGTTTCATGATCGGGTCTCCATTCAGGCCAGAAGAGATAACATTGAATTTAGGCAAGGAAGGGGCAGGCCGCCACGCGCAGAATACAGTGGCGGCTGCAGGGTCAGAGCGCTAACCTCATTCGCGGCGGGGTGCCAGAGGAGGAACAGTCATGGCTGCAGCAGACCAGGTGCCGATCGGTTCGGGTTTCCACGCAAAGAGCACGGCGCGCGAAGTGGTGAACGGCATCGACCTTGCCGGCCGTAACGCCATTGTGACTGGCGGCTATTCCGGCATCGGCCTCGAAACTGTCCGCGCCCTCGCCGCTGCAGGTGCGCGCGTCACCGTTCCCGCACGCCGGACGGACGCCGCCACCGAAGCGCTTGCCGGTGTCGCCGGCGAGATCGAGATCGCTGCGATGGACCTCGGCGACCTCGCCAGCGTGCGCCGCTTTGCCGATCAGTATGCGGAAACAAAACGGCCCCTGCATATTCTCATCAACAATGCCGGCATCATGGCATGCCCGCTCGCCCGCGTCGGCAAGGGCTGGGAAAGCCAGTTCGGCACCAACCATCTCGGCCATATGGCGCTCGCGATGAAACTCGCCCCGCAACTGCAGGAAGCTGAAGGCGCGCGTGTCGTGGCCCTCTCCTCCACCGGCCACACGCTTTCCGACGTGATCTGGGAAGACCCGCATTTCGAAAAGCGCGCCTATGACAAATGGGTCGCCTACGGACAGTCAAAATCCGCCAACGCGCTCTTCGCCCTGGGTGTCGACCTGCTCGGCCGTGATGTCGGCGTGCGCGCCTTCTCGGTGCATCCGGGCGGTATCTTCACCAACCTCCAGCGCCACCTGCCGGACGAAGAGATGGTCGTGCTCGGCTGGAAAAATCCCGACGGCACGCTGCCGGAGCGCGTGAAGCAATCCTTCAAGACGCCCGAACAGGGCGCCTCTACCAGCGTCTGGGCTGCCACCGCGCCGAAGCTCGCCGGCAGGGGCGGCGTCTATTGCGAGGATTGCGACATCGCCAAAGCCGCCACGCCCGAGAGCCAGCGATACGAACATGCCCGCGAATGGATCAGCGATGACGCCCGCGCCGAGAAGCTCTGGGCGATGAGCGAGAAGATGCTGGCGGACGCCTGACAGCGCCCCTGCCACCGCCAGATTGACGCCGCGCCCCGCGAGGCGCACCAGAAGCCGCGATGACCGAAACGACGCCCGCCACCCCGCAGATTTCCCGGCGCGCCCTCTATCTGGGGCTTGGCCTGCTGGCGGCTGTGCTGGCGGTGTTCTTTGCCGGCAAGTCCGGCCTGTTGCCGGGACTGGAAGAGTCCGAAGCCTGGCTGCGCAACCTCGCCGGAAGCCCCTGGGGCCTTCCGGCGGTGGTCGCAATCTTCTGCGTCGCCGCCTTCATCGGGGTGCCTCAATTCGCACTGATCGCCGCCTCGATCGCCGTGTTCGGTCCCCTGCCGGGCGCCGTCTATGCCTGGGTCGCCAACATGATCTCAGGCGCACTGACCTTCTGGATCGGTCGGGCAGGCGGCGAGGCGGCGGTGAAACGCTATGCTGGCCCCCGCGCGCAGAAACTGTCGCGCCTGATCGGCCAGAATGCCCTGATCGCCAGCGCCGTGGTCCGCAGCGTGCCGGCCGGCCCGTTCCTGATCGTCAACATGGTGTTCGGGGCCAGCGCGGCGAAGTTCCGCGATTACTGGATCGGGATGGGTCTGGGAATCATACCCAAGATCGCCCTCGTGGCCGTTGGCTGGAAAACCGTGGTCACCGCCTTCGAAGGCAACCCCGTGATGGCCAGCCTGTTCGGTCTCGGCGCGGTGGCTCTCTATGCCGGCATCGCCTTTTTCGTCGTACGCCGGGCCCGGAAGGCGTGGCAAGATATTCCCGAGAGCGCCGCTGCCACGATTGACAGCGGGCAGAAACACGGCGAATAGTCCGCCCATGCGCAAAGTCCTGCCCCTTCTTCTGCTTCTTACCGGCCCCTGGCCGGAGCCGGTCGCCCCCCGATAGGGCGAACGCGCGGTCAGGGGTGTCCAACACGCGACTTGAGCCCTCCCAACGACATTACGACCCCGAGCCCCCACCGCCATGACCTCTAAATCCACCGCGAAATCCGCGACGAAGCCCCGCGTATTGATCTTTGACACCACGATGCGCGACGGCGAACAGTCGCCCGGCGCCTCGATGACGCACAATGAAAAGCTGGACCTTGCCAGCGTGCTCGAGGAGATGGGCGTCGATATCATCGAAGCTGGCTTCCCGGCCGCTTCCGAAGGCGACTTCACCGCCGTCAGCGCTATTGCCGCCCAGTCGAAAAGCGCCGTGATCTGCGGCCTCGCCCGCTCGACGCCCAGCGATATCGACCGCTGCGGTGAAGCCGTGCGCAAAGCCGCGCGCCCGCGCATCCACACGTTCATCTCGACCAGCCCCGTGCACATGAAGCACAAGCTGAAGATGGGCCCGAACGCCGTGCTCGAAGCGGTTGGCCGCTCGGTCGCGCAGGCCCGCAACCTCGTTGATGATGTCGAATGGAGCGCCGAAGACGCAACCCGCACCGAGTTCGACTTCCTCTGCAAATGCATCGACGCCGCCATCGCCTCCGGCGCCACCACCATCAACGTGCCAGATACGGTGGGCTATTCGCACCCGGACGAGTATGGCGCCTTGATCCGCAGGCTGATCGAAACCATTCCGAACTCGGACAAGGTGATCTGGTCCACGCACTGCCACAACGATCTCGGCCTCGCGGTTGCCAACTCCCTCGCCGGCATGGCGAACGGTGCGCGCCAGATCGAATGCACGATCAACGGCCTCGGCGAACGCGCCGGCAACGCAGCGCTGGAAGAGATCGTGATGGCGATGAAAGTGCGCGGCGACACGCTGCCCTACGAGACCGGCATCGACTCCTCCTATCTCGCCCGCGCCTCGGCGATGGTCAGCCGCATCACTGGTTTCCCGGTGCAGTACAACAAGGCCATCGTCGGCAAGAACGCCTTCGCGCACGAAAGCGGCATCCACCAGGATGGCATGCTGAAGAATTCCGAAACCTACGAGATCATGAAGCCGGAAGATGTCGGCGTCGCCAAGACCTCGCTCGTGATGGGCAAGCTTTCGGGCCGCAATGCCTTCCGCGACAAGCTTGAATCGGTGGGGTATTTCATCGAGGGCGAGGCGCTGAACGACGCCTTCAAACGCTTCAAGGATCTCGCCGACCGCAAGAAGCATGTCTTCGATGATGACATCATCGCCCTTGTCGATGAACAGCTCGCGGCGGAAGGCGAGCGGATTGGTTTCAAGCGCCTGCGCGTCGTCGCCGGCACGGATGGTCCGCAGACGGCGGAAATCGATCTGGTGGTCGACGGCGAGGAAAAGTTCGCCATCGCGCGCGGCAACGGCCCTGTGGATGCGGTGTTCAACGCCATCCGCCAGATTGTTCCGCATACGGCCATTCTGGAACTCTACCAGGTGCACGCGGTCACCGGCGGAACGGATGCGCAGGCGACCGTGTCGGTGCGTCTCAACGGCGACGGCATCATGGCAACGGGCCGCTCATCCGACCCCGACACGCTGGTCGCCAGCGCCAAGGCCTACCTGCACGCCCTCAACAAGTACGAAGTGCGCAAGGCGAAACGCAAGGCGGCTTAGCCGCGGTCTTCGCCGAAGCCGTCTTCGATCAGGTGGACAATGGCATCGACCGCAGCATCCGCCTGCGGTCCCCTTCCCTTGATCTCTACCGTGCAGCCAGTGTGTGCGACGAGCATCAGCAGGTCCATGATCGAGCGGGCATCCGCCGTCTCGCTCTCATGGCTGACAAACACCTGCGCGTCGAACTCGGCCGCGACCTTGGCGAGCTTTGCAGACGCCCGCGCGTGCAGGCCCTTTCGATTGACAATGGTGGCGCGCCGATGGGCCGTAAACGGTTCACTCATCAGCAGGAAGGCAGCTTGGCAAGAATGTCGGAGGCGATGGCGATATACTTGCGCCCGCCCTCGGCAGCGTCCTGCGCGCACTCTTCCAGCGACAGCTGCTCGCGGATCTGGGCGAGCTTGATCAGCATCGGCAGATTCGCGCCGGAGACGATTTCCAGCCGCGCCCGGCTGCGCAGCGACAGCACCAGGTTCGACGGCGTGCCCCCGAACATGTCGGTCAGCACGACAACACCCCGGCCCGCATCGCAGGCCTTCACGGCTTCGAAGATCGCCTCACGCTTGATGTCCAGGTCTTCATCGGCATCAATGGAAACGGCCCGCGTACGCCAAAGCCGGCCCACGACGTGCTCGGCGGCGGCGACGAGCTCGTGGGCCAATCTTCCATGGCTGACGACAACAATACCGATCATACGGCGGACAGGCTCAACCTTTACAGAAATGTGAGGTTGGCATGATGCTGCGGCGCGTCAAGCCGCAATCGGCCGTGACAAAGGCGCTTTCCTCAGCCGGTGTGGCCGAGGCCCAACACATCGTTCATGCTGTACAGGCCGGGCTTCTGCCCCGCCGCCCAGAGCGCGGCATGGACCGCACCCTCGGCAAAAACCGTGCGGTCGAGCGCCATGTGCGACAGCCGCAGGGTCTCGCGGGCCGAGGCGAACATCACTTCGTGTTCACCATAAATGCCCCCGGCCCGGCGCACGGCCATGCCGATTTCGCCCTCCCTGCGCTGGGCATCCGCGCCGAGATAGGGCGCGGCCTGCAGCGCCTTCAGCGATTTACCTCGACCTGCCGCCGCCGCCTCGCCGAGCATCAGCGCGGTGCCGGACGGTGCATCCACTTTGAGCCGGTGGTGCGATTCGAGGATTTCGATGTCCCAGTCGGTGCCGAGGCTTGCGGCAGCCTGTTTCACCAGCGCCTGCAGGAGGTTGATACCGAGTGAGAAGTTGCCCGCCTTGACAATGGCAAAGCGCCCTGCGGCCTTGCCGATCATCGCCTCCTGCTCCGGCGTGAACCCGGTCGTGCCGATGATCACCGCGCGCACCGGGGCTGCTTTCAGCGCACCGAGCGCCGCTATCGTCGCTTCCGGCCGGGTGAAATCGATCCACACATCCGCGCTGGCCGCCGCCTCTGCCGGCTTAGGCGATGGCCACAGCCCCACAGCACGCCGCCCTGCCAGCGTGCCGATATCCTCATCGAACACGCCCGCTGCGGCAACTTCCGAGCCGCCGGCCAATGTCAGTCCACGGTCAATCACGGTTGCCGCCAGCTGGCGCCCCATCCGCCCAGCGATGCCGGCGATCGCCACTGCCATGGGCTTGCCTTCAGCACTGCTCATTGGCCTGTCTCCTCGCTGCGGACATCGTCCAGTTCCTGTTTCAGCTTCGCCAGTTCCCTTTCGCGCAGTTCGTCGGAAAATGCACTGGCAAACACGCCCGCCGGCAGCGCGACGACGCCGATGCCGGCGATGGCAATGATACCGGCACAGAACCGGCCGAGGGCGGTGACCGGATAGACATCGCCATAGCCTACCGTCGTAAGCGTCGCCACCGCCCACCAGACTGCCCGCGGTATGGACGAGAAGGCGTCCTGCTGATTGCCGCCGATGCCTTCGACAAAATAGAGGAGCACGGCAGCGACATAGACCAGCGTGATCGCCAGCGCGAGCGATGTATAAAGTAGCGAGCTTGCCCGCTTCATCGCCGCGCCGAGCGCCTCGAACGCCGGAATGAAGCGCGCAATCTTCACGAGCCGCGCCAGACGCAGAACGCGCAGCACCAACAGCGATGTGCCTGCGCCGGTCACCATCACGATCAGTTCCGGCAGGAAGGCCGCAAGGTCGGCGAGCGAATAGAAGCGCGTGATGTACCGCCAGCGCCCGGAAAGGCCGCGATATTGCGGATCCTCGCCCGCGGTCCACACGCGCAGCAGATACTCTACTGCGAAGATCGCAATGACGGAGATATTGAAGATCGCAAAGGTTTGCTGCCACACGGGTTGAGCCGTCATCACGGGCTCGGTTTCGAGCGCAAGGAACAGGAAGCTGACCAGCACCAGCGCAACAATTGCAAGGTTGGTCTTCGACAGGCCGGTGCCGGGCGCGCGCGCTTCGGGCGCCAGTGCCTCGTAGAGCCGCCGCCTCACACCCATCGCCCGATCCCTTCCCCGGCCATCTTCAGCCGCGCAGCACGCCGCCCGTTCCCTTTTGCACCGAAGCGATCACGCGGTCCATGATCGCCTGTATCTGATCGTCCTTCAGCGCCTCGCGCGGTTGGATCGTCACCTCGAACGCGACCGACTTCTTGCCCTCCGGCACGCCCGTGCCCTGATAGACATCGAACACATCGACCTTGGCGATCAGCTGTTTCTCCGCACCCTGAGCATGGCGCACCAGTTCGCCCGCCGCGAGATCGGCATCGACCACGAAAGCAAGGTCACGCCGGATCGGCGTCAGGTCGGCGCGTTCCAGCACCGGCTTGGTCTTGGTCGCCTTCGCCTTCATCACCGGCAGCGCGTTGAGGTTCAGCTCGAACGCATAGACCGGCCCATCCACATCCAGCGCCCTCAGCACCGCCGGATGCAGTGCGCCGAAATTCGCCACCGTCATCTTCGGGCCAAGCTTCAGGCTTGCGGACCGGCCGGGATGCCAGTGGGGCTGCGTTGCGGGGCCGACCTGGAATTTCTCGCCCGGCTGACCGAGCGCGGCGAGCAGGGCGAAGAGATCGGCCTTGGCCGCATAGGCATCATACGGTCTCGGCGCGCCCTGCCAGTGGCGCTGAGGCGCGGGCTGCACGAGGCCGGCAATGACCGTACGCTGATCTTTCGGGCCATCGCCCAGATAGATTGGCCCTGCTTCGAACAGGCGGATCCCGCGCTCGCCGCGATTGGCCGCGCGCTGCGCCGCCTGCGCGAGGTTTCCGAGCGCGGACGGGCGCATGTAGTTGAGTTCGCTGGCCACCGGGTTCGCCACGGTCAGCGCCTCTTCGGTCTTGCCGAACAGGGCCGCGTGTTCCTTCGCCATGAAGCTCCAGGTCACCGCTTCGAGGAAGCCGCGCGCCGCCATCGCCCGCCGGGCGGTTGCCACGCGTGTCTGGCGCGTCGCTGCAACGCCCTGCTTCATGCCGGCCGTCATCGGCAGCGACGTGGTCGGCAGCTGGTCATAACCGACAAGCCGCGCGATCTCCTCGACAATGTCCGCAGACCGGTCAATATCGAACCGGTGCGAAGGCGGCATCAGATACCAGGCATCGCCCGCATCCTCGATGTCGATTTCAAGGTCCTTGAGAATACGCTTCATCTCGGCGGGTTTCACGACGAGGCCCGTGAGGCGCTCGACATCGCCGCGATAGAAGGTGACCTTCTGCGTGCGCGCCGGGATGGAACCTTCGATCCGCGCCTTCGTGGCCGTCCCGCCGCCATATTCGAGGATCAGCGCAATCGCGAGATTGAGCCCGTCGACACAGCTTTGCGGATCAACACCGCGCTCGAACCGGTAGCGCGCATCCGAGTGAATCCCGGTTGCGCGGCCCGTGCGCGCCGTGCGCAGCGGATCGAACCAGGCGCTCTCGATGAACACGTCCGTCGTCTCAGCTGAGACCGCTGTCGAAACACCGCCCATCACGCCGCCGAGGCCGATGGCGCCCGAGCCGTCCGCAATCACGCACATGTCTTCCGTGATCTGATAGGTTTTTCCGTCCAGCGCTTCCAGGCTTTCGCCCTTCCGGCCGAGGCGGGCCACCACCGCGCCGGAAAGTTTCGCCGCATCGTAGACATGCAGCGGGCGCGCCCGGTCGAGAGAGATATAGTTGGTGATATCCACCAGCAGCGATTTCGGCTGAAGGCCGGCCGCCTTCAGGCGCGCCTGCATCCAGTCCGGGGACGGACCATTGGTTACGCCGCGCACCAGCGCACCTGCGAATTTCGGGCAGGCCTCCGGCGCTTCGAGCCGGATCTCGATGGGACAATCGCCGCTGCCCGGCACTTTCTTCGCGTCATTGCGGAGGAAACGCCCTGCTCCCGCCGCGGCGAGATCGCGCGCAATACCCTGCACACCCAGCCAGTCAGGCCGGTTCGGCGTCACTTCAAAATCGATCACCGGGTCGGACTGGCCAAGCGCATCGGCTGCCGGCGCGCCGACTGCGAAGTCGCCGTCAAGGTCGATGATGCCGTCATGGTCGTCGCCGATCTCCAGCTCGCGCGAGGAGCACATCATGCCATGGCTTTCGACGCCGCGAATGGCGCGCGGCTTCTTGTCGAGCGCCATGTTGAGGCCCGGAATCCAGGTGCCGAGCGGCGCATAGATGGCCGTCATGCCGGCCCGCGCATTCGGCGCGCCGCAGACGATCTGCTTGATGCCGTCAACCGTGTCCACCTTACAGACGCGCAACTTGTCCGCCTGAGGATGTTGCTCGGCTTCGAGCACCTTGCACACCGTGAAGGGCGTCAGCGCCGTGCGCGGGTCCAGCACATGCTCCACCTCAAGACCGGCCTTGCCCATATAGGCAAGGATATCCTCAAGGCTCGCCTTAGTGACGAGGTGATCGTTGAGCCAGGAGAGGGTGAATTTCATCAGCTGAGCCCTCCGCTCACGGACGGTGTCAGCCACGGCACGAAGCCATAATGGCGCGTCCACTGCGGGTCCGCCTCGAAATACGGGCGCAGGTCCGGCATACCGTATTTCAGCATGGCAAGGCGGTCGACGCCCATACCGAAGGCGAAGCCCTGATGCACGGCCGGATCAAGCCCGCAATTGCGCAGCACGTTCGGATGCACCATGCCGCAGCCCAGCACTTCCAGCCAGTCCGTGCCCTTGCCCACTTCGACCACGCCGCCGGAGCGCTGGCACTGCACGTCCATCTCGGCCGAAGGCTCCGTGAACGGAAAGAAGTGCGGGCGGAAGCGCGCAGTGACATTGTCGACTTCGAAGAAGGCTTTGACGAAATCGATCAGGCAGCCCTTGAGGTGGCCCATATGGATGCCCTCCTCGATGACGAGACCCTCGACCTGATGGAACATCGGCGTATGCGTCGCGTCCCAGTCATTGCGGAACACGCGGCCCGGCACCAGGATGCGGATCGGTGGCTTCTCGCTCATCATCGTGCGGACCTGAACCGGGCTCGTATGTGTACGGAGCACTTTCGGCAGTGCATTGTCGCCGGCCTTCAGGAAGAACGTGTCGTGCGTCTCCCGCGCCGGATGGCCTTCGGGGAAATTCAGCGCGGTGAAATTATGCCAGTCGTCTTCAATGTCCGGCCCTTCCGCCACGCGGAAACCCATATCGCCGAAGATCGCCGCAATCTCCTCGAACACCTGCATCACAGGGTGCAGCGCGCCCTCGCCCGGCGACGGCGCCGCCGGCAGGGTCAGGTCCACCTTCTCGCGCACCAGCTGTGCCTCAAGCGCGGCGGCCTCCAGCGCGCCCTTGCGGCTGCGCACGGCATCCTCGATGCGGGTTTTCAGGGCGTTGAGCGCCGGGCCCTTCTCCTTGCGCTCTTCCGGCGCCATCGCGCCCAGCGTGCCCATCAGGCCGGACACCCGGCCCTTCTTGCCCAGCTCGGCCACGCGCACCGCGTCAAGCGCTTCCAGGCTCGCTGCTGCCGTGATCGCGGCCAGCGCTTCCTGCTCGATGGAACTGATATCGGACAATGTCTGCCCCTTCCGGAAAACCAAGGGCGGTGTTTAACGGCGTCCGCCCGCCTCGCCAACCCGCCTCGCGCGGGCCTAAACCTGATCGTAATGGCGCAGGGCCGCGAAAAATGCCTCGAAATCCGGCCACCAGGTGACCTCGTCCGGCCGCCCCTCCAGATCGAACCGGTCAAGATCGGTAAAGCCGACCCGCGGCGCCCCAGGCTGGTTATAGTCGAGAAACAGCGTCTCCCTGTACCATTGGGCGAGCACGATCATCGCCGCGGCCCCCTCCGGCACATAGGCCTCGCCCGGCACATCCGGATCGGCATAGTCACGGACCGTCTCCAGCACCGTGCGCAGGTGCTCTGCGGGCACTAGATCATTGTAACTGCCGAAAGGCATCAGCACATGCTCATATCGCTTCGCCTCCGGATGTTCCGGCAAGGGAATGCACAGCGGCGCGACCTGCCCGCCATTCTGGCGCCGGTAGAGATCGATCAGCGTATCCGGCAGGGCCCGTCCGAGGCGGGCCTCGGCTCGGGTGATGTCATCCTCACTGAGACCGCGAGGGGAAACCGGCTGAACCTCGACCCCCGCGCCCTCGTCTGCCGGTGCAGACACCTGCAAGGCATAGAAGGAGTCGACCGACACCTGCCCCGGCAGGATGCGGATATGCGTCCGGTCCGGGTTGTCCGGATCATCATCCTTGCCAGTCATCCAGGCCGGGAAAAAGCTGGAGGGCCTGCCTTCCACCCGGTCGATATAGAGGCCAAGGATAGAGGCTGCCGCGCCCACGCCCAGCGGCCAGATGGCATCGCCCGGCGCGAAGGGCGCAACGCTCACCCCGCCGCTGAACAGCGCGCTGAGGCCGAAACCGACCAGATACAGCACCGAGACGAGGATCAGCTGCACGGTGAAATCGCCCGGCAGCTGCAGCCAGTAGCGTTTCAGCTTGCCGGAATTGCGCGCCACGCGCCAGAGCCGCAGCTGGCCGAACAGGTAGGCGGACGTGAAGCCCGCCGCCATGAAAGGCAAGATCCACGGCGAGCGCTGCCACAGCCCCGCCGCCAGCGCAAAGCCGGTGAGGGCAAGTCCCAGCGATATCCGCAGGGCTGCGCTCAGCGTCGATACGCCCATGAAAAAAGCCTCCGGAGACAAGGGTGTCCGGAGACTTAATTCAGCCGGGCAGTAACTGCCAGTGCGCGCACTCAGATTAAGCGCGGGCAGCTTTCTTGCGGGCGAGACGGGCTTTCTTCGTGTTACCGAAAACCCGCACCTTTGCGCGCTTGGCAAGGTTGCTGGTCCATTTGGCATTGCGCCGCTTCACGCGGGGCTTCTTGCCGGCATCCAGAACGCTGTTCGGGGACTTGCTCATGTCGGGGTCTCCTTAAGCGAGCGCTGCTTTGGCCTGGGCGACGAGGGCGCCGAAGGCTTCCGGCTCGCGCACGGCGAGGTCGGCCATGACCTTGCGGTCAACTTCCACACCGGCCTTGGTCAGGCCGTTGATGAAGCTTGAATAGGTCAGCGCGTCGTCATGGATGCGGACAGCGGCGTTGATGCGCTGGATCCAGAGCGAGCGGTATTCGCGTTTCTTCACCTTGCGGCCGACATAGGCGTACTCGCCGGCTTTCCAGACGGCGGCATGGGCGTTGGTGAAGGTATTCTTGCGGCGACCCCGGAAGCCTTTGGCGGCTTTCAGGATCTTCTTGTGACGGGCGTGTGCGGGCACTTTGGCGCGGGAACGGGGCATCGGGGCTTCCTGCTAGGTCTGCTTAAAGATCAATGAGTTGGAAGTTACAGGCCGTAAGGCAGGTACTTCTTGACGCGGGCTTCGTCCGCCTTGGCGCCGACGGTCGTGCCGCGGTTCTGGCGGATGTATTTCGCGTTATGGCTGATCAGGCGGTGGCGTTTGCCGGCGACGCCGTGCTTCAGCTTGCCTGTCGCAGTGATCTTGAAGCGCTTTGCAGCGGCCTTCTTGGTCTTCATCTTCGGCATGTTTTTCTCCTCAAACTGTAGAGCTCACACCAGATCCGGCGGCCCGATAGACGCGGACAAGGGGGCAATGCCGTCGCCCCGGTTGTCGGCAAGTGGCGGCTTATGAAGGAGGCGCGGGCAAGAATCAAGGGGGCGGGTGAATGAGGCGGGGTTGCCTGTGGAATTCGGCCTTAAAGCCCGTCCAGAAACTGTCCAGACGCTCGTGTGTGGACAGTGGAGCTTTTTCGCGTGTCAGGGGAAATTCGCTCCGGACATCCCCCGCTCAGCGTCCGGTGATTTTCCGGAGGCGCGCCTCGCTGGCCTTGAGTGCCGAATCGTATTGTTCAGCCTCAAGCGGCGTATGCGGGTCCGGGAAAGCGCTG
>NZ_JBKBXB010000014.1:0-66669 GCF_046313975.1 Hyphomonas sp. | reverse complement strand
CCATCGTGATCGCCGCCGTCAGCGTCGTCTTGCCATGGTCAACGTGACCAATCGTGCCGATGTTGACGTGCGGCTTCGTACGCTCAAACTTTGCCTTGCCCATAGGGCCTCTCCTTTGTTCTGAACTTGAGGGACCCGATTAGGAGCCCGAGACTTCCTGAATGATCTTCTGTGCTTCAGCGCGCGGCACTTCGTCATAGTGATCGAAGAGCATCGTGAACTGAGCGCGGCCTTGCGACATGCCCCGCAGCGTGGACACGTATCCGAACATGTTCACCAGCGGCACCATCGCCGTGATGGCAGTGGCGTTACCGCGGGCTTCGGAGCCCTGGATCTGGCCGCGACGGGAGTTCAGGTCACCGATCACGTCGCCCATATAGTCTTCTGGCGTCACGACTTCGACCTTCATGATCGGCTCCATCAGGCGCGGATCGCCCTTCCCTTTCAACTCGCGGAACGCGCCGCGGGCTGCGATCTCGAACGCCAGCACGCTGGAGTCGACATCGTGGAAGGCGCCGTCAACGAGACGGGCCCGGAAATCGGTGACCGGATAACCGGCAAGCAGGCCGTTTTCCTTGGCCATTTCGAGGCCCTTCTGGACGCCCGGGATGTATTCCTTCGGAACGGCGCCGCCGACGATCGCGCTTTCGAACACGAAGCCCGAACCCGCTTCCAGCGGCTCGAACTGCAGCTTGATGCGCGCGAACTGGCCGGTGCCGCCGGACTGTTTCTTGTGCGTGAAGTCGATCTCGGCCGCGCGGCCGATCTTCTCACGGTAAGCCACCTGAGGCTGGCCGATATTGGCTTCGACCTTGAACTCGCGGCGCAGGCGGTCGATCAGGATGTCGAGGTGAAGCTCGCCCATGCCTTTCATGATCGTCTGGCCCGACTCGAAGTCGGTTTCGACGCGGAAGGACGGGTCTTCAGCCGCCAGGCGCTGCAGGCCGACCGACATCTTCTCCTGGTCAGCCTTGGATTTCGGCTCGACAGCGATCTCGATCACAGGATCGGGGAAGGTCATGGTTTCGAGGACGACCGGCTTGTTCGGATCGCAGACCGTATCACCGGTCGTGGTTTCCTTGAGGCCGGCGAGCGCCACGATGTCGCCAGCGAAGGCTTCCGTGATCTCATCCTGCTTGTTGGCGTGCATCATCACCATGCGGCCGACGCGCTCGCGTTTGCCTTTGGTCGAGTTGAGGAAGGCGTCGCCTTTCGACAGCGTACCCGAATAGATCCGCGTAAAGGTGAGTGTGCCCATGTAGGGGTCGTTCATGATCTTGAACGCAAGGCCCGAGAAAGGCTGCGCGTCATCGGCAGACCGCTCGATATTGCGGGTCTCGGTCTCGTCGCCCGGGGCAAAGCCCTTGTAAGCCGGCACGTCGAGCGGGCTCGGCAGGAAGTCTACAACTGCGTTCAGCATCGGCTGGACGCCCTTGTTCTTGAACGCGGAGCCGCACAGCACCGGCACGAAGGACAGGGTCAGCACGCCCTTGCGGATCAGCTTGCGCAGCGTCTCCACGTCCGGCTCCTTGCCTTCCAGATAGCCTTCCATCGCCGCATCGTCCATTTCGACGGCGACTTCGATCAGCTTGGCGCGCCATTCTTCGGCCTGCGCCTTCAGGCTGTCACGGATTTCGCGCAGCTCCCAGGTCGCTCCGAGGTCTTCGCCGGCCCATACCCATTCTTTCATGGTGATCAGGTCAACGTGGCCTTCGAGGTGGTTTTCCGCGCCGATCGGGATCTGGATCGGAGCCGGCGTGGCGCCGGTGCGCGACTTGATCATCGCGACGCAGTTGAAGAAGTCGGCGCCGATCTTGTCCATCTTGTTGACGAACACGATGCGCGGAACTTTGTAGCGGTCGGCCTGGCGCCACACCGTCTCTGTCTGCGGCTCGACACCGGCGTTCGCATCCAGCACGCACACCGCGCCATCGAGCACGGCAAGCGAACGCTCGACCTCGATGGTGAAATCGACGTGTCCGGGCGTGTCGATGATGTTGAAGCGGAATTTCGGCGACTGGGCCGTGGTGCCGTCTTCGGTGCGTTCCCAGAAGGTGGTCGTGGCAGCGGACGTGATCGTGATGCCGCGCTCCTGCTCCTGGACCATCCAGTCCATGGTCGCCGCGCCGTCATGCACTTCGCCGATCTTGTGCGACTTGCCGGTGTAGTAAAGGATACGCTCGGTGGTCGTCGTCTTGCCGGCATCAATGTGGGCCATGATGCCGAAGTTCCGGTATCGCTCCAGCGGGTATTCGCGGGCCATGTGGGTTCAACCTTCGTGTTCAGTGTTCCGGGAAGAGGTGGGCGTCTCGCCCGGGCGAGTTACCTCTTCCGCCCGGACTGGTGATGCTGGTTACCAGCGATAGTGTGCGAACGCCTTGTTGGCGTCTGCCATACGGTGCGTGTCTTCGCGCTTCTTGACGGCGTTGCCGCGGCCTTGCGAAGCATCCATCAGCTCGCCGGCAAGGCGCTCACGCATGGTGTTCTCGTTGCGGCCCGAAGCGGCAGCGGCCAGCCAGCGGATAGCGAGAGCCTGACGGCGCTCGGTGCGGACTTCGACCGGAACCTGGTAGGTGGCACCGCCAACGCGGCGCGAACGCACTTCGACGGAAGGCGCAACGGCTTCGAGGGCGTTGTGGAAGACCTCGATCGGGTTCTTCTTCGAACGGGTTTCGACCAGCTCAAACGCGCCATAGACGATACGTTCGGCGACCGACTTTTTGCCGTCGCGCATGATCTGGTTCATGAACTTGGTGACGACGATGTCCTTGAACTTGGGATCCGGCAGGACTTCGCGCTTCTCGGCCTGGTGACGACGGGACATGAGACTCTGGTCCTCTTATTTCGGTTTCTTCGCGCCGTAATGCGAGCGGCGCTGTTTACGGTTCTTGACGGGCTGGGTGTCCAGGGCGCCGCGCACGATGTGGTAGCGCACGCCCGGAAGGTCTTTCACGCGGCCGCCGCGGATAAGCACAACGGAGTGCTCCTGCAGGTTGTGGCCCTCGCCGGGGATGTAGCAGAGCGATTCAAATCCGGACGTCATGCGCACCTTCGCGACTTTCCGAAGCGCCGAGTTCGGCTTCTTCGGTGTCGTCGTGTAGACGCGGGTGCAGACGCCGCGGCGCTGCGGGCAGGCTTTCAGGGCGGGCGTCTTGGTACGCGTGCGCTTCGGCTCGCGCGGATTGCGGATCAGCTGCTGGATCGTGGGCATTCGGGCCTACTGTCTCTCGTGCGTTGTGGCCCGGGGGCCGAGAATGAATACAATCCCGAAGGCCTGAAGTGGCATCCGGGACGGCGGGAATTTGGGGGTCAGATTGTCCGGTGCATTTCTGCGGGCCGGGGCGGCTGGCGGGCGCCGGGCCCGTTTACCTCTCTGACGATTGGGCGGCGTGTAGACTCGCGCGCGCGGCGCGTCAAGGGCGCCGGGCTGCTAACTGAGGGCCGGAATCGCGCTTCAGAAGGGTAAAATACCGCCCCAGCTGCGGAAACACATCCAGGCGATCAGCCCGATCGCCGCGAGGGCGCACCCTCCCCCGATCAGATCACTCCTGGAAAGCTTCATGCCGGGCCCGTCCCAAAATGAAAAAGCCTGCCAGAACTGGCAGGCTTTTCCGATGGGTTCAAGACCTCTCCGGGCCTCAGGCGCCGGTCTTATCCGGGGCCGGCAGGCCGGTCAGCTCGAGGGTTTCCTCGGCCTTGGCCATGGCGGCGGCGCGCTTCGCCTTCAGCTTCGCATCGCGTTCGGCCGCAACCCGGCGGAACTGACGGATACCGCCACCGGTGCCCGCAGGGATCAGGCGGCCGACGATGACGTTTTCCTTCAGGCCTTCGAGCGTGTCGACCTTGCCCTGGACGGCCGCTTCGGTCAGCACGCGGGTCGTTTCCTGGAACGAGGCGGCCGAGATGAAGCTCTTCGTCTGCAGCGAGGCTTTGGTGATGCCGAGCAGGAGCGGCGTTGCGGTTGCTTCCACCTGGTCCTTCTTGCGCGACCGGCGGACGGCCTCGTTGGCTTCCTCGAACTCGCCCACATCGATGTGCTCGCCGACGATGAACGGCGTGTCACCGCCATCGACGATCTCGACCTTCTGCAGCATCTGGCGAACGATCACCTCAATGTGCTTGTCGTTGATCGGCACGCCCTGCAGACGGTAGACCTTCTGCACTTCGTCGATCAGGTAGTTGGCGAGGGCTTCCACACCGAGCGTCGACAGGATGTCCTGCGGGGCGGGGTTGCCGTCCATCAGGAATTCGCCGCGCTTGATGATGTCGCCATCCTGAACCGCAAGGTGCTTGCCCTTCGGCACGAGATAGTCGACCGGCGCCCTGCCCTCCTCGAGCGGAACGATGGTGACCTTGCGCTTGTTCTTGTAGTCGCGGCCGTATTCGACGCGGCCATCGACTTCGGCGATGATCGCGTGGTCCTTCGGACGGCGGGCTTCGAAGAGTTCGGCCACGCGCGGCAGACCGCCCGTGATGTCCTTCGTCTTGGCGCCGCCAGTGGTGATACGGGCGAGCGTGTCGCCGGGTTCGATCTTGTCGCCGTCGGAGACAGAGAGGATCGCGCCGACCGACAGGATGTAGCTTGCGCTGGACCCGTTCGGCAGCTTCACCGGCTTGCCATCCTTGCCGATGATCTGGATCGCCGGCTTGAGGTCCGCCGACTTCGAGGTCGAGCGCGGGTCGACAACGACGCGGGCCGAGATGCCGGTGGCCTCGTCGGTTTCCTCGCGCACCGTCTGGCCTTCGACCAGATCGACGAAGCGGGCTTCACCGGCGACTTCCGAAACGATCGGCTGCGCGAAGGGATCCCAGTCAGCGAGCAGCAGACCCGGCGCGACCTTCGCGCCGTCCTTGACCATCAGGCGTGTGCCATAGGCCGGGCGGAACGACTGGCGCGTGCGGCCTTCGGCATCGACGATCTCGACCTGCATGCGGCGGCCCACGACGATGATCGTCTTGTCCTTGCGGGTGACGAATTCGCCGTCCACGAACCGGACGGTGCCTTCGAAGCTGGCTTCCAGCGAGGACTGGTCAGCCACCTGCGCGGCGCCTCCGATGTGGAACGTCCGCATCGTGAGCTGGGTGCCCGGCTCGCCGATCGACTGGGCCGCGATGACACCGACGGCTTCGCCGCGGTTGACGATCGTGCCACGCGCGAGGTCGCGGCCGTAGCACTGGACACAGATACCGTTCTTGGCTTCGCAGGTGAGCGCCGAGCGCACCTTCACATGATCGATGCCGGCCGCTTCAATCGCGCCCGCCACGTCTTCATCGATATAGGTGTTCGCGGTGACAACCAGCTTGCCATCAACGCCCTTGAGGTCCTCTGCCGTGACACGGCCGAGGATGCGCTCGAACAGCGAGACGACGACATCGGCGCCTTCCATGACGGCCGAGATGTCGATGCCCTTCTCGGTGCCGCAATCATCTTCGTTGATGATGCAGTCCTGGGCGACGTCGACGAGACGGCGGGTGAGGTAGCCGGAGTTGGCGGTCTTGAGAGCCGTATCGGCAAGGCCCTTACGGGCACCGTGGGTCGAGTTGAAGTACTCGAGAACGGTGAGGCCTTCCTTGAAGTTCGAGATGATCGGCGTCTCGATGATCTCGCCCGACGGCTTGGCCATGAGGCCGCGCATACCGGCGAGCTGTTTCATCTGGTTCTTCGAACCGCGGGCGCCGGAATCGGCCATCATGTAGATCGAGTTGACCTGGGACTTGCGGTCGCCCTTGGCGTCCTGAGCCTTCGAGGCCGACTCCATCATCGCGTCTGCCACCTTGTCGGTACAAGTCGACCAGGCATCAACAACCTTGTTGTACTTCTCGCCACGCGTGATGAGGCCATCCGCATACTGACGTTCGTACTCAGCCACCTGCTCCTTGGTCGCATCAACCAGTTTCTTCTTCGCTTCCGGAATGACCATGTCATCCTTGCCGAAGGAAATGCCGGCCTTGCAGGCTTCCTTGAAGCCGAGTTCCATGATCTTGTCGCAGAAGATGACCGTCGCCTTCTGACCGCACAGGCGGTAGACCTCGTCAATGATCTTGCCGATGGCCTTCTTGGTGAGAACCGTGTTGACGAGTTCGGGACCGATGCCCTGCTCGCGCGGAAGGATGTTTGCCACCATGAAGCGGCCCGGCGTCGTGTCGATGATGTAGCGGCGCGGTTTGCCGTCTGCATCGATACCGTCATACATCGCCTTGATCTTCGAGTGCATCGAGATCAGTCCGGCATCCAGCGCGTGCTCCATTTCGGCGAGATCGGCGAAGGCCATCCCCTCACCCGGCTCACCACGGCGGTCCAGCGACAGATAGTAGAGGCCGAGGATGATGTCCTGCGACGGAACGATGATCGGCTTGCCGTTAGCGGGCGAAAGGATGTTGTTGGTCGACATCATCAGCACGCGTGCTTCCAACTGCGCTTCAAGCGACAGCGGAACGTGTACGGCCATCTGGTCACCGTCAAAATCCGCGTTGAACGCGGCGCAGACGAGCGGGTGCAGCTGGATGGCCTTGCCCTCGATCAGTTTCGGCTCGAACGCCTGGATGCCGAGACGGTGCAGCGTCGGTGCGCGGTTCAGGAGAACCGGGTGCTCACGGATGACCTCGTCGAGGATATCCCAGACTTCCGGCTTCTCTTTTTCCACGAGCTTCTTCGCGGCCTTCACCGTGCCGGCGAGGCCTTTCGCGTCGAGGCGCGCATAGATGAACGGCTTGAACAGTTCGAGCGCCATCTTCTTCGGCAGGCCGCACTCGTGCAGCTTGAGGTTCGGGCCGACCACGATGACCGACCGGCCGGAATAGTCGACGCGCTTGCCGAGCAGGTTCTGGCGGAAGCGGCCCTGCTTGCCTTTCAGCATGTCGGAGATCGACTTCAGCGGGCGCTTGTTGGTGCCCGTGATCGTGCGGCCGCGGCGGCCGTTGTCGAACAGCGCATCCACCGATTCCTGCAGCATACGCTTTTCGTTACGGATGATGATGTCCGGCGCGCGAAGCTCCATCAGCCGTTTCAGGCGGTTGTTCCGGTTGATCACACGGCGGTAGAGGTCGTTGAGGTCAGACGTCGCGAAACGGCCGCCATCCAGCGGGACAAGCGGGCGCAGGTCCGGCGGGATCACCGGGACAACTGTCAGGATCATCCATTCCGGCTTCGCCTTCGACTGCAGGAAGGACTCGACCACTTTCAGGCGCTTCGAGGCTTTCTTGGTCTTCAGTTCCGAGTTCGACTCCTTCAGGTCCTCGCGCAGCTGCTCGGCGAGCACCGGCAGGTCGAGGGCTTTAAGGATTTCGCGGATCGCTTCGGCGCCGATCATGGCAGTGAACGCGTCTTCCCCGAGACGGTCCTGCGCATCCATGTATTCTTCTTCGGTCAGCAGCTGCTTCGGCTCAAGCTCGGTGAGGCCCGGCTCGATGACAACATAGCTTTCGAAGTAGAGCACGCGCTCCACGTCTTTCAGCGGCATGTCGACCAGCGTCGCGATCCGGGACGGCAGCGACTTCAGGAACCAGATGTGCGCAACCGGCGCGGCAAGATCGATATGGCCCATGCGCTCGCGGCGGACGCGGGCGAGGGTGACTTCCACGCCGCACTTCTCGCAGACGATGCCGCGATACTTGATGCGCTTGTACTTGCCGCAAAGGCACTCATAGTCCTTCGTCGGGCCGAAGATCCGTGCACAGAACAGGCCGTCGCGCTCCGGCTTGAACGTGCGGTAGTTGATCGTTTCGGGCTTCTTGATTTCACCAGACGACCATGAGCGGATCTTCTCCGGGCTCGCGATCGAAATACGGATCGCCTCGAAAGTCGGGGCGGGCGTATTCTGGTTGAACATGTTGGCGACGTCCTGGCGCATCGGGGTCTGCTCCTTGGGGTGGGCGTTGAGGGGCGCATTGCCCCCTGCCCTGAAAAATTCCGTATAGGGCTTGTCCCGCCAGCGGCGCACTGCCGCTGGCGGAACTGGATTTCAATCGACGCTTATTCGGCGGCCACCGGCGTTTCCTCGCCGGCCTCCAGACCACCTTCCTCGATCAGCTCCACGTTGAGGCCGAGCGAGCGCATCTCCTTGACGAGCACGTTGAAGCTCTCGGGGATGCCGGCTTCGAACGTGTCGTCGCCTCGAACGATGGCCTCGTAGACCTTGGCGCGGCCGGCCGTGTCGTCCGACTTCACCGTCAGCATTTCCTGCAGGGTGTAGGCGGCGCCGTAGGCTTCGAGCGCCCAGACCTCCATCTCGCCGAAGCGCTGGCCACCGAACTGGGCCTTGCCGCCCAGCGGTTGCTGCGTGACGAGCGAGTACGGGCCGGTCGAACGGGCGTGGATCTTCTCGTCCACCAGGTGGTGGAGCTTGAGGAGATATTTGTAGCCCACCGTGACCGGGCGCGTGAACGCAACACCGGTGCGGCCGTCGAACAGGCGAACCTGGCCCGACGTGTCGAGACCGGCGCGGGTCAAGAGGTCGTTGATGTCCTCTTCGCGCGCACCGTCAAACACCGGGGTCGCAATCGGCACGCCGTTGCGCAGGTTCGAGGCGAGTTCGACGAGTTCAGCGTCGTCCTCCGGCAGCTCTTGGTCCTTGCCATAGGCCGTCACGAGCGCCTTCTTCAGGCCCTTCGCGTCATGCTTCTGGTGGAACTCGTCGAGCGCCTTGTCGATGATCCGGCCAAGACCGCGGCAGGCCCAGCCTGTGTGCGTCTCGAGGATCTGACCGACGTTCATCCGCGACGGCACGCCGAGCGGGTTGAGCACGATGTCGACCGGGGTGCCGTCCTCGAGGAACGGCATGTCTTCGCTCGGGTTGATCTTCGAGATCACACCCTTGTTGCCGTGACGGCCGGCCATCTTGTCGCCCGGCTGCAGCTTGCGCTTCACGGCCAGGAAGACCTTCACGACCTTCATCACGCCCGGAGGCAGGTCATCGCCGCGCTGCACCTTCTCGACCTTATCGTCGAAGCGGGCTTCGAGCTCGCGGATCGAGGCATCGAACTGCTCGCGCAGGGCTTTCAACTCGGCCTGGGCCTTCTCGGACTTCAGCTCGATATCCCACCATTGTTTCTCGGTGAGTTCGTCAAGGGCGCCGGCCGTGATGCGGCCCGGCTTGAAGCCTTTCGGGCCGGCAGCGGCTTCCTTGCCGGTCAGCAAGTCGCGCAGACGCGCATAGGTGTTGCGCTCGAGGATCGACTGTTCGTCTTCCTTGTCTTCCTGCAGCTGTTCGATCTGCTCACGCTCGATCTGCAGCGCGCGCTGGTCCTTGTCGATGCCGTGGCGGTTGAAGATGCGGACATCTACAACCGTACCGGAATCGCCCGGCGGCACGCGCAGCGAGGTGTCGCGCACGTCAGAGGCTTTTTCGCCGAAGATGGCGCGCAGGAGTTTCTCCTCCGGCGTCATCGGGCTTTCGCCCTTCGGCGTGACCTTGCCGACAAGGATGTCGCCGGCTTTGACTTCGGCGCCGACGGCCACGATGCCCGCTTCGTCGAGGTTGCGTAGGGCTTCCTCACCGACGTTAGGAATGTCGCGGGTGATCTCTTCCGGGCCGAGCTTGGTGTCACGGGCGGCGACTTCGAATTCCTCGATGTGGATCGAGGTGAACACGTCGTCTTTCACGATGCGCTCGGAGATCAGGATCGAGTCTTCGAAGTTGTAGCCATTCCACGGCATGAACGCGACGAGCACGTTGCGGCCGAGCGCCAGTTCGCCGAGATCCGTGGACGGACCATCCGCGATGATGTCATGCTTGGCCACCGTGTCGCCGACCTTCACGATCGGGCGCTGGTTGATGCACGAGTTCTGGTTCGAGCGGCGGAACTTGGCGAGGCGGTAGATGTCGACGCCCGACTTCGAGCCTTCCAGCTCGTCCGTCGCGCGCACAACGATCCGCATCGCGTCGACCTGCTCGACCACCCCTGCCCGGCGGGCAACGATGGCGGCGCGGCTGTCGCGGGCTACGACCGCTTCCATGCCGGTGCCGACGAACGGCGCTTCCGACTGGATCAGCGGCACAGCCTGGCGCTGCATGTTCGAGCCCATGAGCGCGCGGTTGGCGTCGTCATTCTCGAGATACGGGATCAGCGAGGCAGCCACAGAGACGACCTGCTTGGGCGAGACGTCCATGTATTGGACTTCTTCCCGGGCAACCATCGTGGCTTCGCCGGCGACGCGGGCATTGACGAACTCGTTCACAAGCTCGCCCTTCGCCGTCACGGCTGCGTTGGCCTGAGCGATCTTGTAGATCGACTCTTCCATGGCCGACAGATAGACGACTTCGCTCGTCAGCTTGCCCTTCACGACCTTCCGGTACGGGCTCTCGATGAAACCGTACTTGTTGACGCGGGCATGCGTGGCCAGCGAGTTGATCAGGCCGATGTTCGGGCCTTCCGGTGTCTCGATCGGGCAGATACGGCCATAGTGCGTCGGGTGCACATCGCGCACCTCGAAGCCGGCGCGTTCGCGCGTCAGACCGCCCGGGCCAAGAGCCGACAGGCGGCGCTTGTGGGTGATCTCGGAGAGCGGGTTGGTCTGGTCCATGAACTGCGACAGCTGCGAGGAGCCGAAGAATTCACGCACAGCGGCCACAACCGGTTTCGCGTTGATCAGGTCGTGCGGCATCACGGTGTCGATATCGACCGCGCCCATACGTTCCTTGATTGCACGCTCCATGCGCACGAGACCGATGCGGTAGTTGTTTTCCATCAGCTCGCCGACCGAGCGGACGCGGCGGTTGCCGAGGTTGTCGATGTCGTCGACTTCACCCTTGCCGTCCTTCAGGTCGAGGATGACCTTCATGACGCCGATGATGTCGTCGTTGCGCAGCACGCGCATGTCGTCCGGGGCGGACTCGTACTCGCGCACGGCCACCGAGAGACGCATGTTCATCTTCACGCGGCCGACGGCCGAGAGATCATAGCGCTCCTGGTCGAAGAAGAGCTGGCCGAACAGGGCTTCGGCGGCTTCCTGCGTCGGCGGCTCGCCGGGGCGCATGACGCGGTAGATGTCGGAGAGCGCTTCGAAGCGGTTCTCGTTCTTGTCGGCCTTCAGCGTGTTGCGCAGCCACGGGCCGCGGCCTGCAGCGTCGATGTCGAGGACTTCGATCGTCTTCACGCCATAGTCGCGGATTTCAGCGATGTTCGCTTCTTCCAGCGCATCGCCGGCCTCGCCGAAAATCTCGCCGGTTTCCATGTTGACGACGTCGCGGGCGAGGAACTTGCCGACGAGGGCTTCCGACGGAACGAGGATTTCGTCCGTGCCGCCTTCTGCGATGCGTTTCGCTTTCAGCGCCGTGATCTTCTTGCCGGCTTCGGCGACAACCTTCTTCGACTTTGCGTCGACGAGGTCGAAGTCTGGCTTCACGCCGCGCCAGGCATCAGCGCGGAAGCTCGTGATCCAGCCTTTCTTGTCCATCCGGTAGATGGAGTGCGTGTAGAACTGGTCGAGGATCTGCTCGGTCGTGTAGCCAAGTGCGTACAGGATCGTCGTCGCCGGCAGCTTGCGCTTGCGGTCGATCCGGATGTTCAGGATGTCTTTCGCGTCGAACTCGAAGTCGAGCCACGAGCCGCGATAGGGAATGATGCGGGCGGCAAACAGCAGCTTGCCGGAAGCATGCGTCTTGCCCTTGTCATGGTCGAAGAACACGCCCGGCGAGCGGTGCATCTGCGAGACGATCACGCGCTCGGTGCCGTTGACCACAAAGGTGCCCTTCTCGGTCATCAGCGGGATGTCACCGAGATAGCACTCCTGCTCTTTCACTTCCTTGACAGAGCGGGCGCCGGTTTCTTCATCGACATCGAACACGACGAGTTGCAGGCGCACTTTCAGCGGCGCCTGGAAGGTCAGGTCGCGCTGCATGCACTCTTCAACATCGAACTTCGGCTGTTCGAATTCGTAGGAGACATATTCAAGGGTGGCGCGCTCGGAAAAATCCGTGATCGGGAAAACCGACTTGAAGACACCGCCGAGACCATCATCCGTGCGCTTTTCGCGCGGAGTGTTCATCTGCAGGAAGGCTTCGTAGCTTTCGCGCTGGACCTCGATCAGGTTTGGCATTTCGATGGCTTCGGGAATTCGGCCGAAGTTTTTGCGGATACGTTTCTTTTCCGTGAAGGAGAGTGCCATCCCAAGTTCCCAATTTTGCGGCGCCGCCTGCGGGAGCGGAACACCGGAGTTTTAAACGCGAGCACGCGGCGGCCTCCGGAGGAAACCGCCGCGCGTGAACTTTACAGGGGCAGCGCCTCGCGCGAACGCCGCCCGGCAAGTCGCCCGAAGGCGATTACTTCAGGTCGACCTTCGCGCCAGCGGCTTCGAATTTCTTCTTCATCGCTTCTGCATCGGCCTTTGCAACGCCTTCCTTGACGGTCTTCGGGGCGCCTTCGACGAGGTCTTTGGCTTCCTTCAGGCCGAGCGACGGAACGACTTCGCGGACCAGTTTGATGACTTCGATTTTCTTCGCGCCGCCATCGGTGAGAACGACGTCGAATTCGGTCTTCTCTTCAACAGCTGCGGCCGGAGCAGCACCGCCGCCGACGGCAGCAACAGCCACCGGAGCAGCAGCAGAGACGCCCCACTTTTCTTCGAGCAGTTTCGCGAGCTCAGCGGCTTCCAGAACGGTCAGGGCCGAGAGATCTTCGACAATCTTTTCAAGATTTGCCATGGTTTTGATTCCTGTTTGGTTCGGTTGTTAAGGTCTTGGTGTTGCGAAAACGGGTGTCTTATGCGGCGTCTTTCGACGCATAGGCCGACACCACGCGGGCAAGTTGCGACGCCGGAGCCTGGATGACGCCAGCAACCTTCGTTGCCGGAGCCTGCAGGAGGCCGATGAGCTTGCCACGCAGTTGATCAAGGGACGGCAGTTTCGCGAGGGCTTCGACGCCTTTGGCATCGAGGACCTGCTCACCCATCACGGCGCCGATGATGACGAGTTTCGAGTTTTCCCTCGAGAACTCGTCAGCCGCTTTCGCAGCCGACACCGGATCCGGCGAGTAGGCGATCGCCACAGGGCCCTGGAACAGGTCCTGCGCCTTATCGCCACCGACCCCGCCCAGCGCGATTTTCGCGAGGCGGTTCTTGACCACTTTGAAGTGCGCGCCGTCCTTGCGGAGCAGGCCACGCAGCTTCGTCATTTCCGCCACGGTAAGACCGGTATAGTGGGTCACGACGACCACGCCCGCCCCTTCGAAAACCCCTTTGAGGTTCTCGAGAGCCGCGCTTTTTCCAGCTTTATCCATTGCGGGTCTCCATTGAGGCGCCCGGACCATCCGGCCGCCCTAGGTGTTCGCCTTCCGCCTTGCGGCTTCCAGCGCCTGCCCAGGGATTGGCCTGCCCGGCCAGCCTTTCCCGGAAAATTCCAGGAAATTCCGAACCGTATCTACGCCTCACCCCGTCTGCATAGGTGGCCTCGCGGCCCTTGGCATTTTCGTGAGAAAATGGCCTATGGTCTGTGACAGGAAACGGGAGTCCCCCGAATGCACATCGGAGAACTCCCGTCAAGCGGCGGGCATTAACGGTTTTTCCACCGGGCCGCAAGCCCTGATCGGCATTTTTCTTAAGGCAGAAAAAACCCGGCCTGCCGAAGCGGGAGGCCGGGCCTTTTTCGAAGACCTGCGGGGGCCGAAGCCCGGCAGGTCAGGCTTTCGCTTCGTTCAGGTCGATCTGGACGCCGCCGCCCATGGTGGACGAGAGCGAGATCTTGCGGATGAAGGTGCCCTTCGCGCCCGACGGACGGGCCTTGGCGAGGGCCGACAGGAAGGCCGTGACGTTCTTTTCGATGTCGGCTTCCGAGAAGGAGGCCTTGCCGATGCCGGCGTGGACGATGCCCGCCTTCTCGACCTTGAACTCGATGGCGCCGCCCTTGGCATCCTTGATCGCCTGAACGACGTTCGGGGTCACGGTGCCGACTTTCGGGTTAGGCATCAGGCCGCGCGGGCCCAGAACCTTACCGAGACGGCCGACGAGGCCCATCATGTCCGGCGTGGCGATGACGCGGTCGAAATCCATGAAGCCGCCATTGACCTTTTCGAACAGGTCATCGGCGCCGACGATTTCTGCGCCGGCGGCGCGGGCTTCGTCAGCTTTCTTGTCCTTGGCGAACACGGCGACGCGGACATTCTTGCCCGTGCCGGCCGGCAGGCTGACCACGCTGCGGACCTGCTGGTCGGCATATTTCGGGTCAACGCCGAGGTTCACGGCGATCTCGATCGACTCGTCGAACTTGGCTTTCGCGTTCGATTTCACGAGCTTGACGGCTTCCGGGATCGAATAGGTTTTCGTCCGGTCGATGGTCTGCTCGATGGCGCGGGTGCGTTTTCCTTTAGCCATGGTGATCAGTCCTCCACACGAAGGCCCATCGCGCGGGCAGAGCCGGCGATGATCTTGGCTGCAGCGTCGATGTCGTTGGCGTTCAGGTCGGCCATCTTGACCTTCGCGATCTCGCGGACCTGGTCCATGGTCACCTTGCCGGTCGACTCATGCCCCGGTTTCTTGGCGCCCGAGGCCGGTTTCTTGCCGAGTTTCAGGCCAGCGGCCTTCTTCAGCAGCACCGAAGCCGGCGGCGTCTTGGTGACAAAGGTGAACGACTTGTCCTGATAGTATTCGATCACGACCGGGATCGGCAGACCCGGCTCGAGGTTCTGGGTGCGTGCGTTGAACGCCTTGCAGAATTCCATGATGTTGATACCACGCTGGCCCAGGGCCGGGCCGACGGGCGGTGCGGGAGCGGCCTTGCCGGCCGGAATCTGGAGCTTGATCTGCCCCAGCAGTTTCTTAGCCATCTTGTCCTCACAACTTGGCGATGGGGCGGTGGTCTTTCGATCCGCCCGGTTGAAATAGAGGTTCCGCGGTACGGCTGGCGCCTCCCGCAGAAGTGGCGCGTATGGCTGAAAGCCCCTTCCCGGTCAAGCGCGCACATGAAAAAGCCCGGACGGGCGGGCCATCCGGGCTTCCTGGGGTGAAAGCGTAAAGCCCTAGATCAGGGCATAGCCGCGCGCGTTGATATAGGTGCGCAGTTCCTCGGCCCGGCGCAGCGGGTCGGGGTGGGTGGACATGAATTCCGGCGGGCGCTGGCCCTTGGACTGGGCGTCCATCAGCTCCCACAGCCGCACGGACTGTTTCACGTCATAGCCGGCCTGGTGCATGTAATCGACGCCGAGCTTGTCGGCCTGCAGCTCATGCCGGCGGCTGTAAGGCAGGATCACACCGAACTGCAGTGCCGCGCCGCCGAGCGCGCCGATGGCGGTGCCATACTTCGACAGCTCCTCGGACGAGGCGACGGCAATCTGCCCGGCCATCAGGCCGACCTGCGCCGCCGTCGAGACCGACATCCGCTCTGCCGCATGCTTGCCGACAACGTGACCGGTCTCGTGGCCCAGCACCGAGGAAATCTGGTCGTCATTCTCAGTCAGTTCGGTGATACCGCGGTACACGCCGACCCGGTTGCCCGGCATGACGAAGGCGTTGACATCGTCGGTGTCGAACACGGCGACATCCCACTGATCGTTCGGGTTCACATGGCCGGTCTTGGCCGCGCCCTTGATCGTGCGGTCCCAGATACCGAGCACGCGGTTCTTCAGCCCCGTGTTCGACGTCTGCGGTGTCTGCGCTTTCATGTCGGTCCAGGCGGTGGCCGCCATGCTGGCAATCTGGTCATCACCGAACAGCAGGAACTGGCTCTCGCCAGTGGCGAGGTTGGTGCTGCATCCCGTGACGAACGGGAACACGCTGCCCGCCGCGAGGCCCATGATGATGCCCCGGCGGGAAAGCCGCACGCGCGGCGCATTCGCCAGCAGCGCGCCGTCAAAGGTTTCGCCCAACGTGAATGGTTCGGACATGACACCTGTCTCCTGTAACCGGGTGAAGCGGAATCCTACCGCCTGCACTCCAAAATGCAAACGGGCCTTCCGGTCATGGCGCTATCGTGAAGCGGCGGGTGTGAACCCGTCCTGAATGCGTCAGGCGTCAGCTGCTTCGCCGGCGAGCACACGAGCCTGCTCCACCCAGCCTTCGCGGGTGATGCGGCCGGTAGAACTCAGATAGTCATCTACCCAGGCGATATTCTCCGGTGTCCAGTCAGCAATCTGCTCGAAATGGAAGATGCCGAGATCGTGCAGCAGTTCCTGGATCTTCGGACCGATGCCGCCGATCAGCGTCAGGTCGTCGGCTTTCTCGGTGAAGGGCTTTTCCAGCTGCGCCGGACGCACGCGCGCCGTGCCATTGGCAACTTCCTCGGCCTCTGCCGCCTCGTCTGCCGCTTCGAGCTGACCGAGAATCGCTTCGGCGGCCGATTTCGGCGCCGGTTCGGCATCGGCGGCATCCTCGCCCTCGACTGCGGCTTCCTCATCGCCTTCGAAATAGGCGAGCTTGCCTTCCAGGAAACGCACCCGCCAGCGCAGACGCGCCAGTTCTTCCTCCACGGGCGAAGCCGGGTCCGCTGCCGGCGCAGGCGCCGCCTCGACCTGTTGCGGCGCGGGCGCTGCGATCCGGGGCGCTGCCGACAGTTCGGTCTCCCGCGCCTCGACCCGGGTGCGCAGGTATTTCACTTCCCATTCGAGCTTCGCCGTATCGACAGCGGGCGCTGCAGGCGCTTCGACTATGGCCACGGGCGCGGGCGCAGCCAGCACGCTTTGCGCCTTTGCAAGCTCGGATTCGAGGTGCGCCAAACGGCTCTCGAGATGCCGGTTGCGCCAGGCCAGAGACTCTTCGCTTTCACCGGCTTTCGCCGCAAGCGCTGCTGGTGCGGCCGCCGCGCCGGCACTTGCCGAGGCTTTCAGCGCTTCGATCTCTGCCGACTTGCGCGCGAGTTCCGCGGTCAGCGATTCCACTTTCCGCGTCAGGATCGGATCTGCCACCGGCGCTGCGGACGCCGCATCGCCATTCTGCAGCTTGCGGATCTGGGCAAACAGCTTCTCGACTTCATCCTTCGTATTGCCGAGTTCGACCTTGACCATATCGCGCTCGACCATCGCCTGACGCATCTTGCCGGACAGCAGCATGCCGCGGATCGACCATCCAAGGAGCAGCGCGACGGCGCTCGCCGAAACGGCAACGATCCACATATGTGTCATCAGCCAGGTCATCGTCCGCTTCGCTCCCGTACGTTGATTTTCAGAGGCGGCACTGTCGCGCGCTCTGCCTGTGTGTCCATACCCTCCCCCGCCTCGACGGGGCCATAGCTGAATGCAGCAATACTGGGGCGTGGCGCACCGCTGCGCGCCAGAAATTCCGCGACCTGCGCCGCCTGTGCTTCGCTGATCTCGTCGCTCGCTGCCACGAGTTCGAGGTCCGCGCCCGGCCCGCAGCGTTTCGCGGCCTCCGCCAGCGCATCCAGCGCCGGGCCGCTCGACCGGTCAAACCCTGCTCCAGCGCGGCTGAACTTCAACCGGTCTGCCGCCAGCGCCTCATTGAGGGCGGTTTCGCAAGCCTCGCGGCTGCTCGCACCCATTCCGCCAACATAAACCCGCTCGGCCGCGATCACATACCGCCAGCGCCCCGCACTGCGCGCCATATCCTCATTCAGGAAGAACAGCGTGCTGGGCGATGCGCTCCCTTCGAAGGTGAACCCGTTGATGGCCGGATCAAATGTCATCGTGCCGGATGAAAAGCCGGCGAGGTGGACGAGCCCTGCCCTCGCGCCCGCCGTCCAGCCTTCTGAAGGCGAACCGGCGACCGTCATCTCATCCATTACGTCGCCTTCAAAGGCCTGCCGCGCCGCTGCCATCAGCGACCGGCGCTCCGCCTCGGAGGGCACTGCGCCTGACAGGATGAGCGCGCTGTCCCGGATCGTCGCAGACCAGAGCGGATTGCCCCGGATCAATGCCGCCCCGCGGAAGGGCGCCGCGACCCCGCTCACCGCTGCCGTCAGGCGCGCGCGCACGGCATCGTCCGGCGCTTCGCCCTTCACGGTCAGGTTCAAATCCGACAGCACTGCGCTGCCCGCGCTCAGCTCGGCGGCCTGCGTGATCGCAAAGCGGGCAACGCCCTGCCAGTTGCCACCGGGTGCGCCCGGCGCGGTTACCATCCTGTCCTCAACCGGTCCGCGCGCCAGCGCCTGCGCTTCCAGCATCAGGGTTTCCCGCACCGCCTTGGAAGGCACATGCCCGGTGAGGATGAACCCGCCCGCCTCCGTGCGCGTGGCTGACCAGACATAGGGGCGCACCGGCTCTGCCGGCTTCACCCGCGTTTCCACCTGCGCCACACCGCCCAGCAGGATGCCGCCCGGCCCGCTGCTGCGCAGCACGATGCGTGCGGCTTCCTCCACCGCATCGGGCGATGGCGCCGCGCCGGTCAGGATCGCTTTCTGGCCGTTCATTTCAGCCCGCGCCCAGTCGATGCCGGCCCGCTGCAAGGCGGTGTTGGCGGCTGTTTCGAGGCGGGCTTCCAGCGCCGCGGCGCTTTGGGGGGATTGGTAGAGTCCCCACCAGAGGATAAAGGGCAACGCAAGAAGCGAAACGAGGCCCAACAGGTAGTCGAGCAGGCGTATCACGTCTTCGACCCTCCTATCCCTCTGTTCAACAGCTTCTGGGATGCCCTAACCATCCTTCTACAGCAAGACAGGCGCCACAGGCCACCAGATCGATGACCACCCCACCGGAACTGCTCACCAGCCCGTCCAACCCGCTGATCAAGGCGCTGAAAAGCCTTGAGCGGAAGAAGGAACGTGCCGAAACGGGCCTGTTCCTGGCCGAGGGCGCGCGCATCGTCGGGGAAGGCCTCGCCCGCGGCTGGCAGGCCGAGACGGTCGTGATCGCCGCAGACATGGCAGACCGCCCGCAGATCGCCGCACTCGCCCGTGAGGCGAGTAAATCAGGCGCGCGGGTCGTGATGGCGCCGGAACGGCTGATGTCGAAGATCACCCAGAAGGACAACGCCCAGTCGGTCGTCGCCGCCTTCCGCCAGCGCCATCTCGCGCCTGCCGACCTCACCCTGCCCAAGGATAGGGCAGCGCTCTACATCGCCCTCTACGAAGTGCGCGACCCCGGCAATCTCGGCACCATCCTGCGCACCGCCGACTGCGCCGGTGCCAGCGGCGTGATCCTCCTCGGCACCTGCTGCGACCCCTATTCTTTCGAAGCCGTGCGCGCCTCGATGGGCTCGATCTTCGACGTGCCCTTCGCCGCCGCCGATTTCGCGGCCTTCGACACATGGCGTAAATCCAAGGGCCTCAGTCTCACCGCCGCTAGCGTCAACGGCACCCTCCGCCATGACGCCGCGCCGTTTGGGCGCCCGTCCATCATCCTGATGGGCAACGAACAGGCCGGCCTTCCCGCAGATGTCGAGGCGGCCTGCGACCAGCTCACGCTCATCCCCATGCGCGGCGGCGCCGATAGCCTGAACCTCGCCCAGGCCACCGCCATCATGATCTACGAAGCCTGGCGTCAGCGGGGCTATGCCTGATGCAGACCGAAACCCGCCTGCTGATCGCCGATGACTGGGAAGACTACGCCCTGCTTGACTCGGGCCATCTGCAAAAGCTTGAGCGCTTCGGCAGCCAGACCGTCATCCGCCCAGACCCGCAAGCCTTCTGGGAACCTGCCCGTCCGGTGCAGAACTGGAAAGCCGATGCGCGCTTCGTCACCAAGGCACAGGATGAAGACGGCGCCGGCAGTTGGGAAATCCTCTCCCCGCGCGCTGCCGAAAGCTGGCCGATGCGCTGGAACGGCCTCACCTTCACGGCGCGCCGAACCGCCTTTCGCCATATGGGCGTGTTCCAGGAACATTCCGTACACTGGAGATTCGCGCAGGAGCAGATTCGCGCCGCGCGCCGCCCGATCAAGGTGCTGAACCTGTTCGGCTATACCGGCATGATGTCGCTCGCCTGCGCAGCCGCCGGCGCCGAGGTCGTGCATCTCGATGCGAGCCCGAAATCCAATGGCTATGGCAAGGACAACCAGTCCCTCTCCGGTCTCGACGACCGCACCATCCGCTGGATCGCTGACGATGCGATGAAATTCGTCGCCCGCGAAATCCGCCGCGGATCAAAGTATGACGCCATCGTCCTCGACCCGCCGAAATTCGGGCGCGGCCCGAAGAACGAAACCTGGCGCTTCGAGGAAAACCTGCCCGAACTGCTGGACGGCCTGCGGGATCTGCTGAGCGGCCAGCCCCTCTTCGTCATCACCACGGCCTATGCCGTGCGCCTTTCCTACCTCGCCCTCGCGCAGGCCGTCGGCGACCGCCTCGCGCCTTTCGGCGGCGTCATGGAGCAAGGCGAGATGGCCCTGCCCCAGCAAGGCTCGGCCCGCCTCTTACCTACGGCGCTGTATGCCCGGTGGCGGGCGGGATGAGTTCGCTTCGTGAGTAGAACGTAAAAGAAAACGGCGACCCCTAAGGACCGCCGTCTCTGTTTCTGGTGTCCGGCCGGATTGCTCCGGCCGGCAATTGATCAGAAGCGGAGCTTCAGACCGACGAAGGCCGAGCGGCCAACGACGTCGTAGAGCGACGGATCTGTGTTCGCCTGAACGTTCGGCGAGTAAAGGCGCGGCTCCTGGTCGAGCAGGTTGTTGACACCTGCGCGCAGGGAGATGTTGTCCGTCAGGGCATAGGTGCCGTTCAGGTCAAGGTACCAGGTCGACTGGACGCCCGTGTTGGTGACAGGGCTGCCGCCCGTCACGGTGTTGCCGTGGACCATGTCCTGAATGTAGCGCGTGGCCAGGTTCAGGGACAGATCGTCAACCGTGTAGTTCGTGTTCAGAGTGAAGCGCCACTCCGGAACAGACGAACCGGTGCCCGAGCCGATGGTGCCAACGAAGTCATACACCGGGTCAGCCGGCGACACTTTCGTTTGCGTCTCGTACTTCTCGATCCAGGTCGCAACCAGGTTCCAGTTCAGCGAACCGATGTCTGCACCCAGGTCGGCGAGGTCAATACCCCAACGTGCCGTGATGTCGACGCCCGAGGTCCTCAGCCACTGGTCGTTGTTGTTCAGCTGGTTCAGGTTGACGACACCGCCGTCGTTCTGATCACGCGTGAACAGTTGGCACCACGGGTTGCTTGCCGAGTAGGTCGGGTTTGCATTGTCGCGGTTGAAGCAGCGCTGAACAATCGTAGCAGCACCGAACGCACCGATCTGCTTCTCGAGTTCGATCGACCAGTAGTCAACAGTCATGCCGAGGCTCTCGGCAAACGAACCGCCTGTGAAGGGCGAGCTTGCCACGAAGCCGATGGTGTAGGACTTCGACTCTTCCGGCGACAGGTTCGGGTTACCACCGACGATACCGCGGGCCTGGCCGAAGGGCTGCGAGTAAGCCACGCCGCCGGCGACTGCCGATTGCGCTGCACACAGAGCCTGAACCTGCGCACCATTTGCACCGTTACGGCCAAACAGTGGGTTGGTGGCGTTGGCACCGGTCGTGTTGCACGGATCCTGACCGGTGAAGGTCGGGAAGTTGTTCACGGCCGGGGCAAACAGTTCAGCGATGCTCGGCGAGCGGATAGCCGCCTGATAACCACCGCGGATGCGGAAGTTGTCGTTGACTTTCCAGTCACCGTTGAGTTTCCAGGCATCCGACGAACCGGAACGGTTGTTGTCGGTGACCCGGAAGCCAGCGGTCAGGCTGAGTTCCTCAACCAGCGGGAGGTCTTTCAGGACCGGGATCAGCGCCTCGGTATAGGCGTCGTACCAGTCGAGATAGCCTCTCGTCGGCAGCTGCTCGTTGAAACCAGCGACCTGGCCGGGCTGCAGGCCCGAGTCAGGCTGGAAGTCGAAGTTCAGCTCACGGTACTGCAGACCGAAGGCCGTCTGCACCGGGCCTGCCGGAAGCGTGAACAGTTCGCCCTGGATCGTGGCTTCGATGATCTTCTGCTCGATCTCGGTCAGGTTCTTGGCCTTCAGCGAGATATAGTTCTGGCAGGCCTGGCTGATCGGAACATTCCCGAACAGGTTCAGACCACCTGCGCAGATCGATGCGCCGCCATCGGCCGCATCAAGCAGTTGCTCAACGCGCGGCAGACGGACGTTGCCGGACTGGATCTCGTTCAGGGTCGAACGGCCCTGCGAGAAGTAGACATCGTAGGTCCAGGTGTCAGTTCCGGCGAGGGCGCCATCGACGCCGCCCGTGAACTGCCACACGTCATGCGTGGTGCTGCCGACGCGGCCGCCAAGCGCATTGAAACGCTTGTTCAGCACAAAGTCGGCACCCGGCGTCGTGCGGGTCGCGAGAAGAGCCGCCAGCTGGGCCGGAATAAACGGGTTGGTCACCGGGACGGTGAAGCCGTTCGCCGGGGTCGGCGCGAGTTCCTGCTCGGCATTGTAGTTCGTGAACTGGAACTGCGAGTAGACACGGATGTTCTCGTTCAGCTCATAGTCAACGGCTGCGAACGCGTTCCAGCGGTTGAGCGGCAGGATCAGGTTGTTGTCCGGTTCGAAATTGTAGGAGAACTGATCCGGGAAGAACTGGGTCGCGATAGCTGAATCCGGACCCGTATATCCGACCACGTTGCGGGCCGGGTTACCCAAAACACCTGTACAGAACAGGGTGCCGTCGGGGTTGAAGCCGAAACCAGCCGAGCCACCGTTATTGTTACACTGGTTGGCGCCAAAGATGCCGGCAACCGCACCAGCGGTCGGCTGGTTGGTGCCTGGCGACCAGGAGCCATCCGGGAAGGTACCGGTCAGGGCAGAAGCCTGAGCCGAGAACTCGCGGGCGCCTTTGCCCAGCACTTCACGGGTGAAGTAGTTGAACGACAGGACCGCGTTACCACGATCATCAGCAAAGTTGCTGCCCATCGTGATGCCCGAGCCCCACTCGACGGCATCGCCGTTCTCAATGGCTGCGCGGTACTGCGAGTCGATTTCGACGCCTTCGAAGTCCTTGCGGAGGATGAAGTTGGCAACACCGGCCACAGCGTCAGCGCCGTAGGTCGAGGCGGCACCGCCCGTGATGATCTCGACGCGCTCGACGAGCGCCGACGGGATCGTGTTGATGTCGACCGTACCACCGGCAAACGACGGCATGCCGCGGCGGCCGTCGAGCAGGACGAGGTTGCGGCCTGAACCGAGACCGCGAAGGTCGATAACGGCGCGACCATTCGAGCTCGGGTTGTTCGACTGGGACGACAGGCTCGGCGTGATTTGCGGCAGCGTGTTGAGGTATTGCTCAACCGTCGTGAAGCCGGACTCGAGCATCGCATCCTGGCCGACCGTGAGGATCGGGCTTTCAGCGACTTCGTCACGGCGCGCGATGCGCGAACCCGTGACAGTGATTTTCTGCTGGCGTGCTTCCGAATCTGCCGATTCAGTCACGGCGACGACAGCATCGTCTTCCTGGGCAACGGCCGCCATCGGGCTCGCAGCCGCAAGCATGGCGCCTGCAAACAGCGAGGTCGAAAGCAGACGCTTTTTCCACAGTGGTTCTGTCAAGATACCCTCCAAAAAATAAGTGCGCGACATCCACGCGCAAAACGCTCCGCACCCCAAAAGGGGTGTTGGGCCCGACTCCCCGGACCTTAACGGGGAGTAATGAGGCCTGAGGCGGCACAGTCAATCAAGAGTCCGACAAACTTCCGACAAATTCCCGCTAGTGTGACTATTTCGCTTCACGTCGCTGCAAATTTGACCCCTGATTGAGCGTTGAGGCGCTTTCACTTTGTGGTCCGGCGGGCCAGAATGGGCAAAAATCTGCGCCATTGAGAGCTTGCGAGGAAGAAAGATGAAAACTGGCAATCGTATCCTGTGCCTGGTGATTGCGCTGGGAACCGCCGGCGCGGCACACGCCGATCCCTCGAAAGCCCCGACGGAAAACGTCTATGCCTGTGTGTCGATTTCCGAGGATTCCGCGAGGCTCGCCTGCTTTGACGCGGCTGTCGCCGAACTCCGGACCAAGGAACAGTCCGGACAGATCCAGACCATTGATGTCGCCCAGATCAAGGAAATCGAGAAGGAAGCATTCGGCTTCTCGATGCCGAGCCTGCCTGCACTCTTCAACCGGTCGTCTTCCTCGGCACAGGCCGCTCCGAACGCCGAATCCATCGAAGAAATCACCGCCGCCGTGAAATCCGCCCGCATTCAGGGCGTCACAGGCCGCGCCATTGTCGTGCTCGAAAACGGGCAGACCTGGGAACAGATCGACACGACCAAGCTCAATGCCATGAACCTGCGCAAGGCCACGCAGGCCTCCGTCCGCAAGGCTGCCCTTGGCAGCTTCATGATGAAGGTTGATGGCAGCAAGGCCTTCCGGGTCAAACGCGTCAGCTGACCGTCCTGCATCTCGCAGATTTGTGCCGCCTCTTGCCTTGACGCTGCACTGCAATACGTCAAAACATTATCGAATATCAGAAAAGGAGAGTGTCCGATGCGGACAGCGCGCTTCTGGAAATTCATGTGTGCGACAGCGCTCGCTGGCACCCTCGCCCAGATCACCCAGGCAGACCCAATCCCGATCGAGGACCTTGCCCGCCTTCCGGCGATGTCATCCGTCACGGTGTCCACAGACGGCAAGACAATGGCCGCGCTGATCGGCCCGACGACGGGCAATGACAAGGACCGCGCCGTCATCGCCGCCTGGGACCTGACGGACCTGTCGAAACCGCCTGTCATTGCTGCTCCGGACGGCAAGGAGTCGGAGTTCATCCAGGTCATGGCTCTCAAGGATGGCAAGCTGCAGGTCGCCGTGCGCCAGCCTTTCACCGGCCGCCTCTCCGGCTGTGCAGAAGGCAACGCGGTCGGCACCACACGCACCTGGAGCGTCAAGGCCCTGCTCACCGACACGACCTTCAAGAAGTTCGACGAACCCTTCATCAGCCTCGGCAGCACCCGCGGCATCGGCAAATCCACCGAAGACTGTATCCGCATCACCGCGCGTGGCTCCGTCGCCAGCCGCATGCCCCAGGACCCCGAGAATGTGCTGATCTCGCGCGTCGGCTCCGATTTCCGGTCGGAGCTCGGACTGCTGAATGTCCGCACGCAGGTCTTCACGCCTGTGTTCAAGAACTCCCGCGATGCTGGTGCCGGCTACATCGATACGGCCGACGGCGAAGTGATGAGCACGTCCGGCTCCGACGAGAAGCGCAACACGTTCGAACAGTTCACGCAGCTCAAGGCGACCAAGGGCGGCGCGTTCGAGGAGCACCCTTCCCTGACCGTGGACATCGTGAAACGCCAGGAAATGGCCGTTGTTCACCGCGACCGCGAGACGGGTCTCTATTATGTCGTCACCAACAAGTTCGCCGACAAGAAAGAGATCTACACCTACGATCCGGTCGCGAAGAAATTCAGCGAAACGCCGGTCTTCTCCAATCCCGAGTTTGATGCCGCGTCGGTCGTCGTGTCGTCCTCGCCGGCTGATTTCGGAAAGATCCTCGGTTATTCCTACGATGCCGATGTCACACGCTATGAGTGGCTCGATGCCGAGTATGGCGGCATTGTCCTTGGTCTCGAGCAGCAGCTGAATGCAGAAACCGTAGACATCATCTACCGTTCGCCGGACTACAGCCTGATCGTCTTCAGCGCCTCCGGCTCAAACATGCCGGCGCGCTATTACATCCTGCGCGACCGCTCGAGCCTCGAACTCCTCGGCGCCGAGCGCCCGTGGATCAACACGGAAGATCTCTCCCAAACCGGCCTCGTCTACTATCAGGCCCGCGACGGCCGCAACCTGCCGGCCCTGTTCACGCCCCGTCAGGGCTGGAAAGCTGGCGAGGCGCCCGGCAAGGCCGTTGTCCTGCCGCACGGCGGACCTTGGGCCCGCGACTTCGGCGGCTGGGATATGTCCGGCTGGGTGCCCTTCCTCACCTCGCGCGGCTATTCCGTGCTGCAACCGCAGTATCGCGGCTCTGTCGGCTGGGGCCTTGATCTGTGGACCGCCGGCGACAGCCAGTTCGGATATCTCGCGCAGGACGACAAGGATGACGGCGCCGCTTGGCTTGTCTCCCAGGGCTATGCCGCGCCGGACAAGATCGTGATGTTCGGGTACTCTTACGGGGGCTACGCCGCGATGGCGGCCGCGACCCGGAAGAACAGCCCTTATCAGTGCGCGATCGCCGGCGCGGGTTATGCCGAGTCCGCAAAGATCAATACCGGCTTCGACCGTACACGCTTCAACCGGATGTTCCTCAAGGGCCTCTCCGGCCGCGACGTGATCAAGGATGTGGCGAATGCGGAAATCCCGATCCTGATCTATCACGGCGACCGGGACGTGCGCGTGCCGGATACTTACGGCAAAGCCTTCTACAATGCGGTGCGCAAGCACACGACGGCGAAATACGTCAACATCCCGGACATGCCGCACTCCCTGCCCTGGACGCCGCAACAGCAGCGCCTGTCGCTCAAGGAAATCGAGAGCTTCCTCACCAACGAGTGCGGCCTGAAGTAAGCAGGCATCACCAATCCAAACAAAAGGCGCGCCCCGCGGCGCGCCTTTTTCTTTGTCCGTAGAAACATCCGCAGACGAACGGTCTGCGCGCCCCTGCCCCGTCAGTCGGTATAGCCCAGCAAAGCCCGCATACCCGGCATCGCAACATCCACCAGCCGCTTCTGGACATCCGGTAGCACCGCCGGAATCCGGTCATCATCCACCGCCAGGTTCTCGCGCGCCGTCGCGCTCTGCTTGCGGTCCGCCCCGATGATCACGCGCTGTTTCCAGTCCGCCGGCATATCGATCCCGCAATCTTCCAGAAGCTTGCGGAAGAAGGCCTCCGCTTCCGGCGTGTCGATCACCTTCAGATGACGGACGATATCCTCATACCGGTAGACTTGCACGCCGGTGCCCATCCAGGCAGCGGCGTTGAACTGGTAGATGTCAAGCATCGGCGGCGCTTTCTGATGGATACCGAAGATCATCATGTTGAGCAGGGCTTCCGGTGAAACCTCCTTGCCCTTCAGGTGCTGCAGGTTCGCCTCGAAATTCTCCGACACAAAGAACCGCGCCCGCGCCAGCACCCATGTATAGGGATCGCGCACCAGCAGGATATGCCGCGCCGTGCGCGTTGCGATTACCGACTCGTCCGAGAACAGAAGATGCCCCCAGCTCAGCATCGGCTTTGCCGGATGGAAGCATTGCATCGCATGGTTCCGCAGGTTCGGGATCTGGATGAAGGTTGCGTGATACTGCTGCTCCACGCCCACGAACATGCGCATGATGTTGCGGATCAGGTGAGTGCCGCTCTTGGGCACGGAGTTCAGGAATACCGGCGTGCGCAGAGGCGCCTGCGCGAACTCTGCGTTCCTCTCATTCAGATTATCCTGCTTCATCTTGATGGTAGGCATGACAGACGCTCTCGTATGCAATTCCCGGAAAAGAAAAAAGCGGCGGGCTTGCCCCCGCCGCTTTCGTGTTTTTGCTTCGCTAAGTCTAGAACTTTTTGTTGAAGTTCACGAAGAAGCGGCGGCCGAGCCAGTCATACTGCGAGTAGAAGGCCGAAGTGCCGACTGTCGAGTACTCGCCGAGACCCAGCGTGGTGACTGCTGGCGGATGCTCGTCGAACAGGTTCGACACGCCAACGCGGATCGACATGTCGTAGGGCAGATCGCGCTTCAGCGAGACGTTGTGATACGTCGTCTGCTCGGTTTCCAGCTTGTAGGTCACCGGGACACCGAAATAGGTGCCGGTATTGCCGCCGAAGCTTTCGACGTTCGAGGTTTCGCCGATAAAATCGACGCCCCAGAACAGCGACCAGGGACCACGGTCCAGCGTCGCCGAGACTTCGCCCACCCATTCCGGACGGCCGGCTTCGCCGGTGAAATCCTGCGGTGTCGATGTCGGCAGCAGCTGGAACTCGCTGTCCGTGGTGAACGTGTGCGACGTGTCAACTGTGAGCGTACCGAAGCTGAAGTCGCGCGTATAGGTCGCCGCCACATCAACACCGGAGACAGATTGCTCCGCAATGTTGATGAAGTTGTCTGTGACCGTCGCGATCAGGTTGTTCTGCGGGTTACGCGTGAACAGGTTGCAGAGCGGGTCAGTGAGGAAGTTGTCGGAGTTATAGCATCCGCCAACAATGTTTGCCGGACCAAGCTGTGCGATCTGACCTTCTACGTTAATCTGGTAATAGTCGACAGAGACGCGGAGGTCCGCGAAGGTCGGTGACCAGATAAGGCCGAAGTTTGCTGCATCAGACGTCTCGGCCTGTAGGCCGCCCGTCGAGTTGCCCGACGAAATAACCGTGGCTGATGAGCCCGAGCCGGTGTGTGCCGCCGGCACGCCGCCGAGGGCGCAGTTGTCAGCTACACGCTGCGAGATGTTACCTGCGGCAAGGTTGGAGCCCCATGCAATGCAAGGGTCAATCGAACGCTGGCCAACGAAGCTAGTCTGTCCGGCAAGGTAAAGTTCGAACAGCGCCGGGGCACGGAACGACGTGCCGTAGCTTGCGCGTGTACGGATGGTCGGCGTGACCTGCCAGCCGAGGCCGGCCTTGTAGGTCGTGTCGGAACCATACACATCGACATCTGTCAGGCGAGCCGAAAGCGAGAGGTCGATAGCTTCTGCCAGCGGCAGGTCCTTGACCACCGGGATCGACAGCTCGCCGAACAGCGCGCGCGTCATTTTCCGGCCGCGCGTTATGCCGGCGCTCGACGAGCCCCATGCATTGCCCACGCGGGTATTTTCACCCGGAATGTCGTTGATGCGCTCATGGATACGGCTGAAGCCGATACCGCCGCGCACTTCACCTGCTGGCAGAGTTACCAGAGGACCATCGATGAAGATTTCGAACTGCGACTGCTCATAGATCGTGTTGCCAACATCAACACCGAAGAGGAAGGCGCGATCAGTAGCAGAGGGGTTACCTGCAAGGAATTCCGGATTGTACCAGTCCGGTGTGATGCAGGGCACGCCGCGCACATCGGTCACACCATCCGGATCGGCGGCGCAGCTGCCATAGATGTTGAACCACTGATACGGAGCGATAGCATCATTGAAGATGATGTCGTTCTTGTATTCACCGTCCGACTGCGAAAACTGGAAGAAGGCATCCCAGTTCCAACCTGGCACAACGAAGTCACCCTTCGCACCGAATACAGCGTTCACATAATTAACAGTAATCGCATCGTCTGCGTGATCGGTGATGGCTGTCGGGCTCAGGCCAATGAAACTGAACGCAGACGGATCAGCCAGCCAGCCAGCCCCTGAAAGCGCAGGCGTGTTTGTGTAAACATAGCCGAAATAATTGTACATGTAGTCGTACTGCCAGAACTGGCGGTAGCCGTTCACTTTCGTTTCACGGCGGTTCAGCAGCACTTCACCATACAGCGAAACCGAATTAGTGAGCTCATACTCACCATTGGCGTAGAACGTCATGCGCTCCACGTCCGGGATCATTGACTGCTGATCCTGGAATGGGTGATCGTAGTTAAGCAGGGCTTCGGAAAGCAATGCGGTCGGACCGTAGAATGGATCCGGCGTTGCCCCAGGCAGCGTGAGCTCTCCCAGACCGACGGGATACCAGCCTGTCGGCAATGTCAGGCCGAAAGTGTTGGGTCCCCAAGGGGCCAGACCATTACCGGCAAGCGTGCCGTCATAGTCGAACTGAAGCAACTGCGGACGACCCTGCCAGGGGCGACCGATGGCGCCCGGACGCAGATAGTCATACATCCAGACATGGCCCCAGAGCAGGTCCTGGCACTTGAAGGTGCCAGTGGTGGGGTCAATGATGTCGGCGCGAGAACCATCCTGATTGAAGATATAAGGCTGGCCGCAGGAGAAATAACTACGATCCCCCTGCGCGAGTTCCTCACGCTTGAAGTAGTCGAATGACACAAGCAGGTTGCCGCGATCCGTGACATTGCCGCTCCAGGTGGCGCTGGCGCGCAGCTGCTCACCGCCCGATTCTTCTGGCGCACTGTAGAAGAAGTCGACTTCCGACCCGGAGTCCTTCTTCGTGATGATGTTCACAACGCCGGCAACAGCGTCCGAACCGTAGATCGAGGACGCGCCGTCTTTCAGGATCTCGATGTTGGAGACAGCCGAGAGCGGGATCGCGTTGAGGTCGAAGGCCGAAACACCGCCGCGCGTACCTGCGGGGCCAGCCCGGCGGCCGTTGATCAGCGTCAGGGTGCGGTTCGCACCGAGACCGCGCAGCGAGATGGTTTCTGCACCGATACCGCCGTTCTGCACGAAGGCAGACGAGGTGGCTGCGGTCACCTGCGGCGCGCCGGCAGCAACCGTTGCGGTCTGCAGCAGCGTGCCGACATCGGCAACGCCCTTGAGCGCAGCAGAGTCAGCGGAAATCACATCAAGGGGCGAGATGCTGGTATAGGGATTGGCAAGACGCGAACCGGTGACCCGAACCGTGTCCAGCACGCGCCCGTCCGGCGTGGTTTCGCCTTCGGCGGCCGGCGTCGTGGTGACGGGCGCGTCTTCTTCGCCCTCCCCCTGCGCATAGGCGCCAAACACGAATCCGGTCGCCAGCGCGGTCACCGCAGCTGTCCGGAACAGGAATCCATTATTGAACTTTCTTGCCATTACAGGCCCCTCTCACAAACTGACATGACGAAATGTCACTCCGGCAGCCCCCTGGACGCTCCACCGCCCAGACTGCCGGATTTGTCAAACTTATGTGACGATTGCAGTTCGTTAATGTGGAAATCAACCCGCAAAATTATGAAATCTCAGTTTGGACGGATTTTGTGACCTCATGGCCACAAAACCGCGCTTCGCGGTCAGTTATTGCGCGCTGTGGCAGCAGCAGAGGCGAAATTCGCCCGCGCAGGAGTTGTCAGGACGGCACGAGATCGAAAGCGATCGTGAGTCGCGGCTCGTTCCCGCTGAAGGTTTCGGTGCCGTGCCACATATAGGACGGGAACAGCGCCAGCAGGCCCGGCTTCGGCTGCACCCAATGCTCTGCCGGCAGGCCGGCACCCGCCGGAATGCCCGGCTTGCCGAAGCGCAGCCAGCCCTCCTTGCCACCCGCATTCACGGCTGGCGGCAGCTCGATGTAACAGGCCGACGACATCCAGCCATCCGGATGCACATGGTCGGCATGATGCCCATCCGGGCGCAGCCACACTGACCAGTTGCCGATCATCTGCGCGCTGTCCTTTCGGCGTGACCGCAGCGGATCACTGCCCGGCCCCATCGTATCGAGGAACGCATTGATCGGCGGCGTGATCGCTTCGACAAAAGCCGATATCGCGCGCGTCTGCACCGACAGGATATCCGACTTCTGGCTGCCGCGCCGCACTGAATGGCCAAACGGGTGCGCCTTGAATGGATGCGCCTGTTTCAGCTCCACTGCGAGATCGGCCAGATAGGCCTCAAGTGTCGGCCAGCCTGCCGGCACCGCGATCATCGCCGTGCGCACCAGGTTCTGATAGTCGTAGACCTGCGCATATCGCGGATCACCCGCCAGGCGCCAGGCTGTGGCCTGCAGCGCGATGAAGCGCTGGTTGTTGGGGTTCAGCCTCAGAAGCTTCGCCGCAGCAGGCACAGCCTTCGCGCCGTCGCCGGCCGCAATGTGTGCACGCACCTCGGCCTCCAGCGCGCCCGGATCGCCCGGCTCCGCCAGCCGCACCGCCTGCTCCGCCAGCGCCACCGCGCCCGGTGCGTCGCCTGTCTCCGCCGCAAGCTGCGAGGCAAAGGCCAGCATCGGCGCGCGCAGCTGCGAGGCATAGCCCGGCTTCACCACCAGCGGCAGCATGAGGTCCAGCGCGGCCTGCGTCTCTTCCATATGTTCCAGCACCTGCGCCTGCAGGAAGCCAAAAAACGCCTCTTCCGCCGCCCCGCTGCCCGGCGGGGTCTCCACGACTTTCAGAGTTGCATTCTGGTCGCCGGTGCGAACCCAGATCAGCTGCGCCAGCTCCATCCTGGCTGCAGCATTGTCGGGTTGCCGGATGATCGCCTGTGTATAGGCCGTCTCCGCACCATTGAAATCGTTCATCGCAAACCGCGACCGCGCCCGCACCAGCCAGGTCTCCGGCCCGTTCAGCCCCGCCTGCTGCGCCATTGCCGCCACCCGGTCGGCATCGACATGGTTGCCTGCATCGCCGTAAGCGGCTGCAAGATTGTGCAAAGCCACGGCGCTGGTGGGGAACTGGCGCACCGCATCCTTGTAAATCTCGATGGCCGCGCCGATCCGGCCCTGGGCTTTCAGGGCATTGGCATCACGCGTCAGGTCTTGAAGGGTACGCAGCATGAAATCTCACGTCAGGAAGAAACTGAGGACAACAAGTCCTGTAGCCAGCAACGCCAGGACCACCTGCCCCGCGATGAGCAGGAAGCCTGCCCGCACGAAGGCCATAATCCAGCCGGTGTCATACGTCACCCGGAGCATTCTCCAGAGATAGACAAAAATCAGCAAGGGTCCGGCCGCAGCCGCAAACCCGGTCGCTGCCGGGACGCCTGCCGCCAGCAGCACCAGCACGGTGACCAGCACATATACGAAAGTCTGGAAATGCAGGCCCGTGATCAGGTGATCATAGAAATACCGCCGCCGGTGCCAGGAATAGGTCAGCGCCAGGAGGGCAGAAAAGATCGGCAGGAACAGCAGCGTGAAGCGCGGGGCCCATTCCTTCATCCGGCTGCCAAACCGCTCCTGGTTCTCGTAGAAGTTCGCAAACCGCTCCGCCGTCGCCTGCGCCGCCTCCATCTGCTGGGCATTGAGGTCCGGATTGGAGGCGGCAATGGAATCGCGCAACGCGTCCCGGTCGACGGTTCCGTCTTCCAGGATGAAAGGCGCAAGCCCGCCGCTTTCCGGCAGCCGCGCCAGCGCCGCCTCGATCTGCGCCCGCTCCTCTGCGGAAAGGTCTGCTGCCTCCAGCTGCCGGCGCAGCGCCCCGGCATCGGGCGCGGTATTGATGTTGAAGCGCACATCCCCGCCAACCACGAACTCACCGCTCGGCTGATCACTGTTGGTAAACCGCAGCTCCTTCAACCAGGGCTGCTGTTCCAGCACACCGAACACGGTCAGGAAAAAAATCACCGACGTCAGGAGAAACAGCCGGAAAGGCGGCACGAACCGGGCCCGCTTGCCGTCGATATAATCCCGCGTCATCCGCCCCGGCCGTAGCAGCAGCGGCGGCAGCGTGCGCCACAGCCGCCCGTCGAGCGCGAACATGTCGCCAATGCTCGATGTCGCCAGATCCCAGACCGGCCGATGAAAATCCGCGCCCAGCTGTCCGCACACCGTGCAGAACCGCTCGCCGATCGGCGTGCCGCAATTCTGGCACACCGCACCGGCCTTTACCGGATGGTGCGCGCCGCTCGACAGCCCGCCCGCTGAGGCCAACCCGGCGGCTTCGGCATCATGGTCCATCCCGGCCCTCCCCCGGACGATTGAACGGTCAGTCTGCCTTCATACCTTCCCGGCACAGGAAGCGCGAGCGGTGGTTGTCCTTGGCATTGTCCACCCAGCCGGTGAGCGTCGGATCGACAAGGTTCTGAGTCACCTGCACCCACATCGGCGTGATCGGGAAATCCTCCAGCATCATCTTCTCGGCCTGAGCCATCAGCTCGGCGCGCTTCTGGAGGTCCAGCTCGAAGTTCGACTGCGCCAGCAGCGCATCATATTCGGGATTGGCATATTTGCCGTAATTCTGCTGGCCAGTATTGGAGTCGAGCAGGAACAGGTAGTTGTTCGGGTCGTTATAGTCTGCCAGCCAGGCCCCGTCGCCGACTTCGAAATCCGTCTGGCGCAGGCGCGCATAGAGGCTCGAGGTTTCCTGCCGCACGATCTCCGGCTGCACCCAGGGCGCAATCTCCGCCCAGTTCTGCTGCGCCACCGGCGCGACCTTCGGATTGTCGCCGGTCGAACGGTGGATGAACTGGAACTTCAGCGGCTTCGAGGGGCCGAAGCCTGCATCCTCAAGCAAGCGTTTCGCCTCTGCCATCCGTTCGGCGCGCGGCATGTCTTTGAACGAGACCTGCGGGCGCTCAACCTCATAATTGGCAATGCCGGGCGGCACGAACGCATAGGCCGGCTCGAAGCCCGGCGTCAGCACATTGCGCACCATGAACTCGCGGTCGAGCGCCAGCGACAGGGCCTTGCGCACCCGGATATCATCAAACGGCGGCTTGGTCTGGTTGAAGCTCCAGTATGTCGTCAGCAGGCCCGGATAGGTGCGCACCCAGCCCGGAAACTTCGCCTCTATCTCGGCTTTGCGCGGCCCTGAGAAAACATTGTTGATGTCGAGCTCGCCGGCCGCGATCTTGTTCTCGTAGGCCGCCTCGTTCTCGATCTCGAAATATGCGACCCGGCCGAAGCAGGCCTCAGCCGCTCCGAAACCGGTCGGGTTCTTGTCTGCCACCAGCTGGTCGCCGGAGCGCCAGTAGACCAACTTGTATGGCCCGTTGACCTGGATGTTCTGCGGCTGGATCCAGGCCTCGCCATATTGCTCGACCACATGCGCCGGAACCGGGAAGGTCGTGTAATGGGTCAGCAGGCCCGGCAGGTAAGGCGCCGGATGTTCCAGTGTGATCTCGAGCGTCTTCTCATCGATGGCCCGCACGCCCAGCTGTTCCGGCGGCAGCTCGCCCTCATTCACCTTCTGCCCGTTTTTCACCAGCCACAGCATCGAGGCATATTGCGAGGCAATCTCGGGCTGCTGCAGGCGGCGGAAGGCATAGACAAAGTCATTCGCCGTCACCGGCACGCCGTCCGACCAGACAAAATCGCCGAGCTGGAAGGTCCAGACCGTGCCCGTATCGTCCACGTCCCAGCTTGTCGCCATGCCGGGCACCGGCTCGCCATCGGCATCATCCGTGGTCAGGCCGATCAGCATGTCGCCAATGATGATGTTTTCCCACTGGGCGGAGGATTTGTGCGGGTCCAGCGTCTGCACCTTGGCGGAAATCCCGCGCCGCAGGGTCGGCACATCATCACCCTTCGCGCCGCCGCCACAGGCAGCAAGCATCAGGGCGGCAAGGCCGGCAGTGGTGGTGGCAAGCAGGGTGCGGCGGCTGAACATGGGCGAAAACTCCTTGTCGCAAGGGACCGCGCCGGCAGAAGATTCCACCCGCGCGCCCGGATATGACGAAATGTCTGGCCCCTTAGCTGCCAGACCCGTGAAAGATTGCAAAGGGTCAACCCGCCATCCTGAACGGCGGATGAGCAGCGATCACGCCTTTGTGGAGACCAGCTCGAACCGCGAGCGCGGCGTCGGCGCCGTATCCGGCGAGGCGACAAGGCCCCGCTCGATCAGGTCAATCATGTGCCCCAGCACGCTCATCGCGGCGGCCGGGTGCAGCCGCTTGTCCACCTCGGCATACATCCGCTCCACCATCGCCGGGATCGACGTCTCGCCCCCGCGTAGCTCGGCCAGGATCGCCGCTTCGCGTGCTTTGCGGTGGTTCGCATACTCGGTGATGAAGGTCTCGACGAAATCCTTGCCGCGGACCGCCTCGCCATGCGTCGGCCACAGCGTCTCGAACCCGCGCTGGCGGATCTTCTCCAGGCTGCGCATGTACGCGCCCATGTGCCCGTCCGGCGGCGACACGACCGTGGTCGACCAGCCCATGATATGGTCACCGGTGAAACAGGCCTTCTCTTCGCGCAGCGCGAAACACAGATGGTTTGCGGTATGGCCCGGCGTCTCGATTGCCTCCAGCGTCCAGCCCGGCCCGGCGGCGACATACCCGTCCCCGATCTTCACGTCCGGCGTGAACTTGAGATCATCCGGGCTGCCAAGTTCGTCCTTGGCCGTGTGGATGCCCACATCGCGCGCATAAGTCCGGCATCCTGCCCATTCCGCCAGCGGCTGGGCCAGCGGCGAATGATCGGAATGGCCATGCGTGACCAGCACATGCGTCACCGTCTCACCGGCGAGCGCCGCCTTCAGCGCTTCGAAATGCTCGTCCAGCATCGGGCCGGGATCAATGACCGCCACCTCGCCCTTGCCGATGATGTAGACCCCCGTACCGACATAGGTGAACGGGCCGGGATTGTTCGCGATCACGCGCCGGATCAGGGGCGAAACCTGATCCACGCGGCCATATTCGAACTTGATGTCCCGGACATACGGGATAGCCATGCACTCTCAATCCTTCAGCCTACGGACGAGCGCAAATGTCAGCGTTTCTTCGGCGCGAAGGTTTCCGCGAAAGCCCGGGCCATGCGCCGCGTCGCCCGCAGCTTGCCACCCAGCTTAAGCGCCACCGGCGGACCCATGTCCGTCTTGTTCGCATCGACGATGTAAATCCGGCCCGTCGCCCGATCGCGTAGGACATCTACCCCGCCCCAGTCGAGCCCGATTTCAGCAGCAAAGCGCTCGATCACGCGGATTTCATCCTGCGAATAGCAATTCTTCGGCTCGTCCAGCAGCACTTCGACATTCTCGTTCAGGAAACGCCGCGCCAGCGGGCGGCGCTTGCGGAACACGATGATCGGCGTTCCGCCGACCAGGCAGCAGCGCAGGTCTTCGACCAGTCCGCCCGGAATCTCGTTATCGATCAGGCGCTGGTAGGCCTTGCCCGGCACCGCCTCATCCAGCGGCCCTTCGATCACGCGGCCGTCATGCGCCGCATTTGCCTCGGCCTTCTCCACCATCCGGCCGGTATAGGTCAGCGGATCGACCGCCAGCGTGTCCCCGCTCGCCGCTTCGAAGGCCTCTGCCACGCGCGACTTCGAAATGTCCGTGCACCCGAAATTCAGCACCCGCGCGCCGGGCTTCACGCGCGGCGGCGCATTGCAAGTCTCGGTGGAGTCGTCGAACTGCATCACGATGTCGGCCGTCGCCGCATCCTCCACCAGCTTCGCGCCGGACACATGCATCACCGACCAGATGAAATACCAGGGCCGCGGCTTGTCCGGAAAAAAGGCCATCGTCGGGCGCTTGTGCCCGGTGATCAGGCGCCATGTGCGCCATGTCTGGACAAAGAAGTAGAAGCAGAACCAGGTGAAGATCGAATGCACCAGGGCAAGGTCGGGAACGATCCGGGCGCCGGTCTTTTTGACGAGGATGACGCCTTCCTCGATCTTGAAGTCAGAAATCCACATACGGCCTGACATGCTGGTCTCTACTCCCGGTTCGCCGCTCTCTCCGGTTGCCCGGACGGCCGGATTGCATTGCGATGCCAGACGCCTCGCACGTCTCGCCCGCCGCTTCAACTCCCGCATTGCGGCGCCAGTATGACAGCGCCCGCCCTATAGCAGGTCCCGCAGTCCCGACAGATCATACCCCGCCCCGGCGGCGGCGTCGATGATGTCGTCTGCATTCCCCTGCCCAGCATGCACCAGTGCCCAGGCCGTGATCGAACGCGTGCCTGTCCGGCAATAGGCCAGCACAGGCTGCGGCGCCTCGTTGAGGATATGGCTCATCCGCTCGACAATCTCGGGCGTCGGCGCGCCGGAAAACGGCAATGCGGCGAATGTCAGCCCCAGGGATTCGGCTTTCGCGCGAATCGCGCCCATGCGAGGCTGGTCCACACCGCCCTCGCCGTCCGGGCGATTGGCAATCAGCGTCTTGAAGCCGGCCTTCGCCACCGCCTCGATATCCGCTTCGGTCAACTGGGGCGCCACGGCAAAATCCGGGGTCACTTGGCGGATATCGGCCATTGGCAAACTCTCCCTGAGTGCAGCACGTCGCTTGATCGCGGCGGCTTGTGAGATAAGGAATGTAACGCGGCCTGCCAAGCGGGCAGAAAAATCAGTCCCGTCAACCCGCTGTGACCAGAGGCATTTGCATTTCGTGAAGATGTTCGAGCGCGCAATCCGGCGGATTCCCTGGGGCTATACGCTCCGGCGCCTGCTGATCGCCATCCCCACGATGCTGGCCATCATCACCGTCGCCTTCCTGATGATGCGCGCCGCCCCCGGCGGTCCTTTTGATGGTGAACGCAAGCTGCCCGCCGCCATCGAGCGCGCCATCGCCGAGAAGTACGGCCTCGACAAGCCGCTGCACGAACAATACCTCAGCTATGTCGGCTCGGTCATCCAGGGCGATTTCGGCCCCTCCTACAAGACGCTCGGCAAGAGCGTGAACCAGCTGATTGCCGACGGCCTGCCCGTCTCCCTCACCATCGGCGCGCTGACCATGGTGCTCTCGATCCTCATCGGCACCTTCCTCGGCGTGTTCGCCGGCCTCAGGCAGAACTCCGCCACCGATTACGGCGTCATGGGCATCGCGATGGTCGGCATCTCGGTGCCCAGCTTCGTCATCGGCCCGGTCCTGATCCTCGTCTTCGCGCTTGGCGCCGGCTGGTTCGCGGTCGGCGGCCTCGGCACCTATCCGAACATCGGCATGAGCTGGCACAATCTCACCCTGCCGATCCTTACCCTCACCCTCGCGCAGGTCGCCATCATCTCGCGCCTGATGCGCGCCTCGATCATCGAGACCATGCGCGCCAACCATATCCGCACCGCGCGCGCCAAGGGCCTCAGCGAATGGCAGGTCATCACCCGCCACGCCCTGCCCACGGCGCTCCTCCCGCTCGTCTCCTATGCCGGCCCTGCGATGGCGCGCGTGATGACGGGCTCGGTCGTGATCGAGAAGATCTTCGGCCTGCCCGGCCTCGGCTCCTACTTCGTCGATGGCGCGCTGAACCGCGACTACACGCTCGTGATGGGCGCGATCATCGTCTATGCCGGCCTGATCATCCTCCTCAACCTCGTCGCCGACATCCTCTACGCGATGCTCGACCCGAAAGTGAAATACGACTGATGTCGAGCCTCGATCCCGTCCTCGACCCCACCGGCCGCGTCAGAGCCGTCACCACCGCCATCCAGGGCGGCCGCTCCCTCTGGGATGATGCCCGCGCGCGCCTGATGCGCAACAAGGCGGCCGTCTTCTCGATGATCCTTCTCTCGGTCATCGTCGCCGTCGCCGTCATCGGTCCCTTCGTCTGGGTACACGATTACCGCACCATCTCGGACGCGCGCACCATCGCGCCGACGTTCGAGAACCTGCACATCCTCGGCACAGACCTTCAGGGCCGCGACCTCTTCGCCCGCCTGCTCATCGGCCTGCGCATCTCGCTGATGGTCGGCATCGTCGCCACCATCGTCAGCCTCGTCATCGGCGTCACCTGGGGCGCCGTCGCGGGCTATCTTGGCGGACGCATCGACAATTTCATGATGCGCATCGTCGATGTGCTCTACGCCCTGCCCTTCATCTTCTTCGTCATCCTGCTGCTGACCGTCTTTGAACGGAACATCGTGCTGATCTTCGCCGCCATCGGCGCCATCGAATGGCTGACCATGAGCCGCATCGTGCGCGGCCAGACCCTGTCGATCAAGAACAAGGAATTCATCGAGGCCGCCCGCGCCGCCGGCGTCTCGCAGACCGGCATCATAACCCGCCACATCCTGCCGAACGTCATCGGCCCGGTCGCGGTCTATGTCACCCTCACCATCCCGGTCGTCATCCTTGCGGAAAGCTTCCTCTCCTTCCTAGGCCTCGGCGTGAACGAACCGCTGACCTCCCTCGGCGTGCTGATCGCTGACGGCGCCGACATGATGGAAGACAAACCCTGGATGCTGATCGCGCCCGCCGTCACCATGTCGGTCACCCTGCTCTGCCTCAACTTCATCGGCGACGGCCTGCGCGACGCCCTCGATCCGAAAGAGCGCTGAACGCCGTTCAGGGCCGGTTCACCCGGCAGGCCGCATAGCGCCCCTCCGCTCAGGAGGCCGGCATGGCAAACTTCAAACGCAAGGGTCCGAAATCGACCCGCTCGGGCTGCCTCCTGTGCAAACCCCACAAACGACAGGGCGCCAAATGTACCCACACCCCCCGCGAATCCGCTCGCCGCAAAGCCGCCGCACAGGAAATCCGCACCCTCGGCAAGAACCTGTAAAAAGCTGGAATCGCCTGTAACGGCCGGCAAACCAAGCAGACAAAATACAAGCGAAACAGCACTCTCTCGCTCTCCCTGCTATCATCCCGGCGAAAGCCGGGACCCAGCGACCCAAGCTCCCACCTCTCCGAAGACCCCTGCGAAGGCAGGGTCCAGAGCCCCCGGGCTGCGATCAGACACTCTGGATACCTGCCTGCGCAGGTATCCACGGCAGCTTTCCCTAAACGGCCTTACGCATCAACAAATCCGGCCAAACGCCAAAAATCCCCCTACCGATCAATGCGCGAAGCAGAAAAAGTAGCATCTCAATCCGACACCCCCTGAGGCAGGGTTATGCTCCCACCCATGATCTCGATGCGCCAACTTCGCAGAGACCCCAACTTCGCGCCGCTCTTCCGGCACGTTCACCCGCTCTGCTGGCCCATCCTCTGGTGGAGCCTCAACCGCTTCTTCCTCTGGTTCGATAGCTGCGGCTACGAAAACGTGATGCTCGCCACCACAAGATGGGGCTACGTCTACCCCGCCTTCCTCGGCCAGAAGAAACCGGACCCGTCAGCGTACAGACCCTACGTCCTCACGAAACCCCGCTGGGATGACCCGGTGTGGAGCACCAATTCACCCACGCACTTCCTGACGCTTGCGGCCTGCGAAACGCTGCGGCCCCATCCCAATCCTCCCCTGCGCAGCGGGGGAGGTGGATGGCCGCATCGCGGCCAGACGGAGGGGGCCTGCGCCCTCACCCCGCACAACACGTCCTAGCTTCTATCCGCTCATCCCCGCGAAGGCGGGGACCTCGGGCTGCTCTCGCGCCTGACCCGGTCCCCGCCTTCGCGGGGATAATCGGGAAAATGAAAAGATCAGAAAAATCCACCGGCCAGACCACGCTGCGTCCGGCCGCTGGCGCTACCCCACCGCCGCCTCATACGCCTCAAGCGCCGCGATCCACTCGCGCTCTGCCTTCGCCGCGGCCTTTTCCAGCCTGCCACGCTCGACAGAAAGTTCCGTGATCTTCCCCGCCGCGAGGCCCGTTTTGGCAAGCTCAACATCGATCGCCCTGATCCGCGCATTGGCTTTCTCGAAAGCCTTTTCCGCCGTCTCCGCCTGCTTCTTCAGCGGCGCCGCCGCCTCGCGCGCCTGCGAAGATTTGCGGCGTTGCTCAGCCGGATCAGACGAGGCCGCCTTCGAAGCCGAAGCCTTCTCGCGGTCCGAACTCATCACCAGCGCGCGGTAATCCGCCAGATCGCCCGCATACGGAGCAACCTTGCCATCCTTCACCAGCCAGAGCTGATCCGCCGTCGCTTCCGCCAGATAGACATCGTGCGTGATTAGCAGCACCGCCCCGGCAAAATCGTTCAGCGCATAGATCAGCGCCTCGCGGCTGTCGATATCAAGGTGCGATGTCGGCTCGTCGAGGATCAGGATCTGCGGTTTCTGCAAGGCAATCAGTCCAAGGATCAATCGCACTTTCTCGCCGCCCGAAAGTTTCTCGACCTTCGTCTCGACCTTCTCATGGCTGAAGCCCAGCTGCGCCGCCACAGCGCGCTGCTTGGCCACCGGCGTATTCTCCGGCAGCGCGCGCATCACATGCTCAAGCACCGTATCGCCCAGCGTCAGCTCATCCAGCTGGTCCTGGGAGAAGTATCCGATCTCCACTTTCTTCGGCATCTTGCGAATGCCCGCAAGCAGCGGCAACCGTTCGGCAATAGACTTCACCAACGTTGTCTTGCCCTGCCCGTTTGTGCCGATGATCGCCACGCGGTCATCCGGATCGATGCGCAGTTTCACGCCTTTGAGAATGACAGCCTGCGGACCATATCCCATGCTCGCGTCTTCAATCTCCAGGAGTGGCGGCGCGAGTTTTGCGTCCGAGGCCGGAAAGTTGAACGGCATCGTCCGCTCCGACAGCGGAATGGTGATCTCCTGCATCTTCTCGAGCATCTTGATCCGGCTCTGTGCCTGACGCGCCTTCGAGGCCTTGGCCCGGAACCGGTCGACGAAGGATTGCAGGTGCGCGCGGTCCTTGTCCTGCTTCGCCTTCTGGCTTTCGAGCTGCGCCAGTTTCGCCGCGCGTAGTTTCAGCCAGTCATCATATCCGCCCGGCGTCACGCTCAGCTTGCGATGTTCCAGCGCCATCGTATGCGTCACCGAACGGTTCAGCATCTCGCGGTCGTGAGACACGATCAGAACCGTGTTCGGATAGCGCGCGAGATAACCCTCCAGCCAGGCCGCGCCTTCAAGGTCGAGATAGTTTGTCGGCTCGTCGAGCAGCAGGAGATCAGGCTGCGCAAACAGCGCCCCCGCAATTGCAGCCCGCATCCGCCAGCCGCCGGAAAACTCCCGCGTCGCGCGCGAAAGGTCCGCATGCTGAAAACCGAGACCCATCAGGATTTCCGCCGCCCGCGCTTCGGCCGACCAGGCATCGATGTCGAGCAGGCGCGCATGGATGTCCCCGATCCGGTCCGGGTCGGTCGCGGTTTCCGCTTCGGTCATCAGCGCATGGCGTTCGGCGTCCGCCTGAAGCACGACCTCAAGGATCGTCTCGTCGCCCGGCGCCACTTCCTGAGCGACCCAGCCGAGCCGCGCGCCGTTCTGCAGCCGGATCGCGCTGTCTTTCGCGGGCGAAGAAATCTCTTCCCGGATCAGGCGCAGCAGGGTGGACTTGCCTGTGCCATTGCGCCCGATCAGGCCGACCTTCCAGCCAGCCGAAATCCGCGCCGTCGCGCCTTCGAACAAGGGGCGGGCTTCCACACGATAATCGAGGTTTCTGATCTCCAGCATGGCGCGCCTTTAGCCGCCCTGCCGGGAAAAATCACGCCCTGATTTCAGCCAGCGCCGTCAAGCATGTCCTTGAAGCCACTCGGGGCATGCTTGCCGATGAAAAGTTGCTCATACGCCCCGATTCCGACCGAGCCGGACCCATCCGGACCTTTATGGGTCGCGCGGACGATTTCCTGGATGTGCAGGTTTTCCGGCTGCTGCCAGGGGGTGGTCGTCGTGTCGTAATCTTCCCGGGCCGTCACCAGCTGTTCACCGTGATAGATGCCATGCCGGAATCTGGGGTGGCCATAGCCGATGCCCTTCATCAGGAAAGTTCCGAGCGGCTCGAAATCGACCGTGTGCGGACGGCCGGACGGGTCTTTCACGGAAAGCGTAGCCGTCTCCATCCGCCGCGTGCCCTTGGCATAGCGGATGTCCATGTTCGCCTCGCCGAGATGGATGCCCGCTCCTTGCGGCGCGCCATCCGGGCTGAGCGATGCGCGCGTGTTCCAGGCCTCGCCCTTTTCATCCTCGTTGATGTGATAGAACAGCGACAGGTTCGGGAAATTCGTCGGTGCCCATATCCAGTAGAATTGCGGCGGCACCGGCGGGATCGAAGGCTGCGGGTCCGGCGCCCCGATCGGGCGCACGCCCCAGCTGCGGTCGCGCGTTCCGGTCCAGCCTGCCGGGTCGATCTTTATCTCCTGGCCATCGATGCGCAGCTTCCCGCTCCAGCGGCCATTCTGTGTCATCCGTGTAAGGTCCATCATCATCCGCGGTCCGATGCGGCGGGTGAAGCGCGGCTCCTCAATCGGGAAGGCACGGCCAGTGAACTCCGCGTCGAGCGCGATGCCGTCCGTCTCTTCCAGCTTCAGGCGGATTTTCTTCAGCGGTTCGATCACACTGACTGAAAGCCCGCCGACAAACGTATCCATCCGCTCCATGTTCAGCGGGCGCGAGAAAAACACCGAGCTCTGCTTGCCCCCGCGCCAGACAGAGACGGCGCCATCGATGATGTTGAGATGCGGATAGACGCCCATCGCGGCGGCATAGAAGGTCGCGCCATCGTTGCTGTAGCCATTGAAGAAGAAACGGTCGTAAAAGTTCCGGTCCGAGCCCGAGAAGGCAATCGGTTCCGGCGTCTGGTGAATCGGATACTCGTCTCCGGCAGTCAGCATGGCGCGTTTCCTTCCTCTGGGTGACCTCTTGGCGGCAGGGTCGTGGCGGCTAGGGTGACGCCGGGGCGAGACACAATCAAGCCGTTCCGCCGGGAAAGGGCCGCCGGGAAAGGGCTGCGAGGAGAGGCAGAGATGACGAGGTTCACCGCCGAAGAGGCCAACGCATTTCTCGCCCGTGCCTTTCCCGGGCGCGGCCACCAGAATCAGGTCGCGGTGATGGAGCCTGGCCGCGCGGTCATCCGTCTCGCAGCAGACGAGACACATCTTCGCCCCGGCAATTACATCTCCGGCCCGACCCAGATGAGCCTTGCCGACACGGCGGCCTATATGGCGATCATGACCGTCACCGGCTTCGAGCCGATGACCGTGACCTCAAATCTCAACATCAATTTCCTGCGCCCCTGCATCGGCACCGTGGTCATCGCCGAGGGAAAGCTGATGAAGATCGGACAGGCGCTCGCCATCATCGAAGTGGACATCCGCATCGAAGGCGCGGAGAAAGCCGCCAGCCACGCCATCGTCACCTATGCCCTGCCCCGCAAGGATTGATCCGGGATGCTTGTCCGCCTCGCCGCACTGTTCGGTTTCCTCTCGGTCGCGCTCGGCGCGTTCGGCGCGCATGCGCTGGAAGCGAGGCTCACGCCCGAAGGGCAGGACTGGTGGCAGACCGCGACGCTCTATGCCCTGCCTCATGCGGCCGCCGCGATTGCCGCAGGCCTCAGCAACAGAGGGGGCAACATCGCACGCGGCGGATGGCTCTTGTTCATCGGTGCACTGATCTTTTCCGCGACGCTCTACGCGATGGCGCTCGGCGCGCCGCGATGGCTGGGGGCAGTCACGCCCCTTGGCGGCGTGGGCATGTTGTCAGGCTGGGCGCTGATTGCGCTTGGGGCGTCTAAGACCCCGTAGTGCCTTCGCCGACATACTTGTCCGCCAGTCGGTCAGCGGTGCGGCGGGCGTCGTCGATCATCACGGCGAACGCCTCGACCTGTTGGGCTACCGGCAACACGTCCATGTCGGAGCGGACGGAGACGAGATCGAGCGCTTCCTGGAAGCCGCGATGCGCCATCTGGGCCCGCACCAGCGCGCGCTCGAAACTCATTACATCGCCACGATTGGAGGCGTTCTTGTCGCGGCTGCGCAGCACGGTTTCGGCTTCCGAAGTCACTTCGGCAAGGCCCTTGCGGGCAGCGCTGCTGTCGGCGGCAATTCTCGCGAGCACAAGAGCCGGGGCTTTCGACTGGGCGCCAATCCGCGCGGCGTAGAATCCGACGCCGCCCGATGTATCCGGCCGGCCATGCATCAGCGTGTCAGCAAGCCCGGCGATTCCGCCCGTTTCCTCGACCCAGCCTTCGGCAACCGTTTCATCGCAATACGCGTTGGAGGCGAGTCGCAGGTCGGACTGGCTGCGGGTCAGTGCGGTCTCCACAGTGGCCTCACCGGGCACAACCGAAACGGTTGCGCATCCTGCAAGAAGCCCTAGGGATACACAAATCATTAAGCTACGCATCAATACGCCACCCGCCAGCAGCCAAGGCCCCAAACAGCATGAACCGTATGGGTGCGGAAACCTTTAGTCCAGTCATTGGCTGGAAGCTAGCTGAATAGAAGTGAAGAGCGCATGAACAGACGCCAGAGCCGCCGGATTCTCTACCATCGCCACGAGCCCTATGCTTCGGGGCGGCTCCGGGTCTCGCCGATCCATGAAATTTACTGGGAAGAATCAGGGAATCCGAAAGGAATACCCGTGGTCGCCCTGCATGGCGGCCCGGGCGGCGGATCGAGCCCCGAAATGCGCCGGTTCTTCGATCCGGAACGCTACCGCATATTCCTGTTCGACCAACGCGGCTGCGGGCGCTCGACGCCGCATTCCGAACTTGAAGGCAACACGACCTGGGACCTCGTCGAGGACATGGAAGCCCTGCGCAAGCATCTGGGTGTGCAAAGCTGGCTGGTCTTCGGCGGCTCCTGGGGCTCGACGCTGGCGCTCGCCTATGCGGTGACCCATACCAGCCGGGTGCTCGGCCTCGTGCTGCGCGGGATTTTCCTCGTCTCGAAATCCGAGATCCAGTGGTTCTACCAGGAAGGCGCCAGCCGCCTTTTCCCGGATGCGTTCGACCGCTATGTCTCCCCGATTCCCGAAGCCGAGCGCGGCGATCTCGTCACCGCTTTCTACAAGCGCCTGACCAGCCCCGATGCGCAGACCCGCATCGAAGCCGCCCGCGCCTGGGCCCGCTGGGAAGGCCAGACGCTCTCGATCAAAGGCCCGGTCACCACGCCGCCGCGCTTCAACGAGGATGATTTTGTCGACGCCTTCGCGCGCATCGAGTGCCACTATTTCATCAATGACGGCTTCTTCGAGACCGACAACTGGCTGCTCGAACAGGCGAAGCTGAAGCTGCAATCCACGCCCGGCGTGATGGTGCACGGCCGCTACGATGTCGTCACTCCGCTCTCCACGGCCTGGGCCCTCGCCAAGGCCTGGCCGAAAGCCGAACTGCACGTCGTGCCGGACGCCGGCCACTCCTCCATGGAACCAGGCATCATCGACCGGCTCGTTCAGGCTACGGATGATTTCGCGGACAAGCTGACGGTGCGGACGAAGGCCTGATCCGCCCTACTCCGCCGGAGGCGGCGTCCAGTTCGGCCCCAGCAGCGCTTCCAGCGCGCCCGGCAGGGGCACGTGGTACTGGTCCTGGATCTTGTCGAGGAAGCCGAAGACGAGGATCAGCGCGACGAAGCCCGGCACGAACCAGCGCATCAGGAAGCGCCAGACATTCATCAGCATGCCTTCGCCAAGTTCGGAGACGAGCATCTCGCGGCTGAGAATCCAGCCCGCGAAGATTGCCGCCAAGAGGCCGCCGAGCGGCAGCAGCAGGCCCTCGGTCATGAAGTCCATGAAGTCGAGATAGTCGAGCGAGAAGACATAGGCCGCGCCGATCATGAACAGCACGAATCCGATGCCGGCCGCCGCGCCAAACCGCGTGACGCCTTCGCGTTCCTCGAACCAGGAGACGCCGACTTCCATCAGCGAGATCGATGAGGTGAACGCCGCAAACAGCGCGAGCGAGAAGAACACGATGGCGAAATATTCGCCGCCGGGGATCGCTTCGAAAGCCACCGGCATCGAGACGAAGAACAGGCTCGGCCCGCCGGCCGGATCAAGGCCCGCCGCAAACACGATCGGGAAGATCGCAAAGCCTGCGATCAGCGCCACGAACGTATCCGATGCGGCGATGATGCCGGACGCTCGCGGGATACTGGTCTCGCGGTCGAGATAGGCGCCATAGGTGATCATCAGGCCGACGCCGACACCGATGGAGAAGAAGGACTGGCCGATCGCGGCAAGGAAGGTCTTGAAGCCCACATCCTCCCATTTCGGCTCGAAAATGAAGGCCATTGTGCGCGCCGTATCGCCATTGGCAACCGCGAACCCGACGACGACGATCAGCATGATGAAGAAGAGCGGCATCAGTATGACCGCTGCCTTTTCCAGCCCGCCCTTCACGCCGCGGCCGACGACGATGACGTTGGCCAGAATGAACATGCCGAGCAGCATCAACATATACCAGCGCGACTGCATCGGCATTTCGCCCTGCCCGATCACGTTCAGGAAGTACTGCCCGGATTCCGCCGCGGTGGTGCCATGCAGGTCGCCCTTCACCGCCTCGATTATATAGGCGAGCAGCCAGGACGAGATGACCATGTAGAAGGTGAGGATGAAGAAGGCCGTGAGCGAGCCGATCCAGGTGACGATGCCCCAGTTCTGGCTGCGGCTCTCGGCCCGCGCGAGCGACTGCACGCCCTCGATCGCCGACATGCCGGATTTCCGGCCCATCGCATATTCCGCCATCAGCAGCGGCAGGGCGACGAGCAGGACGCAGAGGATGTAGATGATGATGAAGGCGCCGCCGCCATTCTCACCGGCCGTATAGGGAAAACGCCAGAAATTGCCGAGGCCGACGGCAGACCCCACCGATGCCATGATGAACGCGAAGCGCGAGCTCCAGGTTTCCGTCTTGCGGCCAATCTCTGCCATGAATTGTGCTCCCCGGGGGCAATGTTTCGCGCGACCCTAGTGTCCGGCCGCAAAAAATCAACGCCGCAAGGGCTGTTCCCGGTCAGTACGGCCCGCGCCCGGTCAGCTTCTCGTCCTGGTGGACATAGGCCGACAGGATCAGCCCGAAAGAGGCCATCACCGTGATCAGCGCCGTGCCGCCATAGGAGATCAGCGGGAACGGCATGCCGAGCACCGGCAACAGGCCCAGAACCATGCCGGCATTGAAGATGGCGAAGAAGGCGATGATCGATGTGGCCCCCAGCGCCGCAAGCCGGCCGAACCAGCTCTTGTTGCGCGCGGCCACCCGGAAAGCCCAGAAGAACAGGAACGCGAACGCCGCCAGCACGGCCACCGATCCGAGGAAGCCGAACTCCTCCGCGATCACCGTCAGGATGAAGTCGGTATGCTGTTCGGGCACATATTCCTGCTGCGACTGGATGCCCTGCAGATACCCGCGCCCGTTGAGGCCGCCGGCACCGATAGCGATCTTCGCCTGCTCGATCTGATAGCTTTCGCCGAGGCCATTGGTGGTCTCGCCGGTAATGCCGGCAATCAGCGTATCGACGCGTGCGCGCTGATAGGGCTCCAGCACGAAGGCATAGATCGCGGGCACGGAGGCTATTCCGATCACGATGACGCCGAGCACATAGCGCATGGCTATGCCGGAGAAGAAGATGATCAGACCGCCGGCCGAGGCCAGCGCCAGCGCGGTGGAAAGGTTCGGCTGCTTGAACACGAGGCCTGCTGGGATCAGCAGGATGATCAGCGCGATCCCGTGCACCCAGAGCGCCGGAGGCTGGCCATTGGTCGGGATCATCCGCTGGTAGTAACTGGCAAGCGCCATGATCACCGCGAGTTTCGCAGGCTCTGACGGCTGAAGGCCGATCGGGCCGAGCTTCAGCCAGCGCGCCGCGCCGCCGCCCATCACCCCGAAAAAATCGACGAGTACCAGCAGCACGATGACCACGCCATAGGCTGGCCAGGCGAGGCGTTCCCAGATGCCGAGCGGCAGGAGGGCAAGACCGATCATCAGGCCGAACCCGATGCAAAGACGCGTCAGGTGATCACGCCAGAGGTCGGCTTCCTTAGGTGATGGCGCCTGCGTGACCGGGTCCCAGCTGACCGAAAACAGCATCGCGGTGCCGACAAGGCCGAGCGCGAAAATCGTCAGGATCACACCCCAGGGCAGGCGCGCAATCTTGCCAAGTGGCGAGGACGAGAATTGTAGCGAACCCGCTGTAGCCGTGCGCGCTTCGCCGCGTGTATAGCCTGTATACCCTTCACGGCTCATGCGGGATCCCTCCCGGCCGTGCCATCCGTATTCGGAACAGTCGTGGAGGCGCGCTGGGCATAGGCAGGCGTACGCCCGGAATCCATCTTGATGGCCGCAGCGAGGATATCGCGTCCGACCGGCGCCGCCGTACGCGATCCACCCTCCCCGTGTTCCACGATAACCGAGACCGCAAAACGCGGATTGTCAGCAGGCGCATAGGCAACAAACAGGGCGTGGTCGCGCAGTTCACGCGCAATCGCTTCGCCGCCGCGAATGCCTTTCGCGCGCTCTTCGGCAGAAATCCGGCGCACCTGCGCTGTTCCGGTCTTGCCGGCAAGGCGCGGGCCGCCGAGGCCGAGATCACCGGACCGGTAGGCGGTCCCCCCCGGCTCGGACGTGACGCCAAACATGCCGGCCTTCTGGATTTCCATGATCTCCGTGTCGAGCGGCTTGTCGAGCACCGGGTCTTCATCCGAGGGCGGACCAAGTCCGATCAGTTTCGGCTTGAGCGGCGCACCCGTGGCGGCGATGCGTGCCGTCATCAGGGCAAGCTGCAAGGGCGTCGTGCCGAGCTGGCCCTGCCCGATGCCGAAGTTAAGCGTTTCACCTTCGAACCAGGGCTCGCCGCGGGCGCGTTGTTTCCAGTCCGGATCCGGCACGAGGCCGCTGCGCCCGCCGGTCATGCCCAGCACGAAGGTCTCGCCAAAGCCGAACTTGTGGGCCACTTCGGCAATCTTGCGCACGCCTGTGCGCCGCGCGACTTCGTAGAAATACACGTCGCACGAATGCTTGATGGCATTGTGCATGTTCATCACGCCGTGCCCGCCTTTTTTCCAGCAGTGCCAGGTGCGGTTGCCGAACCGGTAGGAGCCGGGGCAGCGGACGGTATCGGTCGTCTTCACAACGCCCGCCTCCAGCGCCGCAGTCGCCACCACCATCTTGAAGGTCGAGCCCGGCGGATAGACGCCGCCATGCGCGCGCGGATAGAGCGGCGCCATCGGATTGTCGCGCAGCTCGGCATAGTCCTTGCCGGAAATGCCGTTGACGAAGGCGTTCGGGTCGAACGCCGGCGTAGAGACCATCGCGAGTACATCGCCCGAGGCGACATCGATCACCACCGCCGCGCCGCTTTCGCCTTCGAACCGTTCGATAGCCACCCGCTGCAGCTCGGCATCGATGGTGACAAAAAGATCCTTACCCGGAACAGCGGCCTGTTTCGGGTCCTGCGCCAGCTCTTCCATCGGGCGGCCATGCGCATTGGTCACAACGCGCCGGCGGCCAGGGCGTCCGCGCAGCCAGTCTTCGGCAAAGCGCTCCATGCCCTGCCGGCCGACACGCATGTCGGGATGGCGGAACATTTCGCGGAACATGGTCAGGTCTTCCGGCGGGCGGCCTTCTGTCAGGCGCACGAGATCGTCAGAACTGGCGCGCGCGACATAGCCGAGAACGTGCGCGAAATCGCGCCCGCGCGGATAAGACCGCGTCGAGCCCATCTGCACATCAACGCCTTCGATATCTACGGCATGCACACGCAGGCGGGCGAACTCTTCATAGGAGAGTTCCTGCGCCACGGTGACCGGGACGAAGCTCGCATTGCGCATGCGGTTGGCGCGCACTTCATCGGTGATGCGCTTGCGGCGCTCCGGCGAAAGATCGATCAGGCGCGCGATCTGATCGAGCGTCGCCTCGGTATCCGACATCCGCTCCGGCACAACTGAGACGCGGCCCGCCTGGCGCTGCGAGGCGAGCGGGCGGCCGAAACGGTCGAGAATCTGTCCGCGTTCCGGCGGCGCAAGAACCAGGCGGACATGGTTTTCGGCGGCGAGCTTGTCGTAATAGTCCGCCTCGAGCATCTGCAGCTGGAACAGCCGCGCGACAAGGGTCGAGAACACGACACCGCCCGCACCGGCAGCAATCAGCAGGCGCCGGTCGAACATGAAATCAAGATTCCGGTTCTTCGCCATCAGCTGCCTCCCGGAGATTCGCCCGGTCGCCGGCCGAGATCATACATGCGCGCCGCGAAGGCGTAGACCAGCCCCGTAGTGATGAAGCTCGCCAGCAACGGCCAGCTGCGCACAAGATGCTCGCTGGTGATCGAGGCAAAGCCCCAGACCAGAAGGAAAGCGACGACCAGCAACACTACGGGGCCGACAACGGCCACCAGCGGATCACGCATGCCATCGGTCTGATCAGCGATGCCCGCGCTCATTCCGTAGATCAGGAGGTTGATCATCGCGAAGCAGCCAAGCGGCGCATTCGAGACAATGTCCTGCATCAGGCCAAAGATCACCAGCAACATCATCGGGCGCAGCGACAATCCCGCTCTGCCCCAACCGATGGCGCCCCACAGCGCCGCGAACGGCCAAGCGAGCGGAATACCGAACAGGGCTTTCGGGGTCATGCCCAGCACACCGACAATCGCGATGATGGCCGCGCCGAAGATCAGCCGGGGGGTTGGCCCCGCCTGGCTCCAGAGCGTCTTGCGCTTCCGCTTGAGCGACGAGGTGTTCATGGGCTCAACCTGCCCCCTGCGGTGCGGCCTGCGCCCCTTCCGCTGGCACCTCAACCGGCGGCGCTTCCGGCAGCGGCTCGATGATCACCGGCGGGGCAATCATCCGGACATATCCGCTCGAATGTTCTCGCATGGCGAGACGCACCAGCCATTCATTGCCCGAGCGCGTCACCGTGCCCACAACGAGGCCGCGCGGAAACGCACCGCCTTCGCCGGAGGAAAGGATACGCTCGCCTTCAATGAAATCAGCCTCTTCGGGCATATCCTTCAGAACGCCGCGATCCCGGTCCTTGCCCTGCATGATGGCGCGCACGCCGCTGACTTCGCCGAGCACCGGCAGCTGGCTCTGGTAATTCGAAATCAGGAGAATGCGCGAGGACCGGTCGCCCAGCTGTGTCACCCGGCCGACGAGGCCGCCTTCGTTCAGCGCCACCGCGCCCGGCTCGACGCCCTGCAACCGCCCGGCATTCGCCAGTACCGTCTGCGCAAAGGGACCATCCACCACGGTCGTCACACGCGCGGTCACACCGCGCTCCGGCGGCTCGCCCATGAGGTTCAGGATATTCTCGTACGCTTCCATACGCTCGGCCATCGAGATGGCCGCGGCCTTGTAGCGCGCGAGATCGCGCACTTCGTTTTCGAGTTCCTTGATACGGCGCTCGCGGTCGGCCTGTCCGCTCAGCTGGGCCCACAGGCTTGTGTCCGCCGGCGCGCCGATCCGGTCGCTGATCGTGGTGCGCGCGGGCACGAAAAAGCCGGATATCTGCGGCGCTGTCTGCGCGACGATCAAAGCAAGCGCGCCAAAGATCAGGATGCCCAGCGTAACACGCCGGGCGCCCGATTTCTGACTTGACCGGCCGGAACGTCCCGCCATGTCTCAGGCTCCCTCACCTGTCCCGCTTGCCCGCGAGGCTCAGACTTCCGGGCAGAGGACGCTTTTCATCTTGGAGTAATTCTCCAGAACCTGTCCACAGCCGTTGACCACGCATTTTAGCGGATCATCGGCGATCATCACCGGCAGCTGCGCCTGGTTGCGGATCACGGTATCGAGATTGCGCAGGAGTGCCCCGCCGCCCGTCAGCACGATGCCGCGGTCGACGATATCGGCGGCGAGCTCCGGCGGCATGGCTTCGAGCGCGATCTTCACGGCATCGATGATATCGGTGACCGGTTCCTTCAGCGCTTCGGCGATCATCGCCTCGGTGATTTCGGTTTCCTTCGGCACGCCGTCGAGCGTGCCGCGGCCGCGCACGGTCAGGGCCATGCCGGTGCCGTTTTCGGGGGGCATCGCGGTGCCGATTTCCTTCTTGATCCGCTCGGCGGACATTTCGCCGATCAGGATTTTCTGCTCGCGGCGCAGGTAGTTGACGATGGCCTGATCCATCTTGTCGCCGCCGACACGCACCGAGCGCGAATAGACGATGCCGCCCAGCGACAGGACCGCGACTTCCGAGGTGCCGCCGCCGATATCGACGACCATCGAGCCGGCCGGATCATCGATCGGCAGGCCGGCGCCGATGGCTGCTGCCATCGGCTCCTCGATCAGCTCGACCTGACGGGCACCAGCGGCAAGGGCCGACTGGTGGATGGCGCGGCGCTCGACGCTGGTGGCGGAGCTGGGCACGCAGATGATGATCAGAGGAGAGACAAACGCCCGGCGGTTGTGAACCTTCCGGATGAAATGCTTGATCATTTCCTCGGCGACTTCGAAGTCCGCGATCACCCCGTCGCGCATGGGGCGGATCGCCTCCATGTTGACGGGGGTCTTGCCGAGCATGTTCTTGGCCTGCTCGCCGACGGCATAGACGATCTTGCGGCCGCCCTGCGTCATGTAGGCGACGACGGAAGGCTCATCGAGCTGGACGCCCTGGCCCTTCACATAGACGAGGGTGTTGGCGGTGCCGAGGTCGATGGCCATGTCTGTGGACAGAAGGCCGAGGAGACTGCCGATCATGGTCTTTACGAGCTCTTTCTATACGGTCCGGATCGTTCCCGTCCGGCGCGCACGTTTTTGTGATCACAGCCCCATACATCATGTGCCGTTAACGTTCATTTAAAGCAAGTCACGGGCCGCAGTTTTGTGGAACGAATCGTTCCTTTGTGCTGAATCTGCTGATTTTGCTGGGAATGAGCAAGGCCAGGCCCGAAACGACAGCGACCTGTCGGAACGGTTCGTTCCGCAAAGGTTAACAAACCCCTCCACCCTGTTAACACTCTCTGTCTCCGGCGCGTCCCGGAATCAGAGCCTGGATCGCCTTGGTGACTGCAAGATGAACGGATCGTTCGGATTTGATTGAGGGCGCTCAGGGCAATGTTTACCTGCAACGCCGGTGTAGACGGCCCCTCGCCGCTCCACCCGACTCCCGGACACCGGCATCCGGCCTGCCACCCTCCCCCTCGGGCAGGCCCCTCCGTCTCCCGGCGTTGCACTTTCCCGAGGCTGTAATGTTCAGGCGGGCTGCACGAAGGTCGCGATCACCTTCTTGCGGCCGGTCTTGTCGAAATCGACGGTCAGCTTGTTGCCCTCGGTAAAGGCGACGCGGCCATAGCCGAACTTGTCGTGGAAGATGCGGGCGCCGACCGGGAAACTGTCCGGGCCGGACGCGGTCGCGGTCAGCCCGCCCGGGTCCTTCGGCGGCGCGCCGGAAGGTTTCGCGGCATTCTCCTTCAGGCGCCGCCAGCCGGGGCTTTGATAGTCGGACCGGTCGCCAAGATCTTCCACCGTGCCGACGAAGGCGTTTTCGGCGCCCGGCATCCCGGAATAGCCGGTCTCTGAGACCGCATCGACATGTTCATGCGGCAGCTCGTCCACGAACCGGCTCGGCATTACCGCCTGCCAGCGGCCATAGATCTGGCGATTGGCCACGAAGGAGATGTAACAACGCTCCCGCGCCCGCGTGATGCCGACATAGGCAAGGCGGCGCTCCTCCTCGAGGCCCTTGAGGCCGTTCTCGTCCAGCGACCGCTTGGACGGAAACACTTCCTCCTCCCATCCGGGAAGGAACACGACCGGCCATTCGAGACCCTTGCCGGCATGCAGCGTCAGGATCTGCACCTGGTCCTCACCCGCCCCGCCGGCAGCGGCGTCCATGACGAGCTCGACATGTTCGAGGAAGCCCGCGAGCGTGTCGAACTCGCCCATCGCGCGTACAAGTTCCTTGAGGTTGTCGAGCCGGCCCTGCGCCTGCGGGCTGCGATCCTTCTGCAACATGTCGGTATAGCCCGACTCCTCGAGGATCGCCTCGGCAAGCTCGGTATGCGGCATGCCGCCTTCGAGTTTCGCGCGCCACATGTTGATCTGATCGATGAAGGTGGTGAGGCCGCGCTTGGCGGGGCCTTTCACTTCATCGGTCTGCAGCACCATCGGGGCAAGCGTGAACAGGCTGCGCCCATCCTGCCGCGCGAAGGCTTGGAGCTTCGCCAGCGTGGAATCGCCAACGCCGCGTTTCGGCTCATTCACCACGCGCTCAAAAGCAAGATCATCATCCGGCGAACGCACGAGACGCAGATAGGCCATCGCATCGCGGATTTCAGCGCGCTCGAAGAAACGCGGGCCGCCGATCACGCGGTAAGGGATGCCGAGAAGGATGAAGCGTTCCTCGAAGGCGCGCATCTGCCAGGAGGCGCGTACGAGAACCGCGCAGTGATCATGACGCCCGCCGGCGCGCACCCAAGCCTCGATATCGTCCGCAATCAGACGGCTTTCCGCTTCCCCGTCCCAGAGGCCGCGCACCTTCACCTTGAATGCATCGGGATCATCCGCAGACGCACTATCGGCGCCGACATAGAGCGTCTTGCCGAGACGGCCCTTGTTGTGCGCGATCACGCCGGAGGCTGCCGCAAGGATATGCTGCGTCGAGCGGTAATTGCGCTCCAGCCGCACGACCTTGGCACCCGGAAAATCTTTTTCAAACCGGAGGATATTGTCGACCTCTGCCCCGCGCCAGCCATAGATCGACTGGTCGTCATCGCCCACGCAGCAGATGTTCTTCGCGCCCTGCGCCAGCAGGCGCAGCCAGAGATACTGCGCGACGTTCGTGTCCTGATATTCGTCGACGAGGATGTAGCGGAACTTCGCGTGGAACTCTTTCAACAGGTCCGGGTTTTGCTGGAAGATCGTGATGTTGTGGATCAGCAGATCGCCGAAATCGCAGGCGTTCAGCACTTTCAGGCGCGCCTGATAAATCTCGTAGCACTGGATGCCCTTGCCGTTGCCGAACAGCTGCGCCTCTTCCGGCGGCACCTTGTCCGGCGTCAGCGCGCGGTTCTTCCAGCCATCGATGAGGCCAGCGAGGTAGCGCGGCGCCCAGCGTTTCGGATCAAGGTTTTCCGCCTGCACGATCTGCTTGCACAGGCGCACCTGATCGTCCGTATCCAGAATGGTGAAGCTGGACTTCAGCCCGACAAGCTCTGCATGCTGCCGGAGAATCTGCGCCGAGATAGAGTGGAACGTGCCAAGCCAGCGCAGCCCCTCCCCGGCCTCGCCGAGCAGATGCAGCGCCCGCTCGCGCATCTCGCGTGCGGCCTTGTTGGTGAAGGTCACCGTCAGTGTCTGTGACGGGTAGGCGAGGCGCGTGGCAATGATGTGCGCAAGGCGCGCGGTCAGCACCCGCGTCTTGCCGGTGCCCGCGCCGGCCAGCACCAGCAACGGGCCTTCCGTGTGCAGCACGGCCTCGCGCTGCTCCGGGTTGAGGCCCTTCAGGTAAGCTGCACCCTCGGCCGGCGGCGCAGTGCGTGCAGCGGCCATCTGGCTGATGGGCAGTCGATTCGGATTGGAACTCATCAGGAACGTATAGCAGCCGCCTTCGGGCCGCGTTACCCCCCTCCTGCTTGGAACCGGGGAACATTGGGCACATAATGCCGCCGCGTCAGGGAGAACGAAATGTCAGATAAATCCGATCCGATGGAAACGATGAAGGCGAACCTGCTGAAGAATACCGGCAAGTCGCTCGCCCAATGGGCCGCTCTGGTGAAATCAAGCGGCCTCGAAAAGCACGGCGATCAGATGAAGCTGCTGAAGGACACCCACGGCCTCGGCCATGGCTATGCCAACCTCATCTGCCACACAGCCAAGGGCACGCTCGACGCGCCGGAGGATGACTTGCTGGCAGGGCAGTATGCAGGAAAGGAAGCGCTGCGCCCGGTCTATGATGCTCTGGCCGCCTACGCGAAGAGCCTCGGCAAGGATGTAGACATCTCGCCAAAGAAGACATCGGTCGCTTTCCGCCGCTCGAAAAATTTCGCCGTGGTGACTCCCGCCTCGAAAACCCGCATCGATCTCGGCCTCAACCTGAAAGGCACCACCCCCACATCCCGCATCCTCGCGGAAAAGCCGGGCTCTATGTGCACGCACAAGGTCAAAGTGGAATCCGCCGCAGATCTCGACGCAGAACTGAAAGCCTGGATAAAATCCGCTTACGGACTAGCCTGATCATTTCCGGAACGCGATGGTCACCTGACCGATTTCGATGCCGTAGCGGGTAACATAGGCGCGGTTGATCAGGATGTTGTCATCCATCAGGAACATCCAGTCATTGAAGCCGACATTCCAGACGCTGGCGCCGACCTTCAGATCGACCTTGTACTTCCAGTTGAACGCATTCCCCGAAACCTGCCCTTCGGCATAGCCCGGCACATCGCCCGCCGTGCCGCGATAGCGGCCATTGCCAAGGATATCGATCTCCCAGACGCGCGTGTCGCGCTCGCCGTCGTCGTAGACAAACTTCTCGGTAAGCGTCAGGCGGTTGCCCTCGACCTCGCCCACAATGTCCACCCGGAACTGGCGGCGCACCTTGCCGAACCGGTCTTCGAACAATCCGTAGGCGGTCGTCTTGCCTTCGAAATATTCCTCCAGCACCAGCTGGCGCCGGGCATCTGAAAACGCCTCCAGCCTTGTCGAGGAAGAGGACGCGCAGGCGGTGGTCGTCGCCGCTGTCGTGGCAGCGGCGCCCGCCATCAGGAGGGGGGCGAGGCGTCTGGCGAAGGGCATGGCTGGGCTCCGGTCTGGGTCGTCATATGCTTTTGATACGCAGGCCGGGCGCCAGCGGATGAGTCGCCCGCCCGCGAGACTTGACGCAGGTCCCGATTGCAGGCGCACTCGGGGCATGGCCGAGACAGCAGAAGACGAAGCGCAGGAATTCCGCCATGGCGGGCTGGTCCGGGCCGGGCTCTTTGTCGTCATCCTGATGTTTGCCGTGCTGGCAATCATGTTTGCGTCCTTTGCCGCAGCCCTGTTCTCGGGCGGCTTCTGGGGCACCAGCCTCGGCTTCATCGGCGCCACCGCGCTGACCCTGCTGCTCGCCCGGGTGATGGTGCGGGAATTCTTCTTTCGCCAGCGATGGCGAGTGCGCCTCGATGCGGAGGCTGTCTGGCTGGACCTGCCCGCCTCACGCCTCTTGTTCGGGAATGAGCCCGCCCTTTCCGGGTCGCTCCCCTATTCCGAAATCGAAGCGCTGGAATGGCGCGAGGAAGCGGTGCGCAGTTTCGGCATGGCGGCGGTCAACCGCGTCTATGCCGTGCGCCTGAAATCCGGCGGCGTCATCCTGCTCGGCGAAGACCGGCCGACCGGGCGCGAAGGCCAGTACATGCTGCTCGCCGGCGCCGCCGCGCGCGCCCTCGCCAAGCGGGCCGGTGTGCGGCTGAACCCCATGCCGATGGCCGAGGGCAAGGGCGGGTTCCTGACATTGCTCGGTACCTCGCGCCCTGGCTGGCCGGAACGCGGCGAAGCGCCAACGCTGACCGCCGCCGACGAACGCGCCATCCAGCGCAGCCTTCTGATCACCCAGCTCCTGCCAGTGATCGCCTTTGCAGCGATGATCGGCGCGCAGTTGTTGGGCAGAGGACCTGCCTAATACAGCGTCGCCAGCGCCTTGCCGTCATAGTCGCGCAGGTCGGCGAAGCGGCCTTCTTTCACCTTCCTGGCCCATTCCGGGTCCTGAAGGATGGCGCGGCCCACGGCAACCAGGTCGAACTCGCCCTTGTCGAGGCGCGCTTCAAGGTCATCCAGCGAGCGCTGCGGGGCGCCTTCGCCGGCAAAGGATTTCTCGAAATCGCCGTTCAGGCCAACCGAGCCAACCGTGATGGTGGGCAGGCCCGTCAGCTTCTTTGCCCAGCCCGCGCCATTAAGGCCGTTCGGCCCGTCAATCTCCGGGAACTCCGGTTCCCAGTAACGGCGCTGCGAGACGTGCAGCGCATCAACGCCGGCATCGACGAACACCTTGAGGAAGGCTTCCAGCTCCTGCGGCGTCGGCGCGAGGCGGGCGGTATAGTCCTGCTGCTTCCACTGAGAGTAACGCAGGATGATCGGGAAATCCGGGCCGACCTTCTTGCGGATCTCGCGGATGATGTCGCCGCCGAAACTGGCGCGGTCCACAAGACTGCCGCCATAGCGGTCGGAGCGCTTGTTCATCGCGTCCCAGAAGAACTGGTCGATCAGGTAGCCGTGTGCACCGTGGATTTCGAGCGTGTCGAAGCCGAGGCGTTTCGCGTCGGCAGCGGCGTCGGCATAGGCCATCACCATGTCTTCCACTTCGGCGGTGGTCGGCTCGGGCAGCACCTGCTTGCCGGTATGGGTGATGCCCGAGGGGCTGTCGGTCGGTGCGTCAGGATTCGGGCCCGTGCCGGTCTTGCGCACCATGCCCTGGTGCCAGATCTGCGGGGCAATGGCGCCGCCGTTCGCATGCACTTTCTCCACCACACGGCCCCAGCCTTTCAGGGCGTCGGCCTTGTAGAAATTCGGCACGTTCGGATCATTCGACGAGCCGCCCCGGCGCACGGTCGTGCCCTCGGTGACGAGCAGGCCGACATCAGCCGCCGCCCGTCGGGCATAATAGTCCGCCACATCCTCTCCCGGCACCCCGCCCGGCGACCGGGAGCGCGTCATCGGCGCCATCACGACGCGGTTCTTGAGTTCAAGGCTCTTCAGCCGGAACGGCGTGAACAGGGTGCGGGTCATGTCAGGGTGTTCTCTCGCTTCGGGCGGAGAGGTGGGGCGCAGGCCCCGGAGCGTCAACCATTGACGTCGCGGCTTTGCGGCGGCACGGCTAAAGGGTGACTTCAGCGGGGATCAAGATGAAATGGTTTGTGCCTGCGGGGCTTCTTGCCTTCGCCGCCGCCTGCGCGACACCGGGATATGACTATGTCAGCCGCGCCGCGCCGAACTATCCTCAGGCCCTCGACTATACCGATGTGGTGACCGGCCGCTTTGCCGGGCCTGCCGGGGATATTGCCGAGCAGGAGTTCGGCGCAATGATCCAGACAGCAGAGCTGGAAGGCCGGCCCTGGTTCAACATGACCGGCCGCGACCGGCCGCAGGGTATCTATGAAGGCGGGGTCGAAGTGACCGGCTACCGCGCCGAGATCACCTATAAACGTGTGCGCCGCTGCGTCGAGTATGACGGCATTTTCGACTGCGAGCGGCGTGCGACGGTCGAGCAGCGATGCATCCGCGACATCGTCGATGTCGCGGTTACCGCGCACCTGATCGATTATGCCTCCGGCCGGCGCGTGTTTACCTCCACACAGGGCGGCGCTTCGGAGCAGCAGGATTGTTTCGACATCAGCGAAGTGTGGGGCACGGACCTGCCTGAAGGCAGCTTCGGGCCGACGGAGCAGGAAATCTATGATCCGTGGGCGGCGCCCTATGGGCTGATCGCGCAGGCTGTGCCTGCAGCTGTCGCACAATTTCGCACTGACATCGCGCCCTACATGGCCACCTTCCGTGCAGAGATTGTCGCCAAGCCGCTGACCGGCGAAGAAGCAGGAGACCCGCGCTTTGCGGCGGCCGTGAAGGCGACGAAGAGTGGCCATTTCATCGGCGCCTGCGCGCAGTGGGATGAACTGGCAATCACCTGGCCGAGTGCACCGGGCATCCTTCACAATCAGGCCGCGTGCATGGAAGCCCGCGGCAACCTTGCCGGCGCGCATGCGCAATATGCCCGCGCGGCGGAACTGGCGCGCGCGATTCCTCTGCTGAAAGACAAGGACGCCAAACCGATCTTCGACGCGCTGAGCCGCGTGTCACGCGGACGGTATGAGGATGGCCTGATCAACCGCGCACAAAGCGGCGGAAGCTGAACTGCGCTTCAGACCTGAAACACACTGACGAGTGGCATGCCGGCAGCCCAGGCTTCGGCGGCGATGCCCCAGGCGATTCCGGCGGCGAAGGAGGCGAGGCAGAACACGGTCTTGATCAGCACATTCTTGGCCACGGCCCTACTCCCACGCTGGCACACTCGAGGGCGAGATGTGCAAGGCCGGGGCCGCGTGTCAACGCTTTTTTAACTCTCTTTACTGTCACCCGGACGAAGGCGGTGAGCCTCCGTATCCCGCGCCTGTTTCTCGGCCTTTGCCGCCGCGAGTTTCTTTGCGGATTTTGGCTGGCCGAACTTCGCGCGGTTCTCTTTCGCGCGCTGTTCCTTCTCGGCTTTCGCCTTGGCCTTGCGGAACTTGTTGAGATTGATCGGCGTCGTCATGCAGCCGCGAGCCTCGCTTCCAGACGCGCCTTCACCTCCGGCCATTCCCGGTCGAGGATAGAAAAGAAAGCGGTGTCGCGCACGAAGCCGTCGGGCAGCGTGCGGTGGTTGCGCAGGGTGCCTTCATGCGTCGCGCCAAGCTTCAGCACACCGGCCTTTGAGCGTTCGTTGCGATTGTCGACCTGATACTGCACGCGCCGCGCGCCCCAGTCTTCGAACAGGTGGCGCATCAGCAGGTATTTGCAGGACGGATTGACCGCCGTGCCCTGCGCTTCCGGCGCATAGCAAGTCATGCCGATCTCCACCGACTTGTTGATCTCGCTGGGATCCAGAAAGCTGGTGATGCCGATGAACACGCCATCGCCGGCCTGCGTGACCGCGAAGGCGATCATCGTGCCGTCACTCGTCCGCTTACGGATCGTCCCGGTCCAGTCGCCCACCCAGTCACCAGGTCCGCGAAACGACCAGAGCCGGAAGATCTCTGGCGCCCGCGCTGCCAACGCATGCAGCTCCGCCCCGTCCGTATCCGGAACGAACGGGCGCAGGCGCACATGTGCGTTTTCCAGCGTCAGCGGGGCGAGGATCATGCCTTGTGTGTTTCGCGCCACTGTTCCATCGCCAGCGAGATGGCGAAGGTCTCCCGGTATTTCGGGCTGGAGGCCGGGCGCGGCGGCTTGGCGGCCGTCAGCGCCATGATCTCGGCGAGCTTGTTGTGTGCGGCGCCCGACTGGCCTGCGCCGATATAGGCGTGCAGCTCCACGAGCGCCGAGGAGAGCGGATCGTTGGCGCGGATGACGAAATAGGGCTCGTCCTCGGCCAGCTTGGCGAGGATATCGAACTGGGACGGATTGGCTTTCGAGCCGACGGGAGCCTTGGTCATGGCTGCGCACCTTTCTGGAGGGAGTGATTCTGTTGCCCCACTCTAGCCGCCCGCTCGGCCCGCGTCAGCAGGACTGTCAGAACTGTCGCAGCCCATCGGGCCAAAGGCCCTCTTCCTCGATTTTCCTGGCCCAGGCTTGCAGCGCGGCCCGCTTCTCTTCCGCCCACTGGCGCATGCGCGCAACCTGACACCTAATAGGTCTCGAATTTCACGACTTCGCCGCTGTCGCCGTCGATGAGGATTTCGATCTTGCGGCCTTCCGCGTCGGTGCCCTCGATCTTCCAGTGGCCGCGCTTGACCTTTATCTCCTGGATCTCGGCAACACCTTCGGCCGCCGCGATCTCGGCGGCTTCATGTTCGGAGACGGCGAGCCGCCGGTCCGTCCCATCCTTGCCAGCCTTGTCTTCACCCGCAGAGGCAGCCGCAAAACCGGCGCCTATGATCAGAATCGCCAGCAAGGCGCTACGGATGAGAATGATCATAGTCATAAGCCCGTATCTCCCGGATGGATTGCCTGCCGCTGCCTTGCATGTAGGAAGCCTGCAGCGACAGGCAATGACCGTATCAGAGACCCAAGCCGCCGAGCAGCGGGTGGGGTTTGTAGAGACCCTGGAATTCAGGGTCTTTCAGGTAGTCGAACCTGCGGGCGATGATGCCCTGCTGGCCCGCCACCTGCACCGCGAGGTTTGCCCGGTCGAGACGCCGCAGCGTGTCTTCCGAGAAATCCCCCAGCACCGGAGCAAGGTCCGCCGCCATCAGATGGTTCGGAACCCCGAAGACCTGGATCGCCGCCGCATTGGTGAGCACCGTGGACCATTCTTCAGGAAGCACACGCTTGATCTGGGCGAGGTCCTGAAAAAAGGACCACACCCGCATGCCGTAGGAGCGCGCCAGCGTGTAGACCATCGCCAGCATGCCGAAATCGCCGAGCTGTGCACATTCATCGATGGCAAACAGCGTGCGATGCTTCGGCAACGCGCCGTCACGGGACAAAACCGCAGACATCAGCGCCGCCGTCCAGAGCCGGAAAAGCGGCGCATGGCTCGCAAGTTTTGACGGCGGCACGACGAGATAGATCGTCATCGGATCGCCGCGGCGCACCGCGTCGAGGTCAATGGTCGAGCTTTTCACCGTGCGCTGCGCCGCGATCGAGGCGATCACCGACAGGTAACTGCAGGCGGTGGCGTGGATGCCCGACCGGGTGACCTCCACGGTCTGCAGGTAGCTCGAGATTTCCTCGTATGCGAAGGGCGGAAGCTTGCCGCCGTTCTGGTCCAGCAGGACAGCCAGTGTGTAGGAACTGTCGTCACTCTTGAGCATCTTGCGAACCGCGATGAGATTACGCTCTTCCGGTTCGCGCGTCGCCGCCACGGCCGCGATCACACCCGCAATCAGATCATGCCCGCGAATATCCCAGAACGGGTCCTTGGAGATCTTGCCGCCGCCCGACAATTGCTTGGCGATATCCATCGCCAGCGCTGACGGATCGACGCCGGGAATAGAGAAGGCATCCATCGGGTTCAGGCTGTCGGTCTCCGCCGAGATGACCTGGAACGGATCGATGACATGCACGGCCTGGCCCATATCGCGGCGGCGCTGCGCCGTGATGTGACAGGCCTCGCCCTTCGGGTCGATGACGATGGCAGGCCCTTCATAGGTCAGGAGATTGGGGATCAGGCCCCCGCGTCCCTTGCCCGCCCCGGTCGGTGCAATCGTGATCATGTGGCCTTCGCCGTTCAGCCAGATCGGCCTGCCGGCAGAGGCGGTTGCGGTTTCGGCCTCGCGGAAGCCAAGCGGGCTGCGCGTGTCTTCCAGTTCCCAGCCGAGCAGCAGGCTGTCACCTGCGTTGAGCGCCTGCTGCGCTTTCTCCACGGCCGGCATTTTGTGGGCAGGCGGAGCTTTTCTCCGGCTGCGTGTTGCCTTTGCCTTTTCCGTTGTCGGCTTGCGTTTCCGGGGCGTCTTCGCGCCCTCTTCCGGCTTTGCGGAGTTCGGCTTACCGGTCTCTGCCCCCCTGGGTTCCCAGCCCCTTGGAGTCTCAGATGACCCTGACATGTATGTCCTGCTTTTCGTCTTGCCGGGAGACGCCCATCGTCCCCCTTGAGCAAGAGGCTCAATCGGCAACAGGTTAATGTCAACGTTGAATTATGGGAAATCGCGCATGGCTGCCATGCGGACCGGTTCATCCTGACACGGATGAATTACAGCGTCGCGCTGGGTTCAGAAATCGGCACTTCAGTGTTTGCTGCAGAAAGCCGCCCGACCCATTCGCAGACGCATAAGACATCCCGCTTCAAGCATTGCAACGCGCATGACTCCAGCGCCTGAAAAAACTTTTTCGATGACTCAGATCAATCCTCTTCACGCAGAACTTTGAAGCGGCTCTGCACAAGACCGGACGCATAAGCTTCGGTTGATACATGTTGCAGACGGATATCGCGCGCAAGGCCGGAGAAAAGTGGCAAACCCGTCCCGAGCAGGATGGGAATACGCGACAGCGTCAGGCTGGAGACAAGACCTGCCTGCAGGAAGGAGGATACCAGTTTGCCCCCGTCTATATAGGCGCGCTGCCAGCCTTCACGCCCCAGGCGCGCCATCAGGTCGGCCGGGCTGTCGCGGCTGATTGAAACCTTCCCTGATACCGATTCCGGCAGTGCATTCAGAGAGCGGCTCACCACAACCACCGGCTTTTTGTAGGGCCACTCGCCGAAGCTGAGCACCTTTTCAAATGTGGCCCGGCCCATCACCAGCCCGTCCATCCCGGCCATGAAGTCTGCATAGCCATAATCACTGCCGATATCGGGCAGCTGGTGAAGCCAGCCGATATCGCCGTCCGGACGGGCAATGAATCCGTCCTGGCTGCAGGCGATGAAAACGTGGCCTTCCGTGTTCATCAGAGCTCAGACCGGATCCGGGCCAATCATCTTTTCTGGGCGGACGATCGTGTCGAAGTCTTCCTCCGAAATGCCGAGCGCAAGGGCTTCGACTTTCAGGGTCGTGCCGTTCTTGTGGGCATTCTTGGCGACCTTCGCAGCGAGGTCGTAGCCATACTTCTCCTTGAGCGGCGTTACCAGCATCAGCGAGTTTTCCAGTCCGCGCTGGATATTGTCGAGCCGCGGCTCGATTCCGACGACGCAGTTCTCGGTGAAGCTGACCGAAGCATCCGCCAGCAGGCGCACGGATTGCAGGAAATTGTAGGCCATCATCGGGTTGAACACGTTGAGTTCGAAATGGCCCTGCGAGCCTGCAAAGGCGATGGCGGTGTTGTTGCCGAGGATATGCGCGCAGACCTGGGTCATGGCTTCGCACTGAGTCGGGTTCACCTTGCCCGGCATGATCGACGAGCCGGGCTCGTTTTCCGGCAGGGCCAGTTCGCCAAGTCCGGAACGTGGACCCGAGCCGAGGAAGCGAATGTCGTTGGCGATCTTGAAACAGCTCATCGCCACGGTCGTGATTGCGCCGTGGGTCATCACCATCGCGTCATGCGCGGCGAGCGCTTCGAACTTGTTCGGGGCCGAGGTGAATTTGAGGCCCGTGATCTGGCTGATCTTCTCGGCCACGCCGACCGCAAACCCCGCCGGCGATGCGAGGCCTGTGCCGACGGCGGTGCCGCCCTGGGCGAGTTCCATCAGCATCGGCAGGGTCATCTCGATACGCCGGATGCCGTTGGCCACCTGCTGGGCATAGCCGGAGAATTCCTGGCCCAGCGTCACCGGCGTTGCATCCTGCGTATGCGTGCGTCCGATCTTGATGATGTCCTTCCAGGCGTTCGCCTTGTCGTTCAGCGCGTTGTGCAGCGTCTGCAGGGCCGGGATCAGGCGGTGCACCACTTCCTCGGCGCAGGCGATGTGCATGGCGGTCGGGAACGTGTCGTTCGACGACTGGGACATGTTGACATGATCGTTCGGGTGGACCGGGATTTTGGAGCCGACCTTGCCGTTCAGCATCTCGATCGCGCGGTTCGAGATGACCTCATTGGCATTCATGTTCGACTGCGTGCCCGAGCCCGTCTGCCAGACAACGAGGGGGAAATGCGCGTCCAGCTTGCCCTCGATCACTTCGTTGGCGGCCTTCACGATGGCGTCCCCGTAGAAACTGTCGAGCTTACCCATTGCCATGTTCACTTCGGCGGCGGCGCGCTTGACGATGCCGAGGGCCCGGATGATCGGCTGGGGCTGCTTTTCCCAGCCGATCTTGAAATTGCCGAGCGAGCGCTGCGCCTGCGCGCCCCAGTACTTGTCCGCCTCGACTTCGATGGGGCCGAACGTATCAGTCTCGGTACGGGTGGGGGTCTTGGCCATGGGGCGGGCTCCTCGGGATCAGCTTTGCCCGGGCGGTCTAGCGAGGCCGGGCCGGGGCGACAAGGGCAGCCGGAGACGCAGTCCCGGCATTTTGTCCCCTTCCCTGCTCCGGCGGGATATGCCTAGTCGGGCCATGGCGACGGAGTGGATCCAGAACGGCAAGGTGCGGGCGCGGATCACGGAGGATGGCGCGCTCGAAGTGGCGTGTACCGGGCTGACGACGCAGACCAAGTACTACAAGACTCTGCTGAAGGAATTCTTCCGCAAGGATTTCCCGCGCCTGCGTCCCGGATACGGTGACTATAGCGTCCACATCGTGATGGAGCATCTCGGCGAGGCGCCCTGGATGGACCTCGACAATCTGGCCAAGGCCCTGCTCGATTCCCTGACGGGCAATGTGTTCGAGGACGACCATCAGGTCGCGCGGCTCCTGGTCGAACGGCGTGAGGGCGAACGCGACGGAATATGGATGCGCGCGGAGGCGCTGGGTTAGATGCAGCACGATTGCCCGGAGCGGGGGTGCCCGGCCGGTTTCGAGTTTCGATGAACTTGTTTTCCTGTCATCCCGGCGAAAGCCGGGACCCAGACTTGAGGCGATG
>NZ_JBKBXB010000013.1:0-69778 GCF_046313975.1 Hyphomonas sp. | reverse complement strand
AGGCGATTCCAGCTTTTTACAGGTCTTTGCCGAGGCGGGTTTCGAGTTCGTCGAGGAGGTTGCGGACGCGTTTGGCATTGGTGCCGAGGTCAGAGAGGCCGGTGCGGCTGACCGAGCGGACGTCGATGCGGACGCCTTCATCCACGGCGCGGATGCGGATGAGGATGTCGTCCCGTGTGCCGAACCAGAAGTTTTCTTCGGAGGCTTCGATGCGGCCTTCTTCGAGCTCGGCGAGAGTGAGGTGCCAGCCGCGGCGCTCGAGGGTGGCGAGGGCGGCGGCGAAGGCGGCTTCGGGGCTCGCGTCCATGACCAGTGGGGCGATGAGCGGGTATGGCGTCTGCTTCGGCGACTTGTGGACGCCGGGAATGTATTCGGCGGCTTCCTGCACATCGGCGACGCGCTGGCTGGCGAGGCCGGGCCAGCGGGCGGCGGCGGCTTCGGGGATGAGGGGATCGTCTTCGATCGGATTGGTGGCGCCGGTGGCTTCACGTTCGGTGATGAGGGCGTCGCTGGGGGCGATAGGATCAGACCAGTCGGTCTGGATGTCGTGCAGCGGCGGCTTCGCCTCGGCATTGAGCGTGGCGCCCGCAAAGCGCCCGGCGAGCGAGGCGCTGATGAAGAGGGCCGCGAAGGCGAGCATGAAGGCGCGCTTGCGCGGCGCCTTTGCGAGGGCGATGAGGAGGGCGGCGAGCGAGAGGAGGAGCGCGGCGCCGGCGACGTAGCGGCCAAGGCCCTGCCCCGGCGTGCCGATCAGCGTGTGGGCGCCCGTCTGCCAGTCCCACAGGCCGAAGCGCGTTCCGAGGGCGGCAAACGCGAACCAAAGGACACCGAGCAGCGAAACGATGAGGGCGGCGCCCGCGAAACGGCCGCGCCAGCCGGCGTTCTGATTTTCCATGCCTGCCTCCGGTATCGGCGCAACCCTATCTGCTTCCGCAGACGCAGCAATGAGGCGCTCTGTCAGGGGTGCGCCGGCGGAAAGGAGTGGCGCCGGTGGAGCACATCAAGGATCGCCATCGGTTCATTCACGAATCTCCGGCCCTGATGGCTCGCCGCCCTGAGGTCTCCGGGCGCGTCATCGGCAAGGACCAGCACGGGCAGAGACTGGTTCGCCTCGCCGATCAGGGCAATAACCTCGGCACGCGGCCGGGGAAACGCGATACGGCGGACTTCGAGATTGGCCCCGAGATGCGGAAAGGAGGCGAGAACACCTTCCATCAGCGCGCAGTGCCAGCAGTAGAATTCCTGTCCCGGCAGGGCCGGATCGGAAAAGCCCGGCTTCAGCAGGAACAGGATATCTCTTGGCACGGAGGATCTTTCTCAGGCGGTGGGCAGTTTGTAGTCCTTGAAGGTTTCGCGCAGGGCCAGCTTGTTGATCTTGCCGGTGGCGCCGAGGGGGATGTTGTCGACGAACTGGACATCATCGGGCGTCCACCATTTGGCGATCTTGCCTTCGAGGCTGGCGAGGATTTCATCCTTGGTCGGATTTTCGCCGGGCTTGGGCTGGACGATCAGCAGCGGGCGCTCGTCCCATTTCGGATGGTAGATGCCGATGGCGGCCGCATTGGCGACCTTGGGATGGCCGACAGCGATGTTCTCGATGTCGATGGAGGAGATCCACTCTCCGCCCGACTTGATGACATCCTTGGCGCGGTCGGTGATGACCATGGTGCCGATCTCGTCGATGGTGGCGACGTCGCCGGTGTCGAACCAGCCTTCAGAGTCGAGGACATGGCCGCCAGCGCCCTTGAAATAGCCGCCGGCGATGGCGGCGCCGCGGACCATGAGGCGGCCGGAAGTCTTGCCGTCGCGCGGCAATTCCTTGCCGTCATCATCGACCAGACGCAGCTCGACGCCGAAGGGCGGGCGGCCCTGTTTCAGCTTCTGCTTCATGCGCGTGTCGATATCGGCCTCGACCATGTGCGGCGGCAGGGCGCCGAGCGTGCCGAGGGGCGAGGTTTCGGTCATGCCCCAGGCGTGGACGACATCGACTTCATAGTCTTCCTCGAAGGCGCGCAGGATACGCTCCGGGATGGCCGAGCCGCCGATCAGGACTTTCTTGAGGTAAGGCAGTTTGAGATTGTTCTGCTGCAGGTGGGTGAGCAGCATCAGCCAGACGGTGGGCACGGCGGCGGTGATCGAGACTTTCTCGTTGGTGAGGAGTTCGTAGATCGAGGCGCCGTCCATCTGCGCGCCGGGCATGACCATGTTGGCGCCGGTTGCCGGACACGAGAGCGCGAGGCCCCAGGCATTGGCATGGAACATCGGCACGACCGGCATGACCGAGTCCGCCGAGCCCATGCCCATGGCGTCCTTGCCCATGGTGACGAGCGTGTGCAGCACGTTGGACCGGTGGGAATAGAGCACGCCCTTGGGATTGCCCGTGGTGCCGGAGGTGTAGCAGAGGCCGCAGGCGGTATCTTCCGGGAAGTCGCCCCAGCGGACATTCCGGCTGCGCCCGTCGATCCAGATGTCGAACGGGATCGCGCCGAGCTTGTTCTCGGGCATCGTGTCGGCACCGGCATAGATGACGAAGGTTTTCACCGTTTCAAGTTGCCCTCGGATGGCTTCGACGATGGGCAGGAAGGTCTTGTCGAAGACGAGGACCTTGTCTTCGGCATGGTTGGCGATCCAGGCGATCTGGTCCGGGTGGAGGCGCGGGTTGATCGTGTGCAGCACCGCGCCGATGCCCATGGCGCCATACCAGGTGGCCATGTGGCGTTCGGAGTTCCAGCCGAGGGTGGCGACCCGGTCGCCGAGGCCGATGCCTTCGTCCTTCAGGGCGGTGGAGACCTGCTTGGCCATGTCGTAGAGCTGCGCATAGGTGATGCGCGTGATGTTGCCCTCGACCCGGCGCGTGATGATCTCGCGGTCGCCATGTTGCAGGCGCGCATGTTCGAGGATCTTGTCCACGGTCAGCGGCCAGTCCTGCATCAGTCCCTTCATGTTCCTACTCCTCCGGATTTGACGGCGCTGCCCGGGGAAATGCCCGGGCGCGCCTTGTGATTTTGCAGCGCCCTGTCTATTCGGGCATCGGCGCTGACGCAAGGAAAGGACGGGAAGATGAGGGCTGTTCTGATAGGACTTACCGCCGCGGCACTGCTGGCGGGGTGCACGGATGCGCCGCAGGTGGAGGCTGCCGCGGAGGTGGCGGTGGCGGCGGAAACGCCCCTGACGGTGGAGATGCCACCCCTGCCCGGCCTGTTCGATTGCCTGCGCAAGTCCGGCGGCGTGGTGGTGGCCGCGCACCGGGGCGGCGGGGCGGCCGGCTATCCGGAGAATGCGATCGAGACGATGGCCTACGGGCTGGAGCGGGGCATCCGCGTGTTCGAGGTGGACGTGGCGACGAGCCGGGACGGCGTCCTGTTCCTGCACCATGATGACCGGTTCGGGCGCACGTCGGACGCCACGGGCTATGTTTCGGATACGAAATGGGCGGATATTGCGCGCGTCCGGCTGAAGGATACCGAGGGCGCGGTGACGGACTTCAACCCGCCGAAGCTGACCGACGCGCTGATCTGGGCGAAGCAGAATGGCGCGATCCTGGAGCTGGACCGCAAGAAGACGACCGGCTTCCGCGAGATTGTCGAAGCGGTGAAGGCGGCGGACGCGGCGGCGAACGTGATCATGATTTCCTACAATGACGAGGAAGCCGCCGAGATTGCGCGGCTGGACGCCGGCCTGATGATGACCGCCTCGGCGCGCGGCGGGCGCGATATCCAGCGGCTGGAAGGGCTCGGCGTTGACCGTACACGGATCATCGCCTGGACGGGCACCGAGCGGCCGGACCCGCCGGCCTTCGAGCGGCTGGTTCGGGAAGGCGTGGAGCCGGCCTTTGGCACGCTGGGGCGCAAGGGCGAGCGGCTGGACGATCTCTACTGGGCGGACGGCGACGGCGTGGAATACCAGCGGCTTGTGGATGACGGCGTGGTGCTGATCGCGACGGATGAGCCGTATCGTGTGGCGGACTGGCTGGAGGCGGATGATGCCGGCTGGGCGGCGTGTGTGACGAAGTAGGGCTCTCTCCCCTTCGTCATCCCGGCGAAAGCCGGGACCCAGTTCAAACGCCGTATAATCTGTCTTGTCTGGGTCCCGGCTTTCGCCGGGATGACAAGGTTATTGGGCTCTCGGCTTTCGCACGATCAGCCAGAGCCAGGCGAGCAGGATCGGTGAGCCGAGTTCGATCAGCATGCCGGCGGATTGTTGCGGGGTGCCGGGGCCGAGCGCGGTTTGCGAGAGGAAGCGGCCGATGCCGCCGATGACGAGCGCGGCGCAGATGAGGGCCATCAAGGTGAAGTGGCGCTCGATGTTTGGGATGGCATACCAGAGCAGCAGCGTGACGAGGATGTAGACGCCCGACATGTATCTGTACTGATTATCCACGGCGGCGGAAACGGCCGCAGCCGGATCAGCGCCGGCCATGCCGCTCATCAGGCCCATGACGGCGAAGGCAAGCGGGATAAGCGAGAAGAGACCGAGGACGATCTGCAGGCCGAGTTTCATGTATTCCCCCAGTGATACTTTTTACGGATAGAGGCGGACTGTCGCCCAGCCTTCGCTGTCCTTGCGGCAGAATTTCAGGCGGTCGTGCATGCGGAAGGCCTGGTCCTGCCAGAATTCGATTTCGGTGGGCGTGAGGCGGTAGCCGCCCCAGAAGTGCGGACGCGGAATATCCGGGCCGTCGCCATAGATGGTGGAAACCTCGGCGACGCGCTGTTCGTAGGTGGCGCGCGACGCCATCGGGCGGGACTGGTCTGAGGCGATGGCGCTGATGCGGCTCTGGGCGGCTCGGGTGGCGAAATAGGCGTCGGCCTCGGCATCGGTGACACGGGTGACGGAGCCGCGGATGCGGACCTGGCGGCGCACGCTTTTCCAGTGGAAGCAGAGCGCGGCCTGCGGCTGGCCGGCGAGCTGGACGCCCTTGGCGCTTTCAAGGTTGGTGAAGAAGGTGAAGCCGCCGCCTTCGAGGCCTTTCAGGAGGACGATGCGGACATCCGGGCGGCCATCGCCGTCGACCGTGGCGAGCGACATGGCGTTGGCGTCATTCGGCTCGGCGGCCCGGGCATCCGCCATCCAGGCCTCGAACAGGGCGAAGGGGTCGGCAGTGTCCGGGATCAGCGGGCGGTCGCCAGAGGCGGCGTATTCGGCGGCGCTGGGCGTCGGCGGGAGGATTGAGGAGGACATGGGCATCGCCCCTTTGGCGCAATTTGGCGTTCTTCGCGATTTCATATAGGAGGCTGGCGATCACCGCGAGGGCGCAGGCTGTCACATGTCGCATAACACGTTCGGGCATCTTTTTCGTGTCACCACCTGGGGCGAGAGCCATGGGCCGGCGCTGGGCTGTGTGGTGGACGGGTGCCCGCCGGGGCTGAAGCTGGATGCGGGCTGGATCCAGGGCTTCCTCGACAAGCGGCGGCCGGGAACCTCTCGCTTCGTGACGCAGCGGCAGGAAGCCGATGAGGTGAAAATCCTCTCCGGCGTGTTCGAAGATGACCGGACCGAGGGACAGGTGACGACCGGGACGCCGATCAGCCTGATGATCGAGAATACCGATCAGCGTTCGAAGGATTACCGCGAGATCCGGGACCGCTACCGGCCCGGCCATGCGGACTATGCCTATGATGCGAAATACGGCGTGCGCGACTATCGCGGCGGCGGGCGCAGCTCCGCGCGGGAGACAGCCGCAAGGGTGGCGGCGGGCGCCGTGGCGCGGCGGGTGCTGGGCGACGGGATCGTAATCCGGGGCGCAGTGGTGCAGATCGGGCCGCACATGATCGATCCTGAAAGCTGGTCCTGGGACGAGACGCTGACCAATCCCTTCTGGTGCCCGGACGCGAAGATGGCGGCGCAGTGGGAGCAGTTCCTGGACGAGACGCGCAAGGCGGGATCGTCGGCGGGCGCAATTGTCGAAGTGCATGCGAGCGGCGTGCCGGCCGGATGGGGCGCGCCGGTCTATGGCAAGCTGGACTCGGAACTCGCCGGCGTGATGATGAGCATCAATGCGGTGAAGGGCGTGGAGATCGGCGCGGGCTTTGCCTCGGCCGCAATGAGCGGCGAAGAGAATGCCGACGAGATGCGCGCGGGCAATGCCGGGCCGACATTCCTGAAGAACAACAATGGCGGCGTCGCGGGCGGGATTTCGACCGGGCAGGATATCGTCGTGCGCATCGCGGTGAAGCCGACGTCTTCGATCCTGAACGAAGTGCGCTCCGTAACGCGGGACGGCGAGGAAGTGGATGTGCGTACCATCGGGCGGCATGACCCATGCGTGGGCATCCGCGCCGTGCCGGTGGCCGAGGCGATGATGGCCTGCGTGCTGGCGGACGCGATGCTGCGCCACAGGGGCCAGACCGGGCGCTGACGTAAAACATTCATACAACTTCCATCGCCTGCAAATGGGCCGTCTGCTAGGCAACGCCTACGGGTTCATTGCGTGGGGAGTAACCGGCCATGATGCTGGGCGGGCTGGAATTGTTTGCGCTGATCGGCTTCCTGATCGCGGCCTATTCGATTGTTGCGAATGACGCGATCCAGACGCTGGGCACGTTCCTGTCTTCAAACAGCCGGCAGCCCTGGTGGATCCTCTGGCTGTATGCCTGCTCGATCATCGTGGCGGTGATGCTGTACGGTTATTTCGTGCTCAATTCCGACATTGCCTTCGGGCGGCTGAACCGGATTCCCTATCCGGAGACCGGGATCGAATGGTGGCATGCCCTGCCCCCGGCTGTACTGCTGGTCCTGACGCGGTTCGGCATTCCGGTCTCGACGACCTTCCTTGTGCTGACGATCTTTACCCTGACGGGCGGCGCGGCGACCGAGGGTGTGCTGTTCGACATGCTGATCAAGTCCGGCGTCGGCTATATCGTGGCGCTGTTTGCCGGCGGGCTGGTCTACTTTGCCGTTGCCAACAGCTGGGAGCGGTGGATTCATTCGACACTGGACCGTCCGGTCCCGATCTTCTGGGTGATCCTGCAATGGTGTTCGACGGCGTTCCTGTGGTCGCAATGGCTGATCCAGGATCTCGCGAACATCTTCGTCTTCCTGCCCCGCCAGACAATCCAGAACGGCGAAGGCACGCAGGTGTTCTTCGATCCCTGGCTGCTGGTGTTCACGACGGTGGTGATGCTGGTGCTGCATGCCTGGATCTTTGCGACGCGCGGCGGTGAGATCCAGAAGATCGTCCTGTCCAAGACCAATACGAAGGATATCCGCGCGGCGACGCTGATCGACTTCATCTATGGCCTGATCCTGTTCGTGTTCAAGGATATCAGCGATGTGCCGATGTCGACGACCTGGGTGTTCCTCGGCCTGCTGGCGGGGCGCGAGATCGCCATTTCCTACATGTCCGGCCTGCGTTCGCGCCGGGAAGCCGCGTTTGATGTGGCCACGGATGTGGCGCGGGCGGGCTTCGGCCTCGTTGTCTCTGTCGTGCTGGCGGTCGGCCTGCCCTGGGCGGCGACGGGGGCTTTCCCCAAGTTCTGAAACAGAAAACCCCGGCACGTTCTGTGCCGGGGTTCTCCTTATCGATCCGTATCCGGATGATCAGAAGCGGAAGACGCCGCCGATCGAGAACACGTCTGCTTCGGCGTCGTCGCCCTCAAAACGCGTCGCGTCGGCACGGATGCCGAAGCTGTCGGTGATGAAGAACTTGCCGCCGACACCGTAGGCGAGGCCGTCCACGTCAGCCGAGGCGCTGCCGAGACCCGGGGCGCTGGCGCTGAACGAGGTGGTGGCATAGCCGAGACGGCCGAACAGTTCGAGACGGTCAGCAACCGGAGCCCGCAGGACGCCGAAGCCCCCGAAGGAGTTGTCAAGCTCGACGGTGGCCGGGCCGACATTCGTGTCGTCGATGCCAAACGAGGCTTCTGCTTCAGCGCCGAGATAGCGGTTGAAGAAGTAGGTGCCGCGGGCGGTGATCGCGCCGAGGTCGCCGGCATCGCCGTCGACATGCGAATAGGCGCCGCTCAGTTCGAGGTTGCCCTGGGCAACAGCGACCGGAGCGACAGCAGCGATGGCGAGGATGGAAGCGAGTGCAAGTTTCATTATTTTTCTCCGTACTCTGCGCAACTGCGCGCCGCAGAGGTAGCGACTGGAATCGCCGTCGCCAGCTTGCGATGCAGTAATGTTCGGGGATTGGGAGCGCGGTGTGACCGTCCGGCCACAGATTATGAAAGCGATTTAATCTTGAATTTCACAGCCTGTGCCAACAGGGCACGGGCGGCGCCAGATTGTGACTTTTGTGAGGAAAGCGAGGGTTTCGCCTTCCTTAACAAATCCGAGTGATTCCAGGGCCTCGGTCGCGTTCCATGCGAGATAGTCGCGGTAATAGGGTTCGTGGAATCCGTGCGGGAAATATTCGAGCAGGCCGTCGAGTGAGGGATAGTCGCCGAACTGCACGCTGTCGGCGAGAATGAACAGGCCTCCGGGCATCAGTACACGGAATATCTCCGCAAGTACGCGCGGGCGCACGTCGGCGGGAAGCTCATGGAAAAGGAAGATCGAGACAGCGATGTCCTGCGAGGCAGTGGCGAGCGGCATCGCCTCGGCGGCTTCGTGCAGGATGGCGGCGTTGCGGCGCGCGGCGAGGCGCTTGCGGGCCGCGTCGGTATAGGTGGGCGACAGGTCGAGGCCGGTGACGTTCAGTTTCGGCCAGACGCCGAGCACGGTTTCGAGGAAGCGGCCATTGCCGCAGGCGACATCGAGGAGGCGCTTCGTGCGCTGGTCGCGGCCTTTCAGTTCGCGGGCGATTTCGGCGAGTGCAGCGCGGCGCATGGCATCCGCGGTGCCGGAGAAGAGGGCTTCGACCTGGGTGTCGTAAAGCTCCGCGCTTTCTTCAGTGAACCAGCCGCCGGACTGGTAGTGGAAATTCTGGAGGTAGTAGTCCGGGTAGCGGTTGGTGCCCTCCGGGACGAGGGCCTGCACTTCATCTGCGGCGCGGGTGATGCGGCGGCGGTTGACCTCTGCGGCGTCGCGCAGGAAGGCGCGGGCGGAACCGAGGGCGCGCGGCAGGGCTTCGAGGCGCAGGTCCTCCGGCGCGGGGTAGAGGCCGGCTTCGACATTGGCACGGTCCTGCCGGAACAGGCGGAAGTAGGCACGGCGGAGTTCGGCCAGGTCCGGGCGGCCGTGCTCGGGGCGGAATTCCGGCTCGCCGGGGCGGGCAAGGTCGCCGGCGGCGCTGCGGGCGGCCTGAAACTGGGCCGTATACCAGGCCGAACGCAGCCCCTGCCCGGCGGCGTAACGGGCCCGGGCTGCAGTCCTGGCGGCGGTTTCGAACAGTCCCATGGCGGGGAATATGTGGCCGGCGGAGGCCCGGGTCCAGCCTTCAGGCTCCGTTCAGGTTGGCGGGGGCAGTCTTGGCCCTGATGATGGCGGACCTTGCTGTGCTGCCGAAGGAGATGTGGTGATGCTGAAGACAACGATTGCAGCGGGCAGCCTTGGCCTACTGGCCCTGACGCTGCCGATGGAAGCGCAGGCGCAGTATGGCGCCTACCCTTATGGCGGGCCTGTGCAGAACACGGCCTGCGAGCGCCAGAAATCCGACAATGGCACCGCCGGCACGGTGGTTGGCGCGCTCGCCGGCGCCCTGATCGGCGGTGCCATCGGCAACAATATCGAGAATGACCGCCACTATACGAAATATAACCGCTGGGGCCGCCCGGTCGGCCATTACACCGAAGGCCGCAGCGAATCGGGCAACGTGGCCGTCGGCGCGGTGCTGGGCGCAGTGGTGGGCGGCGCAGCGGGCAACTCGATTGGCAAGAGCAGCAGCGGGAACTGCATGGTCGCCTATGCGCCGCAATCCTACAGCGCCTATCCGCAGGGTTCGATCCCGCGCACGACGGACGGGCTGTATGGCGGGCCGGAAGTTATGCGCGGACCTGGCGGCTATGCCCCGCCGCCGGTGCAGCAATATCCTTCGAGCTATCCGGCACCGGGGCCGGCTTATCCTCAGTACCCGGATTATGGCAGCCAGCCTGCCTATCCGCAGCAAGGGCGGGATTGCCGTGTCATCCACCGCGAGACGCGGATGCCGGATGGCAAGGTGCAGACCGATCCGGTGACGGCCTGCTGGAATGAGTATGCCCGCGAATGGCGTGTGCAGGACGGCTATTCCGACGACCTCTACGGCGGATACTAGGACTACCTCCGGCGCGCCAGGACCAGCCATTCCCGATTTCCATCACCCCCAGCAATCGGACTTGGAACTGGCGCGCCGGACACCCACCCTTCCCCTTCGAGGAATGACAGGAAAGCGCTGAGCGCGTTTTCTGTGGCTGCGTCGTCCGTGACAATGCCGCCCTTGCCGACATTTTCGGGGCCAACTTCGAATTGCGGTTTGAACAGGGCGATCAGTGTGGCCTGCGGCGCAGCGAGCGCGAGGGGGACGCTGAGGACCTTGGCGAGCGAGACGAAGCTCAGATCACTGACGATCAGCTGAGGCGCAGCGCCGAGCTGTGCGGGCGTGAGGTCTCGGGCATTGGTGCGTTCGAGGGAAGTGACGCGTGGATCGGCGTCGATCTTCGGGTGGAGCTGGCCGTGGCCGACATCGACCGCGATGACGCGGGCTGCGCCGCGGGACAGGAGGACATCGGTGAAGCCGCCGGTGGATGCGCCGAGATCGAGACAAATCAAACCGGCGGGATCGACGCCGAAGGCATCGAGCGCGTGGGCGAGTTTCAGGCCGCCGCGTGAGACGTAGGGGTGCGCTGCTTCGGCGGTGATGACGGCGCTGCGGGAGAGCGGGTCTGCCGGGCGCGCGATCTTTTTACCGTCCGCTGTGACGAGGCCAGCGGCAATGGCAGCCTGCGCGGCGGCGCGGCTGGCATAGTGGCCGAGGGCGACGAGCATGCGGTCGGCGCGGTCTTTTTCTGGCAGTTCAGGGTCTGACATGGCGGGAGACTGCCCTATACTCGTTCCGGAATCGACAGGAGACCTGACATGACCCGCCTCGTTCTTGCCGCCGCCAGCGCCCTTGTGCTCGGCGCATGCGCCCATCAGGGCCCCCATGATCATCATGCCCATCACAGCCCGCAGGGCCACAGCTCCGCCATGATGCACGCGCCGGTGGACGGTCCCTCATCAGATGTGAAGGAGCCGGCCAAGGCAGCCGCGACGATCATCGGGAGCGAAGGCGTGGAGATCGGCTGGGCAACGTTTGAACAGGGGCCAATCGGCGTGCTAATCCGGATGGAGATCGGCGCGGGCGGACTGACGCCGGGCTGGCACGGGCTACACCTGCACGAGATCGGCGATTGCTCTGATGTCGGCGCGTTCCAGCTGTCCGGTGGCCATCACGGCAAGGAAGAAGGCGCGCACGGCCTGATGAACCCTGACAAAGGACCGGAGCCGGGCGACTTGCCAAACCTGTGGGCCGCGGCAGACGGATCGGCGGGATATGAAGCGTTCACGCTGCTGACGGAACTGGCGCCGGCACTGGGCGGGGATGGATTGTCGATCATCGTTCACGCCAATGAAGATGATCACCGCACGCAACCCATCGGCGGGGCCGGACCGCGCGTGGCGTGCGGCGTGGTAACGCGCACCGGAGACTGACGGCACTTGCGCGCGGCGTGGCGCAGCGCCACTCTCGCCGGAAAGATGATCCGGGGAGGACGCCTATGAACCGCCTGTCACGCCGCGCCATGCTGGCCGGAAGCACTGCCACGCTTGCGCTTGCCGCCTGTGCGCCGCGAACGTCGAAGGATGAGCCGGCCGCGGTGGTCGCGCCGGAGCTCATGGACGGGACGGCGATGGCGGCGGCCATTGCGGCCGGCGAGACCACGGCGCGTGAACAGGTGGAAGCGGCGATTGCGCGCGCGCAGGCAGTGGAGCCGCAGATCAACGGCATTGTGACGGAGACCTATGAGTCTGCGCGCTCGGACGCGTCGGGCCTGCTGACCGGGGCGTTTGCGGGCGTGCCGAGTTTCATCAAGGACCTGATCGACTGGCGCGGCGCGCCGACCTTGGCAGGCAGCCGGGGCCTGGAAGGCCATGTGGCGACCGGCGACAATGTGTTCGCGTCGAAATGGCGCCGGGCGGGGATCGTGTCGCTGGGCAAGTCCGCAACGCCGGAAGCGGGGCTGATTTCTTCGACCGAGCCTCTTTCGAACGGGCCGACGCGCAATTCGTGGGATGTGTCGCGGATACCGGGTGGTTCTTCGGGCGGCGCGGCAGCGCTGGTGGCGGCGCGGGTGGTGCCGTTTGCGCATGCGAGCGATGGCGGCGGGTCGATCCGGATTCCGGCCTCGACCTGTGGTTTGTTCGGGCTGAAACCGTCGCGTGACCGCCTGCCTTACAGCGAGCCGGGCGCAGCTGCGCCGCCGATCCAGATTTCGGTGAACCATGCAGTGACGATCAGCGTGCGGGATTCGATTGCACTGTTCCGCGCGGCAGAAGCGAATGATGGCACTTACCCGCTGCTGGGCGATGTCCAGCCGCTGACGCGCCGGCTGCGCATCGGGTTTGCGCCCGAGCCGATTGGCGGCACGCCGCTGCATGCCGATACGCGCGCGGCCATTGAGGATGTGGCGCAGCTCTGCCGGGAGTTGGGTCATACGGTGGTGGATTACACGCTGCCGATGGACGGACAGAAGTTCATGGACAGCTTCATTCTTTACTGGGCGTCCGGTGCGGCAATGTTTGCGCAGGAAGTGGCGGTGTTTTCCGGCAAGCCTGTTGGGCCGGAGATCGTCGAGCCCTGGACGCTGGGCCTTGCGGGGCTGGCGATGGCGCGGATGGGCGAGATTCCGGATGCGATTGCACACCTGCAGGCGTTCGAGGCGCAGTACGCGGCCTTCTTCGACTCGCTGGACGTGATCCTGACGCCGGTAACCGGCAGCCCGGCCATTCCGGTGGGCGAGCAGGCGCCGGACCGGGACTTCGACACGGTAATGGACAGCGTGCTGACCTTCGTTGCCTACACCGCGCCGATGAACGCGGCCGGGGCGGCCTCGATGAGCGTGCCGCTGGCCTGGTCGCCGTCGGGCCTGCCCATCGGCGCGATGTTTTCGGCCCGCAAAGGCGATGACGGGCTGCTGTTCGAGCTGGCGCTTGAACTGGAGGCAGCCCGGCCCTGGGCGAACCGGAAACCCGTGGTTACGGCGATCTGACGCAGGGAAACGGTTCGCCTGTAAAGCGAATACGGGGGCGGCATTAACCAAGATTCCGGGCTTGTTCGCCGGATTTAAAGGGCTCGCGCGTTAATTATTGCCGGCGCGAAAGATGACTCTCGCGTCATTCGCACCTATGTTACGTCCGCCTCCTCCCAGGAAAGAAGCCGCCCGTGAACCGCTCCATCAAGATCGCAGCTGCCATCCTGGCAGTTATCGTATTGTATTTCGGGGCACGCAGCCTGATGCGCGGGAGCATCAGCTCGGAAGTGGTCCAGCCGGAAGTATCAGCAGAAACGCCTGTGGCGGACGTCATCGTGGTAAAAGCCACGTCGCAGGTCCACGAACTTAAGATCACTGCCAAGGGGCGTACGGCGCCCGACAAGTCGGTGACGGTGAAATCCGGCACATCGGGCACGGTGGTGTCGACACCGGTGCGCGAAGGGACGTTCGTGAAGCGGGGCGCCCTGCTCTGCGCGCTGGACGTGGAAGCCCGCAGCGCCCGGGTGCTGGAAGCCGAAGCGGCACGTGATGCAGCGCGGGTGGATTTTGAAGCCGCGGTGGCTCTCGCAGCTAAGGGCCTTGCTCCGGCAAACCGGGAAGCCTCGGCGAAAGCGCAGCTGGATGCGGCGGAAGCTGCCGTGAACTCCGCCAAGGTCGAGCTTGGCCGTACTCAGATCCGGGCGCCGTTCGATGGTGTGTTCGAGCGCCGCCTGGCGGAAGCCGGTGACTATCTCGGGCCGGGCTCAGCCTGCGGCCTGCTGGTGGACATGGACCCGGTGATCGTGACGGCGGAAGTGACGGATGCGCAGGCAGGCCTTTTGCAGAGCGGCATGCCCGCGACGGTGCTGCTGGCGGATGGCAGGACCTTCCCGGCAAAGCTGCGCTATATTGCGCGCACGGCGAGCGGGCCGACGCGGACCTTCCCGGTTGAAGCTGAGATCAAGACGGGCGATGCGGTGGTGGCGGCCGGTGTGACGGCGACGCTGACGGTTCCGGCCGGGCAACTGCCGGCAACGCTGATCGCGCGCTCACTGCTGACGCTGTCGGACACGGGCGAACTGGGTGTGCGCCATGTGCTGGCGGACAACACGGTGCGGTTTGCGCCGGTGCGCGTGGTTGACGAGGCGCCGGAGGGCGCCTGGGTGACAGGGTTGCCGGAGACAGTGACGCTGGTGGCGATCGGTCAGGACTTTCTTGCCGACGGCGTGAAGGTGAAGCCGGTGATGCAGGGCGGAGCCCGGCCATGAACGCGCTGATTGATGGTGCCATCGGCCGGGCGAGGATGGTGATTGCCATCCTGATCTGCTCGGTTCTGGCGGGTGCCTATACTTACGTCAAACTGCCCAAGGAAGCGGACCCGGATATTCCGATCCCGTATGTGGCGATCACCGTGCCTCTGGCCGGTGTGACGCCGGAAGATGCCGAGCGCCTGCTCGTACGGCCGGTGGAGCAGGAAATCCAGTCGCTGGAAGGCCTGAAGACATTCCGCTCGTTTGGTGCGGAAGGCGCGGCGCAGCTGGTGCTTGAGTTCGAGATTGACGTCGATGTCGACCAGGCCGTGCTCGACGTCAAAGACAAGGTCGACATGGCCAAGCGCTACTTTCCGCAGGATGCGCGCGAACCGATCGTGACCGAATTCAATGCGGCGCAGTTTCCGGTGCTGGTGGTCAACATTTATGGTGACGCCCCGGAGCGCGGCATGGCGCGGATCGCGGAAGACCTGCGGGAAAGGCTGGAAGCAGACCCCGGCATTCTTGAGGCGCGCGTACAGGGAAAGCGCGAGGACCTGCTCGAGATTGTCATCGATCCGGTGAAGCTCGAGACCTATAATATCTCCTACCAGGAAATCTACGCGGTCGTTTCCTCCAACAACCAGCTGGTGCCTGCGGGTCAGATCGATACCGGACAGGGCAGCTTTTCGGTGAAAGTGCCGGGCATCATCCGCACCGGCGAGGACGCGCTGAACCTGCCGGTGAAGCGCACGGAAAACTCCGTCGTGACGCTGGCAGATGTTGCGGACGTGCGCCGCACGTTCAAGGACCCTACCGGGTTTGCGACCTTCAACGGCGAGAAGGCACTGCTGGTCGAAGTGGTGAAGCGCACAGGCGCGAACATTCTCGACACGGCAAACAATGTGCGCGCCATCGTGGATGATGAGAGCAGGAAATGGCCGGCGACTGTGCGCGCCGAGATCACGTCCGACATGTCGGAACTGATCGGCTCTCAGCTCGGCACGCTGCAAAGCTCGATCATGACGGCGATCGTCCTGGTGATGATCGTGGTCGTCGCCGCGCTCGGCATCCGATCGGCAACGCTGGTCGGTATTGCGATCCCGTCTTCCTTCGTGATCGCGTTCCTGTTCCTGGGTGCTTTCGGATACACGATCAACATGATGGTCATGTTCGGCATGGTCATCGCGGTCGGCATCCTTGTCGATGGCGGCATCGTTGTGACTGAATATGCCGACCGGAAGATGGCCGAGGGCCTAAGCCGGAAGGAAGCCTATGCGATGTCTGCCAAGCGGATGTTCTGGCCGGTGGTGTCCTCGACGCTGACGACGCTGGCGGCGTTCGTGCCATTCCTGTTCTGGAACTCGATGCCGGGCAAGTTCATGGCTTACCTGCCACTTACGCTGATTTTCGTTCTGACGTCTTCGCTGATTGTCGCGCTGATCTTCCTGCCAGTGCTGGGCACGGTCATCGGCGGCCGAGCAGGCGGCACGGACGAAAACCTTGCGGCGCTGGCCGCGGGCGGCGATCCGCGCAAGGCGAAGGGCTGGATCGGCGCCTATGTGAAGGTGGTTTCCGAAACCGTGAAACGCCCGCTGATCACGACCGCAGCTGTGTTCGCGGCGGTGATCTCGATCTTCATCTGGTTCGGGTCCGAGCAGCACAAGACCGAATTCTTCCTGGATGTCGAGCCGGAGCAGGCTTTCGTGTACGTGCAGGCACAAGGCGCACTGTCGGAAGTGGAAAAGGCGCAGCTTGTCAGGGTCGCCGAAGACGCTATTTCGGACGTGTACGGACTGTCTGCGATTTCGACACGCACAGGCAGCGGGTCATCCAGCTCGAGGTTTGAGGGCGGCGGCAGCAGCCCACAAGACACGATCGGCCAGATTCTTCTGGACATCAATACAACCGCTGACGGCCCGTATGATGCGCGCAAGACGCTGGAGGAGGTACGCGCGCGCCTGTCAGCGGTGCCGGCGCTACGCTTCCAGATCAGCCCGCGTGAACAGGGCCCGCCCGGTGGCAAGGACATCCAGGTTGCGTTGTTGAGCAACAACTCGGCGGAGCTTGACCGCGCGGCGACGCTGCTGCGCGACTGGCTGGAAGCCCGAAATGACGTGATCGAGATTGACGACTCGCGGCCCCTGCCTGGCGTGGAGTATCAGCTGACGGTGGACCGCGCCGAAGCCGGCAAGTTCGGTGTCGACGTAGCGCAGATCGGCGCGGCAGTGCAGCTTGTCACTAATGGTGTGCTTGTCGGCCGGTTCCGCCCGGATGATGCGAATGAGGAAGTCGATATACGCGTGCGCTTCCCGGAAGGCGACCGTTCGGCATCGGCCATCGATACGCTGCGGATTGCGACGCCGCAAGGTAACGTGCCGCTTTCACTGTTCGTGACGCGCGACCCGGCGCCGCGCATCAGCCAGATCGAACGCCGCGATGGCCGGCGCGTGATCGACGTGCGCGCAAACGCGAAGGAACAGGGCACAGGCGCGGCGATTGTTGCCGAGCTGAAGACCTTCCTGGCAGAGCAGAGCCTGCCCACAAGTCTCGAAGTGCGCTTCGAGGGCGCCGATGAAGACACGGCCGAAGCCGGCGCCTTCTTCGCCGGGGCGGCGCTGGCGGCGCTGTTCATGATGGGTGTGATCCTGCTGTGGCAGTTCAACAATTTCTGGCAGGTAGCGCTGACACTGTCGGCCGTGATCATCTCGACAGCCGGCGTGCTCGTCGGCGTGAACCTGATCCTGCCATATGTCAGTATCCTGATGCTCGGTACGGGGATCGTCGCGCTGGCGGGTGTTGTTGTGAACAACAACATCATCCTGATCGACACGTTCAACCGCCTGAAGGAAGACGGGCGCTCGTCAGAGGATGCGGCGATTGCCACGGCAGCGCAGCGCATCCGTCCGATCCTGCTGACTACGTTCACGACCGTGTGCGGCCTGTTGCCGATGATCATCCAGATGAACGTGAATTTCCGCGAAGGCGCGATCAATTTCGGTGGCGCAAGCTCCGAATGGTGGGTGCAGCTGGCAACGGCCGTGGTGTTCGGCCTCGCCTTTTCGACGATCATCATCCTGCTGGTAACGCCGACCTGGCTGCTGGTGCCGGACCGGTTCCAGCGCGTGTCGTCGCGGCTCTGGCAGAAGGTCCGCCAGAAGCGGGACGGTGCCCTTGAGGCAGATCCGTCCTACGCCGCGAATGATACACTGCCGGCGCACCGGACACTGCCACCTGCCGCCGAGTAGGCCCTACCAGGGCAGCGTCTTGCCTTCGAAGTCGAAGAAGCGGAGCTCTTTCGAAGGGCCCGATCCGGTGATGACCTTGAAAAGCCCGGCCGCACTGTCGGCGGGCTCGACCGGTGCATTCTCGCCGCCCATGTCGGTTTTTACCCAGCCGGGATGAAGGGCGAGCAGCGTGATGCCGTGTTCGGCAAGTGTGTGCGCCGCCGTCCGCAGGCCCATGTTGAGGCCGGCTTTCGACACCCGGTAGGCAAGGCCGAAACCCATGGTCGTGTTCTGGATCGACCCGAGCTGGCTGGAGAGAGCGGCGGCGACCTTTTCTTTCCCGGCAATCAGGTTCGGCGTCAGGCCGTCGAGCAGGCAGATCGGCGCAATCGTGTTCACGCGCAGCATCAGCTCGAACCGGTCATAGTCGAGCGTCCCGATCGGGGCGCGGTCTCCAAGGCCGGCATTGTTGATGAAATAGTCGATGGGCCGGCCGGCAAGCTCCATGACGAACTGGCCGATGGAGGCGGGATCGGACACGTCCAGGCGGTAGCACTCCGCGCCCGTTTCGACGAGGTCGCCGGCTTCAAACAGGTTTCGCGCCGTCGCGATGACATCATGCCCTTGCTTTTTGAACTCTCGTACGAGCGCAAGGCCGATGCCGCGATTGGCGCCGGTGATGAGGGTGGTTGGCATCGGGGGTCTCCGCAGCGGAATGCCGGCGGATCCTAGGCGTGCGGCGTGATCCGGTAAACTGCCGTCGCGGTCATCACGGTCTTTTCGCCGGCTGTGGCGGTGCCACCCGTGAACAGGATGGTGCGCGTCTTGCGGTCGATACGGGGCGTGTAGCGCAGGCTCCCCGGGTCGGCTGCGGTTGCGGAAACGTCAAACGTGACGGAGACGAGATCGACCGCGTCCGGGGCGCAGGCCCGCTCGGCATCGGCGCGGATCGCCTGCATCAGGCGCAGGGCAATGGCTTCGTCGGGCTTCGTGACCAGGGTGTCGCTCATATCAGTCTCCACGGACGCAGACGCGCTGTAGCGGGATAGGCCAGAAAAGAAAAGGGCCGCCCTTGCGGACGGCCCGGTACTTCTGAAACGGCACGAAGACCAGATGGGTCTGTATAGCAGTACCGGATCGCGTCGCGGGACCAGCGCGTTAAGCGGCGCGCACCTCTTTCCCGCGGGCCGGCGATCCCGCGAGGCTCATCAGGTCGCCCAGATGGCCTATGTCATTCATGCCGTGTACGGATTGCATCCAGCTGCCGATGGACGGCAGGAGCGTACCGATGGCCTTGTGATCAAGGCCGGCATCCTGGAGTGCGGAAATCATGGAGACGTTGACATACCGGCGTCCACCGGGGGTCTGCTCGATCAGGCGCGCGATGTCGCCCGTGGGGGCGCCGATCTCTGCACCGGTCCGCGCGGCAAGCGTGCGCGCGCCGGGAACCTTTTTGAACACGATATCAGCGAGCGGGCTGCCCTGGCGCTCTGCGCCGTTGAGGACAATGCCCAGTGCACGCTCTGCAACAGGTGTCGCGAGTCCATTGCTGCTAGCGATGTGCACGATCAGATCAATCATCATTGGCAACTGCACTCCTGAGGTCAATGGCCTCGCGACGAGGTCACTCTTCGCCGCGCGTGGTTTCCGGAAAGTTACCCGCGTGAACTTTTTTTCACGCCGGATGAAGAAACCGATTAAAGCGCGTTAGGTGTCAGTAAACAGAAGCCGCGTTTTTGTTTACGCTTGCTGTAATGTTGGCGAAGATGACACCCAGATGAGGAGTTCGACATGATCCGGATCGGCATTCTGGGGGCGGCGAAGATCGCGCCGAAAGCAGTGATCGTGCCCGCATCGAAGCGCGCGGATTGCTCTGTCGTGTGTGTCGCTGCGCGCGACGGCGAGAAAGCGCGGGCTTATGCGGGCGAACATGGCATTCCCGAATGGGAAGCAAGCTATGAAGCCCTGATCGCACGGCGCGACATTGACCTCATCTACAATGCCCTGCCCCCGCACCGGCATATGGACCTGACCATCGCGGCGCTGGAAGCGGGCAAGGCCGTGCTGTGCGAGAAGCCGTTCGCGATGAATGCACGCGAGGCGCGGGCGATGACCGAAGCGGCGGCGCGCTCCGGGCGTCCGCTGGTGGAGGCTTTCCATTACCGCTTCCATCCGATGTTCGAAGAAATCCTGCGGCAGGTCAACGAGGGCGCCATCGGCAAGCTGTGCGCGGTCCGCGCGGAATTTTCCGTGGCGATCAAATACCGGCCGGGAGAGCTGCGGCATGATCCGGCGCTCGGCGGGGGCGCGCTGATGGATCTCGGATGCTACGCGCTGCACTGGGCGCGCACCGTGGCGGGATCAGAGCCGGAGGTGAAGTCCGCGTCCGCGCGCCTCAGCGAGCATGGCGCCGATCTGGTGACAGAGGCGAACCTGGAATTCCCCGGCGGCGTGCCCGCTAAGGTGCGCACCTCGATGATGCCGGGGCAGCGCTTCAAGGCGCTGCTCGCGCTGCAAGGCACAGAGGGCGTTCTGGTGGCGCGCAATCCTCTGCATCCGTCGCTGGGGAGTTCGATCACGATCCGGCGCGGCCTGTCGATCCGGCGTTACAGCGTGGAGGGGCAGACGACCTATGACCACCAGCTGGCGCACATGATTGATGTGATGAAAACAAATGCCCCGCCTTTGACGGGCGGGGCAGATGCGGTGGCCAACATGGCGCTGATCGATGCGGTGTATGCGGCGGCGGGTGTGAACCGTCCGGCTTGAGGTCAGGCGGCGTCCTGCGCCATTTCGATCCATTCCTCGACCTCGTCCTCGTGCAGCACCTGATCGTCGCGCAGCACGCGCTCGCCTTGCGGTGTGGTGAGGAATTCGGTCGCGAGTTCGAACACGGTTCGCGCCGAGGCATTCGCGAGATCGTCGCGGCTGGTGATGCCGGCGCCGACGAGCAGTTGGGCGTCGTGAACGCGCAGGCCGGGCACTTCGAGCATCAGCTGCGTCTGGTCCTGCCAGGTGCGGATCGCTTCGGACGTGATGTGGCGGACATTGAGCTCGAGCTCGACCATGTCCGGATCGCAATCGAGCAGGTCACCGATTGTTGTGATGCCGGCGCGGGCGAGTTGTTTCGCCGTCTTGCGGCCAATGGACGGCGCATCGACGACCGGGCTGTCGAGTTCGAATGCGGCGAGGCGGCGCGGCGCGGCGGAGTCTGCTTCTTCTGCGGCCTCAGCTTCGGCCGGCTCAGCTTCGGCTTCGATTTCTGCTTCGGGCTCCGGCGCCGTGTTGCGTTTGCGTGTGCCGAACAGGCCGCGCGCGGGCACGGCTGTCGAGTCGCGGCGGGCAATCTCGGCAAGCTCCGTAGGCGGCAGATCGTCCGGCATGGCGACGGCTTCGGCTTCGGTCAGTTCCAGTTCGGGTTCTTCCGGCGGGCGGTTTTCGTTCAGCCTGCCGATGGGCGCGGGCTCTTCGGCGTCAAGCTGTTTAAGCGGGATGCGCCGCACTTCCTTTGCGTGCATCGCGCGGATGGCCTTGTCATCGTCCGGCAGGGTCTTGATGACCTTCCCGGTCTTCTGGAACTCGGCATACATCCGCTCCACCGTGCGCTTGTCAGCGGCATTCTCGAGCTTCGCCGTGATCCAGCGCAGCGGGATGTCGAGCGTTTCGATATAGCCCTGCAGCGTCAGGTTCACCTTCGGCGGCGAGACGGCTGCCTCCTCCGCCGCGCGCGTAAGGATGGCGGCGAAGCCGGCAGTGGCGTAGGCGATAAGGTCAGTGATCGCGGCGAGCATCGTCTCGTCGAGACCCGAGGGGGGATCGGCGACGCCGGCATCGAGGTCGTAGTGATCGATGAAGGTGAAATAGTGCGCGTTGCTGAGCAGCGCGCCCTCGCGCACCATTTCCGAGACGAAGCCGAGGCCGTCCGGGATTTCGATTTCAGGGTAGCCGTTCGCCTCGATGCGCGCGTCGATTTCCGGGCGGGATTTCGCGATGCTCCATTCCACGGCGCGGTGGATGATACCTTCGGCCTCGGTCTGGCCGGTGTGGAAGGGCTGGATCGGGTCGGCGTAATAATGGCTGAGCACGCCGAGGGCATAGGCCGCTTCGCTCCAGCGCTTGCGGCGCAGAAGATCGACCGCGCGGGCATACCATTCGGTGGCCGCAGCGCGCGCGCCGCCCCATTCGCCTTCGCCGACATGCAGGACGTGGTTCTTGAAATCCTTGAACTTTGCGTCCGGCGCCTTGGCGCCTTCCAGCAGGTGTTCATGGTGCACCAGGAACAGCGATTTCCAGGCCTCGCCCTGCTCCCCGCCGATCAGCGAGAGGGCATCGAAGGCGATGTAATGGTGCGTCGAGCGGCAGCGGTGATTGCGGATCACGCGTTCGAGCAGCGTCATGGCGAAATTCCTGAAGTTTCGAGTCAGTCACCCGGAAACTCCCCGAAGATGGTGAACGCGCTGTTAACCCCGCCTGCCCGGCTTGGCATTGGGCGCCGGCGTGTGGTATTGCCCCGGCATCGCAACAGGCGCTGAGCGCGGCCGTCTTCCGGCACACCGGAGAGGCAACCGCAGCGCAGGAGTTCCTGTGCGCGGGGCGGCAAAACCGCTTCACCCTCAGGGACATCAGCCCGGGAGTGAACCATGAAGACCATCATCGAACCGTTTCGTATCAAATCGGTAGAACCCATCCGCATGACCACCCGCGCCGAGCGCGAGGGCCTGCTGAAAGCCGCCGGCTACAACCTGTTCAAGCTGCACTCGGACGATGTGATCATCGACCTGCTGACGGACTCCGGCACCTCGGCGATGAGCAGCGCGCAATGGGGGGCGGTGATGACCGGCGACGAGAGCTATGCCGGCGCGCCGAGCTTTTACCGGTTCGAGGCCGCGGTGAAGGAGCTGATGGATTTTGCCCATATCATTCCCGCCCATCAGGGCCGCGCGGCCGAACACCTCCTGTTCTCTCTGATTGCAAAGAAGGGAGACCTGATCCCCTCCAACACGCATTTCGACACGACGCGCGGCAATATCGAGGCGATGGGCGCCGAGGCGCTGGACCTGCCGATTGCCGAGGGGCGCGTGCCTTCGCTCGATCATCCGTTCAAGGGCAATATGGACCTTGGCGCGCTGGAGGCGGTGTTGAAGGCGGAAGGCGCGCGCATCCCGGCGGTGATGATGACCATCACCAACAATGCCGGGGGCGGACAACCTGTCAGCCTCGAGAATATCCGGGGCGCAGCGGCGCTGGCAAAGGCGCACGGGAAGCCCTTCTATATTGATGGCTGCCGCTTTGCGGAGAATGCCTGGTTCATCAAGCTGCGCGAGGAGGGACAGAAGGATCGTCCGATCAAGGATATTGTGCGCGATTGTTTCGCGGTCTCCGACGGCATGACGATGAGCGCCAAGAAGGATGCCTTCGCCAATATCGGCGGCTGGCTGGCGCTGAATGATGATGCGTTGGCCGAGCGCGCCCGCACCCTGCTGATCCAGACCGAAGGCTTCCCGACCTATGGGGGCCTTGCGGGGCGCGACCTTGATGCGATTGCCCAGGGGCTGAGGGAAATCATCGATGAGGATTACCTGCGATACCGTGTGCGGACGAACTCCTACATCGCCGAGCGGCTGGATGCGATGGGCGTGCCTGTGGTGAAGCCTGCAGGCGGGCATGCCGTGTTCATCGATGCGCGCGCCTTCCTGCCGCATATTCCGCCGCTGGAATATCCTGGCCAGGCGCTCGCCTGCGCGATGTATGAATCCGGTGGCATCCGCGCCTGCGAGATCGGCACCGTGATGTTCGGGAGGCGGCCCGACGGCACCGAAGCCCCCGCCGCCATGGACCTCGTCCGCCTCGCCATGCCGCGCCGCGTCTACACCCAGAGCCATGCCGATTATGTGGTCGAAGTGCTCGAGGAAGTTGCCGCAGGTAAGGACAGGCTGCGGGGCCTGCGTATCGTGAAGGAACCGCCGATGATGCGGCACTTCACGGTGGTGTTTGAGAGGCTATAGAATCAGGTTGCTCGATTTGAAACATTGATTCAGTGTTTCACTACAGACACTTCGGGGCGTAACAATCCATGGCAAAAGGCATATTCGCTCATCGTCCGGACTCGATCTATGATGATTTGCCAGAGGCTCGCTACCAGTTCCCCAAGATATACAAATCACGTGTTGATAAATTGATCGGCGATTGGATCATTTACTACGAGCCGCGCGGCGGAGGCGGGCGACTAGGTTACAACTCGGTGGCAAAGGTCCAACAAATTATTCCAGACCCTTCCATTGAAGACATGTTCATTGCGATTATTGAACCAGGATCATTCTTTCCGTTTGAGCGCTTCGTACCGTACTCAAGCGACACCGGCTTCTTGGAAAGCAGGCTGGAAACAGGAAGCAACAAACCCAGCGGCTTAATCAGAAGCGCTGTCCGCGAAATACCAGATCGCGACTTCTTTCGAATATTGGCGAGGGCGTTCGACACAGACGATGTAACGTTGCCTCGCATCGGAGAAGTTTCTGATAGACGCCCCTTAATTGGGGTGCGGGAGCCCGCAGCAGAGTTTGAGGTCGAATTTGAGAGACTTCGGGTGGAGCAAACCTTGAACCGAACCGTCCGAGATCGGATATTTCGAAAAACTGTTGTCGATGCGTATGACCGCAAATGCGCAATAACAGGACTGCAACTCATCAATGGGGGCGGCAGAGCTGAGGTGGAAGCCGCACATATCAAGCCTGTCGCCCAAGGCGGCCCAGACAGCATTCGGAATGGCATCGCGCTGTCCGGAACCGTGCACTGGATGTTTGATCGTGGTCTGATTTCTCTTTCCGACGATCTTGATCTTCTAGTTTCGCGGCAGGTCAACAATCCAGATCAAATTTGGGCACTCGCGAACAAAAGCCGGAAGGCGGAATCCCCTATCGATCCACATATGCGACCCCACCCGAGTTTTCTCGGGTGGCATCGTGAAAACTGCTTCAAGCACTGATCACCGAACCGCGAAATCCGTCGGCTCGGTGCTTTTGCCTTTGGAATCCGTTTCGCCGGTGCGCTGGCCGTGTTTGGCCGGGCCCATGAAACCGAAGAGGTGGCCGGCGACTTTGCGGATCTGGATCTCTTCAGAGCCTTCCGTGATGCGGTAGCGGCGGTGGTGGCGGTAGATATGCTCGAACGGCTTGTGGCGCGAATAGCCGATGCCGCCATGCACCTGCATCGCGCGGTCGGCGGCCTCGCAGACAAGCCGGTTTGCATAATAGTTGCACATCGAGACCTTGTCGGAGAGGCGGATCGCCACTTCCGGCTTCGACATCTGGTCCATTTCCCAGGCCGTCTTGAAGATCAGCAGGCGGAGCATCTCGGCCTGAGTCGCCAGCTCCACCAGCGGGAACTGGATCGCCTGATTGGTGGCGAGCGCCTTACCAAACGGCTTGCGCTCCAGCGCGTATTTCACGCTTTCATTGATGCAATAGATCGCCGCCCCGCAGGAAGATGCTGCCTGGCGGATGCGGTTTTCGTGCACGAAATGCTGGGCGAGCGCGAGGCCGCCTTCGGGCGGGCCGAAGACCGCATCCTCCGGCACCCAGACATCCTTGATGGTGAGGCGCGGGTGGTCCGTCGGCATGTTGAAGGTCCACATATACTCTTCGATGATCACGCCGGGGTCGCGCGCCGGAACGAGCAGGCAGGTGATGCCGCGCGCATCGCCATCATTGCCGCTAGTGCGGCAGAACAGCATGATGTGGCTGGCGACATGCATGCCGGTGATCCACATCTTCTCGCCATTGATCAGCCAGCCATCCTTGCCGTCTTTCTTGTGGCGCACGGCGCGGGTTTCCATGTGCGTGGCATCCGAGCCGTGATGCGGCTCGGTGAGGCCGAAGCAGGCGCGGAACTTTCCTTCCAGCGCTTCGACGGCAAGGTGTTTCTGGTCCGGCCGCGCAAAGTCGCGCAGCATCAGGATCTGCGGGAAGTTTCCGACAATGGAATGTTCGTTCTGCAGGTCGTTGTGCAGGCCAAGGCCCTGCTTGGCGAAATGCTCGCGGATGATCGCCATGCCGAGATTGGTGCCATCCTGTCCGCCGAATTCCTTTGGCAGGGCGTAACGCAGGTGGCCGGCCTTGTCGGCGCGGCGCTTGGCTTCGCGCAGCAGCTCTTCCCATTCCGGGCGCGGCAGGCCGCCATTGTCGAAATCGGTCCGCGCCCATTCGCGGCGATGGTCGAAGAAGCGCTCGTTATCGTCCTGCGCCTGCAGCGGCTTGATCTCGTCCTCGATGAACTTGTCGAGCACGACGAGATAGTCGGCGATGTCCTTCGGAATGTTGAAATCCATGTATACCTCCCTTGCCTCATGGGCCTGAGGCCACCATACGCCCGTCAGGCGAGCGGACAATTTGTGCCGCCGGGGCAAGCCGGAGCGCCGGTATGCGGCAATCGGAACGAACCGTTCTCCAATAATTCTGAATTCGACGCTCTGAACGCTTGACGAATTATTCAGCGTTCCTTACTCATAGGCACAGGCAGCCAGCCTGATAACCGAATGCAGTTTCAACCCCGAACGACAAGGCACCCTCCCATGCTCCGTTCCATCGTCGCCGCCGCAGCATTTGCGGCCATCGCCGCCCCGGCTTTCGCCAGCAACTCCTACACCTTCGAGACCGTGAACCCGGTTTCGTCCAAGCGCATCGTCGCCGAAAGCGTCGTCTGGTCCTGCGAAGGCACCAAGTGCTCGGCCGAACTCGACCGCAAAGCCCCCACCGTCCGCATCTGCAAGAAGATCGCGAAACAGGTCGGCGAGCTGACCGCTCTGCGCAACACGAAGTCGGAGCTCACTGCTGAGCAGCTGGCCGAGTGCAACGCCGCCGCCAAGAAATAAGGCTCGATCTCTCCAAGCCTCTCCTCGGGCCGTCGCGGGTGCACCGCGGCGGCCTTTTTTGTTGCGCGAATCCCGCGCTTGGAACATCACCCCGGCAAGCGGGAGTGATCAGATGGTCGACCAAAAGCCCGAAGCCGGATGCGGTGCCGCGATCTGCGATAATGATGGACGGCTCCTCCTCATCCAGCGCCTGCGCCAGCCGGAAGCCGGTGCCTGGGGACTGCCGGGCGGCAAGATCGATTTCGGCGAAGCAGCGGCAGAAACGGCGCGGCGCGAGATTGCCGAAGAGCTCGGCATCGAGATCGAGATCCTCGGCCTAGCCTGCATCGCCGAAACCATCGACGCCGGTGATGGCCGGCACTGGGTGGCGCCCGTTTACAATGCCCGCATCCTGTCCGGCACGCCGGCGATCCTCGAGCCCGAGAAGCATGGCGGCTGGGGATGGTTCCCGCTGGACGACCTGCCCGCCCCGCTGACGGAGGCCGCCCGGAGCTGGATCCGATCCAGGCAATCTGCGCCAGCTGCATGAATTCATCCTGTCACGGAGCATCAGGTCTCACCGATTCCGTGCGAACAGACCCTGCCCCGAAATTGCACACTCGTGCACAGGCACCTCCAGGCCCGAACCATGTTAGCGCTCACGCAAATTGACAACGAAGTACATTTCCTGCGGCGAAAAAATACCGCGCCGAAATGCGGCAAAGCAGCCGGAATCGCGTGGGCATGCTTGTTGCAAATCCGTCTTGCAGCGCGCTAATGGGCGCTAGGTGATGAGGCCGGGGGCGGCCGAATGATCGCTGCGATACGAGGGTAATAATGAGCGACACTGTAGCAATCCTGGCAGAGCTGGGCGTGCAGCCGAAATCTGTTCGGAAGAACTGGAACGAAGCACGCCTCTACGAAACATCGGTCGCTTCGGGCGAATCCCGCGTGGCCAAAGGCGGCGCGCTCGTCGTCGAAACCGGCCAGCACACGGGCCGTTCCGCCAAGGACAAGTTCACGGTGCGCGACGCGCTGACCGAGAACACCGTCTGGTGGGACAATAACGCAGCGATGTCGCCGGAGCATTTCGAAGCTCTGTGGACGGACTTTAAAGCCCACATCGCGAAGCAGGACATGTTCTCGCAGGACCTGTTCGGCGGCGCCGATCTCGACTACCACCTTCCGGTGACCGTCGTGACCGAATATGCGTGGCACTCGCTGTTCATCCGCCACCTCCTGCGTCTTCCGACAACGGACGAACTGGCGGGCTTCAAGACAGAATTCACGATCATCAACTGCCCGAGCTTCCGCGCCGACCCGGCGAAGCATGGCTGCCGCAGCGAAACCGTGATCGCCGTGAATTTCGCGAAACGCCTCGTCCTCATCGGCGGCACGTCCTATGCCGGCGAGACGAAGAAATCCGTCTTCACGATCCTCAACTACCTCCTGCCCAACCAGGGCGTGATGCCGATGCACTGCTCGGTCAACACCTCGGCCAAGGACGATGCCGCGATCTTCTTCGGCCTGTCGGGCACCGGCAAGACGACGCTTTCGGCCGATGCCTCGCGCACGCTGATTGGCGATGACGAGCATGGCTGGTCGGAAAACGGCCTCTTCAATTTCGAAGGCGGCTGCTACGCCAAGATGATCAAGCTGTCGGCCGAGGCCGAACCTGAAATCTACGCGACCACGAAACAATGGGGCACGGTGCTCGAGAACGTCGTGATGGATCCGGTCACGCGCGAACTCGACCTCGACTCCGCAGCGCTCGCGGAGAATTCGCGCGGCGCCTATCCGATCGAGGCGATTCCGAATGCGTCGCTCACCGGCCGCTGTGGCCAGCCGAAGAACCTGATCATGCTGACGGCGGATGCCTATGGCATCATGCCGCCGATCGCCAAGCTGACCCCGGCACAGGCGATGTATCACTTCCTTTCCGGCTATACCGCACGCGTCGCCGGCACCGAGAAAGGGGTGACCGAGCCTTCGGCCACCTTCTCCACCTGCTTCGGCGGCCCGTTCATGCCGCGCCATCCGTCCGAGTACGGTAACTTGCTGCGCGAGCTGATCGCCCGCTACAATGTCGATTGCTGGCTGGTCTCCACCGGCTGGACCGGCGGCCCCTACGGCCAGGGTAACCGCATGCCGATCAAGGCCACGCGCGCGCTGCTCAACGCCGCACTCGACGGCTCGCTGAACAATGTCCAGTTCCGCAAGGACGAGACGTTCGGCTTCCTCGTGCCGGTGTCCGTGCCAGGCGTCGATGCGAAAATCCTCGACCCGCGATCGACCTGGGCAGACCCGGCAGCGTACGATGCGCAGGCCGCGAAACTCGCCGACGAGTTCGTCGCGAACTTCAAGAAGTTCGAGGCCTATGTCGACGAGGCTGTGAAAGCCGCCGCGCCGAAAGCCAAGGTCGCCGTCTAGGCTTCAGGTCGCAACTGCCTGATCTCCAGAGACCCGCCCGGTTCTTCCGGGCGGGTTTTTTCGTCGCGGAGCCCGGCTTGACGTGAAGGGAAGTCTGGCGCCGCCGCGCTGTGCCCGATAGGGTGCGCCGCAACAAACGCCAACCATCCCCGGAGGAAGCCCATGCGTGAAGCCGTCATCGTATCCTATGCCCGCACCGGTCTCACCAAGACCCATCGCGGTGGTCTGAACGACACCCACCCCATCGTCATGGGCGGCCACGTCACCAAGGCGGCCCTCGAGCGTGCCGGCGTCGAAGCCGCTGCGGTCGAAGATGTGTTCTTCGGCTCCGCCCAGCCGGAAGGCGCTTCGGGCATGAACGTCGCGCGCAACATCGCGCTCGCCGCCGGCTGCCCGTCCTCGACGGCAGGCGCCACCATCAACCGTTTCTGCTCCTCGGGCCTGCAGGCCATCGCCAATGCCGCGCACACGGTCGTGCATGAAGGCGCCCCGGTCGCCATCGGCGGCGGCGTGGAAAGCCTTTCGCTGGTCGCCCATTCCGGCAAGACCAACCGCCACCGCATTATAGAGGAAGGCCTGTTCCAGAAATGGCCGGCCATCTGGATGAGCATGATCGAAACCGCCGAGATCGTCGCCGAGCGCTACAAGGTCAGCCGCGAATACCAGGACGAGTATTCCGCCGAGAGCCAGCGCCGCACCGCCGAGTTCCAGCAGAAGGGTCTGATGGCCCAGGAAATCGTGCCGCTAAAGACGAAGATGAAACTCGTCAACAAGGAAACCGGCGAAGAAACCGTGCAGGAAGTCACCGTTGACCGCGACGACTGCAACCGTCCGGGTACGACCTATGAGAACCTCGCCGGCCTGAAGCCCGTCTTCTCCGGCGGCATGGTCGTGAAGGAAGGCAAATACGTCACCGCCGGCAATGCCTCGCAGCTGTCGGACGGCGCCGCAGCTGTCGTAGTGATGGAAGCCAAGGAAGCCGCAAAGCGCGGCCTGAAACCGCTCGGCCGTTTCGTCGGCTTCAACGTCGCCGGTTGCGATCCGGACGAAATGGGCATCGGCCCGGTCTTCGCCGTTCCGCGCCTGCTGGAGCGTCACGGCCTAAAGGTCGATGAAATCGACCTCTGGGAACTCAACGAAGCCTTCGCCTCGCAGTGCCTCTACTCGCGCGACCGCCTCGGCATCGACCCGGCGAAATACAACGTCAATGGCGGCTCGATCTCCATCGGCCACCCGTTCGGCATGACCGGCGCACGCTGCACCGGCTCCATCCTGATGGAAGGCCAGCGCCGCAAGGCCAAGTGGGGCGTCGTCACCATGTGCATCGGCGGTGGCCAGGGCGCTGCCGGCCTGTTCGAAATCTACAGCTGAGCCTGATTTTCCGGCACCGCGCCGGAAATCACTGCCAGAAATGCGAAGGGCGGCTCACAAGGCCGCCCTTTTGCTTACGGGTCGGTTGAGCAGCGCTGCCTTTTTCCGGTCACCCGCGGATGGCACGTTGGCGGAAACAACCGGAGCAGGCCCCATGAAACATGCATCGTTCGCTCTCGCCGCCGCGTTGCTGCTCGCTGCCTGTGGGCCATCCGAGCCTGCGCAGGAACCTGCCAGCCCGGCAGAGTCATCCTCCGACTCAACTGAAGCAACCACCCAAGTCGAGGCGACCGGCTTCTACACCGAAAACCTCGCGCCCCCAGAAGGCGCCGGGGACAAGGGAGACGGCGTACCCCGTGACGTGAATGACCGGCCCTTCCACTACGCCCTGCTCGGGCAGAAGCTTCCGGCGTTCACTGCGCCGGTGACCGACGGCAGCACCTTTGACTCCACCAAACTTAACCGCTGGACCGTGATTGATGTCTGGGGCGTCTGGTGCGGGGATTGCGTGCGCGATGGCCCGTATGTCGCCGCGCTCGAACGCGCAATCGCGCAGGATCCGGACCTCGACTTCGTCTCGCTGCACGTTCCCGCAAGCGCCACCCGGACATCGCCGGAAGAGCTGTTCAAGAAATACGGCTCGCTGGAGGCCTATTTCGACTCCGCCGGTTACAGCTTCCCTGTGGTTCTGGATAACGATGCCAGCATCCGGCAGGCCCTGCAGATCAGCTGGACACCGACCTACCTGCTCGTCTCCCCGGACGGCATTGTGCGCGGTTTCCGCACGGACCTGTCGGTGGATCAGGACCAGCCGGTGAAGACGTTCCTGAAGAACGTCGCCGAAGTGCGCAAACAGGTGCGCGACCTTCTCGCGACGGATCCTTCCGATATAGACTAAGGGCATGAAACGCGCCCTTGTCCTGCTCGCCCTCCTTCTGGCGTCCAGCTGCACACAGCCCTTGCCCGAACCCGCGCCGCCACCCGCGCCCGCCGAAGCGGTGACGGTGACGGCCAGTAGCATCGAGGGGCTATCCGGGCAAATCCCGTTCACCTTGCCATCGATCGAGCGCGCCTTTCCGGGCTTCACCATCGTCGCCGACGAAGAAGACGGAGTCCCGATCTTCAGTGTCCGCGAACCCGGTAGCGATGCGGACCTGTTCCGGCTCAGGCCGGACTGGTCGCGCGGCTTCATCGGATCGGTAACCGTGCTTGTGCCGGGAGACACCGGCCTTGTTGAGCTGCAGCCCAATGTTAGCCCGTTTACCGACCTTCCGGCTGAAATTGCGCAAGCTTGCAATCCCGAGCCGGCCCCTACGGATGGTCCGTTTTCCTGCACGGTTGCCTTGTCGACCGGCGAGCTGATTCTCGCCTTTCCGTCCGCCCGGTACGCGCCCCGGCTCGAATCGGCGCGTTATGTTCCCGGCCCGACACCCCGATAGTCCGCCCGCATCGGCAAAGCAGCCGGGCGTGGTTTCAATGGTTTGAATCTTGCAGCGGGCCGGGCTAACCTGACACGGTTGTCATCTTGCCGTATTTTAGGAAAGCACGCCGCAATGCTGCATCCCTCCACCAAGCGCCTCATCGACAAGCTGAGCGATATGACGCGCAAACAGCGCGTCGCCTGGATCGAGGGGGAGAACGGTAGGGTCGTGCACGACACGGAAGGCTACCGCGTCGTGCTGACGCCGGAGCCGCACGCGGTGCTGCTGACCGATGGCATGGGCCGCGAAATCGAGACCTGCCTGCCCGAAGAATTCGCCGACGATGTGGACGCCCACGGCCGCCCCTACTCCAAGTTCGTGGCCGAACTTTACCGCGAGGCGCACCGGCATGCGCGCGGGGCGGAAAAGGCAATCAACGCCCTGCTTGCGGGACTGGATGCCAGCGAGGAAGAAGCCCCTGCGCCTGCCCCCGCCGAAGCGCCGCCCGTCATACCGGTGCTGACCGTTGATGCGCCGGATGCAACCACGGATGAGACCGCGCCGGTCGAAGGCGAGAGCGAGACCGACATCACCCAGGCCGTGGCAACGCTGGCTGACAAGATCAACAGCCCGCCGACGCCGGTGATCGAAGACGCCGCGCCGCCCGAACCCGTCGCCGCTGCGCCCGAACCTGAGCCTATAACCGCGCCTGAGCCGGAACCTGTGCCTTTGCCTGTTCCTCAGCCCGAGCCAGCGCCGGAGCCTGTGCTGACGATCGAACCGGAGCCCGAGCCCGCACCTGTCCCAGTTGCGCAAACCGCGCCTGAGCCTGTGCCTGAGCCCGAACCCGCACCTGCCCCTGTCATCCACGAGCCTGTCGCGGCAGAGCCGGCCCCGGCCGTCGAAGAGGAATGGATTGTCAAAGGCGCAGCGCCGGAGCCCGTTCCGGAACCGGCGGAAGAACCCGGATCGTTCGGCACGTTCGGCGCCTTCGAACCGTCATCGCCGGAACCGGAACCCCAGCCTGAGCCTCAACCCGAGCCGGTGCCTGAACAGGTCGCCGCGGCAGAGCCTGCCCTGGCGCCCGAGCCCGTGGCCGCGGCCGCTGCGCCGACACTGTCGCAACCGATCTCCCTGTCATCGATCCCGATGGGCTTCGGCCTTGGCGCGGCCCAGCGCGTGCCGGCGCCGCCTACGCCGCGGCCTGAGCCGGTGCCCGAGCCAGTTGTCGCCGAGCCACCGAAACGCATCATCATTGACGGCACGCTGGACCTGCCCCCGGACGCGCTTGATGCCTATCCGGACATGCGCAGCAATGATCCCTACCCGCCGCCGGTTCCGGAAACAGGCACCGGAGATGTTCCCGGCGATGACAAACCTGTCCCGCCCGCCCCCGGCAACGTGCGCAGGTTCAATCCCTGGAACTGAAGGCAGAAAAGCGGCCGGCGGGGTGTTAATCCGTGCACGGATGGAAATTATTTCTTCTGCACCACTTCCACCATGCGTTTGCAGGAGATCGGCGTCAGCGTCATCATGGCGGCCATTGTACCAGGGCCGCGATAGAATTCGAGGCGCAGAGCAATATCATGCTCGTCGAGGAATGACTTGAGATAGCCTTCGCAGGCCTTGAGGTTGATCGCCGACCGCCGCCCCTCAATCCGCATCGTTGTCTCGACCCGGATTCGCAACGTCGCCCGCATCGCATCTTCCGCGATCACAAGAGACTGCAACTTGCTGTCGTGATACAGTGGGAATTCCGCCTTGCGCGCCACAAGGTTCGCCTGGCGCTCGACAAAGGCATGGCGCTTTTCGGCGCTTGCGCGCTCGAACTGAAAGCCCGCATCGTGGGTGAAATACAGGAACACGCCAACGATCAGAGCAATGGGGACTGCGAACTTCTCCATACCGGCAGCTTAGCGCGGCATGGCTAATTTCGCGTTTGCCATGTTTCTGAAATTCTGCGCTACCTCGTTAAGGTTCGGGTAACCGGCTCAGACCGGCGAGACGTCGGTCACCTTATAGGTTTGCGCGTCGCGGCCGGGATGGTCGATGGTCACATATTCCCCTTCGCGGAAAGTGTGCGCCCCGAGGCGGAACACGGCTTCGTCATCGCCTTCGTCTTCCTCATCATAGTGGAAGAACCATTTCTCGCCGCGATGCGTCAGCCAGCCATCGGCCTTTTCGGCCGGATCAGGATGAAACCGGTAGACGCGGCAGGCTTTCCGGTTCTGACGCCAGCCTTCAATGTCGAGCTGGCCTGCCCCGGTCAGCGGCGCAATGATCATGTAGCCCTGCTCGGGATCGCCCGCCGGAAGGCCGGGATTGCGGGCAAGCTGAAGGGTAATGCGTCTGAGGCTCATCATCAGTCTCCGGAGTAAATCAGCGGGCGAGCGCGAGGGCGGGGGAATCGGCGGCCGTCAGCAGGCGGCGCGTCGTGCCGCCGAATAGCCGCTCACCGAGCCGCGAATGCCCGTAGGCGCCCGCGACGATCAGGCTTGCACCGACGCCAGACGCCAGCGCCATGAGCGCGCTGGAGACTTCGCCCTCCAGGCTTTCGCTGCGCGCTTTCACACCCTTGCGGTTCAGCCAGTCTTCGAGCGATCCCGGCGCGATGCCCGGACGCGCCCCGTCCCGTTCAGCATCCTTCCGGTTCTGGGCAATCACCACATCCCCGAACGCGCGAATGAGATGCGAATGGAAACGGACCGCGCGCGATGCACCGTTCGATCCATCCCAGCCGATGATCACCGCACCTGGCTCAAACGGCTTGTTGCCGGAAAGGAAAACCGGCAGGCGCGCATCCATCAGAACATAGTCGAAAGCAAGAGACAGCGGCTCGCCGGTCTTCGCGGCGCTGCGCGGAAACACGATTGCCTCCGAAAGCGTCGCTGCGCTGGCAGCGGCATATTCGGCGATCCCGACCTGGTGCACGAAGGAGCAGTCGAGCCCGTGTGCGCCCATGGTCACGACATCGCGGAAAGCCTGCTCGGCCTTGGCGAGAAGCTCCTGTTGCAGCTCGATGATATTAGTCGCCGCAGCGGCTGACATCCCGGCAGATTCCGGCGTCGAGACAACCATCAGCGCCGTCTGCGGATCCGGCAAGGCGCACAGGCCTGTCAGCGGAACGTTCAGGCGCCGGGCAATCGCGAGCGCGGATTGCGTGGTGACTGTATCGACTTCAGGGGTGCCCTGCAGCATGGCGATAACAGACATGAAAAGCCTCCTCACCGACCGTTTGCGACCGTGGAACAGCTTCTAGCACTGCAGGGCCGGGGCCGGATTAGGTAACTCTACCTAGCCTTGCGCGCTGCGGCAATACGCGCCCGGGCAATGCGGTCAGCCACATAGTTCGTAGGCTGATTGGTTTGCAGCGCTTCGTCCAGAACCTCCCCCAGCGTATCGATCAGCTTCGCCAGAGTCGCGTCGACCCACTCGCGCGAATAGCTGCCCGAGATTTCTGCGGCCACGTTGATGATACCGCCGCCATTGATCACATAGTCCGGGGCGTAGAGAATGCCCTTGCGGCGCAGGAACTCGCCCATCTCCGGCACGACCAGCTGGTTGTTCGCGCCGCCTGCAACCCCTTTAACCTTCAGGCGCGCCAGCGTCTTCTCGTTGATGATCGCGCCGAGCGCATTCGGCGAGAAAATGTCGGCCTCGACATCATAGATGTCATTCGGCGCCACCACGACCGCCCCTGTGCGCGCGGACACCGCCGCCAGCGCTTCCTGATCGATATCGGTGATCACCAGCTTCGCGCCGGCCTTGGCCAGATGCTCGCAGGTATAACCGCCGACCGACCCGACGCCCTGAACGGCAATCGTGCGGCCGTTGAGGTCATCCGTCCCGAACAGGCGCTTGGCCACTTCGCGGATGCCGAGATAGACCCCCATCGCCGTCACCGGCGAGGGGTCGCCGCTCGCCGCGTCGCCTTCATCAAGACCCGCCACGAATTTCGTCTGCCGGCGCACGATGGTCATGTCTGCCACATCCACGCCGACATCCTCGGCCGTGTAGTAAGTCCCGTTCAGGCTATGCACCGCCCGGCCGAAAGCCTCGAACAGGGCTTCGGACTTTCCGGATTTCGGATCGCCCCAGATCACCGCCTTGCCGCCGCCCAGCGGGATGCCCGCCATCGCGTTCTTGTAACTCATGCCCTGCGACAGGCGCAGCACATCGGTCAGCATTGCGTCGCCCGTGGGATAGTTCCACATACGGCATCCGCCGGCCGCCGGGCCCAGCGCCGTGGAATGCACCGCAATCACGCATTTCAGGCCGGTTGCCGCGTCATGGAAGGCGTGAAGGCCCTCATGGCCGTCAAAGGAGGGATTGTCGAACATGGCGGGACCGTCCGGAAAAAGCGTTTCAAATGAAACTATTTGGCCGCTCTAGCCCCCCCTCTGGCGCAGCGTCAACCTGTCCCGGCATGACCTGTGCACCGCATTGACATCTTTGCAGGAATTCGGGCGTAAGGTGCCCGCCGCATGCAGCTTCGCCCTGTCATCCTGGCCCTCGGCCTACTGACCGTCCTGCTTGCGGTGGCGATGCTGCCCTGTGCGCTGATCGACCTGGCCGACGGGGACGAGAAGGCGCACGTCTTCGTCGCCTCCTTCTCCTTCTCTGCCCTGCTGGGCGGCCTGTGCTGGGTGCTTGCCCGGGGCGGCGAGATGCGGATGGGCCAGCGCGAGGCCTTCCTGCTTACTGTCATCGTCTGGGTTGTTCTGCCGGCGATTGCCGCCGTGCCCTTCATCGTTTCCGGCCACTCGATTACCGATTCCATCTTCGAAAGCGTGTCGGGCATCACCACAACTGGCGCCACGGCCTTCACTGGCCTCGACGACATGCCGCGCGGGGTCCTGCTGTGGCGGTCGATCCTGCAATGGATCGGCGGCATCGGCATCATCGTCACCGCCGTGGCCATCCTGCCGCAGCTGCGGGTCGGCGGGATGCAGCTCTTCTCGCTGGAGAGTTCGGACATGACCGGCAAGTTCCTGCCGCGCGTCTCCGACATCGCCGCCTATATCGGCTACGCCTATCTCATTCTCTCGGCGGTCTGCGCCCTGCTCTACGGTCTCACCGGCATGAACTGGTTTGACGCCATCAACCATTCCATGACGACATTGTCCGCAGGCGGATTTTCGACCTATGACGCCTCCTTCGGCCACTTCAACGGCACGCCCTCAGTCTATGTCGCGATGGTCTTCATGGCGATCGCTGCAATGCCCATCAGCCTGTTCGCCATACTCATCCTGCAGGGTCGCATCGGCCCCCTGATCACCGATCCGCAGCCGAGGCTGTTCCTCGCCCTGGCGCTGGGCATTGCAATTATCATCGTCGTGTATCACGAGCTTCGCCTGGAAGGCTCCGCCTTCGAGAGCCTGTGGCAGGGCGGGGTCGATGCGGTGTTCAACGTGATTTCGGTCATCTCCGGCACGGGCTACGCAACAGCGGCCTATGACACCTGGGGCCACCCGGTGGTTGCCCTCTTCCTGATCGCCACCTTTCTCGGCGGCTGCGCAGGCTCAGCCTCCTGCGGTATCAAGATGTTCCGCCTGGAGATCACCGCCAGGGCGCTCATCGCCTGGTCGCAGCGGATGGTGCAGCCGCACCGGCGCGCGCCCATCCGCTATGGCGGGCGCATCGTGGATGAGGAAACCCTGCAGTCGGTGATGGTGTTCCTGTTCCTCTACCTCGTCACCTTCATGGCAGCCGCCGCGGCGCTCTCCTTTACCGGGCTGGATCCGCTGGCGGCAATCTCGGCGTCCGCCACCAGCGTGTCGAATGTCGGCCCCGGCCTTGGCCCGGAAGTCGGCCCCTCGACGACGTTTGCAAGCCTCACCGACACCGGCAAATGGATCTGCTCCATCGCCATGCTGCTCGGCCGGCTTGAGTTCGTGGCGGTGTTCGTGGTGCTCACCCCGCGCTTCTGGCGCGGCTGAAATTACAGGCCCAGCGCCTGCCAGACCATCCGTACAGCAACAATCGCCAGCAGGATGCCGAACAGCTTGCGTAGGCGCGTCGCATCCAGCTTGTGTGCCAGCGCCGCGCCGAGCGGTGCCATCACCATCGTTGCCAGCGCAATCAGCACAAAGGCCGGCAGGTTCACGAAGCCAGCAGAGAGGGGCGGCAAGCCCTCGCGACCCCATCCGACAATCACCGCCGCAATCGCCCCCGGCAGTCCCACCGCCACGCCCCAGCCCGATGCCGTGCCGACGGCGCGGTGAATGGATGTTCCGCACACGGTCATCAGCGTCACGCCAATCGTACCGCCGCCAATCCCCATGATCGCGGAGATCGCACCCGCGAGGCCGCCAAGGCCCGCGCGCGCCGCGCCGCCCGGCATCTCCTCCGCGAGCTTCCAGCTCGGCCGGCCGAAATAGAACTGCGCCGCGAACAGGATCAGGATGGTGCCGAACACGCCGAGCATCAGCTGTTTCGACATGTACCCGGCCACCAGCATCCCGCCGATCGAGCCCGCCATGATCCAGGGCGCCCAGGTGCGGATAATGTGCCAGTCAACCGCGCCGTGCTTGTGGTGTGCCGACGCGCTCTGGATCGAGGTAACAACAATCGTCGCCAGCGAGGTCGACACCGCGACATGCATCGCCGTCTCGCCATAGCCCATCTGCGTCAGCAGGAAGAACAAGGTCGGCACGATCACAACGCCGCCGCCAATGCCGAACAGGCCGGCAACGAGACCCGCAAACAGGCCGGCAGCCCCAAGCGCGAGCAGCAGGCCGCCATACTGGCTGAGGAACTCGGTCATCTGCCCGCCCCGGTTCTTGCCGGGTCAGTGATGGTGGTGGTGATGTGGCTCTGTGTTGAGCTTACCGCACTTGCCGCACTTCACGACCACCCCGTGGGCATCATGGTGGCCGACATTCACCAGCAGCTTCGTCTTGCACCCGCCGCAGCGATAGGTTTCGTCGCCGCCGCCTTCGCGCACCGGCTTGCCGGCGGTGTGCTGCAGCACATCGGCGCCTTCGGCTTCCTGCGGGGTGAGGAGGATCATGTCGAACTGGGGCATGGGAAAGGTCCTGAAAAAAAGTCAGCGGTCTGGCGCTGTGTCTACCAGACGCCCGCATCTTTCAAGGCGGCATCGAGATTTGCCGGGATATCTGCTGCACTCTCGCCGGAATTCAGGTCGCGCGGCGCCTCGCCCGGCTTGAGGTAGCGCCAGCCCTGAAAGGGCCGTTTGGGGCGGGCGTAGGTGCGCACGAGTTCGGGATCGAAAACGAGTTCGCACATATCCTTGCCGTCCTCGTCCTGCACCGTGCGGATATCGATGATGCGCTGGCGCACCCGGATCGCGCGCTTGATGACCCAGTAGATCGAGCCGCCCTGCAGCATCTCTTCGGCGCGTTTGGGCATCATCCGTGTGTGATGCAACGGGTTTGGCAGCTTTTTCATCTGCCGTTCCTGCCAGTCGGCCAGGTCCTCGACCGTGTCCGCGCCGACGCAGAGTTTGACCATGTGAATCGTCATGAGGGCGAGTCTAGCGCCCCCGGCCTCCGAATCCAGACGCCATCTGAAGACGCGCCTCGCGCTGGCTGTCGAAAGCCTTCTCTGCCGCCTGGCTAGCGAAGAAGAAGTTCGCCTCGGTCACGCGCGCCTCATAGCGGCGCTCGATGGTCTTGAAGGCGGCGCGGGCTTCCAGCTTGATGGCGAAGCCGGAGACATAGGAAAAGCCCCAGCGTGGCTCGGTTTTCAGGTAATAGCTCTGCTCATACTTCGTCAGCTTGCCGCCGGAGGGGCCTTTGACCGGCTTGGGCAGGCGGTAATCGATGCGCTGAAAGCGCTCGACGATTGGGTCGAGGAAAGCTGTCGCGGTGAGGCGTTCAGCCGCCCAGACGTCGAATTCGGTGTCGTTGTGATTGGGGTGGTGGCGGAATTTCAGCTGCCAGAAGGCGCCGTCGGTGTTCACATCGACCGAGGGGCCGAGGCTGGCGCGCAGGTCGTCCGGAAACAGGCGGCCATCGGGCGCCGGCTCTGCTGCCCAGTTGGCAGCAACCTGTTCCAATTCAGGGTCCTGGCCCCTTCGTTCTACCAGCTGCCAGCGCTCCGAAGGGGAGCGGCGGGGGTCATAGGTGTAGGTGTAGCGGGCGGAATAGGATTCCAGTTCCACCGTGAAGGCCGCGCGCAGGGTTTCGGGAGCTTCGGTGGCCTCGAGGGCCGAGTGCATCGGGCCGGAACCTGTGGCCATTGCGAGCGAAAACAGGAACGCAATCAACATTACCCTACCCATTCCGAAGACGCGGATGTCATCTCCGGGGATTGCGGCAGCTCTGCGGCAGAGTGGCCGTTTTCAGGGGATGACAGAGGCAGGAAACTGCGGCGGGAAAGATTTACCGGAGTTGAACAAGAGTTCATCCGGGGCAGTTTCCTGCCTTAAGTTCGCGTAATCTTTCCCGCTGGTTCCAGCGGGTGTCCGGCGGATTCCAGCTTTTTCCAGCTTTCTCCCCTAATGCTTGTAGGCCAGCGGCCGCTCGCTTTCGTCAAGGTTCAGGTAGCGGTCGCGCAGTTTGGTCTGCCGGGTTTCCATCGGCTGGGCTTCCCCGTCGATGTAAACCGCGGTCGGGGCCGAGGTCACTTCCAGCGGGTCGCCGTCCCAGGCGATGACGTCCGCCCGGTTGCCGGGGGCGAGGCTGCCGAGACCCGTCAGGCCGAAGATGCGCGCCGGGGTGACGGTCAGCGCCGCGAGGGCGGCGTCGAAGTCCATGCCGTGGGCGACGGCATTACCGGCGACCTGGGTGGCGAGGCGCGCCTGATGGCCGGGGCTGTCGAGATGGGCGATGGCGACGGTGACACCGGCCTCGGACAGACGCCGCGCATTCTCGCCGGTGGAGGCGAGTTGCTGGAAGCTGCCGGGCAGGTTCGAGAAGGCATCGATGATGACCGGAACGCCCGCTTCGGCGAGCCGGCCGGAAACGCGCCAGGCTTCATCGGCGCCGACGATGGCGATCTTCAGCGTGGGGTTCTGTTCCTTGAAGTCGAGGATCGCCTCGATGTCGCTAGCCTTGCTGGCCTGGAACAGGATCATCTGCTCGCCGCGCACCGCCGGCATCAGGGCCTGAGCGTCCATGCGGGTGAGCACGTTGCCCTCATTGTGCGCCATGAAACGGGCGCCGAAGAAGCGGACGTCATCGAAGGCGCCGCGAATGGCGGCCCAGGCTGCGGTGCGCGAGCCGCCGGAACGGTTGGCGCCCTCTTCGCCGAGGACGACGAAGGCGAAGGCCTTCGGCTTGAAGATGCTGCCCGGAAGGCCGGACGTGTCAGCCACGAAGCCCTGACCGCCGAACAGTTTCGAGCGCGCTTCGGGCGCAACAACGATGCGGGTGAAGCCTTCGAGCCGTGTGATCGGCACCGAAGACGCATCAGGATTGAACCCATCACCCGCATCGAGCGCGGCCGAGAAGGCCGAGCCGGCCGCACCGCCATCATTGGTGGGCGCAACGCCGCTGACTTCGGAGAGACCCACGCGCGAGAAGGCGGCGATGAGGCCGGGCGTGACCCACTTGGCGCGCACTTCGGTCGCGCCCGCAGGCACCGCAGAGCCTTCCGGGCCGACCGACACGATGCGGCCATTGTTGATGACCACGACACCGTTGGTGAGCGTGCCCTGGCTGGTGCCGGTCCAGACGGTTTCGCCATGGATGGCAACCGGCTGGGCGGCGGCGATAGGCGCGGCGCCAAGCACCGCGAGGCTGAGAAGCAGGCGGCGGATCATTTGCGGTCTCCTTCTCCGGGATGGCCAAGTTCGAAATCCATGACCGGCAGGTAGGCCGGATCGGTGCGGTCATACATCAGCGCGCCGTCGATATAGACCTGATCGGCCTTGGCGTAGCTGCTGAACGGGTTGGCGGACCAGACGACGACATCGGCCATCTTGCCGGGCTCGAGCGTGCCGGTCTTGTCATCGATGCCGAGCGACTTGGCCGGGTTCAGCGACAGCCATTGCCACGCCACCTCTATTGGCACGTCGATGCCGGCGCGCCGGCCGTCCGACCAGGCCTTTGCGGCTTCCTGATTGAGACGCTGGATGCCGACTTCGCTGTCGGAGTGGACGATAGCGCAAGCGCCGGCGGCGTGGACCATCGGGATGTTCTCGCGGATGCCGTCATAGGCTTCCATCTTGAAGCCCCACCAGTCTGCCCACATCGAGGAACAGGTGCCGTATTCGGCGAGCTTGTCGGCGATCTTGTAGGATTCGACCGCGTGATGGAAAGCGGCGACCTTGTAGCCAAACTCCTTCGACAGATCGAGGATGAGGGCCATCTCGTCGGCGCGGTAGCAGTGCATGTGCACGAGGATGTCGCCCGAGAGCGCGCCCGCGAGGGTTTCGAGTTCAAGGTCGCGCTTCGGCGGATCGCCGCCATTCTTTGCGGCCTTCTCGAGTTGTTTCTTGTAGTCGGCTGCCTTGATCCACGCGTCGCGGTAGCCGGCCATGTTGCCCATGCGCGAGTAGGGCGCGCCGCCCGGCGTGGAGCCGCGGCCATAGCCGTAGACGCGCTTCGGGTTTTCGCCGCAGGCCATCTTCATGGTGTAGGGCGCACCGGGAAACTTCATCGCCTGCATCGTGCGCGCGGGCACGTTCTTCAGGATGACGCCGCGCCCGCCGAACAGGTTGGCGCTGCCCGGCAGAATCTGCAGCGAGGTGATGCCGCCGGCCAGCGAGCGGGTGAAGCCGGGGTCTTGCGGCCAGACGGAATGTTCGACCCAGACTTCGGCCGTGACGGGCCCCGAAATCTCGTTGCCATCGCCGTGCGCATCAACGCCCGGCGAGGGATAGGCGCCGAGATGGGAGTGATTGTCGATGATGCCGGGCGTGACCCAACGGCCGGAGGCGTCCAGCGTGGCGGCGCCTTCCGGCGCGGCGATATCCGCGCCGACAGCCTTGATCTTGCCGCCCTCGATCAGGACCGAGCCCTTCTCGATCAGCTGGCCGGCGCCGTCGATGACGGTGGCATTGGTGATCAGCAGCGTCTGGGACGGGTATGCCTTGTAAGTGGAGGGATAGGGATCGGCGACCGGCGCCTTCGCGCCCTGGCCTTCATCACCCGTACCCGGCTTCTGGCACGCGGCCAGCGCAGCGGCCATTACAGCCGCCAGGCACAGTTTCCGGAATGTCATTGCAGCCCCGCAATTGGTTTTACATGCAACCAACTGTGCGGCGTTTGAACAGGAACGCAAGGGCCCGGAACGCATTCCACCGGAAACAACCGGCAGGCCGGGCGCAGCCCTCAGGGCTTGTCGGCGAAGACGCGCTTTTCGCGGCCGAAGACCGCCTTCAGCAGCCAGTTCGGCGCCATCTTCTCGACGCGCGGATGGCGGGCCATGACGCTTTCCATCCAGCGCCGGCCCCAGACCGCATTCCGGCCAAGCAGCACCGCCCCGACAATCGCCATCGGCAGGCCGATCGGAATGAAGGGCGTGGCAATACCGATCGGGATCGCCAGTACGACGAGACCAAGCCCGGTGACAGCCAGAACCTGACGCACAGCCACATTCACACCCTGGCGCAGCGCCCGGATGGGGATGGGGGGAGCGTAGGAGGCTTCCGGGGGAGGCTGTCTGAGATCGTCGGGCATGGTCAGCTATATGGGCGCTTTTTGTGTCCGCACCAGAGTAGACCAGAAGATGTGTCGAAAGTCTGGCAACAGCGTTACCCGATTGCTACACCTCGGTAACTTTCTGTTGCGTAACCCCGAGGGCGATAGGGCCGGAATGAAACTGCAGTCCGTTCAGGCACTCAGGGGACTCGCGGCGCTTCTCGTGGTTCTGTACCATATCCGGGCGCTTGAGCAGCTCAGCACCCAGACCAACGGCCTTGAGGAAACAACCTGGGTGAGCCGGGCATTTTCCAACGGCTATGTCGGCGTTGACCTGTTTTTCGTTATCTCCGGATTCATCATGGTGTTCGTGACGCAGGAGGCCCGGTCCGGACTGCGGACTGCGGGCGACTTCCTGTTTGCGCGGGCGACCCGGATTTATCCGGTATGGTGGGTCTTTGCCGGTTTGATGGCGATCTACTTCACCGCCGCCTATGGCCTGAATGGCGGGACCGAAGGATGGCAGGCCGTTTCGCGCTCGCAGCCGCCGCTCGATTATGTGGTCAAGTCCTTCCTCCTGCTGCCGCAGCCCGAGTTTCCGATTCTCGGCGTCGGCTGGACACTGGTTCACGAAGTCTATTTCTACGCCGTTTTCGCGCTATTCCTGTTATTGCCGCGCAGATTCCTGCCATTCCTGCTGGCGGCATGGGGGGCGATGATCGTTGCCGGCACAGGTCTCGGTTTTGCCGTGCCGTTCGCCGGCACGCTGCGCGACCTCGTCTTCTATCCCATGACCATGGAATTCATCATGGGCGCCTTTGCGGGTCTGGCGGTTGTCTCCGGCCGGATCTGGCGACCGGGTATCGTCGCCCTTGTGGCGGCGCTCTGGTTTGTCGCGGCGCTGTGCTACCAGGGCGTCGAAACGGAAGAGACCCTGAAATGGGGACGCGTCCTCTGGTTTGGCCCGCCCTCGGCACTGCTGATCTATGCGCTGGCCGGTCTCGACCTGCGCCGCCGCCTGGCTTGGCTTGTTCCGGCGACGATCGGCGCGATCATCACCTGCGGTATCTACCTGCTGGCGGGGCTCAGCGATTTCAGCCCGGACATCGCCCGGCAGGACGCGGTCGTTCTGGCCGTGATCGTCGGGGCACTCTCGATGCTGGCCGTGCTCTGGATCGGCTGGCTGATGGGGCAGTCCATGCCGGCCGTCCTGCTGGCAACCCAGCCCTTCTTCCGGATGCTGATGGGATGGGCCGTTCGCCTCGGCGACTGGTCCTTCTCGCTCTACCTGAGCCACATCATTGTGCTGACCGCCCTGCGCCGCACGTTCGAGACATTGGGCGCGCAGGAGACCCTCGCACCATATTTCCGGCTCGGCATGCCCGGGCCTGTCGACAACCTGCTCTTCCTGTCCGCCGGCCTGATCCTGAGTCTCCCTGCGGCATGGCTGGCCTACCGGTTCATCGAGAAACCCTGGATCATTCTTTTCGGCGAATTGCGCCAATCCCTCTTCCGCCGCCGCGAGAGACTGGCAGCCTGACAGGGCGCCCGCCTATTCGGCCGCGACTTTCTCCGGGGACGGAGGAACCCATCTGAGCACCGGCTTGCGGGCGGCGCGGGTCTCGTCGAGGCGTTTGGCCGGGGCGAGATAGGGCGCGCCTTTCAGCGTTTCGTCTCCCTGCGCAGCGCGGCGCGCGACGGATTCGAGCGCGTCGCAGAACCGGTCGAGCTCGGCCTTGGACTCCGTCTCGGTCGGCTCGATCAGCATGGCGCCGTGGACGACAAGGGGGAAATACATCGTCATCGGATGGTAGCCCTCGTCGATGAGGGCCTTGGCGATGTCGAGCGTCTCGATGCCGTCCGCGGTGAACGCGTCGGAGAACAGCGCCTCGTGCATGCAATAGCCGTCGAAGGCGGGGCTCATGACGTGCTTCAGGCGGGACTGGATATAGTTGGCGTTGAGGACAGCGTCCTCGGCCGCCTGTTTCAGACCGTCGGCGCCGTGGCTGAGCATGTATGTCAGTGCACGGACGAACATGCCCATCTGGCCATGGAAGGCAACCATGCGGCCGAAGCTCTCACTGGCTTCGCCTTCGGTATGCTCGGTTAGCCGGAAGATGCCGTCCTCATCCTTCACCACGAAAGGCACCGGCGCGAAAGGCGCGAGCGCGTCGGACAGAACTGTAGGGCCAGAGCCGGGGCCGCCGCCGCCATGCGGCGTGGAGAAGGTCTTGTGCAGGTTGATGTGCATCGCATCGACGCCGAGATCGCCGGGGCGCACGCGGCCGACGATGGCGTTGAAGTTTGCGCCGTCGCAGTAGAAATAGCCGCCAGCCTTGTGGATCAGTTCGGCAATCTCGCGGATGTCGGTTTCGAACAGGCCGCAGGTGTTCGGGTTGGTCAGCATGATGCCGGCGACATCATGGGACGTCTCGAGCTTGCGCTTGAGGTCAGCCATGTCGACGCGGCCGCGCTTGTTGGCCTTGATCTCGTCGACGATGAAGCCGCACTGAGCGGCGGTGGCAGGATTTGTTCCGTGCGCGGATTCGGGCACCAGCATGCGCTTGCGCACATCGCCCTCGCCGCGCGCGATCAGCGCCTGACGGATGGCGAGCAGGCCGCACAGCTCGCCATGCGCGCCCGCTTTCGGGCTCATCGCGACAGCGGGCATGCCCGTCAGCACTTTCAGCCAGGTGGCAAGCTCGTCGATCAGCTCCAGCGCGCCCTGCACGGTGGCCTGCGGCTGCAGCGGATGAATGTCGGCAAAGCCCGGCAGGCGCGCCATCTTCTCGTTGAGGCGCGGATTGTGCTTCATCGTGCAGCTGCCCAGCGGGAAGAGGCCGAGATCGATGGCGTAGTTCCTCTGCGAAAGGCGCATGTAATGGCGCACCGCCTGCGGCTCTGAGAGCCCCGCAAGGCCGGTATCCGTCTTGCGTGCAACACCGCCGAGACGGGATTTCAGGCCCTTCGGTTTTGGCAGGTCCACGCCGGTCGTCTCCGGCGTGCCGATTTCGAACAGCAGGTCTTCGTGCTGCAGAAGCCCGCGCGAGCCGGAGACGGTTTCGACGGTAGCGGCGGAGACGGCGGTGGGCGCCGTGGGGCGGCCGGTTGAATTCATGGACATCAGATGATCTCCTTCAGGGCGGCAGCATAGGCGGCGATATCGTCCGCCGTCGTACATTCGGTGGCGGCGAGGAGGATGACATCGCCGAGATGGTCGTGCGGGAAAAGGCGCGAGGCGCGCACACCGCCGACCACGCCGCGTTCATCCAGCATGGCCAGCACGGCTTCGGCATCCATCGGTGTACGGATGGCAAACTCGTTGAAGAAGCGCGGGGTGAGCACCTCGACGCCCTTCACTTTTCCGAGCGTATCCGCCAGTTCGATGGCCGCTTCATGGTTGAGCTCTGCCAGCTGTTTCAGACCCTTGCCGCCCAGCAGCGTCATGTGCGCCGTGAAGGCGAGCGCGCAGAGGCCGGAGTTGGTACAGATGTTCGAGGTCGCCTTGTCGCGGCGGATATGCTGTTCGCGTGTCGACAGCGTCAGCACGAAACCGCGCTTGCCGTCTGCATCCACCGTCTCGCCGCAGAGGCGGCCCGGCATCTGGCGCACCAGCTTGTCGCGCACCGCGAAGAGACCGACATAGGGCCCGCCGAAATTCAGGCCATTGCCGATGGACTGGCCCTCGCCTGCGGCAATATCCGCGCCCATCTCGCCGGGCGGGGTGACCATGCCGAGGCTGACCGCTTCGGTGAACACCGATACGAGCAGCGCGCCTTTCTCGTGCGCGGCGCTGGCAACGCCGGAGAGGTCCGTCACCGTGCCGAACACGTTCGGGCTCTGGCCGATGACACAGGCCGTTTCTCCGTCCACAGACTTTGACAAATCGCCTTCGCCGTCAATCGCGACGGGCAGCTGCACGACCACGAGACCCTGCGCTTCGCAGAGGAGGCGCGTGGCGGCGGCATAGTGCGGATGCAGGCCGCCGGAGAGGATGATCTTCTTCCGCTTCGTCACGCGCGCGGCCATCACGGCGGCCTCGGCGCAGGCGGTGGAGCCATCATACATGGACGCGTTGGCGACATCCATGGCGGTGAGCGCGGCGACCTGCGTCTGGAATTCGAACAGCGTCTGCAGCGTACCCTGCGCGATTTCCGGCTGGTAGGGCGTGTAGGTCGTCAGGAATTCCGAGCGCTGTATGATCATGTCGACAGTCGCCGGCACATGATGCTTGTAGGCGCCCGCGCCGACAAAGAACGGGCCGGAGGAGGCCGATCGGTTCTTCGCGGCAAGTTTCGTCATGTGACGCTCGACGGCAAGCTCGCCCTGATGGTCTGGCAGGCCGGCGACCTTGCCTTTCAGGCGCGCCTCTTCCGGAACGTCCGTATAGAAATCATCGACGGATTTCGCGCCGATGGTGGCCAGCATGCTGGCGCGGTCTACAGGCGTCAATGGGAGGTAACGCATGGATTTCAGAGCCCTTCGCAGTAAGCGGTGTAGGCGGCCTTGTCCATCAGGCTGGAAAGCTCGCCGGTATCAGAAAGCTTGACGCGGACGAACCAGCCATCGCCTTCCGGCGCTTCGCTGACGGTCTCGGAGGCATCCGCCAGCGCCGAGTTCACCTCGACGACGGAGCCGGAAACCGGCGAGTAGACATCCGAGGCTGCCTTGACACTTTCCACGACAGCGAAATCATCGCCCTTTGAGACCTTCGCGCCTGTTTCGGGAAGTTCGACATAGACGACATCGCCCAGCTGGCCGGCGGCGTAGGCCGTGATGCCGATGGTGCCGGTGTCGCCTTCAACGCGGATCCATTCATGGTCCTTGGTGTAATAGGTGGTCATCAGGGTTTCTCCTTGAACGGACTAACGTTTGTAACGGGCAGGCAGGAAGGGCAGCGCGGCGATCTCGGCCGGGCGCGGCTTGCCGCGCACCATCAGGTCGATCCTCGTGCCGGGCGCGGCATGGGCAACATTGATATAGCCCATCGCTACCGGCGCATCGACGCTGGGGCCGAAGCCGCCGGAGGTGACGATGCCGATAGCATTGTCGCCGAAGAAAATCTCGGTGCCTTCGCGCGCCGGCGCGCGTTCCAGCGGCTGGATGCCGACACGGCGTCGGGCGGGGCCTTCCTTCAACTCACGGAGGATGCGCGCGGCGCCCGGAAAATCGCCCGCCTCGCGGCGGCGCTTCTGGATGACCCAGGAAAGGTCGGCCTCAACTGGAGAAATGTCCGGCGCCAGGTCATGCCCGTAAAGGCAAAGCCCCGCTTCGAGGCGCAGCGAGTCGCGCGCTCCAAGCCCGATGGGGCGCACGGCGGGATCGTCCAGCAGGCGCTGCACCAGCGCCGTGCCGGCGGCCGCACTGGCAAGCACTTCGAAGCCATCCTCGCCGGTATAGCCGCAGCGGGAGATGATGAAGGTTTCGCCGTCCTGCACCACGCGGCGGCTCTCCATGAATTTCAGCTCTGCGCAGACGGGGAAAAGCGCGCCGAGCACGGTTTCCGCCTTCGGCCCCTGCAGCGCAAACAGCACGCCGTCATCGGCGCGCGTCAGCACGGCCTTGCCCGCGAGCGCGGTTTCGAAGATGCCCCAGTCCTGCTGCTTCATCGCGCCGTTGACGACGATATAGAGCTCGCCCTGGCGATCCTCCTCATACGGACGGGTGATGATCAGGTCGTCGAGGATGCCGCCGTCGGAATTGAGCAGTACGGTGAGGCGTGCCTGCCCCGGTTTCAGGCCGCGGATGTCGGAAGGCACCAGCGTTTCGATCAGCGCGGCGATCTCTTCATGGGCGGCCGGGTCTGCGCGCGTACCGGACGCGAGCGTGAGGTAGGACGGGCCCATGTGGGAGACGTCGAACAGGCCGGCCTGCGTGCGGGTCCAGAGGTGTTCCTCCTTCACGCCGGCCGGGAATTGCACAGGCATTTCATAGCCCGCGAACGGCACGAGCTTGGCGCCTTCCTGAACATGCAGGTCGTAGAGCGCGGTGCGGCGCAGGGTTTCAGTCGTTGTGTCAGCCATCGCGCCATCCCGGAAAGCAGACGGTTTGCGGGCATGGCCGCACGTCCGTCGCCCCCGCTGTCCTTGGCGCCTGAGAGATTCCGCCGGAATACGCCCGGCTTGCTCCTTCGGCGAAGCGCCCGAAGCGCCTCTTTCCAGCGTGTTGATCTTCTTCCGGCCCTTTTGCCTGAGCGATTCCGGGGCGGTTGCGCCTTCGGCGGCGGCCACCGAATGCCGCTCTCTCCCGGAAGAAGATACCTTGGGGGTCAGCTAGCCCGGATTCTGCGGCGCGGCAAGGGCGGTCGGCTGCTCAGCCGGGCTCCGCCGCACGTTGTGCATAGGAAGTGAGCGCCGCCATCACCGCGCGCCAGGGATGCGGGCCATAACTGATGCGGCGCACGCCTGCTTCGGCGAGCGGGCCGTAGCCGGTCGCTTCGGGCCCGGACATCACATTCACCGGCAGCGGCGAGCCGGCGCAGACCTGGCGGATCAGCGCCAGGTCGCGCAGGCCGGGCACGAAGAAGCTGCTGGCGCCGGCGGCGGCATAGGCCTCGGCGCGCGCGATGATGGCCGCAAGCTGGGCGTCGTGTTCGGCCGGCTTGGTGTTGAGGCAGATGTCGGTGCGCGCGTTGATCCAGAAACCCGGCAGCACGGCGTCGGCGGCCGCGCGCACGGCGCGGATACGGGCGGCGGCTTCCTCCAGCGGCCGCATGCCGGTGCCATCTCCGGCAGGGTAGCCATCCTCGAGGTTGATGCCGACCACGCCGGCGGCGATGACGCGGCGGATATTTTCGGCAAGGCCCGCTTCGCTGGCGGCATAGCCGGCCTCGAAGTCCAGCGAGACGGGCAGGTCCACCGCGCGCACGATGCCGGCGATGTGATCCAGCACGACGTCCAGCGGCACGGCTTCCTTGTCGCCAAAGCCGAGCGCGCCGCCGACCGAGGCGCTGCCTGTCGCAAGTGCCGCCGCGCCTGCAGCCGCAACCGTGCGGGCGGAGCCGGCATCCCAGATGTTCACAAGCACCAGCGGGCGATCGCCGCTGTGCAGGCGGCTGAACTGCGCGAGTTTTTCGGTCTGGGTCGGCATGCGCCTGCTCCTGTGTCTGGGTTGCAGACATGCAGATAGGGTGGCGCACGGCCCGCCGCGACCCGTTTCTTGCGCGCGCGGCGGACACTGCACCCCCGAAGCTGCCTTACTTCGCCCCGCGCACCAGGCGCAGCTCGATGCGTTTCAACTCGCGCAGCAGGGCGAGGTGGTTCATGCGCATCCAGAACCAGATCTTGATCAGGCCGACCGCGATCATGGAGAAAAGGAAGATGGCGAGCCAGAAAACCATCAGGCGCGGCTCGCTGGCAGCGTACATCTGGAACCCCGCCCAGACGGCAATGCCGAAAAAGGCAAAGCTCAGCACGAAGGCAAAACCGGTCCAGATCGTCATCGGCCCGGTAAAGGTCGCGCCGAGCTGGCCGAACAGGGTTTCGCCCTCTTCGAGATTGCGGAGGAAGGCTTCGTCTTCCGCCGTCAGGCTGTCTTTCAGCTTGGATTCAAAACTGGTCATGTCAGGTCTCCTTCCAGAAGGTCCTTCAGGTGTTGGCGCGCATGAAAGATGCGCGACTTGGCCGTGCCGACGGGGACGCCCGTTGCGGCGGCGGTTTCGGCGAGGGTGAGCCCCTCGCTGAAATACAGGATGGCGGCGATGCGGTGCTCGGCGCTGAGCTGGCCGAGGGCTTCGGTGATGGCGTGGCGCACCGGCTCAGCGTCCGGCGAGGTCGGCTCCGGCACAGATTCGGCGGCGACGAAACGCTTGCGGTCGCTGCCGAGGCGGCGGATGCGGTCCGCGCATTTGCGGGTGAGGATGCCGTAGGCCCAGGCCGGGAACATCGCAGGGTCCGACAGGCGCAGCCAGCCGCGGCAGATGCCGCCCCAGGCCTCCTGCACCGCCTCGCGCGCCTCCTCCGCGTCGCCCAGCATCCGCCGGGCGGCCCGCATCAGGCGCGGCTGCCAGCGCGCGGCAAGCCGCTCCGCCGCCCGCGCATCCCCGCTGCGCACCAGCGTGACGAGCAGTTCGTCGTAAACCCTGTCGGATTCGCTGAGAGCCATGCCGCGACCTTCCTTTCAGAGGTATAGTCGTCCGGCAGGGCCAAAAGGTTCAATCGCGGCCTTCCCGGCTGAGTTCGGCCACCAGCGGCTGGTGATCGGTGATGCGGAAGCCGAGATCGATGCCGCGCACGGCGCCGACCCGCACACCCGGCGAGACGACGAGACCATCGATATTGGTCGTATAGTTAACGCCCGCCGTATAGGGCTGCTCATTCGTGCGCACGCTCGGCACGGAAGGATCGATCACCACCTGCCAGCCTTCGGCGAGTTCCTCGCGCGGGAAATCGTGAATCCAGAACTGGGCCGCGTCATCTGCCGTGTACGGAAAATCCGTCGGCGCGAGGCGCATGTTCCAGTCGCCGCCGACAACGACCGCCTTGCCCTGATCATGGTAAGACCGCGCCAGCGCCAGCACTTCGCGCAGCTGCTGCATGCGCGTGTTCGCGCCTTCATCGAAAGCGGAAAGGTGGACATTGATCAGCACCCAAGGCTCGCCGGACACTTCCAGCTCCGTCACCTGCACATGATAGCGCCGCTTGATGAAGCCCATGATCGGCCCCGGTTCTTCCGGAATGCGGACGATCTCCGTGCCGCCATTCGCAACCTTCAGGAACGTGCCGAGGCCGACCCGCAGGCCGAACGGGCTGGGGATCAGCCGTGTACGGATATCCGAGGAGAAGAACATCGTATGGCCCGGCAGCGCCTTCTTCACGCCCTTCGCCACATCCACGCCATGCGTCAGGAATCCGGGGCCGGCGAGTTCCTGCATCATCAGCACATCCGGCGCCTGGGCGCGCAGCACGTCCTGGATGCCGGCAAGATTCTTCTTCACGATATCCTTGCCAGGCGGGCGCAGCATCTGGCCGCCATCGGCCTTGAAATCCGACTCCTCGCCAAGCCCCGAATAGCCGATATTCCAGATCATCACTTTCAGCGGCTCGCTCGCCGCCGCAAGCGGCGCAGAGGCGGCGGCGCGCCGGACGGGAATGTTCTTGTCGGCCAAAGTCATGCACCCCGCGAGTGTGAGATAAAGGACCAGCAGGGCAATCAGCCCCGCCGGGATCAGGATTTTACGCATCGGCCACCTCGGCTTCCCTTACAGGTTCCACATGGGCAGGGCTTTCCTTGGCCTCAGGCCGGTTGAGTTGTTCGACCACCCATTGCGCGATACCGAGCGCGGCGGCAACACCGCCCCACTCGCTCGAGATGCGCGTGACGAAGGCGAGGACTGATTTCTGGTCGATCATGGCCACGGTGATCTGCGAATAGCGCGTCACATATTCCGGCTTCATGTCGGGCGTATTCTGGCGGAACACGAGCAGCGCGTCGACATATTCACTGATCACCGAGGCATAGCTGCCGACATAGGTCCAGGTTCCGACGACGACGACCGAGATGATGCCGATCATCGTGGAGACGAGCGTCAGCAACACGGCATTGTTGATGAACAGGCTGCGCAGCGGCGTCAGGCGCACGGCAAGGTTGATGGCGAAGATGCCGGCGAGGAACACGAAAACCGGCGTCATGCTGTTCTCGGCCTGCGAGAGCATCAGCTGGATATCGAGATAGGACATTTCGAGACCGCGCATCAGCGTGTCGGAATCCGAGGCCGCGCTGCCCGGCAGGTTGCCGATAGCGGCCTGCGCGAGGGCCTGCAGCCGGCTGCCATCCGCAAGGGCCTGCTTCACCAGCATCGCGATCAGCGCTGCGCCACCGGCAAAGAACAGTACACTGAAGATGCCATAGACGAGGTAGGTATAGAACAATGGTTTTCGTTCATCCCCATCCGCTGCCATCGCCGTACGGATGCCGTGCACATAGACGATCAGGCCCACGCCGATGAGGCCCAGCAGGGTCGCCGTCGGATTTTCGGCGATGATGCCGGCCAGCGTCACATCCGGGCAGGCGCTGTCAATCATCCAGACCATCGCGGCGCCGAAGGTGACGAGCGTGATCTCGCCATACGCCCCGCTCGCCCGCCGCTCCTTGGACCCGACCCGGAAATGCAGCGAATGCCGCTTCACCCAGACAGGCCCCGCGATCACATAGGCCACCACAACCGCAGCCACCGCCAGCAACCAGGCATACAGAAGAATCACGGCGCGCCCCCACCAGACCGTTAAACACGAACGCCCTTGATGGCAGCGACCGGCGGGGATGGCAACCGGGCAGCGGCGGCGGGCCCGGCATCTGCAAAAAAAGTTTCAGGCCGGTGCATCCATACGCCTCGCGGGCTGCATCTGTTGCTCAGAACACCCATCGGAGAGCTCCATGATCAGAAACCTATCGACGCGCCTCTGCGCCGCCCTCATCGCGCTGGCGGTGGCGCCAGCAATTGCCTGCGGCCAACCCGCAGGACGGCCAGACCCCGCCGCCATCAGCATGGACGCCTCTGAAAACCGCGACGTCATGCTGTCCCTTGCGAATGTCCTGCGCGAGCGTTTCGCCTTCAGGGACCGCGGCGCCGCTGCCGCGCGCGAGATCGAAGCCCTCGAACAGCGCGGTGTCTTCAGGGACGCCGCCACTGCCGCCGAGCTGATGAGCCTGATCGACACGCATGTGAAACCGCTCGTCGATGATCGCCACTTTCGCGTTCGTTACATGGGCCCTGAAGTGACCGCGACATTCAGCGACGCGCCGCCTTCGGCGGAAGACATCGCCCTGTTCCATGAGGAAGTCCGTCTTCGCGGCGGCGAGATTCCCGACGTGCGTTGGCTGGCCGGCAATGTGGGATACCTTCGTATCAACATGTTCCTCAATGCTGATCCCAGCATCGAAAAGCTCGCTGCAGCGATGGGCATGCTTGCGGACACCAGCGCCCTGATCATTGATGTTCGCGACGCGCCGGGCGGCGAACCTGCCAGCGTTGCCAATGTTATCGGTCATCTCGTATCCGAGCGCACAGCCACGGTGAATGTGCAGGATCCGATTGATCCGGCTGGAAACCGCACGCTCTACGCAGATCCCCGCTCGCCGGCGTACACGGACAAACCTGTTTTCGTGCTGATCAACGGGCGCACCGGCTCCGGCGCCGAGGAATTCGCCTACGACCTTCAGGCCATGAAGCGCGCAACGCTTGTCGGCACGACCACGGCCGGCGCGGCGACCCCCGGCGGCTATCGTCCGCTTGCGGCAGGCTTCGCCGCCTTCATCCCTATGCAGATCGTCAACAACGCCATCACCGGCGGCAACTGGGAAGGCGTCGGCGTTAAGCCCGACATAGAAGTCCCCGCCGAAGCCGCTTTGGAGCGGGCGCATCGCCTCGCCCTCGAAGCTATCCTTGAAACCGCGGAAGGCATCCACCGCGACATCGCCGAGGAAGGGCTTGCTTCGCTGGACCAATAGGGTGCCACGCGCAGGGTGCATTGCGCTTCGATCAAGGCACCCTGCGGGATTACATCCGCTCCGGCACCGTGATGCCCAGGAGGCCGAGCCCCGTCTCAAGCTGGTGCCGCACGGCGTCGGCGAGCGCCAGCCGGCTCGCGCGCTTGGCGGCGTCCGCTTCTGCTGCAATCGGCAGGGCCGCGTAGAAGCTGCTGAAGGCCTGCGCGAGGTTGTAGAGGTGTTCGCACAGGATGTGCGGCATGCGTTTCTCGCGCGCGCCGAGCACGGCGGCGCCGAAGCCGTCGAGCTGCAACACGAGCGCGCGTTCGGCGTCTTCCGTCACCGCCACCTCGCCCGGCACATGCCCGGCCTCTGCGGCCTTGCGCAGCACCGATTTGATCCGCACCGCCGCATACATCAGGTAGGGCCCGGTCTTGCCTTCGAAGCTGGTGAAGCGGTCAAGGTCGAATACATAGTTCGTGGTCCGCGTATTCATCAGGTCGGAAAAGCGCAGCGCCGCGACGGCGACTTTTTTCGCGACATCGAAGCGTTCCTCATCGCCCATGTCCTCCGGCAGCTTGCCGGCAGCCTCGATTTTCCGGAACGCTTCTTCCAGTGCCATGCTGTTGAGATCGGCAAGGCGCAGCACGCCGCCTTCGCGCGTCTTGAACGGCTTGCCATCGGCGCCGTTCACCGTGCCGAAGCCGATATGTTCCAGCCTGTCTTCCGCGATCAGGCCGAGCATGGCGGCGGCGCGGTAGACCTGCTCGAAGTGCAGCGCCTGGCGCTGGTCGACAACATACAGCATGCGCTCTGGCGTGGGCTTCAGGGTCTCCATCCGGTCAAGGATCGTCGCGAGGTCAGTGGTGTGATAGCCCGTGCCGCCGCGGCTGTTGACCAGCATGACGGGCGGCATTTCCTTCTTGTCGCTGTCCTTCGCAACGCGGACGATCCACGCCCCGTCGCTCTCCTCGGCGAGCCCAGCCGCCTTGAAGCGTTCGACGAGGCCGGGGATCAGGTGATCCACATCGCTCTCGCCCTTCCACAGGTCGAAGGAGACGTTGAGGAAGCCGTAGTCTTTCTTCAGTTCCTCCACCGACACATCGATGAAATGGCGCAGGAGCGCGCGGTACCCCGCCCGCCCGGCCTGCATTTCGGCGACGGCCTTCTGCGAGCGCTCGTTACGCGCCTCGTCCGCCTTCGCCTTGTTGGAGGCCTGCGGATAAAGCCGGCCGAGATCCTCGATGGTGACCGGTGGCTCCTTCGGATACGGTCCCGTATAAGCCGCGTCGAAATAGATCAGCCCCGGCTGCTCGTCCTCAAGCTCGGTGACGAGATGACCCATCTGCAGGCCCCAGTCGCCGAGGTGCACGTCCGAGATCACCGTATCGCCAGCAAAGCGGCAGATGCGTTTCAGCGTGTCGCCGATTACCGCCGAGCGCAGGTGGCCGACATGCATGGGCTTGGCGACATTCGCGCCGCCGAAATCAATGACCGTGACCTGCGCGCCCGCGGCCTTCTCGCCCCCCGCCATCGCGTCGGCCCGCACGCCCTCGGCCCGCGCCGACAGCGCCGCGTCCGAAACCCGCAGGTTGATGAAGCCCGGCCCGGCCACTTCCGCCGACAGCACCAGCGGATGCGCCTTCAGCTTCGCGGCAATCTCGCCGGCAATCTCGCGCGGATTCTTCCCGGCCGCGTTCGCCGCCGCCATCGCGCCATTGCACTGGAAATCCGCCAGTTCCGGCTTGTCGCTGCGGCGCACCTCACCGAAGCGCGCCTCCAGCCCCATACCCTCAAACGCGGCCCCCGCAGCGGCCGACAGTTCCTTCGCCAGGCTGGGCATGGTCTCAGCCCGCCGTGGCGTCGAGACGGAATCGCTGGCCCGAACGGTTGAACTCGAGCTGCTCCGGCGACAGCTCGAAGCCGACGATGATCTCGAAGTTCACGCCCGAGATCGACTCGTCGGCGCGCGGGATGGTGATCTTGTTCACAAGTTCCGTCTTCGCCGCGACATTGCCGCGTCTGAACTCGCCCTGGGCATTGAAATACTCCTTCGCCAGCACCTTGCCATTGCGGCGGGTGACAGCGACGAAATACGGGTAGTCATGCGCATCGGCCGTGGCGCGCGGGCCCTTGCCGAAGGCGAAATCGATCTCGATCTCGGCCTCCAGAGGCTCATCCTTGAAGTAGCGGCAATAGAGGCGCACGTCGGTGATCTCGCCGGTATAGGCGATGTCGGAATAGTTCCCGGCAGTGCCGTCCGCGAACTTCACATACCGCGCCGCGTCATAGACCGACCCGCCCACCGGGCAGGCCCCTGCATTCGGCGTATTGTCGAGCTGGCGGGCGAGGCGCGTGCCGCACCCCGTAAGGACGAGGGCCGCCACGAGGGCCAGAACGAGGGGAAATGTCTTGCGCATGCGTCGGCGTGTCCATCTTGGCCTTATGCTAAGGCCTGTCCATCTGATAGCGTGACCCGTGTTAAAGGCCTTGGCGCGAGCGCGCAACGCATCAGGCGCAGGAGATTTTGACCCAGAATGACCGCCCGACCGCCCCTCACCCTCCGCCTGGCCGCCCCGCGGGGCTTCTGCGCCGGGGTCGACCGCGCCATCCAGATCGTCGAGGAATCCCTCTCCAAATGGGGCGCCCCGGTCTATGTGCGCCACGAAATCGTGCACAACCGGCATGTGGTGGAGCGGCTCGAAGCCCTCGGCGCCATCTTTGTGGAGGAACTCTCCGAATGCCCGGATGACCGTCCTGTCATCTTCTCGGCCCACGGCGTGCCCAAATCGGTCCCCGCCGAGGCGCGCACCCGCAACATGATCTATGTCGACGCCACCTGCCCCCTCGTCTCCAAGGTGCATGTCGAGGCCGAGCGCCACCATCAGAACGCCCGCGAGATCATCCTCATCGGCCATGCCGGCCACCCCGAAGTGATCGGCACGATGGGCCAGCTGCCGGGTGGCGCCGTCACCCTGATCGAGACGGTGGAGGATGCCCGCGCCTACCAGCCGAAGGACCCCGCCAATCTCGCCTTCCTCACCCAGACGACGCTGAGCGTGGACGACACCGCCGAGATCGTCGCCGCCCTGCAGGCGCGCTTCCCCGGCATCGCCACGCCCCACAAGGAAGACATCTGCTACGCCACCACCAACCGCCAGGAGGCGGTGAAGGTGCTCGCCCCCGGCGCCGGCCTCGTTCTGGTCATCGGTGCTGGCACGAGTTCCAACTCCGTCCGCCTCGTCGAGGTCGCCCTGCGCGCGGGCGCCGCGCGGGCCGAACTCATCGCCTCGGCCGAAGACATCGACTGGACCTGGTTCGACGGCGTGTCCGTCCTCGGCCTCACCGCCGGCGCCAGCGCCCCGGAAGACCTCGTGCAAGGCGTCATCGACGCCTGCCGGGAGCGCTTCGACGTGACCATGGAAACGGTGAAGACGGCGGATGAGACCGTGACGTTCAAATTGCCGCGGGTGTTGGCGGGGTGAGCACAACTTTTGCCGCCTAACGCGACGCGATGTAGTTGGCGTTACACAATTCTCGCAAACCGATGCGATCATAGTTGGTATTAATCGAACGGACTTCCGCTAGTGATGTTTTGAAAGTTTCTGCGTCGCCCTACGAAGACGCGTTTGCCAGATGTGTGTCGTCATCCCGGTTTCGCCACAGGCGAAGACCGGGACCCGGACCTTGCAGGTTGTCATGCAGGACAAAGCCGCTGGCGGAATGGTCCGGAAACTGAGTTCCGGATAATCGCTCACGCGATTTCCGGGATGAAGGGTCATGAGGGTTTCCCCGATGCCCTCACCAAATCCCACTCCCCACCCCCGCCATCAGCCCCGCGCCCAGTTCGCGGCACTTGGCCAGCGTCTCCGGCGGCACGGTCTTGGGCGCGAGGATTTGTTCCGGGGTCTGAGCATTCGTGTTCACGATCATCGGCGGCTGCACTTCCCTGAGGCGCCAGCCGGTCGCGATGCGGGCGAGCTGGCGGGCGGCGCCCTGCCCGTCGCTGCCGGCGGCGATCATCAGGGCGTAGGGCCGCCCCTCGATGCGCCCGAGCAGGGGGTAGTAGCAGCGGTCGAAGAATTCCTTCATCGCGCCGGAGAGGCTGGCGAGGTTTTCCGGCGCCGCGAACAGATAGCCCGCCGCGCCGAGCATATCCTCCGGCCCCGCCGCCTCCGCTGCGACGAGCCGCGCTTGGCCCTCACCCCGCGCCCCCTCAAACGCCGCCCGCGCCATCGCCTCCGCCGTGCCGGTGCGCGAATGCCAGAGGATGAGAAGCTGTTTCATGGGGCCATCCTAAACACGCCCCACGCACCATGCTATACCGCCCCCGCGGCGGGGAGGCCGCCAACATGCTGACACACGCCAAGGCCATCACCTTCGTCCTCACCCCGGACCACAAGCGCGCGAGCGCCTGGTACCGCGATGTGCTGGGGCTCACCCCTGTCTCGACCGACGACTTCGCCGCCGTGTTCGATCTTGCCGGCACCACGCTGCGCCTCACCACCGTTCAGGGCTGGCAGGCGGGCGCGCACACCGTGCTCGGCTGGGCCGTGCCGGACATCCGCGCGGCGATGGCGGGGCTGAAGGCAAAGGGCGTCGAGTTTCTCGTCTATCCGGGCTTCGGCCAGGATGCGGACGGCGTCTGGTCCGCCCCCGGCGGGGCGGTGAAAGTCTGCTGGTTCAACGATCCCGACGGCAACAATCTCAGCCTTACCCAGATGCCCTGAGCGGCCATTCCGTTCAGAAGTCTACCCTCCCCGTGTGGACAGTTTCTGGACGGTTTTCAGCCGCTCCGGGCGCGCCAGGTGCGGTAGCGCTTCACCAGTTTGCGCGTCTTCAGCTGATCGCGGATCACCGTCAGCAGCGGCGAGGCGCGCCAGATCGCGCCCTTGCCATCGGCGGCCCGCGTCAGCTGGCGCTTGGTCAGCGCCATCACCGCCATGCCCGCCATCGTGCGGTTTTTCCACGCCACTTCCGGCAGGGTGATGTCGTTCATCTTGCCCTTGCGCCATTGGTCCGGCAGGTCCGGCACATAGGCCATCGCCCGGCCGATGCCGAGCACCTCGACCCCGAAGCCGTGCGCGTCTTTCGCCAGCGCCGCCTCAGCCGTTGCCTTGCGATAGATGCCGCCGGTCACCATGATCGGCACGGTCGTCACGGCCGCGATTTGCCGGGCGAAATCAATGAAGTAGGCCTCGCGTTTGGAGGTGGAGCTGTCATCGGTATGGCCCTGCATGGCCGGGCTTTCGTAATTGCCGCCGGAAAGCTCCAACAGGTCGAGGCCGAGCGTGTTGAGCTCAGCGGCCACCCATTTGGCATCCTCGAAGTCGAACCCGCCCTTCTGGAAATCCGCCGAATTGAGCTTGACCGACACGCAGAAGCCCGGGCTCACCCGTGCCCGCACCGCCTTGACGGTTTCCAGCAGGAACCGTGCCCGGTTCTCGCGGCTACCGCCCCACTGATCCGTGCGCTTGTTGACGAGGGGCGAGAGGAACTGGCTGATCAGATACCCATGCGCCGCATGTATCTGCACCCCGGTAAACCCCGCCTCCTCCGCCAGTGCCGCCGTGGTGGCAAACCGCACGATGATCTCGCGGATCTCGGTTTCCTCAAGCGCCCGCGGCTGTGCCAGAAGTTTCGAATGCTGCCCCAGGTCGACCGGCACCGGCGACGGCGCCACGGCCTGCTCGCCCATCGCGGCAAACATCTGCCGTCCCGGATGGTTGATCTGCATGAACAGGTGCCCGCCTTCCGGCTTCGCCGCCTTCGCCCAGTCGCGGAAAGGCGCAAGGTCCGTGCCCTCTTCCAGCACCACCCCGCCCGGCCCGGTCAGCGCGCCGGGCGTCACCATCACATTGCCGGTGAGCACGAGGCCGACGCCGCCTTTCGCCCAGCCTTCATATAGCCGCCGCAGCTGCGCCCCCGGCACCTGGCCCGGCGCGGAGAGGTTTTCCTCCATCGCCGCCTTGCACAGCCGGTTCGGCATGACGGCGCCGTTCGGCAGTGTCAGGGGCGTGAAGAGCGGCGAGTCGGACATGTTGAAACACCTCGGTTGCGTTGCAGTCGGCTCTGCCCTAAACCTTAAACCATGGTTGAAGGTCAAGCGGCATGAAGATCGGCGAGCTTTCGGAGCGTACGGGCCTGCCTGCCTCACGCATCCGCTATTACGAGACCCATGGCCTGATCCCGCCTGCGGACCGGGCGCCCAATGGCTACCGCGATTATGACGCCTCGATGATCGAACGCCTGCGGATGATCGATCTCGCCAAGTCACTCGGCTTCTCACTCGAGGAAATCTCCGGCCTGATGGCCACCAGCCCCGGCGCGCGGCCGAGCTGCGAGACGGTTTCTGCCGCGCTCGAACAGAAGCTCGTCGCCATCGATGCCCACATGAAACAGCTGCGCGAAACGCGCCGGCGCATCGACTCCACCCTGCGCTACCTGAAGGAAAACCCGGGCGCGGAGGCCCATGCCGATGTCAGCCGTATCCGCTTCTGACCCCGCGTCCGGCGCGCGCGCTGAGGCGTCCTCTGGCCTCTGCTGCGCCCCTTTGCCATAAGCCGCCCATGAGTTTCCGCGTCGCCGCCTTCTACAAGTTCTTCCGCTTTCCGGACTACCGCGATCGCCAGCAGGCGCTGGCGGCGAAGTTCTGCGGGCTCGGCGTGAAGGGCTCCGTCCTGCTCGCCGAAGAAGGCGTCAACGGCACCATCGCGGGCGCGCCTGAAGCGATTGACGAAGCGCTCGCCGCGCTGCGCGCCCTGCCCGGCGCAGAAACGCTGGAGGCGAAGTTCGCAGACGCGGAGACCATGCCTTTCCGCCGCCTGAAAGTGCGCCTGAAGCGCGAGATCGTGACGATGGGCGTGCCCGGCACGGACCCGAACGCGCTCGTCGGCAGCTATGTGAAGCCGGAAGACTGGAACGCGCTGATCTCTGATCCGGACACTGTTCTGATCGACACACGCAACGATTATGAAGTGTCCATCGGCACATTCGAAAGGGCCATCGATCCGCAGACGGACAGTTTCCGCGACTTCCCCGCCTGGTTCCGCGATTTCCGCGCACGCCTCGAAAGCGAAGGCCGTACGCCGAAGATCGCGATGTTCTGCACCGGCGGCATCCGCTGCGAAAAAGCCACCAGCTTTGTCAAGGCCGAAGGCATCGAGGATGTGTTCCACCTTGAAGGCGGCATCCTGAAATATCTCGAAACCGTGCCGGAGGCTGATAGCCTGTGGCGCGGCGAGTGTTTCGTGTTCGACGAGCGCGTCAGCGTGCGCCACGACCTGACGCCCGGCGACCACGTTCTCTGCCACGCCTGCGGCCGGCCCGTCTCACCGGAGGGCCGTCAGCACAAGGATTATGTCGAAGGCGTCTCCTGCCCCGCCTGCATCAGCGAGATGACTGACGCCCAACGCGCCCGCTTCGCCGAACGCCAGCGCCAGATGGCCCTTGCCCGCGCGCGCGGCGAACAGCACATGGCCCCCACAACGCGCGATCCGTGACACTCCTATACACCTTCCGCCGCTGCCCCCTACGCCATGCGCGCCCGGATGGCGCTCGCTGCCTCCGGCGTTCCGGTCCGCGTGCGTGAAGTTCTGCTCCGCGACAAGCCGCCCGAAATGCTCGCCGTCAGCCCCAAGGGCACGGTACCCGTCCTTGTACAGACGGACGGCCTCGTGATCGATGAAAGCCTGGACATCATGCACTGGGCCCTCGCGCAGAACGACCCTGAAGGTTGGATGAACGCCGACGCGGCCGAAACCGCGCGCCTGATCGCACAGAATGATGGCCCCTTCAAACACGCCCTCGACCGCTACAAGTACGCAGACCGCCACAAGACAGACGCGGAAGGCCACCGCGCCGCCGCGATAGACATCCTCGAAGGCCTCGCCGCGCGCATCGACGCGAAGGGCGGCCAGCTGATGGGCCCCGCGCCCACGCTCGCCGACATCGCGATCTTTCCCTTCGTGCGCCAGTTCGCCGCGGTGGACTGGACCTACTGGCAGGCGCACGCCCCTTCGGCCCTGCAGGGCTGGCTTGCCGGCCACATCGCGAGCCCGCGCTTCCACGCGGTCATGGCCCAGTACCCGGTCTGGCAACCCGGCTCTGCCGAACCTCAGCTCGCCACAGGCTGACGGGCGCGCCCTTTGCCCCCTTGCAAAATCCGGGGCGGCGCGTAAAAGCGCGGCTTCCCGGCCCGGGCGCCTTGCGGCGGCTGCGGCAATTGATGCATCGGAGTGTAGCTCAGCCTGGTAGAGCACTAGCTTCGGGAGCTAGGGGCCGGAGGTTCGAATCCTCTCACTCCGACCATCATCAAACGTTGGACGCTCAGCGGCAAAACACGATCCGGGGAAATTGTATTTCGTTTGAAGATGCCGGAGCGCCGGCGAAGGCCGGTATCCCCGCCGCGCGCCTCACCGCAGCTCTTTCCGGATCACCAGCTTCAGGCCCGACCAGACGGCATCCACGGCGCAGACCTTCACATCCACAAAGCCCATCGGCAGTGCCAGAGACCGGATCACATCTTCGGTGATATCGGTTTCAACCCTGGCCGCCTTCTTGGGCCAGGACACCCAGACCATGCCATCGGCCGCGAGCAGCTGGCGAAGCCTCGCCAGATCCGGCTCCAGCGCCGCAGCCAAGGTGTGGAAGATGTGCGCGGCGCCCAGCGCCTTCACAGGCCGGGCGAGATAGCGCGGGCACACCGTCTGTTCGATCTCGGCGCGCACGGTATCCGGCATTGCCTTCGCCCAGAGCGGCGCGCCTTCGGCGAAGCCGAGCTTTTTCCCGAGCGGTGTGCCTGAATATCCGGCGGGCATGTCGAAACCTCCCGCCAGCCTGGCTTTAGGCTTTCAGCGCGGCGCGCACGGCCTCGAGCGCGTCGCCGGCCTTGTCCGCATCCGGCCCGCCTGCCATCGCCATGTCCGGCCGGCCGCCGCCGCCCTGCCCGCCGATGACGCCGGCGGCGACTTTCACAAGGTCCACGGCCGAGTATTTCTCCGTCAGGTCCTTGGTGACGCCGACGGCCACACCGGCCTTGCCGCCTTCGGTGCCGATGAACACGACGATGCCTGAACCGATCTTGGCTTTCGCCTCATCGACCAGCGCACGCAGGTCCTTGCCGCCGACGCCTTCGGCGACGCGGGCGATCAGATTGACGCCGTTGATCACTTCCGGACCAGCCGGCGCGCCGCCGCCCCCGCCCATCGCCAGCTTACGCTTGGCTTCGGCGAGTTCCTTCTCCAGCGAGCGGCGCTCTTCGGTGAGCGCAGCAACACGGCGCGGCAGGTCCTTCAGCGGCACTTTCAGGCTGTCGGCGACATCGGCGGCAATCTGCGCCCGGCCTTTGAGGTAGGCGAGCGCCTCGGCGCCCGTGGCCGCCTCGATGCGGCGCACACCGGCAGACACGCCGCCCTCGGAGAGGATGGCGAACACGGCGATATCGCCCGACCGCTCGACATGCGTGCCGCCGCACAGCTCGACCGAATAAGGCCGTCCGTCCCCGGACGGCTCGCCCATCGACAGGACACGGACTTCATCGCCATACTTCTCGCCGAACAGCGCCAGCGCGCCGGCCTCGATGGCTTTTTCCGGGCTGGTGACTTTGATGCCGGTTTCGATATTCGCGCGGATCTGGGCGTTGACCTCGTCCTCCACCGCCTCGATCTCGGCCGGCGTCATCGGCGCGCCGTGCGAGAAGTCGAAGCGGAAACGGTCCGCCTCCACCAGCGAGCCCTTCTGCGTGACATGCACGCCCAGCACCTTGCGCAGGGCGGCATGCATCAGGTGGGTTGCCGAATGGTTCGCCATCACCTGCCGCCGGCGCACGCCGTTGACCTTCAGTTGCGCTTTCGCGCCGGCCTTTGCCGAGCCGGACACCAGTTCGCCGATATGAACATGCAGGTCGCCCGCGCGCTTCTGCACGTCGCGCACGATGAAGCGCGCGCCGCCTTCGAAGATGATCTCGCCATGATCGCCCGCCTGGCCGCCGGATTCGGCGTAAAAGGGCGTCGCGTCAAACACCAGTTCTGCAGGGCCAGGCGCGACCGTGTCCACGAGTTCGCCGCCCATGGCCGCCGCGACGAGCTTGCCTTCTCCGGCAAGATTGCCATAGCCGGTGAATTTCGTAGCGCCGAGCCGGCCGCGCACATCAAACCAGATTTCATCCGTGGCCTGATCACCGGAGGAGAAGCCTGCAGCGCGGCTTTTCTCGCGCTGGACTTCCAGCGCCGTCTCGAATCCGGCCACATCCACCTCAAGGCCGCGGCCGCGCAGGATGTCCTGCGTCAGGTCGAGCGGGAAGCCGAACGTGTCTGACAGGCTGAACGCGACATCGCCGGGCAGCGCGGCGCCGGGCTTCAGTTCGGAGACCGCCTTGTCGAGCAGGGCTAGGCCGTTGCCGAGGGTGCGCTGGAAGCGGGCCTCTTCCTGTTCGATCGCCGCCTCGATGGCGACCTGCGCGCGGCCGAGCTCCGGATAGGCCTTGCCCATCTGGGCAACGAGGGCCGGCACGAGCTTGTGCATCAGCGGCTCGCGCGCGCCGAGCATGTGGCCGTGGCGCATCGCCCGGCGCATGATCCGGCGCAGCACATAGCCGCGCCCCTCATTCGACGGCAGTACTCCGTCTGCCACGAGGAAGGCAGATGTGCGCAGATGGTCCGCGATGACGCGGAAGGAGGCCGTCTTGTCGCCTTCAGCTTTCTGGCGATAGACGGATTCCTCCGCATCGATCAGCGCACGGAACAGGTCGATCTCGTAATTGTTGTGCTTGCCCTGCAGCACGGCCGCAACGCGCTCCAGCCCCATGCCCGTGTCGATGGAGGGCTTGGGCAGGTTCGTGCGCTTGCCGCCCTCATGCTGCTCGAACTGCATGAAGACGAGGTTCCAGATTTCGATGAACCGGTCGCCGTCCTGCTCCGCGCTGCCGGGCGGGCCACCCCAGACCTTGTCGCCATGATCGAAGAAAATCTCCGAACACGGGCCGCACGGGCCAGTATCGCCCATCGACCAGAAATTGTCACTCGTCCCGATACGGATGATTTTCGAGTCCGGCAGGCCGGCGACTTTTTTCCAGATCGTGGCGGCCTCTTCGTCTTCGGCATAGACCGTCACGAGGAGGCGTTTCGGGTCGAGCCCGTAATCCTTCGTCACCAGGTCCCAGGCGAAATGGACCGCATCCTCCTTGAAATAGTCGCCGAAGGAGAAGTTCCCCAGCATCTCGAAGAAGGTGTGGTGGCGGGCCGTATAGCCGACATTGTCGAGGTCGTTATGCTTGCCGCCGGCACGCACGCATTTCTGCGAGGTCACCGCGCGCGGCGCGAAGGGCTTCTCGGCACCGGTGAAGATGTTCTTGAACGGCACCATGCCGGCATTGACGAACAACAGGGTCGGGTCGTTCTGCGGCACTAGCGGGGCCGAGGGCCGGCGCGCGTGTCCGTTCTTCTCAAAATAGCTGAGGAACGTTTCCCGGATTTCATTTACGCCTTGCATCTGCCCTCTTGGTCCTTGCCCGAATGGAGATTCCCGCACCCGCCATAGACGAGGCGCAGGAAGGATTACAGAGGCGATATAAAGGCCCCTTTGCAGCCCGCCAAGACAAGGCGCGCCGCAAAGGGGACTCTTCCAGCCCGGAGATCGATAGGCCGGAAGCTTGCCAGCCCGGTCGGCGAGGCCCCTTGTGCCTGCTTTCCGGTCTGGCGCGCGGGCCCGGCCCGAAGGCCGGTGACCCGCTATCCTGTATTATCCGGCGCGCCGGTCAGCCTTCAGCGGCGTCCGGGGCGTCATCCTCGCCGGCTTCCATGCCGGCCGCCAGCAGCTCTTCCGCCAACAGGCCCGCATTGCGCCGCACGGCGTCCTCGATCTCGTTGGCCATGGCCGGGTTTTCCTTCAGGAACTGGCGCGCCTTTTCGCGGCCTTGCCCGATGCGCTCGCCATTATAGGAGAACCAGGAGCCCGATTTCTCGACGACATTGGCCTTGACCCCAAGATCAAGCAGTTCGCCGGTCTTGGAAATACCCTCACCGTAAAGAATGTCGAATTCCACCTGCCGGAAGGGCGGGGCGACCTTGTTCTTCACAACCTTGACGCGCGTCTGGTTGCCGATGACTTCCTCGCGCTCCTTGATCTGGCCGATACGGCGGATATCGAGGCGCACGGAAGCGTAGAATTTCAGGGCATTGCCGCCCGTGGTGGTCTCCGGGTTGCCGAACATCACGCCGATCTTCATGCGGATCTGGTTGATGAAGATCACCATGCATTTCGACTTGGAGATCGAGCCGGTGAGCTTGCGCAGCGCCTGGCTCATCAGGCGGGCCTGCAGGCCCGGCAGCTGGTCGCCCATCTCGCCTTCAAGCTCGGCGCGCGGCGTCAGCGCCGCCACCGAGTCGATGACCAGAAGGTCCACCGCGCCCGAGCGCACCAGCGTATCGGCAATCTCCAGCGCCTGCTCGCCCGAATCAGGCTGCGAAACCAGCAGATCGTCCAGGTCGACGCCCAGTTTCGCCGCATAGACCGGGTCCAGCGCGTGTTCCGCGTCGATGAAGGCGCAGACGCCGCCATTCTTCTGGGCCTCGGCCACACAATGCAGCGACAGCGTCGTCTTGCCCGAGCTTTCCGGCCCGAAAATCTCGATGATCCGGCCCTTCGGCAGGCCGCCGATGCCGAGCGCGATATCGAGGCCCAGCGAGCCGGTCGAGACCGCCTCGATGTCCATGGATTTCTTGTCGCCCAGGCGCATCACGGAGCCCTTGCCGAAGGAGCGCTCGATATTCCCGAGCGCCGTTTCGAGGGCCTTTTGCTTGTCCACGCCTGAATCCTTATCCACGAGGGTGAGTACAGCCTTGCTCACGAGTCGTCTCCTTTGGTCTACCATAGGGGCCAGTTTGGCAAGGCCCCCGATTGCCATCTCTGAGGCGTGTGTACACTATTTGTTCCGGAGAACAAAGCAGAAACTTGTGAACAGCTCACTTTTCTTCTGCCGCCCCGTCTGGCATGCTCCGGGCATGCTCACACGATCCGGAAATCACGGCGGCGAGGCCCGTATCCGCTATGGCGACGCGGATTTCGACATCCTCTCGCCCGGCACTTATGTCACCTGCGCGGTCACTGGCCGGCAGATCCCACTCAATGCGCTGCGCTACTGGAGCGTTGACCTGCAGGAGGCCTACTGGGATGCCGAAGCCGCCGCAAAACGCCTCACCCCGCCGAAGTCCTGAAAAGGCTGTGAAGTCTTTCGCCGGCGTCATCGTGCTGCTTCTCGTGGCGGCCTGTTCTGCTGCGACCTCAAGCGGCCCGCCTCTTGCCGCCTCTGAAGGCTCAACTGCTCCGGAAGAAATCGGGGCGCCCCCGGAAGACATCTCGGAAGAGGACGCGCCGCCTGCCCGTTGCGGCGGCATCCTGAAACAGGGCGGCCTCATCCTGTGCCGCGGCGCACCCGGCGACACCTTCCGCATCGGCGAGGCCGACTTCACGGCCGGGCCGGACGGCTATGTCCATTACGGCCTCTCGCGCCTCGCCCCAGAGCGTATCGCCATCTTCGGCCGGGAGTTTGAGACCGAACTCGAGATCGCCCCCCGCCAGGACGAGCGGCGCACGGTCACCGGCGTTGATTGCGACAAGGTCGATGCCCGCACGCCCGAGCAGAAAGCCCATGCCGCGCGCAGCTGGGAGCAGAAGCAAGCCGCCTTCGCCACTTTCGAGGAGGGCCCCGGCGCCACGGCCGGCTTTGTCTCGCCCTCCACCACGCCGCGCTCTTCGCTCTTCGGGCCGGTGCGGCGCTATACGGGCGTGTCGAAAACGTCAGGCGCGGCCTGTAGCTCGGAGTCCGTGCATCTCGGCCTCGACTTTGCCGCCCCTGTCGGCGCGCCCATCTTCGCCCCCGCCCCCGGCATCGTCACCCTCGCCGAGGCCGACCTCTACTACGAAGGCGGCACCATCTTTCTGGACCACGGCCACGGCCTCCTGTCGGTGTTCATGCACCTATCGGATGTCGGCGTCACCGCGGGCCAGGCAGTCAGCCTCGGCGAGCCGATCGGACGCGCCGGCAATACGGGCCGCTCCTCCGGGCCGCACCTGCACTGGGGCGTCAAATGGCGCAACGCCGCCAGCAGCGACCGCGACGGCGACTTTTACATCGACCCCGCCCTGCTGCTCGATCTTCCGCTCACGGACTGATCCGGCATGGCCAATGAAATCGCCCCGCTGGTCCAGCGCTGGATCGAAGGCCACATCGCCGCCTCCGCGCCCGGCCATGTTCCCGTCCTCTTCCTTTCCGGCGCGCAGGGCTCCGGCAAGTCCACCGCGCTTGCCGAAGCGCTCGGCAGGATTCAGCGCCGCATCGTCGGCGCCAGCCTTGATGATTTCTATGCCACGCCGGAACAGCGCCGGGCGCGCGGCGCAGGCAATGCGCTGTTCGAAGTCCGCGGCCCGCCCGGCACGCACAAGCTTGCGTTGCTCAACCTGATGATCAACGTCCTGCGCTCTACCGGCCCGGGCACAGAATTCGACATTCCGATCTTCAACAAGGCCGCCGACCGGCCCCTGCCCCATTCCATGTGGCGCACCGTCCGGGGGCGGCCGGCGGCGATTGTGATTGAGGGCTGGATGATGGGCGTGCTGCCGGAGCCGGACGCGCCCGCCACACCGCCCATCAATGATGTGGAAGCGTCTGACACAGACGGAACCTGGCGGCGCGCGCAGGAAGCGGATCTCGCGGGCGACTATTCCGCGCTCTGGGACAGGGCGGATGGTTTCCTGCACATTCTCGCGCCGGATTTTGACTGCGTGCCCGGATGGCGCCTCGAACAGGAAGCGGGCCTGCTGGCCTCGCGGGGTGAAGCGATGACGGATGAGCGCCGTGCATGGGTCCTGAATTTCGTTCAGCACTATGAACGCCTCACCCGCCGCATGCTTTCCGGCGGGCGCCGCCCCGGCGCGGAGATTTATATCGACAATCAGCGCCGCGTGATCCGCACCGAAGGCCTCTGACGTTCAGTCGCCCGCATCATTCTGCATCAGGGCCTGCCCATCCGTCACATAGTCGATCAGCGAGCGCATGCCTTGCTGGTTCTGCTCAGCCCAGCGCGTGTTCGCTTCCGGCGAAATCAGCCGTACACCGATGATCTGGCCGCTGATGATGGCCTGCAGCGTGGACATCATGTCCGTATGCGACA